>NC_014935.1:0-700428 GCF_000186245.1 Nitratifractor salsuginis DSM 16511 | reverse complement strand
AAAAGGGCGAGATCCCGCAGCTCTATCCTCTCTCCGGGATCCTCAAAGAAAAACATAAATAATGGTATAATATATACAAAGAATAAAAAGGTAAAACGATGAAATATATCACCGTAAGTGACGTAGTGAAGAAGCCGTCGATCGTAACCAACGCTACCGAAGTAACCCTGATCGAAGACGCCAAGCGGCATATCGCCAAGAGTGTCGTCATTCCTTATGCCCTCTATAAACAGCTTCGCAGCAAACTCGAAGAGGAGCTCTACCTGCTGGAAAATGCCCAAGCGCTCAACGAGGAAGCTTATGAAGAGTTTTTGGAGATTGAAAGTGTGGCGGAGGATCTCGGTCGATGAAACGAGGCGAAATCTATCTGGTTAATTTCGGAAAGAAATACAACAGTGAATTTGGCAAGGTCCGGCCTGCACTGATCATTCAAAACGATATCGCCAATAGAGTTATCGACAAAGTGGCTTTCAAAGGGGTAACCCTCCTTCCTCTGACAAGCTGGATCAGCGGAGGCTCCCTGCGGGTGGTCCTCAAGGCAAGGGACCATCTGCTTCAAGACAGCGAAATATGCATCAACGAACTCTGCACATTGGATCTCAGCCGCATCGATCTGAGCCGATGCCTGACTGTCCTGACTCCCCGGGAGCTCAAAGAGGTGGAACAAAAACTCTGCCTCCATCTGGGAGTCGGAACTTTTTAATCCAGAAAGAAACTCTCCCGCATAGCCTTTTCTATCTTTTCGAGATCAAAATGCCCTTCGGTGAAATAGTCGAAAGCGATCACTCCCTGGTAGAGGAGCATTTCGCTTCCGTCTTTGCTCCGCACCCCCAGAGAGCGGGCCAGACGCAAAAAGGGAGTCTCTTTGCCGTAAATCACATCCAGGGCTCCCGACGCGCGGCGCAATAGTGGTTCCAGGATCTCTCTCGGCGCCGGGAGGCTCTCATCCTCCAATCCGGCGGAGCTCATATTGACGATCAGGTCATACGCTCCGGGGGCAAACTCTTCCCAGGTATAGGCGGCGAAACCCTGCTCCTTGAAAGACTCAAGCCTCCCTGCGCTGCGGTTAAGGATTGTCACCTCATAGCCCGCTTCCCTCAAAATCATCGCCGTCGATGCCGCCGTACCGCCCGCTCCGAGGAAGAGCACCCTTTTGCCCCCGCCGAACTCTTCTACGACCCGCAAAAAGCCGGGAGCGTCGGTGTTGTAGCCGTGGAGCTTTCCATCGCGCAGGACGATGGTATTGACCGCCCCCACTTTTCGGGCGAAATCGTCCAATTCATCGCAGGCCCGGTAGGCGTGCTCTTTATGCGGAACCGTGATGTTGGCCCCCTTCAGCCCCAACTTCAAAAATACTTCCCTCAGCCGTTCCCCCTCTTCCAGCCGATAGCGTCCATAGCAGGCAGGGTAGTCGAGGGTTTGGAAAGTATAGTTGTGCATCAGCGGTGAGCGGGAGTGGGCCACGGGATTCCCGAAAATTGCAAAGAGTTCTCTATCCATCGGTCAGCATCCTTTTCCTCTCTATTTTGAGCCAAATCTTATCCAATCTCCCCTCATAAGCCACAGCCCGGAGCACCCGACTCGATTATTCCCTTGCCCCTCCCCTAAAAATTGGGTAATCTCCAATCATTGAAGTTTCTCGAAAAGGCGAACTATGACCATCGACCTGCACAACCATACACCCCGATGCAACCACGCCGAAGGAAGTATCGACGAATACATCGAAGCGGCCCTTGCCAAAGGGATCTACATTTTCGGCTTTTCCGACCACGCCCCGATGGATTTCGACGAAAAATACCGTATGGCTTTCGAAGAGATGAGCGGCTACGAGGAAGAAGTACGGGAAGCGGCCGAGCGCTACAAAGACAAGATCACCCTGCGCCTGGGCTATGAGGTGGATTACCTCCCCGGGCATATGGACGAACGGGTTTTGAACGCCGAGGTGGATTACTTCATCGGCTCGGTCCATTTCATCGACGAGTGGGGCTTTGACAATCCCGAATTCATCGGTGAATATGAAAATGCCGACCTCGATACCATCTGGCGGGAATATTTCGAAGCGGTCGAGGCGATGGCCCAAAGCCGCCTCTTCGATATCGTCGGGCACCTTGATCTCATCAAAGTCTTCAACTACAAACCCCGCTCCGACATCCGAACCCTGGCCGAGGGGGCCCTGGACGCCATCGCCTCTGCGGATATGACGCTCGAACTCAACGCCGCTGGCTGGCGCAAACCGGTCGCGGAGGCTTACCCATCCCTCGACCTGCTCCGTATGGCCCACGACCGGAAAATCCCAATCACCTTCGCCTCCGACGCCCACAAACCGGAGCAGGTAGGCTACAAGATGGGCCAACTGCACGCCCTGGCCCGGAAAGCCGGATACAGCGAGGCGGCCGATTTTCACCGAAGAGAACGCCGCCTGCTGAAATTTTAGGCAAATGATCTCCACGGCTCTGAAGTAAAGCGAAATGACTGCTTAAAATTTAGGCAGTTCCCCTTTCCTTTTTCTCAGAGAGTGGGAGTATAATGAAGCCATCAATTTTTCAGGAGGATTACCTATGGGTAAATTTGTCAACAATATTGAAGAGTTCTTCGCGTTCTGCAAAGACAACGAAGTCGAGTTCGTCGACTTCCGCTTCACCGATATCAAAGGGGCGTGGCACCACATCACCTACCGCCTGGGTGCGATCGATGAGGGAATGCTCGAAAACGGAATCCCCTTCGACGGCTCTTCCGTCGATGCCTGGCAGCCGATCGAGAAGTCCGATATGATTCTCAAGCCCGACGTTCCCACCGCATTCCTGGACCCCTTCACCGCCGATCCTACCATCGTCGTCATCTGTGACGTCTTCGATATCTACAAAGGGCAGCCTTATGAGAAGTGCCCCCGCTCCATCGCCAAAAAAGCGCTGCAGTATATGAAAGAGCAGGGGATCGCCGACGAAGCCTACTTTGGGCCTGAAAATGAGTTTTTCATCTTCGACAATGTCCGGATCTGGACCGGAATCAACCGTTCCGGTTACGAAGTAGACTCCGACGAGGGTGAGTGGAGCTACGACAAGAACTACGAAGATATGCCCAACATCGGTCATCGCCCCGGCACCAAGGGAGGATACTTCCCCACCATGCCCACCGACTCTATGGTAGACCTCAGAGCCGAGATGATGCAGGTAATGGAAGAGATCGGCTTGGAGGTCGTCCTCGGCCACCACGAAGTCGCCCAGGCACAGGGTGAGATCGGGATCAAGTTCGGCAACCTGATCGAAGCGGCCGACAATGTCCAGAAATACAAGTATGTCGTCAAGATGGTCGCCCACCTCAACGGCAAGACAGCTACTTTCATGCCCAAGCCCCTCTACGGCGACAACGGAAACGGCATGCACGTCCACCAGTCTCTCTGGAAAGACGGCAAAAACCTCTTCTACAAAGAGGGTGAATACGGTAACCTCAGCGAAACCGCCCTTCACTATCTCGGCGGAGTCTTCAAGCATGCCCATGCCGTCGCATCCCTCACCAACGCCACCACCAACTCCTACAAGCGGCTCATCCCCGGATTCGAAGCGCCCAGCATTCTGACCTACTCCAGCCAGAACCGCTCCGCTGCCTGCCGGATCCCCTATGGTGCCGGTGAAATGGCGACCCGGATCGAGACCCGCTTCCCCGACTCCAGCGCCTGCCCCTACCTCGCTTTCTCCGCGCTGCTGATGGCGGGAATCGACGGAATCAAAAACAAATATGAGCCTGTAGGGCCTATGGATATCGACCTCTTCGAGCTCACCCTTGACGAGATCCGGGAGAAAAACATTCCCCAGATGCCCCACACTCTCCGCGAGGGCCTCGAAGCGCTGATCAAGGATCACGACTTCCTCCAGCCGGTCTTTACCGAGCTCTTCGTCGATACTTATCAGCACTACAAATTCGAAACCCAGGTTTGGCCTGACGAAGCCCGGCCTACCGCCTTCGAATTCAGCTCCACCTACAGCTGCTAAAGCAGGGGCTTTGCCCCTTTTCTTTTAACGATCTTCTTCACATTCCATTTCAAAAAATCAACTCTATCTTTCCGGAGAGCATTGAGTATTGCGCGTTAAGAGATTTTATTTCTCCATCATTCCATTCTCCATTGCTCGGTTACTCACTCCTCACTCCTCATTATTTTGTCTTCCATTCTCCATTCTCAATTCTCCATTAATAAAAAGCTCTCTTTTCGCTAAAATCATTCCTATAGAGTGAGGAAGGAGCGAATATGGCCGGCCATTGCGATCCCACGATCTTTCATCCCGATACCCCCTGGAGCCTGGGAGTGGAACTGGAGGTGCGGCTCATCGACGCCGCCACGATGAAGCCGGCCAACCGCTCTCCCTACCTCTTCGAGAATATTCCCGAAAACCTGCGCCCCAATATTCACAAAGAGCTGCTCAAATCGATGGTGGAGATCGTCACCCCCGTCTGCCAAAACCCCACAGAGGCAGCGGATTTTGTGATGAAAGCACTCCACGAACTTACCCGCATCGGCGAAAAGGAGGGGATCCGCCTGGCCGCCCTGGCCACCCATCCCTTCGAGCGCAAAGAGGACAACGAACGTTTCGAAGACCCCCGCTATGACGCCTTCGCCGAAGAGCTGCAGATCGTCCTGCGCAACTTCCTCATCAGTGGGCTCCACATCCACGTGGCGATGCCCACCGACGAAGCCGCCATCCGCGCCTACAACGCCACCATCGCCTATCTGCCCATCTTTCTGGCCCTCTCGGCCAACTCTCCGTTTCATCTGGGAGAAGATACGGGCCTGCAATCCTACCGCACCAAGATCTTCGAACGCCTCCCCAGGGCAGGCATCCCCGAATACTTCGACAGCTATCCCGCCTATTGCCGACTGATGGAACAGCTCTACACTACCGGCACGATCCAGAGTGCCAAGGATGTCTGGTGGGATGTACGGATCCATCAGGGTTTCGGCACGGTAGAGCTGCGGGTCTGTGACGCTTTTTACGACCGGGAACGCCTGAGACTTATCGTGATGTTCTATCAGGGCCTGCTCCATCACATCACCCAATATCCCGTGGGGCGCATCTTTACCCAGATCGCCAAGCAGAACAAATGGAATGCCGCCCGCCACGGGATGAAGGGGAATTTCATCGAAGGGGACCGGGTCGTCGGCATTCGCCAAAAGGCCCACGAGCTGGTGGATCAGATCGAACGCTCCGGCTCCTTCCAAGCCCTGGGCACCCAGCAAGATGTCCCCGCCCTACACGAGCTCATCGAGCGGGAGACTATCGCCCGTAAACTCCGTCGTATTTATGAAGAGACAGGGGACTTCAAAAAGGTGATCGAAGAAGAGCTAATTGAGTGAGTAACTAGAAACGAGTAACTAGTAACTAGAAATTTATTTGTATGATTCGAAAAACATAAAAAAAGGAGTGGAATGAAAGGGATTATTGCGGCAGGAGATCGGCTGACGGCACAAGCGGGGGCACGGATCCTCCAAGAAGGGGGCAATGCTTTCGATGCGGCGTGTGCGGCGATGCTGGCGGCTCCTCTGGCGGAACCGATGCTTACCAGCCTGGGCGGGGGAGGCTTCCTCCTGGCCCACTCTCCGGGGACAAAGCCTCTGCTCTACGATTTTTTTGTGGATGTGCCGCCCCAGCGGGTCGAAGAGCCCGACTTTTTCCCCATCTACGTCGATTTCGGCACAGCGGTGCAGGAGTTTCATATTGGTGCGGGCTCCACAGCCGTACCGGGAATGATCGCCGGCATCGACCGGCTCCACCGGGAACGGGGGCGGCTGAGTATGGAGCAGGTCATCGCCCCGGCGGTGGAGTATGCCCGGGAGGGGATCCGGCTCAGCCAACTGCAGGCGAGCTTTGTCAAACTTCTCGAGCCGATCCTCCGCTCCACCGGAGGCTCCCAGGCCCTCTTCGCCCCGGACGGTGAGCTGATCGATCATCAAAAGATCGTTCGCAATCCCGACTACGCCGACTTTCTCGAAGCCTTCGCCAAAGAGGGAGCCGATCTCTTCTACCGCGGGGAGATCGCCGCGGAGATCGACCGCTACTATCGGGAGCACGGCGGCCTCCTGCGCCGGGAGGATCTGGAAAATTACCAAGTCCGGTTGCGTGAGCCCCTCAGTTTCGATTACCGGGGCTACCGAATCGCCACCAACCCTCCCCCCTCCGCCGGGGGCATCCTCATCGCCTTTACCCTCAAAATGCTGGAGGGTTCCAAAGCCCGAAGCTCCTACACCCTGGAGTATGTGCGGGACCTCATCGAAGCGATGGCGGTAACGGCGGAGTTTCGCCGGACCCACGTGGACCCCCACCTCCACGATGAGGCACTGCGCGATATCCTGGACAACGGCGATCTGCTCGCCCATTACCTCCTGAGCCTCCAGAGCCGTCTGAACCTCTGGGGCAACACCACCCACATCAGTGTCATCGACCGTGAGGGCCATGCCGCATCGGTCACCTCCACCAATGGCGAAGGAAGCGGCATCGTCGTCCACGGCGCGGGGATCATGCTCAACAATATGCTGGGCGAAGAGGATCTCAACCCCCACGGATTTTTCCGCTGGCCCGCGGGAGTGCGGCTCCCCTCGATGATGGCTCCCACGATGGCTTTCGACGAAGGAAACGAACCGGTGCTCATCCTGGGCAGCGCCGGCTCCAACCGCATCCGCAGCGCCATCACCGAAGTGATCGAACGCACCCTGCGCTTCGGCAAAGGAATCCAGGAAGCCGTCGATGCCCCGAGGGTCCATTACGAAAAAGAAGAAGTCTTCTTCGAACCCGGCTACGACCCCGAGATCGTCAAAGCGGTCAATGCCCGCTACAAGACCACCCTCTTCGAAGAGAAGAGCCTCTTTTTCGGCGGGGTCAACGCCGTCACCGGCCGTTTCGAGGGCGGAGCCGACTCCCGCCGGGGCGGTGCGGTGGAGAAAGTTCTTTGATCCATAGGAGGTGCCCAATGATAAAAAGCCTTTTAATTCCCCTGATCTCCCTTTTACTCTTCGGCGGGCTCTTGCAGGCGATGGACGGGGATCTCCCCCAATCCTCCTATCGGCTCAAAAGCCGCACCCTAAAACAGAGCACCTGCGTCCAGGGCAAAAAAGCGAAGCTTTGCTATACTAAAAAGATTGACCTTATCGACAGCGCCATTCTCAAACCCTCCCTGCGGCGCATCGTCGAGGGCTTCAACGCCTATTATTTGTCCGGCTATAACGAGGACAAGCCGCGTGAGCTCCTCGCCGATGTCGATCCCGATGATCTGATCGGCGCTCCCGAATGGATTCAGCAGACCTCCCTGGAATTCTATGATTATGTCGCCGGGATCGTGACGCTGGAGGCCTATCTTTACGGCTACACGGGGGGCGCCCACCCCAACAGCTCCGTGGAGCTGCGCCTCTTTCGGGAAAAGGACGGCAAAGAGCTGAAACTCGCGGACCTGATCGGTCCCGGACGGGAAAAGGCCTTTGCCAAAGTGGCCGAAAAGTATTTCCGCATCAAAGCGGGACTCCTGCCCGACGAACCGCTGGAGGATTACGGCTGGATCGCCGAGGGCTTCGTAATCCCTGAGAACCTGGCGGTCACCGAAAAGGGTCTTCTGGCCCTCTACAGCCCTTATGAAGCCAGGGCTTACGTCTACGGCTACAGTGTCTGGACCATCCCCTACTACGCCCTGCGCCCCCTAACCGCCCCCAATGCCGCCCTAATACCCCTGACCCGGCCAATCCATCTCCAGCCCCCGAAAGTCCACCGAAAAATCACTCTGGGAGAAAATGATGCGGATGAGCTCATCCTGGATCTGGAACAGAAAGGAAAACAGGTAGAAGTAAAAGCGACATTCACTCCAAGCCGGGACTACCGCCAGCTCCGGCTCACTTTCGGCTTCCCCCAGCCCCTGGCCCCATCGAAATATCCTATTCACGTTCTTGAGCGCAGCGGCTTTGAAAAGGTGCGCTTCATCCCCAAGGGCACTCCAATCCACACGCCTAAGAAACGAAAGAAAATCGCCGCCCCCTACCCCATTCTCCAAGCCGAAAGCAGCTCAAGCTCCTCTTACGAACCACTGGAGTTGCACTTCAGCTTCGAGCCTGCTGTGGAGAATGAATATTATTGCCTCAACTATCATCTAATCGGTCAGAAAGAGGGCAAGATACGTGAGCTGGGCGGGGACGATCCAATGGGCCAAGACCCTCTGGGATTCGAGCTCTACCGAATCTGCATCGACCTGCCGAAGCTCTAGCTTTTTCAGCCCCCTTCGGGTATCGTTACGCAACTCCAAGCAAAAGGAAAATAGCTGATGCACCATTTCGCCCCTGAGATCGTCCTGATCACCATTCTCTCCCTCGTGGTCCTCGCTGATGCCCTGGCGTTGCGGCTGAGGATCCCTTCGGTCTTTCTGCTCCTGCTGGGCTCCTATCTGGTCTATCACTACTTCCCCGCCGCGATCCCCATCGATCTCAAAGAGCACTTCGACAGCGTCATTCTCTTTTGTATCCCGCTGATCTTTATGGGGGATGCCCTGCATCTGAAGTTCGCCGACCTCAAAAGGCATGGCTGGGGGATCTTCTACCTGGCGGTGGTAGCGGTGGCCCTTTCCATCATCGCCGGAGCCAGCCTCTACGCCTTCGATCTTTTTCCCCAGATCACCCTGGGAGGCTATGTGGCGCTTTTCGCCATCAATATGGCCACCGACGCCGTGAGTGTGCAATCGGTCCTCTCCCGCTTCAAAGGGGTAGCCCACGATGTCAAAGTCCTCATCGAGGGCGAATCCCTGGGCAACGACGCCACCGCCGTCATCGCCTTTTTCTTCATCGGCCTGCCCTGGATGATGCAGGGCTCCATCGAAGCGGACGACGCCGCCCTCGAAGCGCTGAGGGTCTTCGCCTTCAGCACCCTCATCGGTCTGGGGCTTGGCTACGGATTCTACTGGCTGATGAAGTTCTACTCCGACAAACGCGGAGAGCTCTTCACCTTCGTCATCGAAGCCTACGCCGCCTATCTGCTGGGCGAGCATTTCCACCTCAGCGGCATCCTGACCCTCATCGTCGCCATCGTCTCCACCAAAGCCTGGATCGACCGGGATATCGAAATCGAAGAGCGACAACTCGAGCGCAAACGGCGCAGCTTCGTCCAACGCCTCCGTCTGGAGGGGGTCCTGGCCACGACACGGGAGCGGCTGGAGTATATCTATGAGATGGCCAGCGAATTCGGCTACATCGCCGCGGTGGTGATCTTCTTCGTGCTGGCGGAGATGGTGGACCTGCACAAGCTCTGGGAATATCGGAGGGAAATCCTGGCGATGTTTGTCGCCACCACCCTCATTCGCGCCCTCTCCATGGCCAAATTCGCCTGGTTCGGCCAAAAGCTCTCCGCCATCAAACCGGTGGGTGCCGAGGGGTGGTTCATCCTCACCTTCTCGGGAATGAAGGGAGCCCTCTCGATCATCCTGGTCCATATGATCCCCGCCGACTACCCCCATCGGGAACTCTTCGAATCGGTCACCGTCGGCGTAGTGATCCTTTCGATCTTCGTCTACGGCACGGTGCTGTGGGCCTGGTTCACCTTCCGCCCCGAAAAAGAGCGAAGGCTTTTTGGGGAGAAGTGAGACCGGTTATTCTTCGATCCCATTCTCAACCCCACTGCCCCAAAACCATATAAAAAGCCGTCCCACCAAAAATAGAGACCAAATAGTTCCGCCATCGCCAATGCAGCAAAACCGTCACCGCGATCCCCAGGAGCTCCCTCATCCCGTAGGGGGCCCGGGTAAGATCGACGCCGCTGAGGGAAGGATTGGGGATTTTTAATGGAGGAGAAATATAATCTTTTATCCGAGAGTAAAGAGACTACTCTTCAATAATCTCTTTCTTTCCAGCCGGTGGAGGAGTATGATGTGACGAGTGCCTCTTCGCTCTCTTTTCCGCTCTTAGGCTTTTTGCGAGCTCTTTGGCGTATATCTTTTCCAATCTGCGTTTTGCTCTCATATTACGATGGGCCAATCTTCTACTTTTGAAATACTCTCTAACCGAAAGAAACTTCCATTTGAATCTACGAGTCTTTTCCCCCTCCATATTGAACGTATAGCTCTGCAGCTTTCCGTCGATCACAGCAGGGATCTTTTCACCGGTCTTGAGATCGATAAGCAGCAGTCGGCGAAGTTTTCTGGCTCCGGGTGCTTCGATGCGTTTGTAGGGTCTTGGTTGAGCTTTACTTTTGAGCAATACCACTTTCTGGAGTTCAGACCATCGAAGCGTTACGGCTCTGTTGACATCGCTGGAAGTTACGACGAAATTCCATTCGTCACCTCTCCATCTCGTGATGTTATGGTAGTCTCCCTTATATTTGCTCCCGGGTCCATCAGCCTCGAAATTGACGGCGAGCTTCGGCCAACTGGGAAAGGATTCCTGATCATAGGCATCGACACCCTTTTTGGCCTTTTTGATCTGACCGAATCGCGTCTCTACGCTTTTGAGTTTGCTGTCAGCATCTTCGGCATAGAGTGTCATTGCCCACATAGCCCCGACTCTGACTCTTTTGTGTTTTGCCAACCTTTCGATTCTATGTTGTTGAACCTCGTGATTCACGATAGGACCGGTCTGAAGTCTGGCTTCCAGCGAACTCGTCATCAGAGCGATTAAACTTGTCGCCGCTATGGATCGGGTCAATATTTTGCTGTATCGTTTCATTGTTGTGCTCCTCCGTTGGGAATGACAAGATCGAGTGTATGTCCCGCCGTACCACATTCGACCTGTACCCATATCCCTTCCCAAGGCTTGGTGACACAGGCGCCCGGTGTTTGATCGGTATCGTCACAGGTGGTATAGTCATCCGCCGCCCTGTCATACTGGTGGATCTTTTTCAGGGCATAACCCGCCGTTTCTGCCTCAGAGGGGGTATATACTGTTGAACCATCGAGAAGGAAACGGTAATCTTTCCAATCCGCATTGCTTTTACCCGGATAACCGACCATCACGTTCCTGAACCGATCCGAGGCCGGTGCTGTGGCGCAATCCTGGACTGGCACGGGCAGGCGATATTCGATACAGCCGTTATCAGATTGGCAGCCATCCGTTCCCTTGGCAATGTTCCAGTTTATTGGGCTTGCACGTTCCACATCCCATATGCGCTTGGTATCAGTATATAGCCAATAGCCCCTGCCTGTCTCAAGCGTATCGTTAATATCCATTGTCGTATAACTGCTGCTATTGTCCGTTGTACTAAAGTCACGACGGTATAAAGTCCAGCCGGGCCCGCTCGTCGAATATCTGAGTGTCCCGAAATTATCCCCAAAAATGTCATCCACCGTCGCGGAATCAGCCGAGGTATCGGCGGGTATACCTACAAAATGCCAACCGTCTTCCGCCGCAGCTCCCGGTTCACAGAGTGGCGAGAAGTCACCGCTTGGCTGTCTTTCATGGATTTCGGTCCCCGATTTGACATTGTCGAAATAGTCCGCTGAGACAGACCCCATTACCCGAGCATCATCATTGAAATCTATCTTGCCCTTGGCATATACAAACCCTGAGATACAAGCCTGCTCCCCTCCAAACTGAAATTGACCATTGGTGTATATCACCAGTTTCTGAGGATCGCCGAAACCGTTGGTGTCTCCGTCGTTGCCCGGATATGAGCTGCAGTTGATAAATGCATTCTTATCGAGTTTGACATCGCCGCTTACGCGGATATACACCACTCCGTTACCGGAGCCCACTAAAATTTTTCCACCTTCACTTACTTGAATCGAATTATAGTCATAGGTTTGCCCCGGTGTCAGAGTCAGCGTCTCGTTCTCGTTGACCACCAGGTCTTCACCGCCTGGAGTGGAATCACTGATCGTCGTGCGTTCATAACCGGTGACATCGACGTTGGCTACAATATTGTTATTGCTGTCGCGGCACTCCATATCACCACTTTTGTCCTTACCTATGAGCCTGCAGTTGACCCAGTCATAGAGCCGCGGTATAGGGGAGTTCGTATCAAAATCGAAGGCAGTCGAGTTGTCAGAGCCTGCTTCCAGTCCACTTCCCCAGACTTCGAGACAACTCGGTGCCGCGTTCAATGAAGAAAGTGTGCCCGAAAGGAGGAGTACCGTAGCATATTTGAGTGTCATCTTCATACCATTTCCTTTCTATCGATCCGGATGCGGGGGGATTGTCGTACTATCCGCATGGGCAGAGCTTGGTTTGACCATTTGACCCAGTCCCACCAGTACAGGAGTGGAGTAGAACGCTTTTTTAATAAATGTTCTACGCTCCGAACCTTCAACCTTTTCCTTTTTAGATTCAACAAAAGAGTCCATCTTTTTCTCTGGCATTATGAATCCCCTTCCTGTCTGAAATATTCATATTATAATACGGTCAACATATAAAATTCAATAGAATTGAGCTTTAAATTATCAAGAAATTGATTTATTTTTTAAACGATTACAAATGGATTATAAAGAATATAAGAATATGACATCTGTTTTTGGCCACCATATCCTATTTGAAGAAGAGCCCCAGCTCAATGAAGCGTATGATTTACCCATTACGGCTTACGACGATCAGCGGTATATCCGTATATACCGAAGCGGTAAGAAAAAGCTGCAAGCCCCTTATGTCAGTGAAAAGGTAGAGAGTCAGAAAAGATCCTTCCGCTATCTCAGCACCGTCTCTTTCGATCAAACGGAAAAAAAGAACATCGACTGGGGGATTGAAGTGGAAGGAGTGCTGACACTGATGTGGCGGCACAAAACACATAGTATTGAATACATTCCTCATCAAGCCTTCACTCCCGAGCGCTTGCGCTATTGGGTCTATCACACTTTTTTACCTCAGATACTTGAGCTGGAAGGCATTTATCATATTTTACACGTTGGTTCTGTAGAAATAAACGAAAAAGCACTCCTCTTCTCAGCATTCTCCTACGGGGGAAAGTCTACGCTGACAGACTACTTCGTTCGGAGGGGGCATGCCTTGCTCTCAGATGACACTCTGGGGATACTTCAAAAGGCTTCCGACTACTATGCCATCCCTTCCTACCCTTTTTTGCGGCCTTTTAGAAAAGCCGAAACCCTGGGCAAAAGGGTGGAAAATTTCAAACGGAAACCTTTACCCATCACCGCCCTCTTTAGCCTCCAAAAGGCCTCACCCGATGCCCCCGTTGCCGTCGAGAAGCTGATAGGAATCGAAAAATATAAAGTTCTTCACTATACACCCTTCGCCCCCTTTGAATTCACCAAAATCCAACGTTTTTTTTATTTCGCCAAAATGGCAGAGTCGCTCCCCGTTTATCGCCTGCATATCCCATGGGAACTTTCACGGCTAGAAGAAGTGTACGATACGATTATGGATCTTTTAACTACGTCTTCAAAAAAATGACTGACAGGGCTCAAGTATCAAACCCGCTTCAACCCCCCTGCACCAATACCATATAAAAAGCCGTCCCACCGAAAATAGAAACCAAATAGTTCCGCCATCTCCAATGCAGCAAAACCGTCACCGCGATCCCCAAAAGCTCCCTGATCCCGTAGGGGGCCTGGGTGAGATCGACGCCGCTGAGGGTATAGAGGATCAGGATCGTCAGAATGACCGGCGGAAAATTTTGCTCGATAAAGATCACGAGCCTGGGCGGACGGTGCCGGGAGAAGAAGAGAAAAGGAGCCGCACGGGTAAGGAGGTTGGCTAGGGCCATGACGAAGACGGCTTGCCAGATCCATGCTTCATTCACCTGTTCCACCCTCAGCCTCCTCATCCTCATTCAATCTCCCCCGCAAAGCGAGCATCCCCAGCAGCGCCAGGCCGATGGCGGTGATCAGCATCCGGTCGCGGCTGACCAGCACCATAGCCGCCAGGGAAGCGCCCGCTCCGATCAGAAAGGGAAGGAGATTTCTGCGCTGACGGTACTGCTCCATAGCCAGCACCACAAAAAGGGCCGTCAGGGAAAAATCGAGCCCCCGGGTATCGAAACGCATTACGCCTCCCACCAGCACCCCGGCCACCGTGCCCAAAACCCAGTAGCTCTGATTCAGTGCCGCCAGGTAAAAGTAGTAACGCCTCTGATCGATCCTGGCATCGGGCTTCAGAGTGGTCATCAATGCGTAAGTCTCATCGGTGAGGGCGAAGATCAGATAGGGTTTGAAACGGCCGGTCTTTTGGAATTGCTTGAGCAGGGAGAGTCCGTAGAAGGCTTGACGGATATTGATGAAGATCGACGCGACGAAAATTTCCCACATCCCCGCCTTGGCCCGAAAAAACTCCAGAGCCAGAAACTGCAGGGTCCCGGCATAGATGAGCAGCGACATCGCCACCGGCAGATACCAGGCATAGCCCTGAGAGCGCATCAACAAACCGAAGGCGAAGCCCAGGACGCTGTAGCCCATCAGCACTGGCATCGAGGCTTTCAACGCGGCTTTGAAGGCAGGATCTTTTATCAAAAGCCATCCCTTGGTGTGGTAATAAAAATTGTAAAGATTATAGCAGAAGGATATGGGAGAAAAGGGGCAAATTATCCATATCGAAGCGGTCGGAAACGACACTGCCCGGTTGGAGAATTTACCGAGGCTTCAGTGCCGCCATTCATAAAAGATCCAGACCAGCAGAGCGATCCCGATCCCCAGATTGACCCAGCTGCCGCCGTCTTCGAAGAGCTTCTCCAAAATCCAGTAGACTTTGCGCCCCATAAAGTCGGGTTCCTGAAGCATCCGGGCATGGGCCCACTGGGCGATGGCTTTTCCCCGCCAAAATCCGATGACCTCGGGAAGGATGAAGAAAAAGAGTACTCCCAGTATTCCCCAGAGATTGGGAGTGGGTTTGAGGGAGCGGGCGCTCTGGCGCAATACGGGATTCTCCGCGGCTCTTCGGGCCGCGCTTCTGAGGCGTTCTCTCATCTGCGGGACCTAAAGCTCCAAAGAGGCCGCCCTCACTTGAAAGCAGACCAACACATCCACATCGGTATTTGCCAAAAGGCCCTTGGCCCCCTCGGCCAGGATCGTCTCCCTGTCCGTCGGGGCGAAGACCAGCAGATCGGCTCCGCTGCGCTCCAGTGCGTCCTGAACATCCTGCTCGATCCCCGATTCGCCGATCTCAAAATGCCCTGGGATCCCTTCCGCCTTGCAAAAGGCTTCGAAACGCTCCCGGGTACTCTCGATGACCTGAGACTCCTCCTGGATAAGGATCTCGGGAGTCATAGTCCCCATGACCGGATCGATCATCGCATCATCGGCTGAAGGGAAGAATTGATAATCCATATAGGCTTCCCAGCCCACTTTTGGCTCCAGGCGCTTCACCATATGGAAGCAGGGAGCGGGATCCCCCACGACATCGGGGACATAGAGTCCCTTGACAGGATGGTGCTCCGCTTCGGGCACGATGACATAGAGGGGACGGTCACTCTTTTGCAAAAGTTTGCCGAGCTCCTCGTGCTGATTGGCGACGATTAGGAGGGAATCTTCCCGATCCGACTCCAGCACGGCGTGGTCAACCAGATCATTCTCGTAAATCAGCAGTGCCCACTCCTCGAGCCCCTCTTTGCGGAGCAGCTCCTCCAGATGCTCACGCACCGCTTCCATATTCTCTTCCCTGCCTTCGTAGATCGGCAGTTCAAAAAGCCCCTCCTCCTTCACATAGACCAGGGTCACACCGGCCTTCAATCGATCGGAGAGTTCGCGGGTCTTCCCGATCAGCTCGGGAGCCTGCTCCACTTCGCTACAGAGTGCCAAAAGACGTCGCATCATCTTCTATCTCCTAATAAATTACGGGTTTTACGCAGTATATACCATATTCCGACAAGAGGGCAAAAATGCGCCCTCCGGACACAAATGATCACAAGGCACAATGCCCAGAATCAGTGAACCATCCCGAATCCGGGGATGAAAAGATCGCTCACCGCTCCGAAAAGCATCGTAAACAAGACCACAAAGAGATAGAGGATAAAGACCGCGGGGAAGGAGGCAAGCGCCAATTTCACCATAAACCAGACCAGATCCCAAAAGGGGATATCCAGCCCGGAGATGATGACCCTCTTTTTTTCTTCACTCTCCATCACTCGCCTCCAGTCCTTTTTCGATCTCTTCGCGCTCATCCGCGGAAGCCGGAGCAATGCCCTTTTCGGCCATAATCCAGTGGAAGAGGACCAGTTGGACGAAAAAGGGAGTAAACATATTGATGATCGGCACGAAGTTGAGCATCGAAGCGAAAAAGGCGATGCTCCAGATGACGAAACGATGCTGTTTGAGCCGGGTGAACTCCTCCTGGGTGCAGTAGAGCCGACAGGTTCCCCGGAAGGTGGCGTCCCGGTAGAGCCAGGCCCAAAGGAAGAGCTGGATCAGGACATTGACGATCGGGATCACCAGCAGGGGAAAGAGCAGTACCGTCAGGAGCACGAAAAGTGCGGCATCCCGCAGCGCCACCGTCCCGTGGTGCGTTTTGATCTTCTCGACAGGAGGTTCATAATCGGGGTAATTGATCTCGCGGACCGTTTCGAGAAAATCTTTCCGGAACAACGAAAGGACCAGAAAGAGGCTCAAAATGTAAAAGCCGTAGAGGATGTAGAAGTTGAGCAGCATCGCACTCCCCTCCGCCACCGTCTGAAAGGGGAGCCAGACCAGGAGTTTGTCGGCGATGGCTTTGTTGAGAAGCCCCCAGTTGGCGATGATGAGCCAGGCCCATCCGGCGGCAAGCAACAACAGCACGCCAAAAGAGTAGTAGTAATACCCCCGCTTCATCTTCCGGAAGAAGATCGGAGCGATCATTGCCGTAATGAACGCATAGGAGACCAGGACCGCCAGAGCCCAGATCAAAAAGAGGATCAACAGGGCTCCGTTGGCTTTGACGATACTGAAAGGGACCCAACTGATGATCCAGGTGCTCACATGCAGCAACGGGGTCCAGACGACCCAGCCGATGGCCAGCCAGATCAGCATCAGTGGCAATCCGGTCACCAGCACTTCCCGCAACACCGGCCAACGGATCAGATCTCTCAGGCTCCGATGGAAAATACCGTAAATGCTCGCCATCGTCTCACGCTCCGCCTGTATTCTCGTTCGGTTTCACATCACACTTGAGCGCTTCGGCCTTGAGCCATTTGAGCCGGGTGAGGATGTGTTCGAGTTCTTCCTCATTCTCCTGGCATTGGCGGTGGAGCTCCTCTTTCTTGGCTTCGATCTTTTCGATCTGCTGCTCGATCACCTGAGGATCGATGGCGCACTTCTTCGCCAATTCACCCTCTTTTTCCAGCATCCACTCGGTCATCTTTTTTACAAACTCAATCATAGGAACTCCTCTTTTTCGTTTTTTTGCTTGATCGCAACTATTATACACTCTCTTTTTATCTCTTTTTAACCCCTGAAGCTTTTTGGCAATTTTCGATGCGACTTTTGAGAGTTTGCTACCTGTGTAGCATTCTAGATTAGTGAGATAGACTAAACTTTCAGAGTAGAAAAATCAAAAAATTACCCAGGAGGTATCAAATGAAAAAGGTTCTTCTCTCTTCGGTCGCTGCCCTGGCTTTGCTGAGCAGCGGTCTCTCGGCCGCCGAGACCAAAGCGGCGCCCAAAGCCCAAGTCGCACAAAAAGCGAGCAGCCAAAGCGTCAAGAACGCTGCGGTACGCAATGCCAAAGCCCGGGCCAACGCCCAAAAAGCGGATGTCAAGATCGTCAAAGAGGCCGTCGAAGCAGTCGCTTTGACCCAGCAGACCCTGGTGCAATTGAGCCAGAACAAAAAAGATGAAGCCATCAAGTCTCTGGAAAAAGCCATCGGCAAAATGGAAGTGGTCCTGAGCCATCCCAACGCTCCGGCCCTTCTGCCTCTGAACGCATCGGTAGTCGTCAGCGAATTTCCCGGTACGGCCTATGACGTGGAAAATGCCGTCATCACCTCCATCGCCCTGCTGGAGAAAAAGCGTGTTCAGGATGCCCGGATCATCGTCCAGACTCTGAAAGACGAAATCGACCTCATCACCATCAATATGCCTCTGGCTTCCTACCCTGCCGCGTTGAAACTGGCGGCGAGATTCCTGCATGAAGGCAAGGTCGCCGAGGCACAAAAAGTGCTCGCCACGGCTCTGAGTACCTTCGTCGAGGTGGATGTGGTCACTCCTCTGGGTATCGTAGAGGCACAGGATCTCATCGTCGCAGCCAGCAAAGTCGCCAAAACCGACAAGAAACTGGCCCTGGCGTACCTCGATGCGGCCAAAGCCGCTCTGAAAAAAGCCGAAGCTCTGGGATACACCAGTACTTCGGACACGACCTACAAGATGCTCAATGAAGCCATCGAGAAGATCGAAAAAGAGATCCGCGGCAAGAACAAAGCGGAAAAACTCTTCGAAAATCTGATCGCCAAACTCAAAGAGTTCGAAGAGAAAGCGGTCAAAACCCTTCACAAGTAAGGGATGAGGGCCCGAGAAGGCCCAAAGTTCCGCTACAATGACGCAATAAACACCTAACAACAAGAAAAAGGATCAACCATGGCAATACTCGGATATACAAAACTCGAAGCACTCTTCCGCAAAGCGGCCTCTCTGGACATCGACAAGGGGCATGCGAAAGAGATCACCGACATCATCGAAAAGAAACTGGTCGACTTCCTCATCGCCGCGGAGCGCAACGCCAACCTCAACGGCCGTGACATCATTTGGGAAGCCGACCTCCCCATCACCAAGGGATTGCAGGAGACCATCATCGAGTTCAAAAAGCTCGAAGAGGAGATCGACGTTCAGGATGTGCTCAACTATCTGACCACCATCCCTCCTCTGAAGTATCCCCTCGCAGCTGACCTCGAAGCCAAGCTGCCCGAACTCACCGGAGCGATCCTCGTGGTCATGGCCCGCATCATGAAAGAGATCGACCGCGAAAGCCGCCGGGTCAACCACGAGCTGATCGAGCGTGCCGGCCGGATCATGGATCTGACCCTCTGATCCGGGTCCCAAAGGAATAGCGATGTTAAACATCAAACAATTCACAGACAACGTTCAGGATCTGGAAAAATTCAGTAAATACACGAAGATCTATGGCGTCATCTTCATCATCCTCGGACTCGTAGGAGTCTTTTACCCTGAGATCATGTCGATGACCACAGCGATCTTCTTCGGATGGCTGCTGCTCTTCAGCGGATTTCTCGTCGGAATCCAGACATGGCAGCTCAACAAAAAAGATTGGCTGGGCTGGTTGAAGTTTCTGCTCTTCACCGTCACAGGTGCCCTGCTGATCGTCAATCCTCTGCCGGGAGTCATCGCTCTGGGAATCATCTTTAGCGCCTACTTCTTCGTGGACGCTTTTACCAACTTTATGTTGGCGATGAAGCTCCGCCCGGCAGCCAACTGGTGGATCGCCCTGCTCAACTCTATCTTGTCGCTGGCGTTGGGCATCATCTTTTTCACCGCCATCCCCAATCCGATCAAAACTCTTTGGTTGGTGGGTCTGCTGGTGGGAATCAGCCTCTTCTTCGACGGCGTGATGCTCCTCGGCCTCTCCAGCGCCGCCAAAAGCGAGCAGGAGAAGTCCTAAGCGCCAGCCGCCTTGCGGCCGGATGAAAGATTTTGGATTGAGAAATCAGCTACAAATACTATCCGTTGTCCTAATAATTCTCTATCCATTTTCTCAACGCTCAGCACTCAACGCTCAACTCTCCCAATAACAAATACACCAATACACTAATAAACGAACCTCAATGCAACCCGGGTAGCAATGACTTTTCCAAATTTCCCACTACAATACCCTCAACAAAACATCCAAAAGGAGCAAAACAATGCTGATCAAGAAAGAACATGCTGTCGCACTCTACAATGTGCTGGGCGAAGAAAACAAAGGAACCCACTGCCAAATCTCTGTGGCTGCCGAGCGGGAACCCTACAATGAACTCAATCTGGCCAACCTGCTCGAAATGGGGAGCAGCAAAGTGGAATTCCGCCTCTCCTACTGGGGACGCAACCTCGTCTACCTCCTCGACGAAATGATCCAAAACGGCAAACTGGACATCCCCGCCAACTGGAAAGAGGGATACCGCTGGATCGGTAGCGAAACCATCGCGATGATCGAAGCCGCTATGAAAAACGGCGGCTTCGTCGGTCCCGTCGCCGAAGAGGCGCTAACCGAGCGTGGATTCGCCGAAAAAGTCCGTGACGAGCACTGCGGCGAATGCACCAAGCTCAACGACTATGCCGAGGCGCTCTACGACATCTATCTCCACTCCCATCCCAAGCTGGAGATCACCCAGAACCTGGCCAACTTCATCGTCTCCATGCCCGAAGGCCCCGCCGAGAAGAACGGCCTGGACTACGAGGGACGCGAAGCGGAGCTGCTGGAGTCGATGCGGCTGTTGAGCTACAGTGTGCCCAATACCGACATCTTCAGCCTCAACCGTCTGGGCAAAGCGGTCAAAAACGCCATCACCCATATGGCCTATCCCTATGACGCCGTGATCAGCGAAGATTACCTGCATGTGCTGGCATACTATCTCGACAATGGCTTCGAGGCCCTCAACGACAAAGAGAAAGAGCTGATGGAGAGCCTGGCCCTCATCGATGCCGAAGGCAAACTCCTTCCCGGCGGCGAAGCCCTCGAAGAGGTGCTCCATATCCTCAGAGAGCAAGCCTATCTGCCTGCCAGGACCTTCGATCTCGAAGCGTTGGATGTCGAGATCCTCAGAGGCATCGACGAAGTGATGAAGCGTCACGAGTCCAACCCCGAAGTGCTCCCGGCCCCCGAAGAGATCCGCCACTACCTGCTGGATCTCCCCCTCAAAGAGTACAAAGCGGTCAAAGAGCACTACGGACGCCGGCTCAATGAGGATATGGGTTATCAGAAAAAAGAGGAGCTCAAGAAGAAATTCGCCGAAGCCCTCACAGTTGAAGAACTCTTCAAGAGTTTCTACGAAAAAGGCAACCACTGGCTTGAGAAGCTGATGGATGTGATCGAAGAGTCTCTGATGACCCTCAAGAGCTTCAGCCTCGTCGAAGCCAAACTGAGTGAGGATGGCAAACTCTATTACGATATGACCCCGGAGGGACGTCTGGTCTTCGAAGAGCAGAAAGAGAAAGGCTTCCGCGAAATCAGCGCTCCCGCTGTCAAAGCGATCACCATCCGTGAGAGCGAATTCGGCGCACCCAACCTGGAGTGGTACGAAGCGGCCAAGGCCGAGCACCTCGTCGGCGGCGGCGCCCCCACCCATTCGGGCGAGATCTATGCCGACCTGGCATATAACGTGGAGCGCAAGCCCCACATCACCCGCTTCGAGCTGCAGATCCTGCACAAGCTCCCCGAGCGGGGCTATTTCGTCGAGAGCCTCTACGAAGACTTCGACCCCACCCTCAAAGAGGAGGTCACCTACGGGCTCAACAAGCTCGAGGCACGCGGATTTGTCGAGCTCCTGCCCGATGGCGGTGTCGTCGTCACCGAAGCGGGCCACCTCATCAAGCGGGCACTTAGCGGCACTCCCGAATCCTTCGGCAATGCCCTCAACCCCCTGGTAGTCCGGGTCCTCGACGCGCTGCACGAAGTGGGCAACCTCTATGTCAAGGAGCGCAAAGTGCGTATCCTGCCCAAAAACATCAAAGAGGCGATCAAGATCTCTGGTCTCGATCCCGAGACCTTCAACAAGGCGCTCACCGTGGCCCGTAACGCCAAGTTCATCGGCCACACCAGCATCAACGAGGCCGGCCTGGACATCCTGGAAGCCTACGAGCTTCTCAACAGCTAAAAACTTTGCGGGGAACTCTTCACAATTCCCCCAAAATAAAAAAGCCCCTCCTCTTTGCAGAGGAGGGGCTTCCTTCCTATTTCGAGTCTATCCCGAAATATATTATCTCATCCAAATATTCTCAAGCACACCCGGCACTCAGAAACAAAATCCCGCCTTTTCCAACTCTTTGCGAATCACAGCCATTTGGGCATTTTTGCTTTCACCGCACCAATCAGGGGCCAGGAGTGTCTCATCCTGGATTCCGGCGGTCATACGTTGGATGCTTACATCTGCGGGTTTGAGGCGAAGGGCTTCGATGAGTACCTCGATATACTCTTCGCGGGTGATGGGAGTGAACTCTCCCCGTTTATATTCATTGGCCAACAGGGTCTGCTTTACTACATACAGAGGGTGATATTTGACCGAGTCGATCCCCCAGTCATAGGCAGCTTTGGCGGAATCGAGCATCATTTGCTTATCCTCACCAGGAAGGCCGAAGATCAGGTGGCCGCAGACTTTGAGCCCCTTGTCTTTGGCCTTTTTGATCGCCTGTTCCACATTGAGGGCATCGTGTCCGCGATTGATTCTCCGGAGGGTCTCATCATAGATCGACTGGATCCCGTATTCGATCCAGATCTCATACTCTTTGGAGAGCTCGGCCAGATACTCCAGGGTCTCATCGGTAACACTGTCGCTCCGGGTCCCGATGCTCAGTCCCACGACCCCCGGATAAGCCAGGGCCCGTTCATAAAGGGTCCGAAGGGTCTCGAATGGGGCATAGGTGTTGGTAAAGGCCTGGAAATAAACCAGGAATTTCTTCACCCTTTCTTTTCGGCGGAAAAGCTCCTGGGTGCGGGTGACCTGCTGGTGAAGTTCGGCAAGCTGGCGATCGAGGATCGGATTGTGGGGTGAATTGAGGTTGAGAAAGGTTTTGCCGGCGTTCTGGGCGAGGTTGGGACTGAACGATTCATTGAGGCAGAAGGTGCATCCCCCTTTGGCAACAGTCCCGTCGATATTGGGGCAGGTAAATCCGCTCAGCCCCACCGGGACTTTGCGCACCCTCTCACCGAAACGCTCTTTGAGATAACGCCCGAAGGTGTAGAGGGGCTGTATCCCCTTCGTACCGCAAGCCAAGGATTATTCTCCGCCGCAGCTGGGCGATTCGGTGCATCCCCCGGCAAAATAGTTGCCGTCGAAGCTCACCAGGGAGTAGTTGCGGTCACGGCCCAGGGCATCGACCAAACCGTCGAGGGAAAGGAAGCCTACGCTGTCGGCCCCGATATACTCTGCGATCTCCTGAGGCGTATAGCGGGTGGAGATCAGCTCCGCCTGGGTGGGAGTATCGATCCCGTAGCGGCAGGGAAATTTGATCTCGGGAGCGGCGATGCGCATATGCACCTCTTTCGCTCCGGCGTGGCGGAGCATCCGCACGATCTGTCGGGAAGTGGTTCCCCGCACCAGGGAATCGTCGACGATGGCGACTCGTTTCCCCTCGATCAGATATTTGATGGGAGAGAGCTTGAGCTTGACCTTCAAATCCCGGATCTGCTGGGTCGGCTCGATAAAAGTCCGGCCCACATAATGGTTGCGCACGATCCCCATTTCGAAGCGCAGCCCCTGCCCTTCGGCAAAGCCCATAGCCGCCACCCCGCTGTCAGGCACCGGCAGGACCAGGTCCACGTCGGCGGGCTGCTCTTTGGCCAGGTTATGCCCCATCTTCACCCGGGTTTCATAGACATTCTTCCCGTCGATGATGCTGTCGGGCCGGGCGAAATAGATATATTCGAAGGCGCAGGGGCGGTAGTCGGGTTCGAAGATCTGCTCGCTCACCGGCTCTTTGCCCTCTTCGAAGATCAGCATTTCACCCGGGCGCACATCCCGGACAAACTCGGCATCGACAAGATCCAAGGCGCATGTTTCACTGGCGGCGATCCATCCGCCGTCGGGCAGCCGCCCCAGACTCAGGGGACGGATCCCGAAACGGTCGCGGATGACAAACATCTTCGATCGGCTCTGAATGATCAGGCAGTAGGCCCCTTCGATTTTGGTGAGCATATCCTTGATCCGGTCGACGAGATGGTCTTCCTGGCTCTTGGCGATCAGATGGACGATGTTCTCCGTATCCATATCGGTCTGGAAGATCGCTCCCCGCTCGATGAGGCGGTTGCGCACCTCCATCTTGTTGACCAGGTTGCCGTTATGGGCGACGGAGATCTCCCCCAGTTTGTATCGGGCGAAGACCGGCTGGGCATCCAGCACCGAGTCCTTACCGGCCGTGGAGTAGCGGTTGTGCCCGATGGCGCAGCGCCCTTCCAAAAGCTGAAAACTCTCTTCGTCGAAGACTTCGGTCACCAGCCCGCGATTTTTGATCAGACGAATCTTCTCCCCGTCGGCGCTGCTGATCCCCGAAGACTCCTGCCCCCGATGCTGCATAGCAAAAAGGGCGTAATAGGCGATCTTGGCAGCGGTGTCACTCCCGAAAACTCCCACAACGGCACACATTATCTTTCTCCTTCGGAGTCTGGTGAATGGTGAATAGTGAATAGTGAATAGTTGCGGGTTACATTGCTTTGCAACGTCTCCTTCTCAAAAAGAGCAATGCTATCGCATTGCATACCGAAATTCCTCATTCCTAATTCCTCATTCCTCATTATCATATGCCCAGGCAGTCGTTGATGCTGTAGAGGCCGGGCTCCTGATCTACGAGCCATTTGGCGGCGCGGATCGCCCCTTTGGAGAAGGTCTCCCGGCTGGTGGCCACGTGGGTCAGCTCGATATATTCTCCATCGTTATAGAAGCCCACCGTATGGCGGCCGACGATATCGCCGCCCCGCAGGGCCATCACGGCGATCTCGTCCTTGCTCCTGGGGCCGATCTGGCCGTCACGGCCGCTGACGCGCACCTTTTCCAGATCGAGGCCGCGGCCCTTGGCTGCGAACTCGGCAAGGGTCAACGCCGTCCCGCTGGGTGCATCCACTTTGTGGCGGTGGTGCATCTCGACGATCTCGATATCGAAATCCTTGAGGGTGGAAGAGACCTGCTGTACCAACTGTTTGAGCAGAGCGATGCCTGCCGACATATTGGAAGCGTAGAGCACCGGCATCTTCTTGGACGCCTCTTCGATGAGATTTTGCTGATGGACACTCAATCCGGTCGTTGCGATCACCAGTGCGGTCGGATTCTCCATCGCCGCTTCGCAGAGTTCCTGGGTTGCCGCCGGAGCGGAGAAGTCGATGACGACGTCACAGACTTTGAGCATTTCGGGAATGCTGTTGGTAGCCAAAACCCCTTCGGGAAGCTCCTGCTTCAGCTCATCATAGACGTGGACAGCCGAAAGCTCCAGCGTGTCATCTTCCATAACGTTCTTGATGAGATGGGCTCCCATTCGGCCGGTTGCTCCGAGAATTCCTGTTTTGATCATTAGAGTTCGTTCTCCTGAATATAGTGAAGGGCTTGCATACCCGCAATGGCGCCGTCGCTCGCGGCACAGACCACCTGTTTGGGGGCTTCGATCCGCAGATCTCCCGCGGCGAAAAGGCCCGGTACGGAGGTATGCATATTGAGATCGACGATCACCTGCCCCTGTTCGTTGACGTCACAAAGGAAGCTGCCGTCTTCCTGCTTGAGAACCTTGTTGTTGACGTTGTTCCCGACAAAGACAAAGAGGCCGGGAACCTTCAGCACTTCTTCGCGGCCGTCTTTGAAGCGGATCTTGACCCCTTCGAGGCCCATCGCGTCGCCGAAGGCCTCTTCGACGGTCGCATTGAGGATAAACTCGATCTTGGGATTCTTCATCGCCCGCTCCACGGTCGGAGGCGCGGCGCGGAAGGTGTCGCGACGATGGATCACATAGACTTTGGAGCAAATATTGGCTAGGTAAAGCGCCTCTTCGAGTGCGGTATCCCCACCTCCGAGCACGGCGACCTCTTTATCTTTGTAAAAGAAGCCGTCGCAGGTAGCGCAGGTACTGACCCCACGGCCGAGGAACTCCTCTTCGCCCTTGAACCCGGCGCGTCTCGGAGTGGAGCCGGTGCAGACGATCACCGTTTTCGCTTCGACCGACTCGTCGCCGCTGAGTTCGACAATAAAGTGCCCAGCCTCGCTTCGACGCACCCGCTGAACCTCTTTCATCTCATGTTTGAGACCGAAGTGCATACACTGCTTGGGCCAGGGCTCCATCAACTCCATTCCCGTCAAAGGGGGATCTTCGCGGAAGACACCGGGATAGTTCTCGATTTCACTACTCTGAGTGATCTGCCCTCCCGGCATTCCCATCTCATACATGACGACCTCTTTGAGTCCGCCGCGTGTGGTGTAGAGCCCCGCGGTCAAACCGGCCGGCCCTCCTCCGATAATGGCACAATCGAGCATCATCTCTCCCTTGTTTATGAAAGCTTGCATCGCTTCGCCGAGACGAAACGGGGCAAACTCTCGGCCGACGATCGGCCAAGAAGGCCTTAGGCCAGCAGAGCGTCGAGCTTCTCTTTGAAGACCTGCTTGCCGGCGGCACCGACCATCTGATCGACCAGTTCCCCGTTTTTGAAGAAGAGGATGGTGGGGATGGAGCGGATACCGTACTTGATGGCGATCTCCTGCTCTTCGTCTGTATTGACTTTGGCGATGGTCGCTTTGCCCTCATACTCCTCGGCCAATTCCTCGATCACAGGTGCGATCATCCGGCAGGGTCCACACCAGGGAGCCCAAAAATCTACGAGAACAACGCCCTCTTTGATGGTGTCATCGAAGTTGTCTTTGGTCAGTTCAACATATTTACCCATTATTCTTCCTTTATGTAGTGATTTGCGAGGTTGATTATACCCAGTTTCGTGTAATGTTTGGTAGATACCAGAGAAATTTACTCCGATTTTATTTCCGGTGTCTCGAGAGGAAGCGGATACTCCGGAAAAAGCGCGGAGCGTGTCCCGGGAATCGGCTCATTTCCCACAGCTTTGACCGTATAGACGAAGGAAATTTTCGGCGCTTCGCTTCGATTGGCCCCCGCCCGATGAAGGAGTCGGCAATGGAAGAGGACCAGATCCCCCTTCTCCAGCGTGAAACGCACACGCCCCTCGATCCAGGGCCGGTTGGGAGCGTAATCGTCCCGGAAAAAATCCCGTTCATCGAAAGATTCGGGCGAAAATTCCTGCCGGTGGGAGCCCGGGATAAACTCCAGGACACCGTTCTGCTGGGTTTCACGGCCCAATGCCAGCCAGACACTGAGCAGGCGGTCGTCCCGGTAGTGCCAATAACGTTCGTCACGGTGCCAATGGGTCGGGGTGCTGCTGTGGGGCATCTTGGTCATGATCGAATTGTGATGGGCCGTCACCAAAACCGGCATTTCCTCCAATAGCTCCGCCAGCAAAGGGCGGATGGCAGGTTCACGCATCCACTCCCGGAAAAGAATGTCCCGATCGTAGACCTGCCGCAGCCTCCGCACCGTCTCCCGATACTTCTTCTTGTCGATACCGATATATTCCGATTCCATCTCCAGAGGAGGGATCCGGTACTTCAAATGGACGTGGGCGATCCCTCTGATCGCATCACAGCGCTCCGGCTCCACCGCCTGCCGGAAGAGTAAAAAGCCCTGCTCGTGAAATTTTTGGAGCTCTTCATCACCCCACTCGATTCTCAATGACACGTCACTTCCTTATTATCTGATTATCTGATATTCTCCAGCCGCTCGATCTCGTTCCGTATCACGATGGATGGGAAATAGGTCATCCACCTCTTATTCGCCATAATACTGAAGCGGGACAATAACTTGTTGGTTTCTTGCTCACAAAATTATACAATTATACATCGAATCAAGATTTTTGGAAGCATTTTTAACTAAAAGAAGTGGCGCATAGGAATTTCACAGTTAGAATTCCAATCTTGCCCAATTTATGGTCATAATCGTTTCATTTCACTATCTCTCCTTTGGAAGATACATCGTCCATACTTTGAAACTCATTATCAAACTGCAGCAAAAGATTATGCTTTATTCCTTGTCTCTAACGTTGAAGCAAACTTTTTCACTCAATAGTAAAAAATTTTTTTAATAATTTGAAATCTGAGGTTTACAATACTTTTTGCTGCTATCTATTATTTTACATACAATTGGTTATCTTAAAAAACTCTATAAATTATTTCCAAATTTATTTACTAATAGTTTTTGGAAATTTTTAATAGTATCATTCAAAAAGCAATCGAAGAAAGAGAACTATAAGAATGTTCCAAAAATGGGCAAATATACCGGAATGGGCAATAGGATCGGGAATTCTGGCGGGCAGTGTTTTAGCGGCTCTCCTACTCTTTTATCGTAAAAAAAAGAAAACCCGTTCTTTCATAAATACTGCAGAATTTAAAGCATTTAAAAAGACGTGCCAAACCGCAGAAGAGACAGTCATTATTGTCGATAGAACCTATCATATCGTTTTTGCCAATAATGCCGCAAAAATGCTCTATCCGATCGATAGAGGACAAAACCTTAAAGAGATAACAAAAGAAACCTTCCGCTACTACAATCCCCAAGAACAGGAATGGCTCCCCCTCGACGAGCTAATTCACCGTCACCGCAAACGCAAAACCGAGCACGCCAGTCTCTTTACACTACAACTTGACAAAGAGGGCACCGGCCAGGTACAAGTCAAAGTGAGCTCGATCAAGTCCGAAGACAATCAGCATATGGATATTGTTGTCGTTCGTGATACGAGCTGCGAACAATCTCTGGTTAAACTTCAAAATACCAATAGCTTCAGTGGCTTACCCAACCGTTATAAAGCCTTCGCCGACATCGGATCCCGTATTGCAAGCAGCACCCGTAGAACCCGTTTTGCCGTCATTGTTCTGGAAATGGACAATGTCAGCCGTTTACGTGGAGCGCTTGGATACAACGATATGGAACGGATTCTCTCCCATATTGCCAACGCCATCCGGGAGATGGAAGAGGAAGGAAATATCAAAGGATACCATTTCGACTACTCGACCTTCGTACTCATTCTTGATCAACCAAAAGATATCCACAGCATCCATCTGACGATCAGCCGCTTCGGCAAATTGGTTGAACAGATCAAGAGCACGGCAAAAGAGATGTTCAGACTCTCCTTCTCCACAGGCGTCAGTCTCTTTCCCGAGCATGCAACGGTAAATGACCTTCTCAACAGTGCTTTTGCCGCCTTGGCCAAGGCGCAGGAAGAGGGTTCAGGCCATACCGTCATCGCCCAAAAAGACAAATTGCTCCAATCCGATGCCGTACTGACTCTCAGCCGTGAGATCAAAGAGGGTTTGAAGAATCGCGAATTTAAACTCTATTTCCAACCCATCTTTAGCAGCCAAGATCTTCGTCTGGCCGGAGCCGAAGTGCTTCTGCGCTGGAAGCACATAGAAGGGATGCGTCATCCGGGTATGTTTATCCCTTTTGCCGAGAAAAGCGGTCTGATTATCGATATCGGCTATTACGTGCTCGAAGAGACCCTGCGTATGCTCACCCACTGGAACCATTCGGGCTTTCTACCGATTCAACTCAATATCAATCTCTCACTGCGGGAACTGGAGAGCATAGAGTTTATGAATCATCTCAACCGGGTGCTCTACCAATACGATATCGGGGATTCAGGCATCAAATATGAAATCACTGAATATGCCTCGATGCACAATCCCATTTTGACTCGGGAGCGGTTGGAAAAGTTACACCAAATGGGTATCAAGGTCGCCCTCGATGATTTTGGAACCGGCTACTCCTCCTTTTCCCATTTGGCGGAGTTTCCCATCGATACCCTCAAGATCGATAAGAGCTTTGTCGACAATATGGTCCAGGATCGAAGCAAGCAGCACATCATCTCCAGTATCACCAAACTCGGGCACAGCCTGGGAATGAATCTCGTCGCCGAAGGGATTGAAACCCGGGATCAGGCAAAACTGCTTCAGCAGATGGGAGTCGACCTCTTCCAGGGCTACTATTTCGCCAAGCCGATGTCTCAGCTAGAGTTCCAATACCTGCTGACTCATCCCGACGAACAGAAGATTACAGTGTAATATTTTCCAACAACTCCATCTCACCTCGTCGCACGATGAGCGCGTCGATGCAAAGAGGAAGATCCAACCCCTTTTCTTTGAGATAGTATTGCGCCGAGTTGATGACCCGGCGCAGTTTGGTGGGGGTAAGATTATAGATCGGGTCGAAATCCTGGGAAGCGCTTTTGACTTCAACGAAGTGGAGGATACCGGATCGCTCGGCAATGATATCGATCTCCCCCAACTTGCGAGCATAGTAGTTACGTTCTATGATCCGAAAACCCGCCTCCTCCAGAAAGCAGGTCGCCAACTCCTCCGCATCGTTACCGAACTGCCGCAAAAGATTACGCTTCATCTTCTTCTCAAATAAAAATTCTCAACGCATTCCATCTTCCATCTTCCATCTTCCATCTTCCATCTTCCATCAACTTCCCGCCCACGCTTCTCCCACGGGGATCACTTCCACTTTGACCGATTTGAATCGAGCGGTGAGGATCAGCTCATCCGATTCATCCCCGAAAAGGGTATTGATCCGGCTTTTGGCGTGATGGAAAGTACAAAAGAGGGTCCGGGGGCGGATAGCGTCGCTGTAAGCCACCTTGAGCGCTTCGCTCTCCCCGTGCTCCGAACGTAGGATCACCCGTTCCCCGAAACGCTCCTCATCTTCGGAATTGGCCAGGAGGATATCCTCGTCATATCGGCTTTTGAGGCGTTGGCTGCGTTTGGTCTGGGCGGCGTTGTTGTAGTGGGCCAGGGTCCGTCCGGTGGTGAGGTAGTACCCTTCTAGAGAATCTCGGTAGAAACGCCCCTCCAATATTTCCTCGACCATCCCCCGCTTTTGCCACTGACGGTAGACGAAACGCCCCAGGCCGTCTTCAGTCCGGAAATCGAGCAGATGCAGGATCGGGGTATCCTCGTGGTAGATGGGCCACTGCATACCCCGCTTGCGGTGACGCTCCAACCGATAGTAGGCGGCACCGCTGAAACGCTCGGGGGCTTCCCGGCGCACTTCGTTCCAGACATCCTCGCTGGAAGCGAAATCGAAGTTTGCTCCGTCACCGAGTTTCTTCGCCATTAATGTCAGCACTTCCCAATCGTCGGGCAGATCACTCTGCACCAGAGGCTGAGAGAGGTGAAGCCGGCGCATCGCGTTGACATAGACCCCGGTCTTCTCGTAGGCCGATTTGACCCCCACCACGATATCGGCACGCTGGGCGATCTCGGTCATAAAGAGCTCCTGGACCATAAGAAAATCGAGCTGCTCCAAGGCCCGGTCGATCTTGTTGAGATTGGGGTGGATATGGGCCAGATCCTCTCCCATATTCAAAAGCGCCTTGATCTCTCCCCGCTGCATCGCGTCGATAAGCTGGGGTGTCATCAGCCCCACCTCCCTGGGAGGACGGTAATCGGGAGCATAATAGGGCAGACAGCCCATATCGCAGGCGCCTTGCACATTGTTCTGCCCCCGCAGCGGCATCAAGCCCGCCCCGCTCTTGCCGATATTGCCCGTCAGCAGGGCCAGATGGGTCAGGGCCATCACCGCATAGGAACCGTCGATGTGCTCCGTGATCCCCAGGCCCCAAAAGATCATAGAACGCTTGAGGGCGTACTCCCTGGCGATATTGGGGATCATCTTCGCCAAATATTCATACCCCTCGACTTGCTTGAAAAAGGCGGGGTCGGCATAGGGGTCGTTCAGGATTTTCTCTTTGTACTCTTCGAAATTTTTGGTGCGCTTGGCAATAAACTCCTCGTCGTAAAGCTCCTCTTCGATGATCACCCGAGCCATCATATTCAAAACCATCAGATTGGCTTCAAAAGGGATGATACAGTCGTGTTTGGCCAGCTTGGAGAGCTTGGTGCGGCGGACATCAATCACCGCCAGATTGTTCTGGGTGCGGGCCACATCCACAATGCGGTTGGCGACGATGGGATGGGCTTCGATGGTGTTGGAGCCGATGACGATGATAAATTCCGTTTCATAGATATCGTTGTAGGGGTTGGTCGCGGCCCCTTCGCCGATGGTAGCCCGCATCCCTTTGAGGCTGGGAGAATGACAGACCCGGGCGCAGTTATCCACGTGAGGCGATCCCATCGTCTCCCGGCAGAATTTCTGAAAGGCATAGGCGCTTTCACAACTGGTTCGCGCCCCGCCGATGGCGCAGAAACTTTTGGGACCATAGCGCTCCCTGATCTGCGCCAGCTTTGCCGCGGCGATATCGGTGGCAGTCTCCAGATCCGTCTCCATCCAAGTCTCGTCCAGAGGCTTCAGCCGCTCGGCGTAACGCTCCGCCAACTCAGGGTTTCGCTCCAGAAAACTCCGGCGCACCCGAGGAATGCGCACCCGGTCTGCCGCCTCGACAAAATCAAAGCCGTATTTGCCCTTGATGCAAAGCTTGCCCTGGCTGACTACTCCATCTTTCTGGGCATAGACTTTGACGATCCGGTTGTTCTCCACCACCCCGGTAATATCACACCCCACCCCGCAGTAGGTACAGACACTCTCGACCTCTTGACGCTCGACCTCTCTGTTCATCTGCTCTCCCGATATTTTCTGCTACTTTGTAACCTACTTTTGCTTAATTAGTCGTAAGATAGTCGCAAGTCGCAGGCACGGGGCTCCGCCCCTCAAGTCACAAGAAGAATTGTGTTACGTGCTATCTGCTAAGTCTCCAGTTTCACCACGTTGTTGATGGAAGGTGTGAGCTTGGGTTCAATTTGAAATTCAAGAGAGGAGTGATAGGCTGAGACATCTCAGAATAAGGCAAAGGAGAGATGAAACAGCACTATCATTGCAATGCGAGGACCAACTCGCATATACGCCAAAGTATACAGAAATCCAAGGCAAGCAATCAAGAGTTGGCCCGACGTTTCGGTGTCAGTATTCAGACAATCAGTAAGTGGCGGAACCGTCAAGAGACACAAGATCGTAGCAGTCGGCCCCATACGATTCATTATGCGCTAAATAACCTGGAGCGGGAAATTGTACGCATCGTGCGAACCTGTACCTGGATGCCCCTGGATGATCTGGTAGAGATCCTACGAAGTGTGTTTCCCGGTATCAGTCGATCTGCCGTGTACCGAACGCTCAAAACATTGAAGATCAGCCGTGTTCCCGAAGAGAAGCGAGCCAAGGCAAAGAAGTTCAAAGAGTATGCTCCGGGCTTTGTCCATATGGATGTGACCTATCTGCCAAAGATCGATGGAGTCAAATACTATCTCTTTGTAGCCATCGATCGTGCGACACGCTTGATGTACTACAAGGTCTACCGAAGCCGAAGTGCCGGTAGTGCAATGGATTTCCTCGAAGAGTGTCAACGCTTCTTCCCTTTTAGGATCACTCATATCCTGACCGATAACGGAATGGAATTTACCGACCGATTCAGTCAGGGACGAAAGGAACCGACCGGAAACCATCGCTTCGACAAGCTCTGCAAAGCGTTAAAGATCACCCATCGTCTCACGGAACCCTTCACTCCACAAACCAACGGAATGGTCGAACGAGCCAATGGTCTGATTAAAGAGCGAACCATCAAAGTACAGAACTATGAAAATCTAAAGCAGATGAGAGCTAAAGCGGTTTTTCGGGTTGCTAAAAATCCTTTAAACCTTCGGTAATATGGTGCCTAAAAAGGACTTTTTTACAGATGGCTTGTAAAAAAGTGCCCTATCTGTGGTTCAAAAGCGACGAAAAAGAATGGTAAAAGAGCAGGAATTCAGCGCTATTTTTGCCAAAGTTGCCGGCAGAGCTTCTCTTCTCGTAGACGTCCCTCCCGCCTCAGAAAACGACTCTTTACTGCCTACTTCTATGAGCACCAAACCCTCAAAGCCTTATCCCGGACCTATCATAAGGATCGGGAGTGGATTCAACGTCAGATTCATAGCTATGAACCGCCAAAGACTTCACCACATCCCAGACCGGTCACTTTGGTTATCGATGCGACATTCTTCGGAAAACGGGGAGAGGGCTTTGGTGTTCTTGTAGCTAAAGATATCCTGAGTGGCCAACTGGTAGCGTATCGTTTCATTCAGACTGAGACGCTCAATGAATATGCGATGCTTCGGCAAAGCCTTCTGGATCAGGGCTTTATCATCCAGGCCGTCACCGTCGATGGCCGACGGGGATTGTTTGGGCTCTTTGCCGACCTTCCGGTTCAAATGTGCCATTTCCATCAACAAGCCATTCTCACTCGTTATCTGACGCGCAGACCTACCTATCAAGCCTCTAGGGATCTCAAGCGTATCGCTTCCTATCTTGGACAGACAACCCCCTGCCGTTTCCGCTATATGCTGGAAGCCTGGCTCCAACGGCACAAAGATTTCTATGAAGAAAAAACCCCTGACGATTCTCCACGTGGATGGCATTACACCCATGATCGACTCCGCTCGGCCTATCGAAGTCTTGAACGCAATCTTCCTTATCTCTTCACGTATAAAACCCATCCTCATCTTGGCATAGCCAATACAACCAATACTTTGGATGGTGGACTCTTCTCTCCTATGAAAGCTTTATTGAAAATCCATCGGGGTATTGGAGACTCTATGAAGAAGAAACTCATCACTGATTTCCTAGAAAAAGCAATGAAATAGCAACCCGAAAACCCGCTTTAAGTCGCAGATGATAATGGATTTGGATAAGTTCCTTCTTTACTATCTCTTTACCAGACGCCACGGAGGACTCAGAAAGGAATTGAAAGTCAAAACACCTTTTGAAGCATTGCGCTACTGGTATAATCTGGAATCTGATCTATTCAGGAAATCTCCTGAGATGTTCAAAGCCGACACACTGCTCTGGCTTCAACAACGTGGTGAAACCTGACAGCTAAGTGCTACGATTTTTTCAATTCAAAATCCAAAATCACCTTCCATCTTCCATTCTCCATTCTCCATTCTTCGGTTACTCATTACTCGGTTACTCGGTTATTCCGTTATTAAGTCTCTCCTTCGCCCGTCGCACGATCTCCTCATCCTCCGCCAGATCGAGCCAGCGGAATTTCTGACCGCTCTGGATCGTGCCGTCGACGATATCACCGCTGTCGCGATAAGCCAGATCCAGCCGGGCGATCTCAAAGCCGCTCTTCGTTCGGCAGAACTTCTCCAGCCGCTCACTGCTCTGAAGGTTGGTATAGAGAAAACACCAACTCTTCAAACCGTTGCGTCCCACCCTTCCCCGAAGCTGATGGAGCGTCGCCAAACCCAGGCGCTCTGCCCCCACGATGACGATGGTCGTCAATCTGGGCAGGCTGATCCCCACTTCGATCACCGTGGTTGCCAGGAGGATTTTGCCCTGCTCCCGAAACTCCAGCAGAATCTCCTCTTTGTTCCTGTCCCTGCCGTGGGTCACATAGACTCCCTCGTAGCGCTTCTCCCAAAAGCCCCTCGCCTCGTCGATCGATTGATAGGGGATCTGCTCGCTCTCCTCCACCAGGGGGTAAACGATGAGCACCTGATGATCCTCTTCCAACTCCTTTTCGATGTGCCGCAACAGCTCGGGAAAGTCACTCCGGCCGATTACCCGGGAGTGGATCTCCTTCTCGAAAGGAGTTTGGGTGATGAGGCTCACATCGATGAGCTCCGACTCCATCATCGCCTGGGTCCTCGGGATGGGGGTGGCGGAGAATTGCAGATAGTGGGGGCGGCGCTCCCCTTGGCTTACCAACGCCTCCAGCAATGCCCGCTGTTTGGTGCCGAAGCGGTGCTGCTCATCCACCATCACCAGAGCCGCCTCGGGCAGATCCTCCAGATAGAGCAGTGCGTGGGTGCCGATGATAAAATCAGCCTCCCGGTAATCCCCTTCGCTATTGCCCTGCATCACCAAAGCCACTTTGAGCTCCCGGGGGAGATATTTGCACGCCTCTTCATAGAGCTGCCTCGCCAGGATGGAGGTGGGCGCCATCAGCACGGAGCGATCACCACCCGCCATCACCGCCGCCGCCAGGATCACCATCGTCTTGCCGCTGCCCACATCCCCGATGATCATACGCCGCGCCGCCTTCTCCTTTTGGGAGAGGTCCTTTTGGATCTCGGCGATCACTTTTTGTTGATCCGGCGTCAAGGTAAAGGGCAGGGTTTCGACAAAAGGTTCGATAGGCCGGTTTAGCGCCTTGAGGGCGGGATAGTCGTGGCGTTTGGAGCGAAGCTTGCGCAGGTGGTTGTAGGCTTCGATGAACTTGAGCTGCCCCACAACCTCTCCCTCGATCTGAGGCGGGGGCGCTCCGGCCTCGCTGTAGCGCTCGAGGAAATGAAGACGCATCAGCAATCCCACCTCCTCACTCTGCAGCCCCTCGGCAAAAAGATTGCGTTCGGTGACATAATTCTCGATCAAAGCCCGCATCTGAGACTCTTTGAGCACCGTTTTGTATCGGGGGAAGATGCGCCCATACTCTTTGAGGGAGCGGGGCTGGGCGATCTGGGGCCACCCGTTAAAAAGGGAGACTTTGCCGTGGATGATATGGCGGCTTCCGGGTTCGAAGAGACGCTGATGGTAGGGTGTGGCTTTGAAAAACTGCCCGCTGATCCTCCGACCGAGAGCGGGGAGAAAAAAACGCACCTGCATCCGCCCCCCCCGGATCCGGCGATCCTCCACCTGCGCCTCAAAGGTCTGCACCCGCCCCGGCTCGATCCTGGAAGCAAGCCGGGTATCCTCATAGGAACTCGGCAAAATCAGCGCCAGGTCCAACAGAGTCCGGATTTTGAGCTTTTGGAACAACCGTTTCGCTTCAACCTCTTCCATACCCACTCTTTATAGATTATTATTACACCGGCGACCATTAATCCAATATTTGCGATGGAGCTTTCACTCGATGGCGACAAAGGAGCACTCAACCCCGAAGGGGCACCGCAGGTGTTTGCGACTGCCAGAGCTATCGAGTGAAAGCTCTGGTTGGAGTGAAAATCATATTTACTCTTTAGAATATTACAGAATAAAGTAGGGTTAGAAGAAGTTTTATAAACAATTTGCAATATTCTTGAAGTTTTGGATTAGGAAATCTTTTATGTCAAATGAGCTTATATATCATTGGAAGATCAAAAAAGGACGTCAGTCCCTTGCGTTTTCTTTTTCTTTGCTTCGTTTCCTTTTTCTTTGTCGCAAAACAAAGAAAAAGAAATGAAGAGGGAAACCGCTAAACTACTTTTTCGTGACGATCGACCAACTCAACTTCCCGATCTCAGGATGGGCGTGAATAAAGGCATTCAGATCCTCCAGCTTCATCGTCCGGATCATCTCCAGCTCTTTGGCCGACCACTCAAGCCCCAATCCGTCGTAATACTCGTGGAAAGCCCGGCTCATACGCTGGGAGAGGGTCTCGGTGCGCAGGGGCTCGCTGCCTAAAAAGAACTTTTTGGCGCTCTCCAGCTCCTCGGCGCTGACCCCACCTTTGAGGAAACGGTCGACCACCTCCTTGACCACCTTTTGGGCCTCTTTCTGACTCTCGAGTTTGGTCTGGAGGTATCCGCTGAAATAGCTGTGGGTGCGCTGGACTGCCAGACGGCCGTAGGCGGAGTAGGCCAGGCCCCGCTTGACCCGCACCTCCTCCATCAGGCGGCTGCCGAACCCCCCGCTTCCCAGGATGAAAGCCGCCACTTTGCCGTAAACCCGGTGGGTATCATTGGCCTCCATCGCGTAGGGGGCTCCGAAGTAGATATAGGCTTGGTCCGTCTCTTCGGGGGTGACGACTTCGCGTTCTTTGTCGTTGGCGCTGAAATGGGGGATGGGGGCCACCTCTCCGTGAGTCAGTGCTTCAGCCGCCTTTTCGACCGCCTTTTTCACCTCCTCGGGAGTGAACTTGCCCCCGATGACCACGATAAGATTCTCCAGATGCAGATGATCCTTCAGATAGCTCTCGACCTGCTCCAATTTCAGATGGCTGATGCTTTCGGGAGTTCCCAGTGCCGGATGGGCCAGCGGAGTCCCCTCGAAGAGGATCGAGCGCAGCTTGGTCGCGGCGATGTAGTCAAAGTCGCTCTCTTTTTGGCGCAGCTTGCCCAGGGTCTGGGTCTGCACCTTTTTGAAGGCTTCGGGAGTCAGGTTGGGGTCACGCAGCAGCTCGGAAAGTTTCCCCAAACCAAAGTCGAATTCACTCTTGAGTGCTTCGAGAGAGAGGACGAAGGTCTCCCGACCCGTATCGGCGTGCAGCTGCACCGCCCGGTTCTCCAGAGCCTCGGCGAAGGCGATGGCCCCCTCTTTGCGGGTCCCCTCTCCCAGGATCCCGGCGCTGAAGCGTGCGATCCCCGGCACCGTATCGGCTAGGGACCCGCTATCGCGGAACACAAGCTCCATCGACGCCAGGGGAAGGCGTTTCTCCTTTTCGAAGACGACGGGGATCTTGACCCCTTTGACGGTAACGTGCATCAGTGTTGCGGCCATAATTGTTCCTTGAACTATAAAAATCGCTGTAATAATCTTCAATATCGAGCGTTGAGCGCTGAGCGTTGAGCGCTGAGTAAAAATTGAGCGGAGCCACTGCACCGCCTTCCGAAATTCCTCATTCCTCATTCCTCATTCCTCATTCAAAAATATTCGAGAATTTCATAAGCGGTGTTCCTTTTGGCGGGGCGTTCGCCGATGTCGCGGATGAGGCGGATCATCTCCTCCTGGTTCATCCGGTTGCTGGCCCCGGCGGCGGAGACTACATTCTCCTCCATCATCGTGCTGCCCAGGTCATTGGCTCCCCAGAGCAGTGCCATCTGTCCAATGTAGCTGCCCTGGGTGACCCAGGAGCTTTGGATGTTGGGGACATTGTCCAGGAAGAGCCGGGCGACCGCCAGGAGCCGTAGATAGCGGTTGGCCGACTGTTTGCGGATCTCGGGGATCTCTTCGACCAGTCGGGTGTTTTTGCCCTGGAAAGACCACATAATAAAGGCCCGAAATCCCCCCGTCTCATCCTGGAGCCGGCGGATATGATCGAAATGCTCCACGATCTCCCGGTCGGTCTCCACGGTGCCGTACATCATCGTCGCCGTGGATTTGATCCCCAGCTTGTGGGCTTCGCGATGGACCTCCAGCCAAGTATCCTTGTCCAGCTTCTTGGGAGCGATGATATCCCGCACCCGGTCGCTGAGGATCTCCGCTCCGGCCCCGGGGATGGAGGCCAGCCCTTTGGCGTGGAGCCTGCGGAGCACCTCCCGGATGGAGATATTGGAACGTTTGGCGATGTAGTCGATCTCGATGGCGCTGAAGCCGTGGATGGTTATTTGCGGATATTTCTTATGAATATGCTCCACCAGATCCTCGTACCACTCGATCTCCAGCTTGGGATGCACCCCTCCCTGAAAGAGGATCTGGGTCCCCCCAATGGCCAGAAGCTCCTCGATCTTTTGATCGATCTCCTCGAAGCTCAGGATGTAGGCGTCGTCATTCTTCTCGTGGCGGTAAAAGGCGCAGAATTTGCAATCGACCCAGCATACGTTGGTGTAGTTGATGTTGCGGTCCACCACGAAAGTCGTCACCCCTTTGGGATGCAGCTCCTTTTTGCGGGCATAGGCCATCCGCCCCAACTCTTTGAGATCGGCGTTCCGGATCAGATCCACCGCCTCGTCGATGGTCATACGCATAAATGGGCTCCTTTATGCGTATGAATGAGAAATGAGAAATGAGAAATGAGAAATTTCGGTTCTTGTCGCTTCGCGACACCTCTTTTTTGAATATAGTGCGTTGCCCTGCAACGCTGACCATAATTCCTCATTCCTAATTCCTCATTCCTCATTATTCGAAGCCGCCTCCGGCTTCGCTACCGGTTTCCCGACAGCATCTAGGACCCCGTTGATAAATTGCGGGGATTTCTCGTCGGCCAACTCTTTGGCCAGTTCCACCGCTTCGTTGATGATGATGGGGCGGTCGGTTCCCTCGATGAGGATTTCGTAGGCTCCCAGGCGGAGGATCGCCTTTTCGACTTTGCCGATCTTGGAGTAGTCCCAGCTCTCCAAATGTTTCTGGATCTCTTCGTCGATCTTGTCGAGATTTTCGATGGTCCCTTTGAAGAGCCGCATGGAAAATTCCCGTTGCTTGTTGCGGATCTTGTCACTCTCCAGGATCTCTTCACTGAACTTTTCGATCCCGTCATTGCCCAGATCGTAGGCATAGAGCAGACCCACTACCGCCCGTCTAGCCTGATGTCGTGTCGCCATATTTCACCTTTTTTGGTCGCACGACGCAAGCACGGCGGCTACGCCGCCTCACGTCGCAAGTTTTTTATATTTATTATATTTAACGAAAGCGTTGCAAAGCAACGCATACCAAAATTTCTAGTTACTAGTTACTAGTTACTAGTTTCTAGTTACTCATTACATCATAGAGGTTGATCATCTCGATCAGGCTGCTCATCGCTTCGCCCCCTTTGTTGCCCGCTTTGGTGCCGGCCCGTTCGATGGCCTGCTCGATGCTGTCGACGGTGAGCACGCCGAAGGAGACCGGCTTGGCATATTTGAGGGTGACGTTGGCGATGCCCTTGGTCGCTTCGGCGGAGACATAGTCGAAGTGGGGCGTCGCTCCCCGGATCACCGCGCCCAGGCAGCAGACGGCGTCGTATTTGCCCGAAGCCAGCGCCCGGTCCAGGGCGAAGGGGATCTCAAAGGCCCCCGGTACCAGGATCAGATCCAGGCTCTCGGGATCACCGCCGAGGCGGGCATAGGTATCTTTGGCCCCCTCTACCAGGCGATCGGTGATGAAATGATTAAAGCGTGCGGAGATAATGGCGACCTTTTTGCTTGGGTCGACCCGAAGGTTTCCTTCGACGATGTTCATACTGTTCCTTTATTCTACGATACTGCGAATGGCGTCGATCTGGGGAATCAGACGCTCGAGGTCTTGCAATTTTATCATATTGGGCCCATCGCTCAAGGCGACGGAGGGGTCGAAATGGGTTTCGAAGAAGAAGCCGTCCACTCCCGCTCCCGCAGCCGCCCGTGCCAGGGTGGGGACGAATCGGCTGTCGCCGCCACTGGTGGCCCCGCCGCTGGCCGGCATCTGCACCGAGTGGGTCGCGTCAAACACCACCGGAGCGAATCGGCGCATGATGGGGAAAGAGCGCATATCGACTACCAGGTTTCCGTAACCGAAGGTCGTGCCCCGCTCCGTGAGCCAAACTCCGTATTTCTCCGAAGCCTCGTAATTCACTTCGCCCTCGTATCCCCGGGTTTTGAGGACTTTGGCCACGGAGTACTCCATCGCCTGGGGAGCGAGGAATTGCCCCTTTTTGATGTTGACCTTGGCCCCGGTCTTGGCCGCGGCGACGAGCAGGTCGGTCTGCCGGCAGAGAAAGGCGGGGATCTGCAGCACATCGGCCACCTCGGCCACCGGCGCAGCCTGGGCGGGCTCGTGGATATCGGTCAGAATGGAGTAACCGAAGCGCTCTTTGACCTCCTGGAGGATCTTGAGCCCCTCTTCGAGTCCGGGGCCTCGAAAACTATCGAGAGAGGTTCGGTTGGCCTTGTCGAAGCTGGCCTTGAAGTAGAATTCCTTGGTACAATCCTCGTGGTAGGGCATCAACGCCTCGGCGATCCGGAAGATATTCTCCCGGTTTTCGATGACGCAGGGTCCGGCGATCAGAATCATTAATCGTTCCTTGCACTGAATTCTCTTCGAATCATACCCAAATCTCTCCGGCCCCTCAGCGGCGTTTCATATAGAGAACCCCGATCACGGGAACGGCGACGGTATAGGCGGCATCCAACTCTCCATCGGTAGAGACCGCCGCGACGATTTTGCGGCTGCTCTTCTTTTTCTGGGGGATGACAATATAGACGATCTTCTCTTGCTTACCGACTCTGAGTCGGGAACGTTCGGATGCGGCATTCCGCTCGTCCGGAACAGTCACGGTGATATAGCCGCCGTTTTTTTCGGCACCCACGACACGGTAGCGGCCGCTTTTGAGCATCTGAGGATGGGAAAGAAGGTTAAAAAGCAGTGTCGCCGGGTCCTCATCACTATAGTAGGGAAGCTTTGAACGCTCCTTTTTCCTTAGCTTGCCTCTCTTCCACTCACGGGTACTTTTCTCCACCTTCCGATGAACCGGATCGATGGAATAATCGTGAATCTTCTTTTTCTTTTTATCCTCTTCTTGGTAGCTGTAATGGTGGGGAACCCGCCTCAGCCCCTTCCACTTCCCTTCCGAGAGAACCTGCCAATGTCGATGCCGGGTCAGCGTGGCGGCGATGCCGTGGGTTTTCGCCTCCGCTACGATGCGATAACCCTTCTGCGATGTATTGTTCTCCCTTATCTGGACACTCCCCAGAGTTCCAAAGAGGGGAGAGGTGATGCGATACTCCCAGGTTTTGGCCTCCAGTGTCATAAGCAAAAGACCTGCAACGATCAATCCTACAAATAGTCTCCACATAATCGACCTCCGTTTCAGACATTATATCTCCCATTCAATCGAAAAATTGTAGAATGATCGTCAAACTAACAGAGGTGAAGTATGGCAAAAATATCCACGGTGGAGCAAAATGCATCGATCGCGATCCAACAGGTTACCCAGACCAGTCAGGAGCTGCTCAAAAACATCGATCGGGGATTCTTCCAGGAGGTGCAACCATACATCAACAAACTCTATACCGGTCCGATAGGCCACTATATGGCCAAGACGATCCTGGGGATTCCGTTGGGGAATATTCTCGCAGCCTTTCTCGCTTTTACTTTCGTCATTTTATTACGCAAAATCCTCACCCGTCACATCACCCGCTTTCTCCTCTATTTGACACACAAGACGGAAACGCAACTGGACGATATCATCGTCAATGAACTCAAACGGCCCATCCGCTTCCTTTTTGTCATCATCGCCTTCGATCTCGCCTTTCAATTTCTTTTCCTGGACAACCGTTACACCCAGCTCTTTTTGAGTACGCTTCTGATCGTGGATATTTATTGGGTCTTCTACGCTTTCACCCCTGCTCTCCAGAAATTTTTGGATGATTACAGTGATAAAAATCCTCATCTCTCCCGGGAATTGGGCGAATTTCTGGTGCGCATCATCCGTTTTCTGATCATCTTCACCGGACTGGTCAGCGTGCTTTACAATTTCGGGATCAATGTCAGTGCTTTTCTCGCCTCCCTGGGACTGGGCGGTCTGGCCTTCGCCCTGGCGGCCAAAGATACCGCCGCCAACCTTTTCGGCTCCATCGCCCTGATGCTCGACCAATCGATCAAAATCGGCGAATGGATCAAAGTCAACGGCGTCGAAGGGATCGTAGAAGATATCGGGATGCGCACCACTAAGATCCGCACCTTCGAAAAATCCTTTGTCGTCGTCCCCAACTCCATCGTCGCCAATACCAACATAGAGAATTTCTCCCGCCGGGGAATCCGGCGCATCAAGATGAGCATCGGACTCACCTACGACACCCCCGGGGAAACCATCCGCCAAATCGCCGAAGAGATCCGCGAAATGCTCCAGACCCATCCGGGGATCGCCCACGACCAGACCCTTATGGTCCGTTTCGACCGCTTCAACCCCAGCGACCTGGGGATCTTCATCTACACCTTCACCAATACTTCGGATTGGGAAAAGTATCTGGAAATCAGAGAAGATATCAATCTGAAAATTATGGAGATCGTGGAAAAAAATGGCACCGACTTCGCCTTCCCCTCCCAGTCGATCTATGTGGAGAAACTGCCGGATAACCAAGTAACCAAGCAATGAGCAACCGATGAATGGAGAATAGAGTGTTGAGTATTGAAACATCGGATAATTATCAACATATATCCCAATGACCAACGACTAACGACCACAAAGTTGCGACTTGAGGGACAAAGCCCTGTGCCTGTGACTTGCGACTAATGACTGATTTCCCTTTCCGCTATAATTACATCAAACATATAGAAATGCCTGCTTCCATTTCTCCATCATCAAAAAATTAATAGGATTTATCTATGAAAAAAGTCGCCATACTGGGCCGCCCCAATGTAGGGAAAAGCTCCCTCTTCAACCGTCTGGCCCGCAAACGGGACGCCATCACTTCCGATGTGAGCGGCACCACCCGGGACATCAAGAAAAACATCGTCACCATCAGCGAAGACCGGGAGTTCGAGCTCCTCGATACCGGCGGGATCGACGAGAGCGATGCCCTCTTCTCCAAAGTGGCGGAGATGTCAAAACGAGCCGCCAAAGAGGCTGACGTCATCCTCTATATGGTCGACGGCAAAAAACTCCCCGACGAAGAGGATAAAAAACTCTTCTACGAGCTGCAGGCGCTGGACAAACCCATCGCCCTCATCGTCAACAAGATCGACAATGACAAGGAAGAGCAGGAGCGCTTCTGGGAATTCATCGAGTTCGGCGCGGAGAATGTTTTCCCCATCTCCGTCAGCCACAATCGCAAGCTCAATCCCCTCTACAAATGGCTCGAGCGCTACATTCCGCCTGCGGAAAAGACGGCGCAATCCCTACAGGCCGACGAAGACTTCAGCCTCGAGCAACTCCTGGAGATGGCAGAACAGCCCCAGGAAGAAGAGGATCGCAAGATCAAAGTCGCCATCCTGGGCCGCCCCAATGTCGGCAAAAGTTCCCTGCTCAACGCCCTGCTGGGTGAAGAGCGCTCCGTCGTCAGCGAAGTGGCCGGCACCACCATCGATCCCGTCGATGAGACCATTATTCACGGCGATTATGAGATCACCTTCGTCGACACCGCGGGAATCCGCCGCCGCTCCAAGATCCTCGGCATCGAAAAATACGCCCTGGGACGCACCGAAAAGATGCTCCAGGAGGCCGATATCGCCCTGCTGCTCATCGACGCCACCACCGGTGTGACGGAGCTCGATGAGCGGATCGCCGGCCTCATCGACAAATACAAGCTCGGCGCCCTGATCGTCGTCAACAAGTGGGACATCCGCGGGGAAAAGGAGTACAAAGAGGCGATCCAGGATATCCGCGACGAGTTGAAATTCCTCCACTACGCCCCGATTATCACCGTCTCCGCCAAGACCAAGCAGCGGGTCTCCAAGATCCTCGATCAGATCACGGCGATTTACGAGCGCTACAAACAGCGCATCCCCACCTCCAAACTCAACGAAGCGATCCAATACGCCATCCGCCGCCACCACGTCCCCAGCCACCACGGCCAGGTGGTGCGCATCAAATTCGCCACCCAGTACGCCACCAAGCCCCCCCGCATCGCCCTGGTGGTCAACAAACCGGGGCTCCTGCACTTCAGCTACATCCGCTACCTCGCCAACACCCTCAGAGAGCAATTCGATTTCGAAGGAGTCCCCCTCGAAATCGTCGCCCGCAAAAGAGGCGAACGTTCCGACGAGGAGGAGTAGAGCCCCCGTCGGGGGCAATCAAAGGACAGGAATGATAAAAAAACAGGAAATGGATAGGACGGAGTAGATCGTGTCCAAAAGTCTCTTTGGACACCGCTATTGTAGGGGCGATCGCTTACCTCCTCATTACCCCGGAGCCGGCTGCCGACGGCTCTGAGCGGTTCCCCGCTGCCCTTTTGGATATAATCACGAAAAATTTTATCCCGACAGGATCAGCAACCATGCGTGTACTCTCCGGTATCCAACCCTCCGGCAAACTCCACATCGGCAACTACTTCGGCGCCATCGCCCAGATGCTCAAACTCCAAAAGGAGCACGAGCTCTTCGCCTTTATCGCCAATTACCACGCTCTCAGCGGCGGAGCCGACCTCAAAGAGCTCAAGCAAAACACCTTTGAAGTCGCCGTGGATTTCCTCGCCCTGGGGATCGATCCCGACAAGACCGTCTTCTGGGTCCAGAGCCACGCCAAAGAGGTGCTGGAGCTCTACTGGATCCTCTCCCGCTACACTCCCGTAGGGCTGCTGGAACGGGCCCACAGTTATAAGGATAAGGTGGCCAAGGGGATCGCTCCCAGCCACGCCCTGTTTAGCTATCCCGTGCTGATGGCCGCCGACATCCTCCTCTACGACGCCCAGAAGGTCCCTGTAGGCAAGGATCAGATCCAACACCTGGAGATGACCCGGGACATCGCCATCAAATTCAACAACGAGCACGGAGAGATCTTTACCATCCCCGAAGCGATGGTCGAAGAGTCCGTCGCCGTGGTCCCCGGTATCGACGGGGCCAAGATGTCCAAGAGCTACGGCAATACCATCGAGATCTTTATGGAAGAGAAAGCCCTGCAGAAACGCTGCAACAAGATCGTCACCGACTCCACTCCCCTGGGAGAGCCCCTCGACCCTGAAAACTGCAACGTCTATGCCCTGGCAAGCCTCTTTCTGGATGAGCAGGGCAAAACGGAGCTGGCCGAGCGCTACCGCAGTGGCGAATACGGCTACGGCCACTTTAAAAAGGAGCTCAAAGAGCTCATCTGGGACCACTTCGCCCCGGCACGCGAAAAGAGAGCCTACTACCTCGAACACCCCGAAGAGGTCTTCGCCATCCTGGAAAGCGGCGCCGCCAAAGCCCGGGCCGTAGCCGAAGAGAAGATCGCCATCGTGCGCGATGCCGTGGGCATCCTCTAGAGGATACACTGTTTGAAAGAGATCAAAGTCGTTTTCCGCCGTCTGGTCTTCCCCTACTGGAAAGACTACATCACTTATTTTATCCTGGCGGTCATCGGTATGATCCTCGCCGCGGCGGGCACATCTGCCTCCGCCTATCTGGTCAAACCGGTCCTCGACGAGATCTTCCTCAAAAAAGATGAAGCGGCCCTTCATACCCTCCCCTGGCTGATCATCCTCGTCTATGCGATGAAAGCGGGAGGAAACTTTCTTCAATCCTACTACACCGAACACATCGGACAGGATATTATTCGCCGGATCCGCAACCGGATGATGCGAGTGATGCTCTCACTCGATTTGGGATTCTTTCAGCGCTTCCGCTCTGGGGAGCTCATCAGCCGGAATATCAATGACGTCGAACGTCTTAAGAACATCGTCTCGACTTTACTGCCTGTTTTCGCCCGGGAGACACTGACAGCTGTGGGATTGCTGGGAGTCGTCATCTACCAGAGCCCCCATCTGGCACTCTATGCTCTGGTCTTTCTGCCTGCGGCAATCCTGCCAATCGCCCTCATCGCCAAACGCCTCAAGAGGCTCTCACACAAAACCCAGGAAAAGACCTCCGACCTGACCTCCCGACTGGCCGAAATTCTCAACAATATCGAAATCATCAAAGCCCACGCCACCGAGGATTTCGAGCATGGTCGCTTCGCCAAAGAGAACCGCGACTACTACAGCCTCACGATGAAATCGATCCGCACCTCTTTGATGAGCAGTCCGGTGATGGAGCTCCTGGGAGCGATAGGGATCGCTTTCGTTATCTACATCGGGGGACAGGAAGTCATCGACGGGACTATGAGTACAGGAGCCTTCTTCTCCTTTATGACGGCACTTTTTATGCTCTACAGCCCTATCAAACGGATCACCAACATTATCAACCAGCTTCAAAACGCTCTGGCCGCCTGCGAACGGATCCTCTTTCTTCTGGATCAAAAACCTCAAGTCGCTTCGGAAGGCACACTGGAACTCACGGAAGCGAATCAACTCCGCTTCGAAAATGTCTATCTCTCCTATGGCGAAACAGAGGCACTCAGGGGCGTGAGCCTCACAGTTAATCGAGGAGAGAAACTGGCTCTCATCGGCCCCAGCGGAGGTGGAAAAAGTTCATTGGTCAATCTGGTGGTACGCTTCTTCGATCCGCAGAAAGGAGAGATCCTGATCGACGGCCATTCCCTGAAGGAGTATGCCCTCCCCTCTTTAAGGAAAGGGATCTCCATTGTTACCCAAAGAGTCTATATTTTTCACGACAGTGTCGCAGCCAACGTCGCCTATGGCAATCCGATCGATCCCGAGCGGGTTGCCCAGGTACTCAAAATGGCCAATGCCTGGGAATTCGTCCAGGTAATGGGAGGAATCGACACCCTACTCGAAGAGCATGGCACCAATCTCTCCGGTGGTCAGCGCCAGCGCATCGCCATCGCCAGAGCCCTCTACAACGACCCCAAAATCATTATCTTCGACGAAGCGACCAGTGCTCTGGATAATGAAAGCGAGCGACTCATCACTCAGGCCATCGACAAAATTTCACAGGACCGCATCACCCTCATCATCGCTCATCGCCTCAGTACCGTAAAACGGGCCGACAAAATCGCTGTTTTGGAAAAGGGACAGGTCGTCTGTCTCGATACGATAGAAGCTTTGGAGGAGACTTGCCCTGCCTATCAAAGACTTGCAGGGGCGATGGAGGCGGAATAATTCCGGCTAGCGATCAATCCAAAAGAGATGAGGCTTATCGCTCATAAAGCACAAGCACCTACTCTATTCCGCCTCGGCTTGCTCACCCAGCATCTCCCACATCTTCTCTTCGGGCAGCAGCGTCACTCCCAGCTGCTTGGCTTTGTCGAATTTACTCCCGGGGTCCTCTCCGTAGATCACATAATCGGTCTTATGCGACACTGTATTCGTCACGTGGGCTCCCAGGTGCTCCAGCATCTCCTTGATCTCGGAACGGGGCTTTTTCATCGCGCCGGTAAGCACCACAGTCTTGCCGGTGAAGGGAGACTCCACTACTTCCTCTTTTTGAGGCGGTTTGGGTCGGACAATCTCCATCAGCCGCTTGACCTTTTCCCCATTGACCCGCATAAACTCCAGGAAACTGTTAGCCATCTCTTCCCCGAAGCCTTCGATGGAGAGGAGTGCTTCTTTGTCGGCATGGATGAAATCGAGGCCGAACTTTTCACAGATCTTTTTACTGGCCACCTCCCCGATGTGCTCAATCCCCAGGGCGTTGACGAAGCGCCAGCACTCCCGACCCTTCGACGCTTCGATCGCCTCCAGGAGTTTCTCCGCCTTTTTCTCCCCGAAGCCCTCCAGCTTGAGGAGGTCCTCCTTCTTCAAATGGTAGAGGTCCTCCACATCCTTCACCAGCCCCGCGTCATAGAGCTGCTGGACGATCTTCTCGCCCAGGCCGTCGATATTCATACACTGCTTGGAAGCGAAGTAGATGATGGAGTTGACCACCCGCGCGGGGCAGGAGAGGTTCTGGCACTTCACCAGCGGCCCTTCGTCGAGCACTTCGCTGCCGCAGACCGGGCAGCGGGTGGGACGTTGGATCGGCTTCTCCTTTCCGGTGCGGTATTGGGGCAGGACCTTGATGATCTTTGGGATCACATCGCCGCTGCGAATGACTGTGACCATATCGCCGATACGAATGTCGAGCTTCTCGATGTAGTCGTAGTTGTGCAGGGTCGCCCGCTCCACGACCACCCCTTCGATCTCTACCGGCTCCAGCACCGCGACCGGGGTGATGACCCCCGTGCGGCCTACCTGGGGGATCACATCCAGCAATCTGGTCTGCTTCTCCACCGCCGGGAATTTATAGGCCACCATCCACCGGGGATATTTGACCGTATATCCCAGGATCTCCTGCAAAGCGATCCGATCCACCTTGACCACCATTCCGTCGAGCATCACCGGAAGTTGGGAGCGCATCTTGTCCAATTTCTCATAGACCGCTTCGATCTCTTTGGGGGTGCGCTTGACCTCTCTGAGCGGCGGTTTGCGAAAGCCCAGGTCATAGACATAACCCATCAGGTCACTGAGGTATTCGTAGTCGAGGTCATTGACCCCCACTCCCCAGGGCTGGAAGATGAGGTTCCGCTTGGCGGTGATGGAGGGATCGAGCTGGCGCAGGCTGCCCGCCGCCGCGTTTCGGGGATTGGCGAAGGGCTGCTCCCCCGCCGCGATCCGCTCTTTGTTGATCCGCTCGAACTCTTCGATCGTCATCAGCACCTCGCCCCGGATCTCGATGAGGCTTTTATGAGCGATATCCAGGGGGATGGAGCGGATCGTTTTGGCGTTGGCGGTCACATCCTCCCCTTCCACGCCGTCACCCCGGGTGATCGCCTGCTTGAGCAGGCCGTTTTCGTAGATCAGGTTGAGGCTCGCCCCGTCGAATTTGGGTTCGATGTAGTAGCGCTCACCGGGATACTTTTTGTCGATACGGTTGAACCACTCTTCGAATTCAGCAGCGTTGAAGACATCCTCCATACTCCACATCCGGCTGAGGTGTTTCGCCTTTTTGAACCCCTCTTTGAGAGGAGCGCCGACCCTCTGGGTCGGAGAAGTCGGATCGATCTCATCAGGGTGGGCCTTTTCGTAAGCTTCCACCTCCCGATAGAGTCGGTCATAGACCTCATCGGTCACTTCCGGATTGTCCTCGACGTAATAGGCGTAGGCCCAGCGTTTGAGCTTGGCGACCGCCTCTTCATACTCCTGGTGATTACGGATCATTCTCGGCCTTTGTTCTTCGGTTTTGAGGATATTATAACCCATTTTACACGCCGGCCACAGAGGCGATTTGTTATAATGAGCTATTGTTCACAAAGGAAGATCGATGAGACGTCTGCTCTGGATTTTGATATTGTTGCTGCCACTCTCTCTCGTCGCGAAAATGCAGTTTTCCGACCCGCAGCCCAGTTTCGACCATCCCAGGAAATGGGTGGTCCCCGTCAAGACGGATGACATTCACGTCGTCAACCACATCATCGGCGCCATCAACAATGTCCTCAATGAATATCCGCCGGAGAGCCTACAGGTAGCGATGGTCTTCTACAGCTCCGGCATGCGGGTCATCCGCAAAGATTACGATCCCAAAACCCTCAAACGCCTCCGATCGCTTATGGACGGCTACGACGTAGAGATGGTCGGCTGCCTCAACACGATGAAAACGATGGGATGGAAGAAAAAAGAGTATATCGACGGGATCATCTACCGCCAGGCAGGCGTCGCCGAAGTCCTGGAGCGCGCCGTAGCGGGGTGGATCGTTTTTGCACCTTATTAAAAGTCACAAGTATGGGCTTTCAGGCCTCAAGTTGAAAGAATAATTATAAATTACTGTGTAAGTATATAGCGTTTGGAGTTTTAAGCCTTACGGTAAGTACACATAATATAAGTTTAACTAAACTATTTGGTCGTGTGCTGTAATTTTTTGATTTGTATATTCCACAACATCTTTTATTACCAATTTATGAATAGCAGATGTAAAGCATTCTATAAAGTCGAAGTCGATTTCACCATTTTTTATTGGTAATTCAACCAATATATTCTTAAAAGTTTCATTCACATCCCTTACTAAAACAGACAACAGTTTCTTTTTCTGCTTATTTAAAACTGCAGACATCCATTGAACCGAATATTGGCTAAGCTCTATTTTAGGGGTAACTTTTCTTACAAATTGCCCAGCATACCAAGGTCTTTGTCTAAAAAAGAAATCCATTTGCAACAGCCCTAAACTCCAAACTCCCCCAGGATTAAGGTTTTCTTTATTCACAAATCCTGTTGATTGCAATATACCCTGATTTTGTGAAGTCCTCGTCACATAGTCATAATCATCACCAACAGTAAGTCTATCTTTATTAAAACTTTGTGTACTCTCTATATAAAACAAATCACCTAACTTAAACTCACCCCAATCAATATCCCCATCTTCAAAGTCATCTAAAGCCTTCTGCTCTTCCGAAGTTAGGTAATAATCTTTAAATCCTGTTGCAGACAAATATGCATCCAGTTTTTTGATACGATCTGCTTCTATCTTTGCAATAAAATGACCCATAAAGTCGAAGTTGATTTCTCCATTTTTTATTGGCAGTTCAACTAGTGTATTTTTAAAGGCTTCGTCTAAATCTCTTACTAAAACAGATAAGAGTTTCTTTCTCTGCTTATTTAAAACTGTAGACATCCATTGAATCGAATATTCGTCAAGCTCCATTTTGGGGATAATTTTTCTTACAAATTGTCCAGCGTACCAAGGCTTCCGTCTAAAAAAGAAATCCATTTGCAAAAGCCCCAAGCTCCAAACTCCAGCCGGATTAAGATTTTCTTCATTCACAAATCCCGTTGACTGCAATATACCTTGATTTTGTGAAGTTCTCGTCACATAGTCATACTCATCACCAACAGTAAGCTTATCCTTATTAAAGCTTGAAGTGCTCTCAATATCAAATAAATCACCTAATCTAAACTTACCCCACTCAACATCTTCTAGCATTTTGTTAAGTGGGGAATCTACTTTCCCGAAGTATCTCCTTGTTTCTTTAAAAGTTGAGAGACTTCCCATGCCAAATAATCGCTTACAGTGCGTTTAAAATCTTCCAATGTTGGTTTGGTATCTATTGGAATAGATTGATTCCAGTCCGCACCGTTATCAGGATCAATCGTGTTTTCGTAATATTCATTTTCGGTCAATATATTCAGTTTGCTTTTACCAAATCTTACCAAATCCACGAGCTCTTGGTAACGTTCTTTGGCACGGTCTGTATCTTTAATATTATTTTTAGCTCTTTTACGATTGGATCGAGTATAACCATCATTGGAAAAATCAATAAACTTTACCCTTTCATCTTTGTGATGCGCTTCATTGACACGAAACACATAAATATAGGTTTGTACACTCGATTTACCGATGAAAAGATCACTTGGCATCTTTATACTGGCAATTAGTGTATGTTTTTTAAGTATGCGTTTGTTAATCTCCTTAGCTTTTCCTGAACCCGCTGAGCCTTGAATGATGATGGCGGCATAACCTTTATTCATCATATTCAAGGCCTTTTCCACAAAGACCATACCATTACCTTCGGCCGAATAGGGGGGATTGAGGATAAATGCATCGGCTGGGAATCGTTCATTAGTTTTACCATAGCCATATTTCCCATCAAAGGTAAGTGAATCCTCATTAAGAATATTGGAGCTACCATCGCCCATCAAAATCATATTCAAAATTGCCAACATATAAATATTGGAAAGGACCTCTAATCCAAGGAGCTGTTCTGCTTTGATTTTAGCTTCTTTATGCGCAAGTTCTTCCGGAGATGCAATGGTGTTTCTTGCATCGTTAATCATTTCATTCATAGCTGCCACCAATAAACCTGCTGAACCCGTAGCGAAGTCCCATACATAGGAATCTTTGTTCACTCGTGCAAGCTTTACCAAGAGATTTGCAATATAGGAAGGGGTAAGAACCACGTCATTTAGTTTGTCTTGAGAAAAGCCTAGCCACCCGTACATTTCATTGAACAGCTTACCTGTGAAGTCAGTAGTTAAACCAATTTTATAATAAATTCCCAAGTCATCAACTATCTTGCTAAAAACACGTTTTAACTGGCTTTCTCCATCGACAGGCTTATTGATATTCTCCGTTAATAAAGTGTTTGAGAGCGTTCTGACGATCAATTCCTTTTTGCCTTCCGGGATATTTTTATGTTTTAAAAACGCCCGAATTTTTCTAACAATAATATCACCGTCACGATTCCCCTCTTCGGTTAATGATTTCAATTCTGACTTTTCAAGAGGTGCCACTTTGTTAGGAACCCCCAATGTGGCAATAATGGATGCGGCAACAAGATAAACACGATCATTTTCAGACAAACCCTTTTCGTTTTCGTAAATATCCTGATTGAGTTTGCGTAAACTGGTATCAATTTCTTTTTCTCTCTGTGCTTTAATTCTCTCTAATTCTTCATCTGACAAACTCAATGATTTTACTTTTTCAATAAAATCATCAAAATATTCAGGAGCCAAAAAAGAAAGATCCGTATAATCTCCTACTTTTTGACCAACTCCAAAATTGTCTTTTGAAACAAAATACACACCAATTTCATGCTGTAGCTTACCAGAGCTGTCTTTGTAGCCTGTCACACCAATAGCGATAATATCAGTATAACTTGTGTGATGTAAAACAGCATTTGCATAATGAACCGCTCCATTGACAGCATAGTTTTTAATATTATTAAAATTTGGCTCATTTTTTGCAGTCATATTGTCAACCTGACCGTCAGCATCAAGTTTTACAAGCTTGCCTTTATAACCTTTATACTCAATAAGAACTGGGTAATAATTGAGTTGTTTATCTTGCAATAAAAGTTTAGCATCAGGACGATTCCCACCCTTACCTCCGCTTTTAGAGTAGTATTCATCCAAAGCCTTATCAATTTCGCTGTTCAGAGATTCTTGTTCAAGCTTGTAAGGCAACTTATAAGACTTCAACCATCCATTAACTAAATCTGCGATATTAGGTTCAACTGATTGCACTTTTGCCATCTTATAAACTCCATTTTATTTTATGAGATATCATAGCTCAATCTAAAAAAAATCTAACTTTATATTTTATAGATAAAAAATTAAGAGAAATTTTCGATCTTCCATCCCTCAAAGTCCTATCGCTTCCCAAACCGCCAAGGCCTGCCGATGCTCGGCCACGTCGTGACAACGGACAATGGTGGCGCCGTTCTCCACCGCTTTGAGATGGATAGCCAAAGTCCCGGGCAGACGGGCTTCGGTGGGGGTGGGGATGATCCTGTCGATCATCGATTTGCGACTCGCGCCGATGAGCAGTTCGCATCCGTGGCGCAGGAAATTGGCGTGGTTGCGCAGAAGTTCCAGATTGTGCTCCAGGGTTTTGCCGAAACCGATCCCCACATCCAAGATCAACTGATCTCTCGACAGGCCCGCCGCTTCGCACGCTTCGATCCGCTCGGTGAAAAAGGCATCCACCTCGGCGGTCACATCCTCGTAGTGGGGATCGAGCTGCATCGTCTGGGGGGTGCCCTGCATATGCATAATGCAGAGCCGCGCCTGGTAAGCCTTGGCCAGGGCGATAATGCGCTCATCCGTCGCGCCGGTGATATCGTTGATGAGGCCGAAGCCTTTTTGGAGAGCATACTCCACCACCGCAGGGGTATAGCTGTCGATACTGAAGAGGGCTTTCTCCGTCAGGCCTGAGCGCTCGAGCGCCTCACAGATGGGGCGCACCCGTTCCAGCTCCTCTTCGGCAGAGACCGGCTCCGATCCGGGGCGGGAGGAGACGCCGCCGATGTCGATGATCGCCGCGCCCTCCCCGATCATCGCCTCGATCCTCTCAACGGCCGCCTCACCCAGAAAGCGGCTTCCGGCGTAAAAGCTGTCCTCGTTGGCATTGAGGACCCCCATAATCTTCACCGGCTCTCCGGGCTCATTCAAAAAGCCCTCCAACTCCCCCGCCAGACGCTTCAGGCCGAAGGGTTGGGCCCGCTCTTTGCGAGCCAAGGTCCGCAATTGGGCGCGGGTAGCGATGAGCAGGGCATCCACATACTCCGTCTCGCAGGTGATCACACCGCTCGGCACCGCCAGGTCGGCGCCGATACTCAGGGCATCCTGCTTGAGGATGTTGGCGGCGGGTGTGCGCAGACGGCGGATCTTGATCCAGAGGGTCTGCATCTTCTCCGCCATAATCTTCACCCCGCCGCTCTCGACACCGAGTTCCCGGAGGACCCGCTTGCGTTCCCGTACGATTCCGATCCGATAAAGCTCCATCAGCACTCCTTTCAGCGTTTCTGCCGGCGCTTGCGTTTGGCCAAAAGCTTCAGCAGCACCGTGGTCAGGACAAAGGAGCCCGGCGATCCCACATCCAGGGCCCTCACGACATCCCGAAAAGTATCCAGCGCCCGCTCGTCCAGATCGTACGCTCCGCTCTCGATGGCCTTTTTCAGGAGAGCCTCCACCAGGGGACGCGCCTCCGCAGCCCCGATGCGGTTGTGTTTTTGGAGAAAGTCATAGACCGAAGCGATCTCCAGGTTTTTCACGTCGAGCTCCAGCTCGACATCCGCCCTTCCCCGATCCATCACTGTGATGGGCAGGCGGGAGCGGATCGTGGGCAACACTGAAGCTTTGGAGCGAAAAAGGAGGATGAAACTCTTGTTGGGGGGAGGCTCTTCGATCACTTTGAGGAGTTTGTTCTGCACTACGTCGCTGAAGCTGTCACCCCCCAGCAGGATCACCTGGGGCTCTTCGCTGGCCAGATAAGCCTTTTCCAGGGCCAGGGAGACATCCTCGACCTTGAAGCTCCCTTCCCTGAGGATGGGGATGAGCCTTGCTCCCATACGCTGAACCGATTCTCCGATCTCCTCGGCAAGGCTTTCGAAGGGGGCGGAGGTCACCAGGACCCGGCTTTTGAGCCAATCCATCAATCCAACGCCACCTCATTGAAGAGGGCCGCCTCCACCGTCCGGTCGAAGAGGCGATAGAGTTGCAGGAGCTTGATATCCAGGAGCGGGTCGTGCCGGCGCAGGGAAAAGCTCCCCGGGACCTGCTCATCCAAAAGCCAGAGGAAATTCCCTTCGTTACTCAGGGCGATCTTGGCGTAGCGGTGGCTCCCCTCGCCGATATACCAGAAAAAATACCCCTCGGGAAAAGAGATCTCCAGCATATCCTCCAGCAGTTGCTGATCCTGGGAACTCTCGATCTCCGGGAGGTTGGGGAAAAGCTGCTTCAGGGGATAGACCGGGAGAAAGGGGCGGCGGCGCTGGGGGTTGTTGATGGAGCCCAGGACATAATGAGCGAACCACTCCCGGGCCGGATCGGTCAGCAGCAGCATACTCTGCCCCTCCAGGAGCCGAGAGACGGCACTTTTGGCGGGGGGGACCCAGTCGAAGCGAAACTCCTCCATCCAGCTGAAATCGGAATTCTCAGCCCGGATCGCCTCCAGGGTCCACTCCAGGAGCTGCTGCATTATTTATCCAGTTCGTAGGTCTCGTGGAGCACCCGTACCGCCAATTCGCCGTATTTTTCGTCGACGATCATCGAGATCTTGATCTCACTGGTGGAGATCATCTCGATGTTGATGTTATTCTCGGCCATCGCGCTGAAGGCTTTGGCGGCGATGCCGCTGTGGGACTTCATCCCGACCCCGACGATGGAGACTTTGCAGACATTCTCATCGTAATCGGCTTCGCCGAAATCCTTCTCGAAGCTGCCGATGACCTTCTTGGCCGCCTCCAGCTCACTCTGGGGGACGGTAAAACCGAGGTTGGTCTTCCCCTCTTTGCTGGCATTCTGGATAATCATATCGACATTGATCTGCTCATCGGCCAGGCGGTTGAAGATCTCCGCCGCGATCCCGGGACGATCCTCCACATCCCGCAAGGAGACCCTTGCCTGATTCTTATCTAGTGCGATTCCGCTGACCAAAACTGCTTCCATTGCTTCATTCTCCTCTGCGATAATTGTACCCGGTCCGTCACTGAACGAACTCTTGGCGATGATCTTGACCCCCATCTTCTTGGCCAGTTCCACGGAGCGGTTCTGCAAAACCTTCGCTCCCAGGCTGGAGAGCTCCAGCATCTCGTCGTAGGAGATGTAATCGAGCTTTTTGGCTTTGGGTTCAATACGCGGATCAGTAGTGTAGATGCCGTCGACGTCGCTATAGATTTCACAGGCATCGGCGTGCAGGGCCCCCGCCAGCGCCACAGCGCTGAGGTCGCTGCCGCCCCGGCCGAGGGTCGTGACCTCTCCCTTCTCATTGATCCCCTGAAAACCGGCGACGATGACGATCTTGCCCTCTTTGATCCGCTCTTCGATGGCGGAAGTATCGATCGACTCGATTCGGGCATAGGTGTGGGTGCCGTCGGTCTTGATCCCCGCCTGACGGCCGGTCATCGCAATGGCGTCGTAGCCCATCTCCTGCAAAGCGATGGCCAAAAGCGAAGCAGTGACCCGCTCGCCGGAGCTGAGCAGGATATCCATTTCCCGCTTGGAAGGGGTCTTGGAGAAGTGGTGGGCATAGTCGATGAGCTTGTTGGTCTCCCCGCTCATAGCCGAGACGACCACGACCAGATCATTCCCCTCTTCCCGTGCCTTGGCCACTCGCTTGGCGACATTTTCGATGCGTTCCAGGCTTCCGACACTGGTTCCGCCGTATTTCTGTACGATGAGCATCTACAACAATCCTTTTTTGATGAAATAGTCGACCACCTGCCGATAGACCCTTCGTTTGAAAAAGGTGATCCGGCGGAACAGTTCGTCCATCTCCACATATTTGTACTCTTCAAACTCCGGTGCTTCGAAGGAGTTGAGATCGATCTTCGCCCCCTCTTTGAGCTTGACCAGAAAATACTTCTGGCGCTGCCCTTTGAAAGGGTAACGTCTGGGGTTCCGACTCTTTTTGGGAAAATCGTAGCTGATCCACTCGGGATACTCGGCGATAATCTCTACTTCGTCGGTTCCGATCTCCTCCTTCAGTTCACGCAGCAGCGCTTCCCGGGGAGATTCGCCCTCGTCGATCCCTCCCTGGGGAAACTGCCACCCCTTGCGCATCCCTTTGCGTCGGGCGATCATAAACTCTTTGCGTTCCGGATAGTTCGGCGAGAGTACAATGGCGGCCACATTGGGCCGATACTCTTTATATTTTCCCATTGTCAACCCGCTTGCCGTGCCTGCCGCACTAGCGGACGAAGCACAATTATTTTGCTACTATTTTAACGGAAAAGGCATTACAGCCTTTTGAAACGAGAGGAGTTTTCTCCAAAATATGCTGCTTTATATTCACATCCCCTACTGCGATTCCAAATGCCATTATTGCAGTTTCAACTCCTATACCGGGCGCTTTGATACCCGCCCGGACTATATGAAGGCGCTGCACCGTCAACTCCTCTTTGAACTGGAGCGCTTCGAGGCGACCCCCGGCTCCATCGAAACTCTCTTCATCGGCGGCGGAACCCCCAGCACGGTCCCACCCGAACTCTACGCCCCTCTTTTTGAAACCCTCAAACCCTACCTGGCCTCCGAAGCGGAGCTCAATTGCGAAGCCAACCCCAACTCCGCTTCGGACACGTGGCTGAAGGGAATGAAAGCGCTGGGGATCAACCGGATCAGTTTCGGGGTCCAGAGCTTCGACCCCGACAAGCTCAAGCGCCTGGGGCGGGCCCACACACCCCGGCAGGCAATCGAAGCGGTGGAGCGTGCTGCCGACATAGGCTTCAAGCGCCTCTCCCTCGATCTGATCTACAACTGCGCCGGAGATGACCGTGAGCTGCTCAATCGGGATCTCGACATCGCCTCGGACCTTCCCGTCGGTCACCTCTCCGCCTACGAGCTGACCATCGAAGAAGGCACCCCCTTCGCCCAAACGCCTGACGTACGCCAGGAGAATGTGGCCCTGGCCCGATGGATGGCCCGGGCGATCGAAGAGCGGGGCTTGCCCCAGTACGAGATCTCAAATTTCGGCGATCCCTGCCGCCACAATCTGGGCTATTGGCAGCTAAAAGACTACATCGGGCTGGGGGCGGGAGCGGTGGGCTTCCGGCAGGACCGCCGCTACTACCCCCCTACCGCCCTGGATCGCTACCTGGCGAACCCGCTCTCCCATCGGACCGAGATCCTCTCCGCGGAAGATCTCAAGACCGAGCGCCTCTTTTTGGGATTGCGCTCCCGACTGGGTGTCGACGAAGCCTGGCTCAGCCCTTCGGAACGGGAACGGGCCCGACTGCTGGTCAGGGAGGGCAAACTCCTCACCCGTCCCGGCGGCTACCGCAACCCCGATCTCTTTCTAGCCGATGAACTCGTCCTCTTTCTGATGGATTAGTGCATAATTATGCTGTTCTATGAAACCATTGCCGAAGTTATTACTCCGCGTGACCATTAACCCGATGTTTGCAATGGAGCTTTCACTCGATGGCGACAAAGGAGCACTCAACCCCGAAGGGGCACCGCAGGTGTTTGCGACTGCCAGAGCTATCGAGTGAAAGCGCAGTCCGGAATGAGAATAATACTATCCAGTTTAATACCTTAAAAATCCATCCATAAGTTCTCCATTCTCCATTAACATAATTTTTTTGGGTAAAATTGACCCAATTTCTCCCCGAAAGACGGGGATAGAAGGAGTCCCATGTTTGGAATGGGTTTCAGCGAAATATTGGTGATCGCCCTGGTGGCCATCCTCTTTCTGGGGCCGGACAAACTCCCCGAGGCGATGGTGCAGATCGCCAAGTTTTTCAACAGTGTCCGCAAGACCATCAACGAAGCCAAGAGCACCTTTGAAGAGGAGCTCCATCTCAAGGAGCTCAAGGAAGAGGCGCTAAGCTATCGTCAAAGCCTCAGCGAAGTCGGCTCGGATATCAGCGGCTTCAAAAACGCCATCTCCAACCATACCGATGAGTTGCAAGAGGCGATTGAGATCGCCCGAAGCGGTATGCCGACCGATCGGCTCAACGAATCGGTCGATGATCTCCTGGAAGAGGATGAACCGACCGGCGAAACATCTCAGCGTCCGGGGGTTACCGAATACAAAGAGATGGCCCGCAAAGCCCTCGAAGAGGCGGAAAACTCCGCGGAGGCACAAACGGCCGAAACTCCCTCCGTCGAGGACAAGGGCCCCGAAAGCAGCCCCAAAGAATCATCCCGGCCTGCCGGGTTCAAACACCTCGATAATGAAGCGAACGCCTGATGTTTGAGAGTATGAAACCCCACCTGGCGGAACTCCGCCAACGCCTGGCCATCTCCGTTCTCGCCGTCTTTGTCGGCTTCATCATCGCCTTCACCTTTCACAACGCCATTCTCGGATGGATAACCAAACCCCTCAACAATGCCCTGATCCAGGTCGGCAAAATCGTCGAAAAACGGGAGATGGGGACGTGGAAGATCTCTGGCAACGAGCACAACGCCACGCTGGCCCCTTCCAAAAGCCCCGCTCTTTTGAGCGACCACGCCCAAAGCGCCGAGAAGCTCCACCGTACTCTGGCCGAAGCTTCCCAGGCCACCCAAAACCCCAAACTGCAAAAGCTTCTGAGCCAGGCGGCCTCCGCCGCGGAGGAGCTGGCGCGCAACAGCCGGATCCTGCGCAAAGCCCTGGTCAAAGAGGAGAACCTCACCCGCCAGGCAGTCAACCAGAACCTCCGCGAAAAGAGCTTTAACGGAATGATCACCACCCACCAGGTGGGCGGGGCCTTCTTCGTCGCCCTCAAAGTCTCCTTCTTTGCCGGGATCCTGATGGCGATGCCGGTGATCCTCTGGCAGCTCTGGCTCTTCATCGCTCCCGGTCTCTACGACAATGAGAAAAAGATGGTCCTCCCCTTTGTCGTCGGCGGATCGGTGATGTTCCTGATCGGGGTCCTCTTCGCCTACTACGTCGTCACCCCCTTCGGATTCCAATTCCTCATCACCTTCGGCTCCTTCCTCTATACGCCACTGATCAATATCGAAGACTACGTGGGCTTCTTCACCAAAATCCTCATCGGCTTCGGGATCGCTTTCGAGCTGCCGGTGGTCGCCTACTTCCTGGCCCTACTTGGGCTCATCACCGACAAGACCCTCAAAGACTACTTCAAATACGCCATCGTCATTATTTTCCTCCTGGCAGCCTTCCTGACCCCGCCGGATGTGCTCACCCAGCTTTTGATGGCGGCACCGCTGATCCTGCTCTATGGCCTCTCGATCCTCATCGTCCACTATGTCAACCCCTACAAGCCCGAAGAAAAGGAGGATGACGAAGAAGAGGAAGAGGATGAGTTCGAAAAGGCCGAGCGGGAATTCGAAGCCCTGGAGAAAGGCTCTGAATCCCATGAAAGCTGACGAGCTTGATTGGCTGACCCAGAGTTACGACTATACCCTTCCCCCCAAGCAGATAGCCACTCAGCCCGTCGAACCTCCCGACGCCGCCCGGATGCTGGTCTTCGACCGGCGTGACGGGAGCATCCACCACGCCCGTTTCCGCGATCTGGAGCGCTTCCTCCCCTCTGAGACGGCGCTTTTCCTCAACGATACCCGGGTCATCAAAGCACGGCTCTACGGCACCAAAGCCACAGGCGGCCGCGTAGAGCTCCTGCTCAACAAGCCGCTGCCGGACAACGAATACCTGGCGATGATCCGGGGGCGGGTGCGTGAGGGGACGCGCCTGAGTTTCGATGAGGGGCTACAGGCCGAGGTGCGCGCCCTCCTGCCTGACGGTGCCCGCAGAGTGCGTTTCTATCAAGAGGACAAGGAGCTAGATTTTTCCCGTTTGGTAGAGATCCTGGAGCGCATCGGCCACGTGCCTCTGCCTCCTTATATGAACCGGGAGGATACCCCCGAAGATACTCGGCACTACCAGAGCCTCTTCGCCAGAGAGGCCGGGGCCGTCGCCGCCCCGACCGCATCGCTCCACTTCACCCCCGAGCAGCTGGAGCGTCTCAAAAGCACTCACCCCTGCTACACCCTCACCCTGCACGTGGGAGCCGGCACCTTCAAGCCCGTGGAAAGCGAAAAGATCCTCGAGCACCCCATGCATTCGGAATATTTCCGCATCCCTCCCGAGGCGGCGGAGTACCTGCGCGGCGACGCTCCCCTGCTCGCCGTGGGCACCACCGTCACCCGCACCGTGGAGTATTTCGCCCGCACGAGCCGTACCGAGGGGGAGTGTGATCTCTTTTTGCACCCGGGCAATCCTCCCCGGAGGGTCAACCACCTCCTGACCAATTTTCACCTGCCCAAGAGCACCCTCATCATGCTCGTCAGCGCTTTTATCGGGCGGGAAAAGACCCTCGAGCTTTACCGGGAAGCGATCCGAGAAGGGTACCGATTCTACAGCTACGGCGACGCCATGCTCATCCTCTAAAAGGAGTCAAAAATGGATATGATCCTCGATCCCCGCTATCTCTCCCTGCATATCGCGATCGTCCTGATCGCCGCGACACTGCTCTATCTCCTCTTCCGGGAGATGCGCAAACCCAAAAAAGACCCCAACGAAGACCCCGACACCAAACGGATCAACGATATGCTCAAAGATTGATCCATCCCGGCGTGTTATAATGCCTATATGAAAAAATATTATCCCGCGCTTTTTCTCGTCGCACTCTTCCTTCTCCTTGCCGGTTGCGGCCCCAAATACGACTACACCATCCACAAACCCAAGGTCCGCTACCACAAACCCCACAAAGAGGCGCTCAAAGAGCTCCTCGACGACCAACTGGGCAAACCCTATGTCTGGGCCGAAGAAGGGCCCGACGCCTTCGACTGCTCGGGGCTGGTCTACTACTGTTACGCCAGTATGAATATGAAGCACGTCCCCCGCGTCGCCCGGGAACAGGCCAAAGTGGGCAAAAAGGTCCCCGTCAGCGGGCTCAAATACGGCGACCTGATCTTCTTCGACACCACCCCCAGAAAGACCGGGCAGATTACCCACGTGGGGATTTATATCGGCGACGGAAAATTCGAGCATGCCGCCAACGAAAAACAGGGGGTCAAGATCAGTTCGATCACAAGCCCCTACTACCGTTCCCGTATCCGTATCTGCCGGCGCTGGCTCCCCGAGGAGGGCCCCGAGGGCAGCTTCAAACCCATCGCCCCGATCCGCATCGCCTCCACCAACGCCGAGTGCAAACAGTGCTACAGCGTGCCTAAGAAGGTCACTGCCGACCACGGCCGCTGGTTCATCCAGGTCGGCTCCTTCCGGGGCAGACCCGATCCCAAATGGCTCGCCCACATTACCGCCCTGGGCTACGACTACCGCTCGGTGCCGGGCATCCAGGGGATGAAACGCCTCCTCGTCGGCCCCTTCGCCACCCGCGAAGATGCACAGCAGGTCCTCCCCAACGCCCGACACGAGTTCAACCCCGACGCCTTCATCAAGGAGCTTTGAGGGAGCTTTGTTCTCTGAGTCCCTTTAGGGTATGATAGTTCTCAAAAAAGGACTGGATCCATGCCCAGCTCGTCAAAAAAAATTCTTTTTGTCTTGATCGCCGCTTCGTTCACGATGCTCACCGCCCGCCCCATCAGCGCCCCGCTGGCGGTTTTCGAATCGACCAAACTTCCTCACCGTACCCTCAAAGAGGGCCCCAGTATCTTCGGCACCCTTCCCTTCTTCAATGAAAAGAACGCGACCGAAGCGGAGAAACAAGAGTATAAAAAGATGGTCAAAGAGGTAAAAGAGCGGGAAAAAGCCAACGAGAAGTATCGTCACAGCAAAGCGATGCAGGTCTTCGAATCGACCAAGATCCACCGGGACCCTTCCCAGGGGCCCAGCGCCGTGCGCAAAGCCTTCTCCGAAGTCTTTTCAGCAGTAGGTTTGGAAGAAAATGAAGGAAACGAGAAAAAAGTAGAAAATAATAAATAGAAATTTCGGTTTGCTGCCGAAGGCGGCCCTTTCAACCCTCAGCGTTCAACGCTTAATTCTCTTCTTGTAATAGGCCACTACCCCCAAACCGATCACGACACAGAGCGCGATGAATCCGATGGAGCCGATGATGACTCCCGGAGTGACGGGCTGGGAGAGATCAGGCATCCATCACCTCGGCGCAGCGCTCGCAGAGCTTCTCTTCACCGGTAGAACTGTAGCGCCAGCAGCGGGGGCATTTCTGTGCCGGAGCCCGATGGATCGTAAAGCGCAGATCGTCCACACTGAAACTCCCCAACTCTTCGGTCTCCAACTCCGGTGCCACGGCACTGACCACGAACCAATCTTCCAGATCCTTGGGATTCTGAAGCGGTAACTGCTCCACCGGACCGGCAATGGCCAGCTCCAGGGTCGCTTTGATCACCTTCTCCTTCTTGAGCCAGTCCACCGCTTCGCTGAAAGCTTCTCTGGCCGCCAGGAGCACTCCGTCGTCGAAGGGCTTGCTCAGCTCGGGCAGCGGCGTATACTCCATATCGAAGACGTCGTTCCACTCCCCTTTGATCACCGCCGGCGCATACTCCAACACCTCGTCGGCGGTATAGGTGAGCGTGGGGGCGATCAGGGCCAGCATACTGCGGGCGATCATCGCCATCGCCGTCTGGGCACCCCGGCGGCCGGGAGCGTCGGGAGCGTCACAGTAGAGCCGGTCTTTGGAGATATCCATATAGATCCCGCTGAGCTCATTGGTCAGGAAATTGTTGAGCCGTGAGAATCCCCGGGAGAATTCATAAGCGTCGAAGGAGCCTTTGACCTCGGCGAAGACTTCGCCCGCTTCGGCGAGGATCCAGCGGTCCAGCTCTCCCAGCTCTTCGACGGGGCGCAGGGCCTTGAGATCGTTGACATTGGCCAAGAGGAAGCGGAAGGTATTGCGGATCTTGCGATACTGCTCTGCCGTCTGCTTGAGGATGCCGTCGCTGATCTTCAAGTCGCTCTGATAGTCGCTCAGCGCCACCCAGAGCCGCAGGATTTCCGAACCGAACTGCTGGGTGACCTTCTGGGGCGCAACGACGTTGCCCCTCGATTTGGACATCTTCTCCCCGTTCTCATCGACGGTGAAGCCGTGGGTGAGGATGGAGCGGTAGGGGGGATGGAAATTGATCGCCGAACTCAGCAGCAGAGAGCTCTGGAACCAACCCCGGTGCTGGTCGCTCCCCTCCAGATACATATCGGCGGGGAATTCTCCGGCGTCGTAGCGGCGGGATTTGAGCACGGCGTTCCAGGTCGAACCGCTGTCAAACCAGACGTCGAGGATGTCGTTGACCTTCTCCAGCTCTTCGGGTTTGTAGCCGCTGCCGGGATAGAGGAGCTCTTCGATGGGGCGGTCGTACCAGGCGTCGCACCCCTCTCGCTCGAAGATGGCGGCGATGAAGTTGAGCACCTTTTCGTCCAGGATCACCTCTTTGGTCTTTTTGACCCGGAAAAAGGCGATGGGCACTCCCCAGGTACGCTGGCGGGAGATACACCAGTCGGGCCGCCCCTCAACCATCGAGCGCAGGCGGTTGCGTCCCCAATCGGGGTAGAAGGTTGTCTCCTTGATCCCCTTGAGCGCCAGGCCGCGCAGGGTCTCTTCGGACCCCTCCGGCTTGGCATCCACCGCGATGAACCACTGCTTGGTCGCCCGGTAGATCACCGGCTTCTTGGTCCGCCAACAGTGGGGGTAGGAGTGGGTGAACTTGCTCGATTTGAGCAGTGCGTCCCCCAGGAGTTCCAGAATCTTTTCGTTGGCGTCAAAGATATGCATCCCCACGAACTTCTCCGGCTCGGGGAGGAGCTGATGGCCTACGATGCTCTCGTCGTAGCGTCCCTGGTCATCGACCGGCATCAAGACTTCCAAGCCGTATTTGAGCCCGGCAAAATAGTCATCCTCTCCGTGGCCGGGGGCGGTGTGAACCGCTCCGGTCCCGCCGTCGAGCTCCACATGCTCGCCCAGGATGATCTGGGAGGGCCGGCCATTAAGGGGGTTGATGGCCAGCTTGTTCTCCAACTCTTTGGCCGAGAATCTGCGCACGGCGTGGCCCGAGACCACTCCCTCCTCGATCAGGGCGTCGTAGCGGCTCTCGGCCACGATGTACCCGTCGTCGGTGAGCACGTAATTCTCTTCGGGCGCTAGGGCGATCCCGGTATTGGCGGGCAGGGTCCAGGGGGTCGTGGTCCAGATCACCACCGCTGCTTTGCCGTGGATATCCAGCTCCTCCTTGGCCTTGTCGGAAAGTTCGAAAGCGACATAGATGGAGTAATCCTCTTTGTCCTTATACTCCACCTCGGCATCGGCCAGGGCGCTCTCGGCCGCCCAGGACCAGTAGACCGGCTTGTTGCGCTCCACCAGCAGTCCCTTTTTGGCCACGTCGCAGAGGGTGCGGTAAATGTTGGCCTCGAAGGCGAAATCCATCGTCACGTAGGGGTTTTCCCAGTCGCCGATGACCCCCAGGGATTTGAAACCCTCTTTTTGGATCTCGATGTATTTGGCGGCATGCTCCCGGCAGAGTGCCCGAAACTCACTGACGGGCATCGCATCTTTTTTCGCTTTGCCGATGCGCTCCTCGACCTTCTGTTCGATGGGCAAGCCGTGGCAATCCCAGCCCGGGGTGTAGCGTACCGCTTCACCCTGGAAGTAGTGGTGTTTGACGATGATGTCTTTGAGGATCTTATTGAGGGCGTGGCCGATGTGGATCTCGCCGTTGGCGTAGGGAGGGCCGTCGTGGAGGGTAAACATCTTACGCCCCTCACGGTTGGCTTTCATCCGATCGTAGGCGCCCTCTTCAAACCATTTGGTATAGCGAAGGGGCTCGTTTTTCGGAAGATTTCCCCGCATAGGGAAATCGGTTTTAGGAAGCAGCAAAGTCTCTTTGTAATCCATCTGGGCACATCCTTGGAGCTTATGAAATTGAGGGGATTATATCTTAAAGAGGTTTAGGAGCAAAAATCTCTCAGGAAATGGGCATCTCCGCACCACTCTGCGGCACCTTTATCAAAAAGGGCATAAGGTCACTGGTCATTGGGAGAGTTGAGTGTTGAGTGTTGAGAAGTTTTATTGTTTGGTTGTTTGTCTATTGAAAAACCGGATGAGAATCATCCAGAGAGCATAAAAGCCTCTCTTACTCCAAAATTCTCCATTCTCCATCCTCAATTTTCCATTCTCCATTATACTTTCCTACTTAGCCCGGTACTTCTCATAAAAGTGGTTCGTCGCTTCCACGAATCCGTCCACCGATCCGCAATCGAAACGTCTGCCTTTGAAACGGTAGGCGATCACCCTTCCCTCACCCGCTTGCTTGAGCAAAGCATCGGTGATTTGGATCTCCCCTCCTTTGCCGGGCTTCGTTCGGCGTATTTTGTCAAAAATGTCGGGAGTAAGGATGTAGCGGCCGATAATGGCCAGGTTGCTTGGGGCCTTTTTGGGGTCGGGCTTCTCCACCATATTCTGCACACGATAGATCCCCTCTTCGATCTCTTCGCCGGCGATAATGCCGTATTTGTGGGTCTGATCGGCAGGAACCTCTTCGATGGCGACGATGGAGCATCGAAAACGGTTGAAAAGCTCCACCATCTGCTTGAGGACCGGATCCCCTTCCTCGTGATCACAAAGGTCATCGGCCAGGATCACGGCAAAGGGTTCCTGACCAATCAGGGTCTCTCCGGTGAGAATGGCGTGTCCCAACCCTTTCATCTCTTTTTGTCGGGTATAGGAGAAGGTACAATGCTCGATCACGTCACGAATTTCACGAAGAAGGGGCTCTTTGCTCGTCCCTTTGATCTGATGCTCCAGCTCGTAGGAGATATCGAAATGGTCTTCGATGGCGCGCTTGCCCCGGCCGGTGACGATAGCCATCGTGTGAATCCCCGCCGCCAGGGCCTCTTCGACTCCATACTGGATCAGAGGCTTGGTCAGGATGGGAAGCATCTCTTTGGGGGTCGCTTTGGTCGCCGGCAGAAAGCGGGTCCCGTAGCCCGCCGCCGGGAAGAGGCATTTTCGGATCATCACATTACCTTGTATTTTGAGCGTTTATTGTGGGGATTATATCGAGTTCATCTCCGGCCTCCTCTTGACAGAATGGCCCAATTACTCCACAATGTATAGCAAACCGATACTCCAAAGGAGAAATGATGCCCCGTGGATTGACCCTGCTCTATCTTGGAGAATCCCTCTCCGCCCACCCGACCCTGCCTGCCTATCTGCACAGAGCTCTGGCACAAAAAGGACTGAAGCCTGTCCGGGAGCTCAGGATAAAACCCTTGGATCCCGATCTGCCTCTCCTGCTCCAAAAGATCCTGGAGGAACCCAGGGGGGATCTGTTGATCGCCGCCACGGAGGAGAGCTTCGCCCTGGCGGGCCGGATACTCTGCACCCTGGGCAATGAGGCCCTCGAGACCCGGGAGGGGATGCTCCTCCCCGCCTCCGCCGAAGCGGTAGAGCCCGACAGCTATCGCTACCGCCTCCAGGGACGCGCCGTCAACGTCCTGCGGCTCCTCCCCTGGCAAACTCTGCCGCCCATCCTCCTGGAGCCCGTCGCCCATCGCATCTATCACTTCTTCACCGAGACCGACCCGCTTCCCGAAGACCTGGGGATTGTCGACCCGCTGCGTGAATCCGAGCGACTTCCCCAGGCTTTGAGGGAATTGGCCTTGCGTGAAGTCGAAAATCTCGGCATCGTCCCGATCCTGCCGGGATGGTATCGCCTGGAACTCCGGGGGGAAGAGTCCCTCGATGATCTCGAAGCTTCCCTGGCCCCCTGGCAAGAGCAGATGATCCCGGGGCCCTCCCTCGTCGAATCCCTCATTCAATACTTTTCGGCGACCGGCCGCAAGATCACCTTCGCCGAGAGCTGCACCGGCGGACGCCTGGCTGCGACCTTTACCTCCGAACCCGGCGCTTCCGACATCCTGGAAGGAAGCTACGTCACCTATGCCAACCGGATCAAGAGCGGATGGCTGGGCGTCCGAGAGGAGACCCTGAGAGACTACGGCGCCGTGAGCCGGGAGTGCGTGCTGGAGATGGCGGCCGGAGCCAGAGAGCGAGTCCCCGCCGATCTCGCCGTCGCCATCAGCGGGATTGCCGGCCCCACGGGAGCCGTCCCGGGCAAACCGGTCGGCACCGTCTACCTCTGCCTTCGAGATGCCCGGGGGCCCCATACCGCCCGCCTGCAGCTCCACGGAGACCGCAACGCCATCCAGGATCAAAGCGTCCTCTACGCCCTCTCATTTATCGTGCGAAACGAAAAAGAAAAAATTTTCAAATTTTTTTCCGAAAACTCTTGACAGGGGAAAAATTGTGGGCTATAATTCTGCCCACTTAAAGCCACTAACGGCTTTTTGTTTACGACCCGTTAGCTCAGTTGGTAGAGCAACTCCCTTTTAAGGAGTGGGCCCTTGGTTCGAATCCAAGACGGGTCACCACCAGGTAACAACTTTTTTGATGACTGTTTGGACTAGATGACCCTTTCATCTAGTGGCCAAGGATGCTACGTTTTCCACGTAGACACAGAGGTTCAAATCCTCTAAGGGTCGCCAAAAGATTCGGGAGTTGCCTGCCCGGTCGCTTAGCTCAGTTGGTAGAGCGCCACCCTTACAAGGTGGATGCCAGTGGTTCGAGTCCACTAGCGACCACCATCCAGGATGCGGCGGTAGTTCAGTCGGTTAGAATACCTGCCTGTCACGCAGGGGGTCGCGAGTTCGAGTCTCGTCCGCCGCGCCACGATTCATTTTTTCTCCTTTTGATTGATTTATTTTATAGTGATTCCTCCTCCTTTATGTCAAACTATAAAATAGTTTAGGGGCCTCTACCTAGGCCCCGCCTTTTCTCATCTTTTTCGTTTCTCTTCCCGGACATCAATTCTCCTGATTGGATATAATCCGACTATTATAAAAGCCGAGGAATTCCCTATGCGATTGTTGTCTCTTTTTCTCTTCACTGTTTTATTCCTGCATGCAAAACTCGATATCGTCGTCAGCATCGTTCCTGAGAAATATTTCGTCAGACAGATCGCCGGGCCTTATGCCGACATCACCGTCATGGTCCCCCCGGGCAGTTCTCCCCACAGTTACGAACCCAAACCCTCCCAAATGCGCTCCATCAGCGATGCCGATCTCTATTTCGCCATCGGTGTAGAGTTCGAAAAAGCCTGGCTGCCCCGTTTTCTCTCCCAAAATCCGAATCTCAGGGTCATCGACCTCTCCAAAGCGGTCCAAAAGATCCCAATGCAAAGCGGGCACCATCACGGAAAATATGAACCTACAGCACACCGGCACGAGAACGAGGGTCTCGATCCCCACATCTGGCTCTCGGTGAGAAATGTGGAAAAGATGGCTCCGATGATCGAAAAGGCCCTGGAGAGCGAAGACCCCGGGCACGCAAGCGAATATCGCAAAAATCTCCAGGCTTTCGAAGAGCGTCTCAAAGCCCTGGATCGCCGTATCGCCGCCAAACTCTCTCATCTTCCCAAGAGAACCGCCTTTATGGTCGTGCACCCCTCCTGGGGATATTTCGCCCGGGATTACGGTCTACGCCAACTCCCCGTGCAGATCGAAGGCAAAGCGCCCAAGCCCCGACAGCTGATGAGACTGATCGACGAAGCCAAAAGGGCAAAGGTCCGCGCCATCTTCGTCCAACCCGAATTTTCCGACAAAAGCGCTTTGGTTCTCGCCAAAGAGTTGGGAATCCCTGTCATCAAAATCTCCCCCCTCTCCGAAGATTGGGAAGCCACACTGCTGAAGCTCGCCGAAGCGATCGCAGGACCGAAAGCACCATGAAGATCCTCAAAGTCGAAAAGGTCAGTTTCGCCTACGACCGGGAACCGGTCCTGAAGGAGGTGAGCCTGGAAGTGGGAGAGCGGGAGTTCGTCGCCATCATCGGACCCAATGGCGGAGGAAAATCCACCCTGCTCAAGCTCATCATGGGACAGTTCGAACCCCAAAGCGGACAGATCACCGTCCTGGGGAAATCCCCCAAAGAGGCACGGGAAGAGATCGGCTACGTCCCCCAGAACACCAACGTCAATCTGGAGTTCCCCATCCGGGTCCTCGACGTGGTGATGATGGGCAATCCCAAACAACATCGGGAAGCGGCAGGCTGGTGGGAGCGGCTCTTCCCCGTCCGCTACAACGATATCGAGAAGCGTTGCGCCTACTCCACCCTGGAAAAGGTGGGCATGGAAGCCTATATGCATCGCCGTATCGGCGACCTCTCCGGGGGGCAGCGCCAGCGGGTTATGATCGCCCGGGCCCTCTGCGCCCACCCCCGACTGCTCATCCTCGACGAACCCACCTCCAGCATCGATGTCGAAGGGCAGCAGCAGATCTTCTCCCTGCTCAAAGAGCTGAGCAAAGACCTCAGCATTCTTGTCGTCAGCCACGATCTTTCGGTGATCACCGATTATGCCGACAAGGTGGTCTACCTCAACCGCACCGCCTACACCCACGATCTGCGCAACGCCCCCATCCATCTCAAACCACCCGAAGGAGATCACTTCTGCGAAGTGGAGCTGATGCAGATGCTTTCGCAGAAGAGCTGCGACTGTGAACAGCACGGGGGAAAGGAGAAGGATTCATGACTGAAATCTTCCATTACACCTTTATGCAAAATGCCCTACTCGCCGGGATCCTGGTGAGCCTGGCCGCGGGGATCATCGGTTCGCTGATCGTCGTCAACCGCCTCGTTTTCCTCACCGGCGGCATCGCCCACAGCTCCTATGGGGGGATCGGCCTGGCGATCTATTTTTCCCTGCCCATCTTTCTGGGGGCTTCCCTCTTCACAATCGCCACGGCACTGCTGCTCGCCTGGCTCACCTTCCGCCGGCGCCATCTCAGCGATACCTATATCGGAATGATCTGGGCTGTGGGGATGGCCCTCGGGGTGATCTTCGTCGACCTGACGCCCGGCTATAACGTAGACCTCATGAGCTATCTCTTCGGCTCGATCCTGGCGGTGGAGCATCGGGACCTCTGGTTTATGGGCCTTTTGCTGCTGGGAGTACTCTTTTTCGTCCATCGCTGGTATCGGGAGCTACTGGCAATCAGCTACGATAGTGAATACGCCGAGCTTCGGGGCATCCCAAGCTCCCGCTTCTATACCCTGCTGCTGATCCTCTCGGCTCTCACCGTAGTTGCGGCCATAAAGGTCGTGGGATTGATCCTGGTGATCGCACTGATGACCATCCCCACCCATATCGCCCAGCACCACTCCTCCACTCTCTACGGCATGATGATCCGCTCGGCCCTGCTCGCTGCTCTCTTCACCCTGGCGGGCCTCTGGCTCAGCTACCGCTATGATCTCACCTCCGGGGCCTGCATCATCCTCGTCGGAGCCACCGGGTTGATCGCCGATGCCCTCTACCGGCGTTTCGGCCCGAAAGCCGCCTGAGCTGAGGCAGATCAACTCCCCCGCCTCCGGGCTGTGCTACACTTTCGCCATATTCATATCAAGCAAAAAAGATCAAGGAGAAACAATGGCTTACGACAATGAACCGGTAGAGGGCGGCAGCCTCCTGACCGTCACCGCGGAGATCGTCTCTCTGGAACCCGAAGGGTTCATCATCAAAGTCCACAACGACGAAACCAACGAGACCTTCGAAGCCCAGAGTGTCCGGGAGTATGCCGAATTTCTCATCGAAAGCGTCAACAAATCAGGCCGGGACAATTTCGTGGCCCAGTGGCTCCCCTCCCCCAACGCCCGCCGCTACGATATCGACCTGGTAGGGATGCAACTGGGGATGATGCAGGATTGGATGGAGAAAGAGCTGGTACAGGAGGGCGATCTCGAAGATGACGGCGGCCTGATGGAGGCGATGCGGGAACAGAGAGAAAGCGAAAATTCGAGCTAAAGCGGTTTTTCGGGTTGCTAAAAATCCTTTAAACCTTCGGTAATATGGTGCCTAAAAAGGACTTTTTTACAGATGGCTTGTAAAAAAGTGCCCTATCTGTGGTTCAAAAGCGACGAAAAAGAATGGTAAAAGAGCAGGAATTCAGCGCTATTTTTGCCAAAGTTGCCGGCAGAGCTTCTCTTCTCGTAGACGTCCCTCCCGCCTCAGAAAACGACTCTTTACTGCCTACTTCTATGAGCACCAAACCCTCAAAGCCTTATCCCGGACCTATCATAAGGATCGGGAGTGGATTCAACGTCAGATTCATAGCTATGAACCGCCAAAGACTTCACCACATCCCAGACCGGTCACTTTGGTTATCGATGCGACATTCTTCGGAAAACGGGGAGAGGGCTTTGGTGTTCTTGTAGCTAAAGATATCCTGAGTGGCCAACTGGTAGCGTATCGTTTCATTCAGACTGAGACGCTCAATGAATATGCGATGCTTCGGCAAAGCCTTCTGGATCAGGGCTTTATCATCCAGGCCGTCACCGTCGATGGCCGACGGGGATTGTTTGGGCTCTTTGCCGACCTTCCGGTTCAAATGTGCCATTTCCATCAACAAGCCATTCTCACTCGTTATCTGACGCGCAGACCTACCTATCAAGCCTCTAGGGATCTCAAGCGTATCGCTTCCTATCTTGGACAGACAACCCCCTGCCGTTTCCGCTATATGCTGGAAGCCTGGCTCCAACGGCACAAAGATTTCTATGAAGAGAAAACCCCTGACGATTCTCCACGTGGATGGCATTACACCCATGATCGACTCCGCTCGGCCTATCGAAGTCTTGAACGCAATCTTCCTTATCTCTTCACGTATAAAACCCATCCTCATCTTGGCATAGCCAATACAACCAATACTTTGGATGGTGGACTCTTCTCTCCTATGAAAGCTTTATTGAAAATCCATCGGGGTATTGGAGACTCTATGAAGAAGAAACTCATCACTGATTTCCTAGAAAAAGCAATGAAATAGCAACCCGAAAACCCGCTTTAAGTCGAAAATTCCGAAGAAGAGGATGAAAAGCCGGAGAGAAGTAGTGAGAGTTGAGCACTGAGCGTTGAGGCTCAGGAACTCGTTATTCGGTTACTCATTACTCGGTTACTCAATTACTCATTCCTTTCCCAACTCTTCACGAACCAACCCGACCCAATAGCATACCCCGATCTCGATCAGATCGTCGTTGAAATCGTAGCGCGATGAGTGGAGCGGGATCGTTTCGGCTTCCGGATCGCTTTTGCTCCCGAGCCAGACATAGGCTCCGGGGACCTTTTGCAGGTAGAAACTGAAATCCTCCGACCCCATACTGGAGGGGAAATCACTCTTGATCCGCTCGGGGCCGACACAGGAAGCGGCTGAGCGGTAGGCTGAACGGGTGTAGGTGTTGATGGTCGGAGGGTAGCGGTATTCGTAGTCGACTTCCGCCTCGGCACCGAACCCCGCCGCCATCGAGCTGGCGAGCTCCCGGATCCTCTGCTCCACCGTCTCCTGCACTTCGGGATCGAAAGCCCGGACCGATCCGCCGATCCGGCAGGTATCGGGGATCACATTGAAAGCGACGCCGCTCTCGATCGTCGCTACGGTGACGACGTGGGCCTTGGCGGGGTCGATGGAGGTCGCAGAGATCTCTTTGATCCCCTGGACCAGATGGGCGGCGACGAGAATGGGATTGACGGCGCGATGGGGCTGGGAGCTGTGGCCCGAACGTCCCCGGATCTTCACTTCCCAGGTATCCACCGAAGTCATCACCGGCCCCTCTTTGATGAGAAAGGTACCAAAGGGTTCGCTGGGCCGTGTATGCAAGCCGTAGATGCGATCCATCGGGAAGCGCTCGAAAAGCCCGTCGTCGATCATCGCCTTGGCTCCGGCGCCCCCCTCTTCCGCCGGCTGGAAGATCAGGACGACCCGCCCGTCGAAGTCCACCGACTCTTTGAGGAGTTTGGCCGCCGCCAGCAGCATCGTCACGTGACCGTCGTGCCCGCAGGCGTGCATCACCCCCTTTTCCTTGGAAGCGTAGGGGAGTCCCGTCTCCTCCTCGATCGGCAGAGCATCCATATCGGCCCGCAGACCGATGGCGCTACCGGGCTTTCCTTTGTCGATCCAGGCGACGATCCCGGTCCCCCCGATCCCCTTTTCGTAGGGGATATTATACTCCTCCAGTTCCCCGCAGATCCGCTCCGCGGTCCGGTGTTCCTTGTATCCCAGCTCCGGCATCCTGTGAAGCTCGTGGCGGAGCGCTTTGTAATAATCGATATCCAAAGGCAATCTTTTCACACTATCTCCTTCTTACCTGACACGATATTTTTTAAAACTTTTTCCAAAAGGAGAGACTCAGTAAAACATAGACCGTATAGCACTCCAGACGCCCGATGATCATCCCGATGGAGAGAATGATCTTGTCGATATCACTGAAGAATCCGAAGTTATCCGCCGGGCCGACCTGGGCGAAGCCGGGGCCGATATTGCCCACGATCGCCAGCGCCCCCGAAATGGAGGTCATCGCGTCAAATCCCCGGCCGTAGAGGTAAAGGGAGAGCAGTACATTGGTGAAGATGTAGAGAATGAAAAAGCCGAAGGTGGAAGCGATGACATTCTCCTTGAGCTTGTTGCCGTCCACATAGACGGCGATGAGCGCCCTGGGATGGAGGATCCGCTTGAGCTCGGCGAAGAGGGTCTTGATGATTACCACGTAGCGGATCACCTTGACCCCTCCGGCGGTGGAGCCGGCGTTTCCGCCTACGAGCATCGCCAGGAAGATCAAAGCGATGGCGGGATGGCCCCAGACCCCGTAGTTGGTGGAGGCGAAACCGGTCGTCGTCATCACCGAAGCGACTGTGAAAAAGGAGTGGGTCGCCGAGAACCAGAGCTGAGCCGAATCGTCGATCTCGTGGGTGAGGGTCAAAAAGATGGAAAGAACAAAAAAGACGATCAGATACCAGCGCACCTCTTCACTCTTGTATCCGCTGAAATCCCGGTAGAGCAGGCGCAGATGGGCGAGGAAGTTGATCCCGGCGAGGAGCATAAAGACCGTCGTCACCCAGATGATGGCATCGCTGTGAAAGCCCCCCAGGGAATCGTTTTTGGTCGAAAAGCCTCCTGTGGAGAGGGTCGAGAAGGCGTGGTTGAGGGCATCGAACCAGTTCATCCCCAAAAATTTCAACAGCAGCATATCGAGGATCGTCAACCCCAGATAGATCCCCCAGAGGCTCAGCGCCGTATCCTTGATCTTGGGGCGGAGCTTTTCGATCTGAATCCCCGTCGATTCGGCTTTGAAGAGGCTAAGGCTGCCGGAGGGGTTGATCATAGAGAGCAGTCCCACGCCCAGGACGATGATCCCCATTCCTCCCATCCAGTGCATCAGACTCCGATGAAAGAGAATGAAGTGGGGCAGCGACTCGATATCGCTGTAGACCGTCGCCCCGGTGGTGGTAAAACCGCTGACCGCTTCGAAAAAGGCTGAAGCAGGAGAGACATAGGTATAGAGCCACAGGGGAATCCCCCCGCCAATCCCCAAAAGGATCCAGAGTAGATTGACCGAAAGGATGCTTTCACGGATCTTCAAATCCACCTTGTGATTTTTCAGGATGAAAAAGATTCCCGCATTGATGAGAAAGAAGATCGTCAAAAAGAGCATCAATTTATCCACAGGCTCTTCGTAGTAGATCGCTACCGGGATCTCCGTGGCGAAAAAGGCTCCCACCGCCATACCGATGAGGGCCAGGACTTTGAAGATACTCTTAAAGTCCATGGAACCACTGCTCCAGTTTTTCCGTCTCCTCTTCGTGGGCGAAGGCGATCAGCACATCTTCGGCCATCAGCTTCATCGCTTCGGTAAAGCGGATCATCTCCTTTTCCCGGATCAGATAGAGCAAAGCCTCTCCCGTGCTTCGGTAGGGCTTGATCTTTTTTCCTTCCAAAACGGAGCCCGGAAAAACCTTGCGTAGGAGGATGACCCCCCGTCCGCCGCAATATTTCCGCTCAGTCACCACATGGCTGGAGTGGATCCGCTCGACGATCGTATGATAGGCACTCATCTTGGGCCCCCGCACGACCACCAGGCCCAGGCTGTGCATCAGGTTGTAGTACTCCATCTCGTTGTTGACGGCCACCACCTTTTGAATCCCGTGCTCTTTGGCTTCGAGGCATTTGATGATATTGTATTCGTCGTTGCCCGTCGCCGCGATCAGCATATCGGCATGGGCCAATCCCTCCTCTTCGAAGAGCTCCGCCGTCCCGTATTTGCAGCTCAGGGTCATCACTTCACCCTCCAGAGCTTCATCGGCGATATGGCACTGCTTGAGATCCTCTTCGACGAGCTTGACCTCTTTGCCGTGTTCGATCAGTTTCCGGGCGATGGAGATCCCCAGATCCCCGCCGCCGAAGACGACACAGCGCTCGATACTCTCGGGAGCTTCCACCTCCAGGCGGGGACAGAGGGCTTTGATCCGCTCTTCATCCCCAAAAAGATAGACCAGATCGCCGGTTTTTACTTCGGCACTGCCCCCTTCGGGGATGAAAAACTCCTTCTCCCGCTCCACGCCCACCACGGCAAAGCCCTCCGGCTCCAGCGTCAGCAACTCCGCCTCCACACTGACACGAAGAGAGATGAGTTTCAGAGGAGTGTAGGCGAAGCTCTTGACATTGTTGGCCCGAGGATAGGCGAAGAGCTGCTCTACAGTATTGGAGGTCAACTCCAGGGGGAAGACCGCTTCGTCGATCCCCAGCTTTTCCCGGATGGAGCTCTTGGCGAAAAACTCGTTGCGCAGGCGGATGAATTTGCGCTTGACTTCAATGGTATCCCCGGCGATCAGCGTGGAGATAAGGTTGGCTTCATCCATATCGGTCACGGCGATGAAGAGATCTGCCTCCTTGTCGATCAGTTTCCGATAGGTTCTGGGGTCTTCAATATCCCCGTTGACCGGAAGAATATCGAGACTCTCCTGGAGCCGAGCCAACGCTTCGGCATTCCGGTCGATGACCGTAACATTGTGAACAGGGGAGAGCGTACGTGCCAGGTTGTAGCCGACCTTGCCGGCTCCGGCGATAATGATATCCATTCAAGGACTCCTAAAAGGATTTCACGAGCTCAATTATTATAGCACTCGGGACGTAAACAGGGATTGTTTCAGATCATCCCAGGTACTCTCGATCTCCCGGTAGCCCGCGTCGATCGCCTCGTCGATCCGGTCAAAGTCAAAAAGCCCCATTCCGGCAACTCCCTTCACCTCCAGATAGGCGTGTGCCAACTCCCGGGAGGGGCGGATATTGGAGTTGAGCATAATCATCAGGGAGCGCATCAGCAGTGAGCGGAAATTTCCAGGGGGCTCTCCTTCGAGGGGATTGACATTGATCGCCAGCACCGGGGCATCGAAATCCAGAAGCGGCTTTACCGGCAGATTGTCGCTGAAGCCCCCGTCGATATACCACTCCTCCCCGATCTTCCGGGGCCCGAAGATCGGGATCAGCGCCGAAGAGGCGACGACATTGGCGATGGGGTCCCCTGTGCTCAGATAACGGGTCTGCGCCCGGTCCAATCCGGTCACGCAGGTGAAACAGGGGATCGACAGCTCTGCATAATCCAGTGTGCCCAGAGCTTCGCGCAGCCGCTCCTCGACCCCGTCGAGGGAAAAGAGCCCCGGTTTACCCCCCAGGCGGAAGAGATCCCGCCGGCGGATCGAACGCAAAAACGCTTCGATCTGTCGACTCTCCCACCCCGCCGCGCTCAAGAGGGCCATCACCGATCCGGCGCTGCTGCCCGAGACCGCCCGGACCCTCACCCCCTGCTCTTCCAAAAAGCGCAAAACCCCTATCTGAGCTGCCGCCCGCAAGGCTCCTCCGCTAAAACAAAGCGATAGCTCCATCTCAATCCTCCAAAGCTTCGATCTTTTGCCGGCGCCGACGCTCCAGCTCCTCTCCCAGGGCTTTGCCCCGGAAGCCCCGGGCCATCAGCTCCCGCGGCGTCACTCCGATTTCAAAGGCGGACTCCCAAACCCCCAAACGCTTTGCTGCCTCCCGCACCTGTGGATAGCAGGCCAGGGGTGAATGTTTCACCCCCTCTTTCCGGGCCAGGTCGGCGACGAAAGAGAGGGGAACTTTCGGGGGCAGCTTGGGGAGCCTCTCCAGAGCCCGGCGGTAGCGATTGGGCGCATCGACGGCGTCCAAAATCTTCCCGATCGGCACAGCAGAATGCTGAGCGTAGATCGCCAAAAAACAGTAGGGGCGGATTCCCTCCGGCGCCTGGGCCGGATAGCGGGCCATCTTCCGGGCGGCGGCGAAAAAGGCGGCCCGGTCCAATCCCTGCCCCCAGAGCTTTTGAGAAATTTCCATCGATTCCAGAGCATAAAGGCCATAGTGCAACCAGACTCCCCCAAACATCTTCCCAAACTCCCCGAAGATCCTCGCCCCCGGCAGATCGCCCAGATCAACCCCCCGGCAGAGTCGGCACGTTCCCTCCTCGATCCGAAAGCCCAGCCGCGCCGCGAACTGCATCCCCCGCAACACCCGCAAAGAATCCTCCACGAAAGTTTCGGGATCGACACAGCGCAGCCGTTTCGCCTCCAGATCCTCCAGACCGCCCCAGTAGTCGAGGATCTTCCCCTCTTGCAGGTCATACATCAGCGCATTGACGGTAAAGTCCCGCCGCCGGGTCGCCTCCCGCTCATCGAAGGCCGGCTCCACGGCAAAGCCCCGATGCCCCTCGGCCACCTTGCGCTCCCGCCTTGGCAGCGCGATATCCAGGTCTCCGTATTTATAGACAAAAAAGCTCTTCCCCACTCCCGAGGCCCCCAGCCGCTCCATCGCCTCTTCGAAACGTGGCAGCTCCAGTCCATAGACTTCCAGATCCACATCCTTCACCGGCCGCCCCAGCAGCCGATCCCGCACCGCACCCCCCACGATCCGGCAGCGGGCGCTGTAATGCGTAGAGAGAAAGTGCTCTACCTCGTGGATCTGTTTTTGAAGTTTGTGGGGGAAAGGAGTGAGGAAATCGGGGGCTCGGAGAGTGGTCATTGGTTATCGATCATTGGGGGATTTGGTAGCTCGCTCAGGCATAAAACTTTCATACGACCATTATAACAACAAAAAGCATCCAGCGTGCGTGGGGCGCACCCTACAGATGTTTCGAAAATGAGCTATAAGTCCAATGTTCAGGATGGACAACGTAGCCATGTTTGACCGGATTGTGATACATATAGCGGATTTTTTCAAAAAATCCTTTTCGTTGCGGATGGTATGTTCGAAAAAACGCTTTTGCCAGATCGGTTTGAGCCGCCGCCTGTATCGGCTGGCTGACTGTGCCATGTGCACGTAATGTTTCGGATCACAATATTGGCTGAAGTACCGTTTGATTGTCGAAATGATAGCAGGATATTCATCTGCACGTTTTGAAGTGATGATCATATGAAAATGGTCGGGCAGGATGACGATAGCGTCGATGCGATAATCGAAGCATTCTTTGCTGTAGGCAAATGCACAGCGAAGCAGAGAAAGATTGTCGATGAGAATTGGATTTCTCCGATAAGTGACAATTGTCAAATAGTAGCTGTATCCATCCAGAAAAACGCGTCGATAATTTGCCATCTCAAAAGCATATCAGGCTCAATGGACATGGAGAGAAAATATGGCGAAATGACCCGTAGGGTGCGCCGTGCGCACCGAATCGAATGACATCTGCCGAATAGTCGTCGGAAATGGCTGAGGGCGATCGTGTGATCTTTTATTCCGGGTAATTGAACCGTTCATTCAGTACGGCGTCTTTCATCCAGCGTGCGCGGGGCGCACCCTACAATTATTTCGCCGCGTAATCGGCAATGATGCTTCCCATCTCGGAAGTGCTCACCACCTCTTTGGCGTCGAAGGCGGCGATATCCTGGGTGCGGTAGCCTTCGGCCAGGGCCTTTTTGATGGCGGTGTCAATCCGGTCGGCCGCACTCTCTTCGCCCAGGGCGTAGCGAAGCATCATACTGGCGCTGGCGATGGTGGCGATGGGGTTGGCGATCCCCTGGCCGGCGATGTCGGGGGCGGAGCCGTGGATCGGCTCGAAGAGGCCCACCCCTTCTCCGGTGCTGGCACTGGGCAGCAGGCCGATGGAGCCGCTGAGCATACTGGCGGCATCGGAAAGGATGTCGCCGAAGATGTTGCCGGTGAGGATCACGTCGAACTGCTTGGGATCCCGGATCAACTGCATGGCGGCGTTGTCCACATACATATGGCTCAGCTCCACCTCGGGGTAATCCCTGTGCACCTCTTCGACGATGTCCCGCCAGAATTGGCTCACTTCCAGGACATTGGCCTTGTCCACGGAGCAGACCCGCTTGTCCCGCTTCATTGCGATCTCGAAGGCCACCTTGGCGATCCGCTCCACCTCGGGGCGGGTATAGACCATCGTGTTGTAGGCTTTCTCTTCGCCGTACTCTCTGGGCTGGCCGAAGTAGATCCCGCCGGTGAGCTCCCGGACCACCATAATATCTACGCCTTTGACCACTTCGGGCTTGAGGGTCGAGGCGTTGATCAGCTCGTCATAGACTGTAGCGGGGCGGAGGTTGGCGAAGGTCCCCATCGCTTTGCGAAGACCCAGCAGGCCGCTCTCGGGGCGCAGATGGCGCTCCAGCGTATCCCACTTGGGGCCGCCGATGGCGCCGAAGAGCACGGCGTCGACCTTCTTGACCCCCTGGATCGTCTCCTCGGGCAGGGGCACACCCGTCTCGTCGATGGCGGCACCCCCGAGCAAAAACTCTTCGTAATCGAAATTGATCTGCTCTACCGATGCGACGGCGTCGAGCACCTTGATCGCCTCATCCACGATCTCGGGGCCGATCCCGTCTCCTTTGATCACTCCGATTTTGTAACTGCGCATCATGCGTTCTCCTTGGCTGCCAACTCTCTTTTGGCGTATTCGATCAATCCGCCGGCATCCACCAGCTCCTGCATAAATTCGGGAATGGGGTTGAACTTGTAGTGCTTGCCGGTGGTCTCGTCGATCACTTCCCCCTTCTCCATATCAATCCGGACGATGTCCCCTTCGTTGATCTCGTCCGCTTCGGGCAGCTCGAAGATGGGCAGCCCCATATTGAAGGCGTTGCGGTAAAAGATCCGCGCGAAAGTCGGGGCGATCACCGCGGCGATCCCGGCGGCCTTGAGGGCGATGGGGGCGTGCTCCCGGCTGGACCCGCAGCCGAAGTTCTCTCCGGCGACGATGATATCCCCGGGCTCCATCTTGCTCACAAATTCCGGATCGGCATCCTCCATCACGTGTTTAGCCAGCTCCGACGGTTCGCTGGTATTGAGGTATCGGGCGGCGATGATCAGGTCGGTGTCGATATTGTCGCCGAATTTCCAGGCTTTTCCTCGCACTTGCTATCCTTTTTTGGGAGAAAGTTCCCCCGAAAATTTTCGCGATTATAGCCAAAAAGAGGCCGGGGCTCTCTAAAAGAGACGGGGCTTCCACGCCCGCTTTTGACTCCGAATGCCATTTTTCCAGGCCCGGGAGGGGGAATCTGTTATAATCGGCAAAATCGGATCCAAGGTCTTGTGAAGGGTGAAATGTCAGGGTGAAACGATTCAAGTGGCTCATCGGTATTGTCGCACTGATCTTTTTGGCACTGCTGGGCTTCTATCTCTACCACACCCGATCGACCCATCCGATCCACCCACCTGCGGCCGCATCCACGAAGCCTTCCCCATCACGTCCAAAACCCGAAAGCCCAAACCAGGGCAACCCCTCTACACCCCAGGCGCCGCCGCGCCACAGCGCGAGCCGGCAAGAGCTTCCCCCCGTCAGCCCCGCCCGGCTCCGCGAATTCGACCAACCCGAGACCCTTCCTCCTCTCATCCATATCCCCCAGGGCGACCGCACAAAGATCTACGACTCCCTGCGCCGACAGGGGCTTCCCCTCTGGATCTCCGATCTACTCTTTCTCCTCCCTTCCCGGGTCACCCCCGGCTGGATCCGCCTCCAACATCCCGTCTCCCTCCAGGAGTTTTTCAGCCGTATCAACGACTTTCCCCGGGAAAAGACCCGCCGGGTCGTGATGTACAGCGGGGACAGCCTGGAGGATTTCATTAGGCAACTCTCCCGACAGGCTCGCCTCGACCCCAAAGCCCTTTATGAGGAGTATTTTCGTTTCAGCCCCTATCTCGACGGCGGGATCCTGGCGGGATACTATCGCCTCCCCTACCGCCTGAGCCCGGGGCCGGCTATGGCTTATTTGACTGAAAAGAGCGAAGAGACCTTCCGGAAACTGAGCGAGCAGTATCTCGGCCGCTACGATCCGGCAGAGTTCCGGCGCTACCTCATCATAGCTTCGATCATCCAGCGCGAAACGTGGCATCCCGAGGAGATGCCCAGGATCGCCGCCGTGATCTACAACCGCCTCAAACGCAATATGAAACTCCAACTCGACGCCACCCTCAACTACGGCCCCTGGTCCCACAAAAAGGTCACCCCCGAGCGGATCCGCCGCGACAAGAGCCGCTTCAACACCTACCGTCACCACGGCCTGCCCCCTTCCCCGCTGGGCAGCGTCACCCCCGCCGCCCTCAAAGCGGCCCTGGCCCCGGCCAAAAGCGGGGACCTCTACTTCGTCAAAGGCCCCAATGGACGCCACCTCTTCAGCGCCAGCTACGCCGATCATCTCAGGATCATCTCCCGGCTCAAAGCCCTTCACTCCCCGGCGCCGGTGAAAAAGAGCGAAGGGAATGAAACGAACTCCTCGGCCCAAATTGGCTATAATCTCCTCCAAACAAACCCGAAAAATCTCGATAAAAACGGAACGCCATGAGCCAGTCACACGATGTTTATATCCCCACCCCTTCCCCCTTTGACCCGGATGAACTGGGCCACTTCGGAATCTTCGGCGGACGCTATGTCCCCGAAACCCTGATGCCGGTCCTGGAGTCCCTCAAAAAAGATTACGAAGCGGTCCGCTTCGATCCCGAATTCTGGAAAGAGGTGGACTACTACTACAAAAACTACGTCGGCCGCCCCAGCGCCCTCTACTTCGCCGAAAACCTCTCAAAAGAGATCGGCGCGCGGATCTACCTCAAGCGCGAAGACCTCAACCACACGGGCGCGCACAAGATCAACCACACCGTCGCCCAGGCGATCCTGGCCAAGCGGCTGGGCAAAAAGAAGATCATCGCCGAGACGGGCGCAGGCCAGCACGGGGTGGCCACCGCCACCGTCGCCGCCCTGTTTGGCCTGGAGTGCGAAATTTTCATGGGAGCCAAGGACGTCGCCCGCCAGGAGCTCAACGTCTTCCGGATGAAGCTCCTGGGCGCCAAGGTCCACGCCGTGCAGAGCGGCTCCAAGACCCTCAAAGACGCTATGAACGACGCCATCCGCCATTGGGTCACCCACGCCCGGGATACCTTCTACGTCATCGGTACCGTCGCCGGCCCCCACCCCTATCCGATGATGATTCGGGATATCCAGAGCATCATCGGCTGGGAAGCCAAACGCCAGATCCTCGAAGCCGAAGGACGCCTGCCTGACAAGGTGATTGCCTGCATCGGCGGGGGTTCCAACGCCATCGGGATCTTCAACCATTTCCTCGAAGAGGAGCAAACTGAGTGCATCGGCATCGAAGCGGGCGGCCTGGGGCTCGACTCCAAGCACGGCGCCAGCCTCGCCAAGGGGGCTCCGGGCGTGCTCCACGGCCAGATGAGCTACCTGCTCCAGGACGAGGACGGCCAGATCCTCGAAGCCCACTCCATCAGCGCCGGGCTGGATTACCCCGGCATCGGCCCCGAGCACGCCTGGCTCAAAGAGCTCGGCCGCGTCACCTACGACAACATCACCGACCAGGAAGCCCTCGACGCCTTCGTCTGGCTCAGCCAAAAAGAGGGGATCATCCCCGCCTTCGAGAGCTCCCACGCTGTTGCCTACCTCAAAAAGATGAATCCCGAAGAACTCCGGGGCAAGCTCGTGCTCATCAACCTCTCGGGACGGGGGGACAAGGATATGATCCAGGCGAAGGAACTTTTGGAGTTCTGACTCCAAAAGTTCCTTCGCAAGTCGCAAGCACGGGCCTTCGACCCTCAAGTCTCAAGTGTGGAGGAATGCCTTTATGAAGTGTGAAAATCTCGATGTTTGGAAACGCTCGGCTACATTGAGCAGTGAGCTTTATCTATATTTTCGTGAAAGCAAAGATTACGGCTTCAAAGACCAGATCACACGCTCGGGACTTTCCATTCCCAGCAATATCGCCGAAGGTGTCGAACGGAACTCGGATAAGGAGAGCATCCACTTTCTCGATATTGCTCAGGGCTCCTGTGCGGAATTGAAAACACAGATCTATATCGGTATGAAGATCGCGTATATTGACAAAGAGACCGGTAAAAAATGGATCGACGAGGTTGCCGCCGTCAACCGTATGATCGGCGGCCTGAAAAAGAGCATCATATCACAACTTGCGACGTGAGGCGGCAAAGCCGCCGTGCTTGCGACTTGCGACTATTTGACTGAAAGGAAAATTATGAAATTGATAAAGTTTTACGAAAAACTCCTCAACGAAATCGAAGCCGATATCGAAATCGTCATCGTCATCAACAAAAACTTCGACCAGCGTTTTGTGGACGAGGACAAGGAACTGCTGCAACAGGCCGGCTTCAGCGGGGATCAGGATGAGACCTGCCTGCTGGCGGAGAAGGGCAAGCTCTATGTGGGTGCCGACTCCATCAACAGCGCCGACATCCGCTCCGCCGCGGCCAACGCGGTGCGGGCCCTCAACGGCAAGGGCTATAAGATCGCCAAGATGGGGGCCTATATGAGCCATCCCTCCTGCACCGCTACCCTGCGTGCCCAAGCCGAGGGGCTGCTGCTGGGGGGCTACCGCTTCGAGCGCTACAAGAGCAAGCACACCGACAAACACCTCCACAAGGTTCGCATCTCCCTGGAGGAGTACAATGGCTACGCTCTGGATATCCCCGCCGCCCAGCGGGCCATCGACAAGGCGATCGTCAGCGCCGAGGCGACCAACTTCGTCCGGGATATCGTCAACACCGCTCCTGATGACTGCTATCCCGAAACGATGGCACAGATCGCCGCAGAGCTGGCACAGAAAGAATCTCGCCTGAACCTGGAGGTCCTGGGGCCCAAAGAGATGAGAGAGGAAGGCATGAACGCCCTGCTGGCCGTAGGACGTGCCAGCCGCCACGAACCCCGCCTCATCCACCTGAGCTACACCCCCAAAGAAACCCCCGTCGCCACCGTCAGCCTGATCGGCAAGGGACTGACCTACGACAGCGGCGGACTCAGCCTCAAGCCCTCCGACTTTATGGTGACGATGAAGGCTGACAAGAGCGGCGGCTCCGCCGTACTGGGGATCCTCAAGGCGGTAGCGGAGCTTCACCTGCCCATCGAGGTCCACGGATTCGTGGGTGCGGTGGAGAATATGATCGGCGGCGATGCCTACAAGCCCGATGACGTTTTGAAAGCCAAAAACGGCAAGACCATCGAAGTGCGCAACACCGACGCCGAGGGGCGCCTGGTCCTGGCGGATGTGCTCTGCTACGCCCAGGAGAAGGTCAAAGCCGACTACATCTTCGACCTGGCCACCCTCACGGGTGCTTGCGTGGTGGGCGTGGGTCAATACACCAGCGGCGTGATGGGCTTTGGCGCCGATCCGGTCAACCGCGTCCTCTACGCCGCCAACACCCTCAGCGGCGAACTGGCCACCAAACTGGATTTCAACCGCTTCCTGCGCAAAACGCTTAAAAGCGAGATCGCCGACATTTGCAACATCTCCAACACCCGCTACGGCGGCGCCATAACGGCGGGAATGTTCCTGGGGGAATTCATCGACGAGGATCACAAAGAGAAATGGGCCCACATCGACATCGCCGGCCCCGCTTTTGTGGAGCACGCCTGGGGAGAGAATCCCCACGGCGCCAGCGGTGCGGGGGTGAGGATGATGACACGCTTGCTGGAGAAGCTGGCGCGGGGGGATGCGCACGCGTAAGGGGTACTTAGTCAGGAACCATTATCGGCCCCTGTTCCCTATCTTTTGTTTCTATTGAAGCCAGTATCCCGGATTTTTATTTATTTTTTTGGGTAATGTATGGAGTGGCTGCATATGAAATACTCAAGTTGAATATAATTTTTGATACATATGAACTAAAGGCTTATCTCTTTTGATTATTAACCGCTTTTCTGATTCAGACAAGATATTAATTAAATAATCATCATACATTTTTTTATCTATAGCCAAATGGTTATATTTTTTATTTATAGAATCACCAATTTTAACTGCTCTATTCAAACTTGACCCGAAAAACATATTTCTATTATCTCTTTTGTGAATTTTTTTGAAAATCTTACTATAAGATAATCCTATACCAAAATCCAGAATTTTCAATCCAATATATTTCTTGTAATCTTCTTTTTGACATTGTAAGAAATTATCTAAAGAGTCTCTAAAAATTTTACCAGCTTCATATATCTTAAAACAAAATGGATTATGCAAATATGATTTGGCAGAAATATTGGCAGAAACATCATTATTTTTAATTATTATCATTATACCATCTCCCATATATTCTATAGCAGAAATTGTTTCTTTGTTAAAATACTTATTTACTTCAAAATTGATAAGGTTTTGATAGTCGTAAATTATTTCTGCTATTTTTTTTAGTATTTCATCATCAACTAATTTTGTATAATTTCTTAGATCTATATAAAATACACCTCCAAAAAATTCATTTTCCATAATTTATAAATTTATATCCCAGCTGCTAAATTAATTAGTATTAATAAAAAAAATATCACCAAGCAGGTTAATCCAATTTTAAAATAACTAGTTTTTTTGTCAAATATTATTTGAAGTTTTAGTCTTTCGTAAGATAATAATTTCAAAAAATCGTTATAACCCAAATTATTTATATTATTATAATATAGTTTTAAATTTTTACATTTTCTTGGAAAGAATAATTTTTTATCCAAATCATTATTAATGATCTCATTAACATTATACAATTCTATATCTGGATCAACTCTTGGAAGGACTACTCCATATACAAAAACTATTGCTGTACCCAATCCACACAGTATAGAAAGAGCCATTATAATTGAGATATTATCATTATTGATTTTAATTACAGCAAAAACCATCACTCCAATAAAAGCTATCAGTACATTTGATTTTATATCCATTGCTCTAATGTTACTAACCGCATCATCAATTGACTTATACATAAAGTCCAATTTTGCTTTTTCTGTATCTGTCATGAAAAATCTCCTTTATTTACCACTTGCTTGATGTGCAGCTTGATGCACAACACTACCAATCAACTTATCCTGTTTGATATGTCCGTTTATGTCAATTCTACTTATCTTGCATAAGCCTTGTTTACAGCCAATCCTTGTTAAAAATTTTTGTTTTATTCTATTCTCTAAAATTGTATTAACCTCAATATTAAATATAGCATATATATGAAAAAACAGCACTCTGATGATATTACTTATTTTGTTTTGATTACTAAGTACTCTAATGAAATATTGACGCTTAAATATTTGGTGAGGTTGATAGTCACAAATCCAAGGATATATATATTTTACTTCGTCTGTATCAAAATTTAAAATATAATCTTTTATTTTTATGAAATTTGCACTATCGTAAATATCTTTTAAACTATGAAAGAAATATATACTTTGAGGAATGATACTTTTTTGAATCTCGTCTTCTAAAAAAATTGAGTAATTGCCATCACCTGTGCATTCTACCATTTTACCATTTAGGACGTCCAAAATATCACCTAACATTTTAGAAGAATAATACATATAGATAGCATATATACAAAGCTCATTTTTGCATTCAAGTTCTTCAACAAGTTTTGTGGAATTTTTTAAATCATTGAAAAGTACTATAGGTGTTCCAAAATCTTTAAATAAAATTATATTTTCCTTATCGCAACTTGAAACTTTACCATTTTTGTCAGAAAAAAAATCATGTGGTACTATTTCAGTCTTAGTTATATACTCCAGTTTTATGGCTTCTTCTTCAAGCTTTTCTCTTTCTAGAATTTCTCTTATAATATTTATGTATTTTTGGATAATTTGTATTATTTCATTATCTGATTTTTCAAACATACTTGTTCCTTAGTTTAAGTCTTCATACGGTTTCCAAATAGTATTGCCATGATAACACTCTCTAGAAGCATTCCACTTTAATAAGCTCTTTTGATGCTGACTTAGCATATCATACACCTTCTTAGTAACCATAGTTCTTTTATCATGTGATTCCCTATTCCCAAATCCACTAAGTTTGGCTGCTTCGCCAACTACCTTTCCTATCCATACAATTTCATTAATACCGCTTCCATTATGCCCGGCTTTTATATATAAAGATTCACCATCGTCCATACCTATACCAACTTTTATGCTTGAATACCCTTTTCTTATTAGCTTTTTATTTAGAGCATCAATTAGTGAAGAAATTTTTGAAGTAGTACTAAATACACTTTGTACATCTTCTCTTGTTTTAGTATCAAATACTGCCCAAACTCCATCCCCCTCTATAAAAATATCATTAATTTTTGAGTTACCTTTCATAACCGCAATTACTTCAGAAATATAACTACGATATATCTTTGCCAGTACCGGTCGTGTATGTTTATTTGCTAACTCTTTAGAACCACGAATATCCACGAAAACTACAGTTACATCTACATAAAATCCATTTTTAAAAGTCAAACTACTTTCAGAAGGTATCCCTTTTTTTTCTTCATAGTTATAATCTGAACTATTTAAAATTTCATCTATCCGCTCAAGACTTCTGTCAAAATCATATTTAGAATAGTCTATTTTCATAATTAACCTTCCCAAAATATCTTTATGGTGTTTAATAAGGTTGATTTAATTAATCTCACAACTCCACCACCCTCTCAAACATCTCCTTAATCTCACTCTCACGCTTATAGGGGTCAGGTGAACGTAATAGCATCCTTCTTACCTACCCTTTTGATAATTTTTGTATCGTTGACCGAGCCAATCCCAATATCTTGGCTATCCCATGCTGAGAATAGCCCTCTTGATAGGCTTGGACAATACACTGATCCCCCAGCCCGACAGTACAATACAGCTTCTTGATATTTCACTTATCCAAACACCGCAACAGCTTCTTATCGAAGGTCGCCACCCGATAATCTCTTCCTATCGAACACAAAAGACAATCGACATAATCAAGAGAGGATTCGGCGAAAAGCCTCAACGCATCTTCATAGTAAACACCATCTTCGAAAGAGTGAAGGTTGGGAAGCGCCAGCAAGGCTTCGAGAACATCGGCAACTTCGGAGCGTGGTACTCCGTAATGGCCGCTAAGTACATAAATAACCTCCCCCAGCACTTCGCCCGGAACGAAACACTCTTCGTTCTCGATCGTCTGCACAGCTTGGCGGAACATATCGGCATTGTCGTTTAAAAGATAACGCAAAATGTAATTGGCATCGAGTAGGACCATAAGCTACCCCTCCTCTGTATACCGATTAAGCACATTCTGTTTCCACACGTCCTTTTCCGAAGCGATCTTCGCCGGATCGGCATATTGTTGGAGTTTTCCTGCGGGATTTTGGATCGCTCTCTTTTTCAGCGCCTCAACTTTTTGGGCCACCTCTTTCACAAGAGAGGCATATTTCCCCTCGATGTAATACCCCTTGATACGGTTGCGCTTTTTATCGACTATCTCGACAATATCGAAAGAGTCGAGCTTATGAAGATTCCTTTGAATCTCTGAAATAGATATTTGTTTCATCTGAGATCCCTCTATTTATATATGTTTTCATATATTATCACTGGGATAGAGGAGTGTCAACCCTTCTACAATCAAAAAGCACCAATTTCCAATCCATTGACGAGGTAAACAACATTTCCTGCTATTATTCCGTCAATGCAAAACGGCATACAGGATTAAGATAGAATAGATCAAGGAGCACCGATGCACCTCTTGGGCAGGATATACCGCTTTTACAGGGACGGCTTCGCTTCGATGCGGCTGGGCAAAAAGCTCTGGCTCATCGTGGCGCTCAAGCTCTTTGTCCTCTTCGTCGTCATCAAACTCCTCTTCTTCCCCAACGTTCTGCAGGAATACTTCTCTACCGATCGACAACGCAGCGACTTCGTCCTGCATCAACTCACCCAAGGAGCCAAATGATGGAACACCTCGACCCCTCCGTCGTCGACTGGTCACGGGCCCAGTTTGCCTTGACCGCGCTGTATCACTGGATCTTCGTCCCGCTGACCCTGGGCTTGACCTTCATCGTTGCCATAATGGAGACGATCTACGTCAAGACCGGGGATGAATGGTGGAAACGCACCACCCGCTTCTGGATGGGCCTGCTGGCGATCAACTTCGCCATCGGCCTCGCCACCGGCATCATCATGGAGTTCGAGTTTGGGACCAACTGGTCCAACTACTCCTGGATCGTCGGCGATATCTTCGGCGCACCCCTGGCCATCGAAGGGATCATGGCCTTTTTCATGGAATCGACCTTCTTCGCCGTGATGTTCTTCGGCTGGGACAAGGTGAGCAAACGCTTCCACCTCCTCTCGACCTGGCTGGTGGCCATCGGCTCCAACCTCTCGGCGCTGTGGATTCTCGTGGCCAACGGCTGGATGCAGCATCCCGTGGGGATGCACTTCAACCCCGATACCGCCCGCAACGAGATGAGCAACTTCTGGGATGTGGTCTTCAACCCCACCGCCTACACCAAATTTCTCCATACCATCAGCAGCGGCTACGTGCTGGCTTCGCTGTTCGTCATCGCCATCAGCAGTTGGTATCTGCTCAAAAAGCGCAACGTCAAGTTCGCCAAGCGCTCCATCGTCGTCGCCGCCAGCTTCGGGCTCTTTGTTTCGCTGTTTAATCTCACCACCGGGGATGACGCCGCCCGCTCCATCGCCAAATATCAGCCGATGAAGCTCGCCGCGATGGAGGGGCTCTACGAGGGCAGATCCGGTGCGGAGCTCGTGGCCTTCGGGATCCTGGATCCGAGCAAAACCCTCACTGACTTCAAAGAACCCTTCCTCTTCAAAATCCCTATCCCCGACGGGCTCTCACTGCTGAGCTATCACAAGCTCGACGCCTACATCCCCGGCCTGCGTCAGCTGGTCTACGGCGACAAGGCCCACGGCATTATGAGCGTCGAAGAGAAGATGGCCCGGGGCAAAAAGGCCGTCGAAGCCCTCGCCGCTTATAAACAGGCCAAGAAAAAAGGGGACGAAGCCGCGATGGAAGCGGCGCTAAAAATCTTCGAAGCCAACAGCGCCTACCTGGGCTACGGCTACCTCAAGAGCCCTGAGCAGGCTGTGCCTCCGGTCCAGACCACCTTCTACGCCTTTCACACGATGGTGGGGCTGGGGGTTTGGTTTATCCTCCTTTTTCTCCTCGTCCTCTACTACGCCATGACCGATCGGCTCCAGCGCAAGCGCTGGCTGCTCTGGGCCGGGGTCGCAAGCCTGCCCCTGGGATATCTGGCTCAGGAGATGGGCTGGGTCACCGCGGAGGTGGGCCGCCAACCCTGGGCGATCCAGGATATGCTGCCCGTGCATATGGCCACCTCCAACATCGCCGCATCGCCTGTGATGCTCACCTTCTGGCTCTTTGCCACCCTCTTTACCGCCCTGCTCATCGCCGAGGTGAAGATCATGGCGGCTCAGATCAAAATCGGACCCAAGGAGCACTGAGATGTTTGAAAAACTTTCCTACCTGACCCTGCAAGAGTATTGGTGGTTCCTCATTGCGCTTCTGGGGGGACTCTTTGTCTTCATGACCTTCGTCCAGGGCGGGCAGACCCTGCTCTGGCGCCTGGGGAAAACGGAAGCCGAGCGTGACCTCATCGTCAATGCCCTGGGGCGCAAATGGGAGCTGACCTTCACCACGCTGGTGATGTTCGGCGGGGCGCTTTTTGCGGCCTTCCCCCTCTTCTACGCCGTCAGCTTCGGCGGGGCCTACTATGTCTGGATGGCGATCCTCTTCTGCTTCATCATCCAGGCTGTCGCCTACGAATACCGCAAAAAGCCCAACAATGTCTTCGGGGAACGCACTTACGAGCTTTTCCTCTTCATCAACGGCTCTTTGGGGATCATCCTCATCGGGATCGCCCTGGGGACCCTCTTTACCGGTGGGCATTTCGTCGTGAACGAGAACCACCTCTCCCACTGGACCCGCCCCACCTACGGCCTGGAGGCGGTACTCAACCCCTTCAACGTCGCCTTCGGACTGATGCTCTTTTTCCTCTCCCAGATCCTGGCGGCCCTCTATTTCATCGACACCATCGACGAAGAGGCCATCGTCACCCGCTCCCGCCAGGTGCTCAAAGTCGAGAGCCTGATTTTCCTGGCCCTCTTTGCCTACGTGGTCTACTCCATCGTCACGATGAGCGGCTACGGCTACGACCCGCAGACGCTGGAGGTCCACAAAGAGAGCTTCAAATTCCTCCACAACCTCAAGGCGATGCCTTTCGTTGCCGGGATGATCCTGCTAGGTACGGTGCTGCTGCTCTCAGGCATCGGAATGGGCCTCTTCGCCAAAAGCGACAAGGGGATCTGGCCGGCTGGCCTGGGTGTGGTGATGGTGGTCGTGGGGCTCTTTTTGCTCCTGGGCTACAACCACACCGTCTTCTACCCCTCCCTGGACGACCCACAGAGCTCTCTGAGTATCCAAAACGCCTCCGGTAGCCGCTACACCCTAATAGCGATGTCTTACGTTTCACTGATGGTCCCGCTGGTCCTGGGCTACATCATCGTCGTCTGGCGGGCGATGAACCGGCACAAAATGACGATCCAAGAGGTCGAGAACGACCCCCATCACTATTAAGGAGTATGAAAATGGATTACACTGAAGCGATCATCTGGTACCTCTCCTGGCCCCTGCTGATCTATATCACCTACCGTTTCGTCTGGCTCAACATCCGCCATCATCAACGGATGGAACGCCTCGAAGAGCTCGAAGAGCATTACGGCAAAGTGCACGATGAGAAAAAGGCCGCTCAAAATACCGCTGCAAAGAGCTGAGTAAACAAGGGGAAACCGACAGGAATCGGGCTCCCCGTCTCCCCGATACAATTCCGTATCACCCCCTTTCCAGGATAATCGGACTGGGATCAGTATAAAACTCTATAAATATGCTTGGTTTGTCCATAAAAAAGCGGAGGACATGTCCCATATTGGTGCGTTTTAGGAAAGCGATAAGGTCAAGATCAATACGGATAAAGAAAAAGAGATTTTTTCTCTTAACTCCTTTGTTAGGGGGAACTATCCCAGGGGAGATATGGGAGTCAGTCTCTACCTTAAAATCCCATAAAACTCCCGCTTACGCAGACTCTCGATCCACTCCAAAACCCGCTGGCTGTGGGGCGTCAGCTCATAGAGGGGCTCCTCCTGGGCCTCGGCGTAATATTTGCGCAAAAAACCCGCCCGGGCGAAATCATCAAGATATGCCTGCGCCGCCTTGGGAAACTCGTCGGGGTAGCTCTGATGGAGGGTATAGAGGTAATCATCGAGCAAAGAGACGATCTTGTGCTGGGGCAGGACTTTTTGCCGATCTTCGATAAAGATTTTGTGGAAAAGCCCCACGCTCATCGCGAAATTGTCGCTGCAGAGAAGTTTGAGGGCCGGGTGGGAGGCTTTGAGCGATTTGAGGTATTCGTAGGTCATTGGGGAATTATACCGGAAGCTTGAAATCAAAATTTCTTCTTCCGCTACCCCACACAGCGGTCCCCCATCTCCCCCGAATAACTCCGCTTTGAGCGATTTGCTATATGGTTATCACCACATGTGTCTTTGTTATCATTGTAATTTGACCTCTTGAGCCTTGAGTTTACTTGAGTTTCCTTCTTTTTTCTTTGGATCTAAATTCGAGGACGTTTACCCATTCGCCTTTTTTATGATTCTGATTCCTTTTCTTAATTTCTTTTTTTTCATATCTTTAATATCAAAAATATCTTTTAGTAACTCTGAATCATGTTCATCTAATAAAAAATTGTTTTGTTCGATTAGCGATACTGTATTTTTATAAAAAGCCTGTTGTAGCTTTTTGGTGTCTTCTGGTTGTTCAAACCAATGACCAGCATATACAATTCCCCGTAAAATAAAATTACTGCCTACTCTATTTAATCGTATATTGTTTTTTCTTGCCACATCCCTGAGTCGCTTTGCTGTATAATTGAAAGTATAACCTTCTTCATCAATTAATTCTTTTAATAGTCTAAATATTTTTTTGTATTCTTCTCTTGATAATTTAGGGATGCCAATTTCATTTGATAATTTGTTTATCAACTTTTCATGATCAGTGAATAATATAAAACCATCACCTTGTTTCCCTATCTTAACTGAGTTATTTTTGATTTTCTTATACGATATATATCCAGGTCCAGAGCTATTATCGATATGCAAATCTTTCAAATCTAGACTTGCGATGAAATGCATAAGCTTTTTATGTCCAAACCAGTGGCTTAATCGAACAATATCACCATATTTATTAATAATCCTATTTCCCAAATCTGCCAAACTAACTGGATTGTCTGAATTATCAATAATTGAATAAATATAGGCAACAATTTCCTTTTTGGGTATTTCTGCATACCTTACAGTATCTTTTAACCTGATATTATATGCTTTCCTTTTGTTAGTGTTTGTTTCTTCTATTGAAAACTCAACAAAATCACCTTTTTCTAGCTTCTCATCAGCATCTTTCAAGAGGAAGAAAGCCTCTGTACCATCTTCAAGTATAGTAATTGTCCCAAACAAATCTTTGAATATTTTTGTAATCGTACCTTCGGCTTTATAAACATTTATTTTTCTAATATTTGTTGCAACTCTAGTTCCATCAACCCAACTACTATTGAAAATTACTCTATCGCCAATTTGTATATATTTTCTATCAGCTTCACCAATATTGCTTATTTGGAATACTGCCTCTTTTTCTTCATCATCAGGCAAAATAATACCTGAATACTTCGTTACTTCCTCAATTGTTCCATAATATTCTTCTTTATTAATGCCTTCCTCTGCACCGACTATCATATCATTTTCACTATCTAAGCTTGTAGCTAATTCTTCTATTTCCTCTTGTGACGATTCGATAAAGTGTTTTGATAGCACAGATAAAGCATTTGTGAAATTTGTTGTAGCATTGCGATGTAGTTCATTTTTTAAAAATTCAATAAATTCACCTTCTGGTATTGATTTTAAGGAAAACGCAATTGCAATGTCAAGCGCATATAAAGGCTTAGCAATACTTTTATTTTTTTTTGCTCTAATTCTTTTCATATCATGCATTGCACCAACCATAATAATACTTTGTATATTATTTGAATTATTTCTATTTATTTCAAAAAATATATTCTGAGGCTTACTCCGCCTACTTCTTCTGTTTATACGCCTTATTTCAGCATTTTGACTATTTAATCTACGGGCTTGGTATTGAATAAAATCCTGTTCCTTTTCACTCAAAAGGTTGTGGTCTATGAGTTGTTCCTGAGCAATCCCAAGAATTGTATTAGATATATTGTTATATCTAATTTTTCCATTACCGTTATAATAAGCTCTCTTCAATATCTCCCAAAATCGTCTTGGAATACCATGTGAAGAGTATATTGCAAGCAAGAAAGTATCTTTTTTATCAAACAGCTCATGTATAAACTGATCTATTGTTCCAGAGTACCCTAAAAGACTTTTTGCACGATTAATCAACATATCTTTAAAAAATTGTTCATATCCAATATTGTCAGTTACATCCCATTGAAGATAGTTTGTAGTAAAATCATGACCAGGCTCAAAATTAAACCCATCATTCTTGATAGTGGGATAATAAGTGTGACTCTTTGGGTAAACAGATGCAACAAAGTAGGCACAAGAGGAACCAGATTCTGGCAACAGTGAATCTGCGCCCCGGATAGTTTTGAGTAACCTAAATATTTCGATCTGTGCATTTTTTGGTGCTTCTGAGCATTCGTCGATTAGAAGAAGAGTGTAATCTAAGTCTAATATTACTTGTAATTGTTTTAAGAAAGTAATTAAAAAATCTACTGCGTCATTGTGAGAAAGTTTTTTTCCAAGAAAAGCTACACCTTCCTGGCTTCTTTCTGTATTTTGTAATATTTTATTTTCTGATAAAGAAGAATCAACATTATTGCCAACTAAGGATACTCCTGCTTTTATATTTCCTCCTTTAGAAAGTGATATTTCTCTAGCCTGTTCTTTGTTAATGTATTTTCCAAGTAAGCCAAATTCAAATTCATCAAATAATTGATCTGAAAGAACATTTATCTTATCTAAAACCCTGTCAAAGGGTTCATTGGCCGATATTCCAAACATTCTTGTAATTGAGTGAAAACTTTTTTTCAAAAGTGTTTTATTAGGCTGGAGACTTTCCTTATTTATATTTGCAATAGAAATTGCTTCTCTAACTAAATTTCCATATAAATACATTCTAAATATATCTGGATCTTTTTTGGCATGTTCACTAATTTTTGCAACTGATAAATAAACTGGCAAAATTCTATTTTCACCAAATTGTTCTAAACGGTTTCTTTGGATCATTTTTAAAACATGCGTTTTCCCAGTACCTCTAATACCTTCTATAAGGGTATTTTGTTTACGACCAATATTTTCAACATTAATGCCTGAATGTGAATCCGGGAGGAAAAATCCTTGGGCATCATGATGGAAAAAGTTATCAGGTAAGTTCATTTTATTCCTTTATAAGGATTTATTAAATACATTTTACCTAAAAATTGGAATCCTCCATCCATCCCCTCTCCAACGCTTCCCTGTTCTCCATCTTGCCACACCGATACCTCTTTGCATGCAGATTCCCTCACTGTTTTTCAGTGTCGACACTCTATTTTGAGGGTATCAGAGAAACATTTTGCTCTTTGTGATGCAGGAATCCACGTTGCGGCTGATTTTGGACAAAGAGACATATGTGATATTAATACATACTACTCAATACACCGCTCACCCATCTCCGCCGGATAGCCCCGACTTTGGGCGATCCGACGGGCGCGTTGGGCCAAAGCGGCCTCTTCGATCGCGTGAAGCTGGGGGATCTGCCACAGCGCCGACTCATCGGGAAGCCCTTCCGCCAGCCCCTGCCGCTCCAAGTCCCTCAAAATCTCCCGCGCCATATCGGTGACCGAAGAGACTTTGACGATTTCACAGCGGGCGTAGCGCGGCAGGGGGAAGGCCACCTCCGCCACCCTCAAGGTGGGGTCCTCTCCCGGGATCTGCTGGGCTCCGAAAAGCGGCGGGCTGCCCACTTCTGCCTGGGCGAAGTCGGGAAGGAAGCGGGCGAGGTGCTTAATAGCCCGGCGGGTGCGCTCTTGCAGCTCATCTTCGGGCCAGCCCTTTTCGATCTTGCGCAAAAGGTGCTCGGGCAGGCGGGGTTGGCTGCTCGTTTCGGTGGAGGCCACCAGTCCGTCGGGGTAGAGGGTGATGCGCTCCGTCATTCCGTGCAGCTGCACATAGCCCGCCGGATAGGGAGTAAACTGCCCCATTCCCTGCGGCGTGCCCCGCTCTCCGTGGAAGATCACCTCAGGCCAACGGGCTTCTCGATCCTTCCAACGGCTCGTATAGGCGGCTTTGAATTCCACCATCCGCTTCTCCCTCAGCCCCAGCATATCGTCGATCTCACCGGTGCGAAAGCCTGCCGCGTTGATGAGATAGTCCGCCTCCAATTCGCCGGTAAAAGCTCCCTCACAGCGCAAACGCCACCCCTCCCCCGAGGGCTCCACATCCACAAGCCTTGTGGAGCGGTGGATCGTCACACGCTCCATCGCCTCCAAAGTCAGCCCCGCTCCGGCGGCCAGGCGGAAGAGATTGAGTCCATACTCCTGCACCAGGATCAGAGGAAACTTCACCCGGTCGAAATCGAGATGCCGCGCCACCGGGATCATCCACTCTTCGGGGCTTGACGGCTTCTCCACCGGCTCCATCTCCGCCAGCTTCTTTAGCTCTTGGCGGCCAAAGAGACGATAATATCCCTCCGGCGCTCCCAGCACCTCATTAGCCGAATCCTGCGCTACCAAAGCAGCGTAATCTTCGCGCAAAAGCTCCAGACGGGGCAGCAGGGCCTCCGGCGTACCCGCATCCTCCGTGGGCACGGCAATGACAGTCGGCCGCCGATCGACAACGAAGGGGTAGAGCTTCGCAAAGTCGATCGATTGCCTCAGCAGGGTCCGGCACTGCGCGTCACTGATCTCCCGGTAGAGATTCCCCCCGGCATGCAAATGGCAAAAAGGCGGCCCCAAAACCAGCGTCGCCTGCCGCTCCAGCAGAGTCACCTCCATCCCCAGACTCCCCAGCAAAAGCGCGGCGCTCACCCCCGCCACACCGCCGCCGGCGATGACGATTTTAGATTTCATAGCAGCTCCTTGATGAATTGTGCTACGTGTTAAGAAAAATGTTTACAGGTTCCCAATCCAAAATCCAAAATCTATAATCCAAAATCATCTATTCTCCATCCTCAACCCTCAACGCTTAGCTCTCAACGCTGTAATTTCTTCAAGATCTCCGTGAATTCCCCGATCACCTCGTCCGCTCCCAGCTCCCTGACCGATCGCCCGTTATCGTAGCCGTAGCTGACGGCGATGACCGGGATGCCCGCCGTCTGGGCGGCCAGGATGTCGTTGGCGGAGTCTCCGATCATCAGGGCCTGATCTTTGCCGCAGCCCATCCGCTCGCAGGCGTGCAGCAGTGGCAGGGGATCGGGCTTTTTGCGCGGCAAGTCTTCGCCCCCCACAATTACATCAAAAAAGCTGTCTATGGAGAGGTTTCGCAGGATGGGGCCGACGAATTGGGAGGGTTTGTTGGTCACCACCGCCATCGTGTATCCCGCGTCCTTCAGGGCATCCAGGGTCTCGGCTACGCCAGGGTAGAGCCCGGTGGCGTCATTGAGCACCCGCTCATAGTGACCCAGAAAACGCTCCATCGCTTCGGAAAAAAGCGCCTCATCCTGCTCGGGATCGATCTGGCGATTACCCGCCAACCCCCGCTTGACCAGCATCGCCGCCCCGTTGCCGATCCAGTTTCGGATCGTCGCTTCATCATAAGTGGGCAGTCCCAATTCCTGCAAAGTCGCGTTAAGCGCCTTGGCCAGATCGGGTACGCTATCGATGAGGGTGCCGTCGAGGTCGAAGAGCAGATGGGTCCTGTCGCGGAATCTCATAGCCTATCCTGAGTAATTTTGGAAGATTTATAGCGAAAAATCTTCCAAAAGGGCAACTCTACAGTGAATCCACAGATCTATTGCTATAATTGTTTATTAAATTTTATAAGGAAAGATAATGAAAAAACTGCTGTTCATCCTGGCGGGCTTTCTTCTACTGAGCTCTTTCGCCGTGGCAGCCGGTTGGCTCCACGATTATGAAGAGGCTCTGGAAAAAGCCCAAAAAGAGCACAAACTCGTTTTGATGATCTATGTCAAAAAGGGTTGACCGGTTTGCAACAGAATGGAACAGGCTGTTCTACCACAGAGAGATGTCGCAAACCTGCTCAAGAAGCATTTTGTCCTGGTCGTCCTGGATATTGACGACGATATGCTCCCCGAGGGATTCGGATACTTCGCCGTGCCCACCTTCTATGTGCTCGACGAGCACGGCAAAAAGCTCGACCGGGCCGTCGGCGGAGTCGGAGCGGAAGAGTTTCTGGACTATCTGGAAAACTTTGTAAAAGAGTAATTCCTTTACCGGGAAGGATTTTTAATATTTATTTAAGGCTACAGAATTTATTATGAATATATCATCATAGAAGGAGCAAGTTATGGCAGATAATAAATTCGTGGTAGCTATCTTTGAAAGTTCGGATTCCGCACAAGTGCAAAAAAGTGTCGAAGCTTTGGTAAAAAGCGGTGTGGATAAACAGTACATCTCCATCATCAGCCGTGTGGAGGATGAGGAAAAGATCGAAGACATCGAAACGAAAAAAGCCAACAAGAAAGCCTTGAAATGGGCCGAATGGGGAGCCCTCTCCGGCGGCTTGCTCGGGCTTCTGATCGGGGGAATCGTCTTTACCGCTCCCGTGACCGGTCCGGTGGCGACGGTGGGAGCTTCCCTGGCGGGCGCCATCAACGGACTGCTGGGTGGAGCCGTGGCCGGAAGCGCCCTCTTTGGCGTAGCTGATGGACTGGTCGAGTGGGGAATGGCCGCCGAAGGCGCCAAGCGTTTGGAAAAACTGGTCGAAGAGGGGCATATTCTCCTGATCGTCAAAACCGACGAAGCTCAAAGCAAGCAGGTCGAAGAGACACTGAAAGAGAGCGGAGCCAAAGAGATCGAAATCCTCTAAGCTATTTCAGGGAGATTCCCTTCTCCGAAACTACGATCCTCCCCTGCTCCAACAAAGCGGTGAGAGCTGCCTTGAAGATTTTACGGCTCAGGCCGAAGCGGGATTTGATCTCCTCGGGGGAGTTTTTGTAATTCATCGGAAGCGCTCCTCCCGCTTCCCGGAGGACCTCCAGAATCTTCGCCTGGGCTTCCTGTAGTTTGGCCTCTTTTCCGGGAGGGCGCAGGCTCAAATCCAGTTTGTGATCGGGCCGGACTTTGACGATATATCCGTGGCGGCGCGCCCCGATCTCCAACGCTTCGAAGATCTCATTGGAAAAGAGCATCCCCTCATATTTACCGTCGACGATCGCCTTGTAACCCAGCGGAGTTTTGGCCAAAATCATCAGCTCCACCTCCTGCCCCGGTTTCAGCCCCTTCATATCGCGGACAAAATATTTGCTCAGCTTCTGGGTGGCATAGAGCCGCCCGGTCTGTTCATCCCGGCAGACCCGCAACAACTTTTTCTCCCCGATACGGAAGTACTCTTTCTGCTGGGAGAGGGGGACGAAGAGATCCTTGGGCAATCCCCAATCGACAAAGGCGCCGTAGGGACGGTAATCCACCACTTCGAAAATCCCATACTCATCAAGCATCGCCGTGGGCCGCTCGGTCGTCGCCACCGGCCGATCCTGTGAATCGTGATAACAAAAGACCTCCAGCCGATCCCCCACCCCCATCTCGGGCGTCACATAGGCATTGGGCAGCAAGACCTCATCCCCGTTCCCGGCACGAAGAAAAAGCCCAAACTCACTGCGCTTATAGACCTCCAGAGTGTTGACCCGCCCAATCTCCAAGGCATCAGAAAGTTTTTTAACCTTCCGTCGATCCTCGTCGGTACTTTCATCTCGGTTACTCGGTTGCTCGGTTACTCCGTTACTCATTATCTTCTCTTTTCTCATCATTATCTATCAGGTCTTTTCTCCGTCCCTGCTCATCGAACTTCCGCTGAAAATTCCCCCGAATGATGACAAAGGTCATCCAGGCAAACCCCACGATCGCGATCCAGTAAAAAATATCTCCAAGCTTCATCAAACCCCTTTTAAGTCGCACGTCGCAAGCACGGGGCTTCGCCCCTCAAGTCGCAAGTGGATTAGTCACTGGTCATTAGTCATTGGTCATTGGGAGACTGGGTAGCGATGATTCACCAACCCTGGTTACTACTCTCTCAACGCTCAAACCTCAACACTCCATTCTCAATTTTACATTCTCAATTCGCCAAGCCGCGAAGCGGATTGGCGCAAAGCTTCATACGCCACAATCCCCACCGCCACCGAGAGATTGATACTCCGCCCCGCCGGCGACATCGGGATCGTGATGCATCGATCGGGCCGGCTTTGCAACAGTTCCGCAGGCAACCCCTCGGTCTCGGAACCGAAGATCAACCAATCTCCGGGATGATACTCCGCTTCCCAATAGAGCCGCTCCGTTTTGGTTGTGGCCAAATGGCAATGTCCGTCGATCGGATGCTCCGCAAGAAAAGCCTCAATCGACTCCCAAACCGTTAAATCGAGGTCTTTCCAGTAATCCAACCCAGCCCGACGCACCGCCTTTTCAGAGATATCGAAGCCCAGAGGTTCGATGAGATGGAGCTTCGCCCCCAGGTTGACGCAGAGCCGGGCGATGTTGCCGGTGTTGGGCGGGATTTTTGGATGGACAAGGACGATATTGAACATCAAAAGACGATCGTCTTGTTGCCGTGGATGAAGACCCGGTCGTTGAGCACCAGGTTCAGGGCCCGGGAGAGGACGATCTTCTCCACATCCCGCCCGGCGCGTTGCATATCCTTCCAGTCGAAGCGGTGGTTGACCGGGATGACATCCTGGGCGATGATGGGACCTTCGTCCAAATCGTCGGTGACGAAGTGGGCGGTGGCGCCGATGATCTTGACTCCCCGTTCATAGGCCTGTTTGTAAGGGTTGGCCCCGACGAAGGCAGGGAGGAAGGAGTGGTGGATATTGATGATCCGCCCCGGATAATGGGAGACAAAGGAGGGGGTGAGGATCCGCATATATTTCGCCAGGACCATATAGTCGAAGGCATACTTCTCCAGCTCCGCCAGGACCTTCGCCTCGTGCTCTTCGCGCTCGAGCCCGTCGGCGGGGATATAGACAAAGGGAATATCGAAGCGCTCCACCAGGTCCCGCAGCACCTCACGGTTGGCGATCACCGCCTCGATATCGGCCTCCAGCTCTCCGTCGGCGTGACGGATCAGGATATCCCCCAGGGCGTGGGACTCCTTGGTCGCCAGGATCACGATCTTCTTGCGGCTGGGAGTGATCACCCGCACATTGGCTTCGGGGGGCACCGCCGCTTTGAGATCACGCTGGAGGGCCTTCTCGTCGAACTCCCCGGTCACCACGGAACGCATAAAGAATTTGTGCGCCTCTTTATCGACGAATTCCCGGTTGCTGTCGATATTGAGTTCGTAATCGTAAAAAACTTTCGAAATGCGGTAAACCAGTCCCCGCTCGTCGTTGCAATCGATCAATACCCGTGCCCGCTCTGCCATCTGCTTCCTCTGTCTGTTCAAAATTGGAATCTCCGCGAATTATAGCTTATATAACCGAGCAACCGAGTAATGAGTAACGGAGTAACCGAGAACCTAGTAACTAGTAATTTTTTTCCACCGCTCCAACGACCAACGACCAAATGCTATAATCCTGAACAAAAAAGCAAACCGATGCCCCTCTATGATCCTGAAAAACGCGCCGAAAAGAAAGTCGTCCCAACCGCGGACGGCACCCCAACCCTCTACTCCGCCGAGTTTGACGAGTGCTACCACTCCACACGGGACGGAGCGCTCAAAGAGTCGCTGCACAAGCACATCCTTCCCGCCTTCTCCCTGGCCGAGACCGACAAAGAGGAGCTGGTAATCCTGGATGTCTGTTTCGGCCTGGGGTACAACACCCTCACGACACTGCTGTATTTCCGGGAGCATCCTATCCCTGGGAAGGTAAAAATTTTTTCTCCCGAATTTGACCGGGAACTGGTCGCCTCTTTGGAGCGTTTCGAGTACCCCGAGGCCTTCAAACCCTTTCGACCCGTCATCGAAAGCCTGGCCCGCAGCGGCCGCTATGCCGATGAGCACATCGAAATCTCCATCCTCTTCGGTGATGCCAGAGAGAGGATCCCCCAAATCCCCCTGCCGGTCAATATCGTTTACCAAGACCCTTTCAGCCCCAAGAAAAATCCCCTGCTCTGGACCCGGGAGTATTTCGCCGATCTGCGCCGCATCGCCTCCGAGGATCTGATCCTCACCACCTACTCCAGCGCCACCCCGGTACGGATGGGGCTCTATGAAAACGGCTTTTTACTCTACGAAGCTCCGGGTGGGGAAGTGAGGCAGGGCACCGTCGCTTCCCTCAAACCGCTACCGCTCACCCCCATAGATATGGAATTGAAAAAAGAGCGCAATCCCGCCGCCGCCAGTTTGAGGGATCGGGACTTCTGAATCATATTACAGTATTACTCCGGCATCCATCAATCCAACTTTTGCGATAGAGCTTTCACTCGATAGCGACAAAGGAGCACCCAACCCCGTAGGGGCACCGCAGGTGTTTGCGACTGCCGGAGCTATCGAGTGAAAGCGACGCACGGAGCAAGAATAGTGTTTGTCGGATTATTAATCTTCCATTTAAAATTAATCGACTGTTAAGGAAAAGGTCAATATTATTTAATATTCAAAACGATCAAAAGGATGAATAATGAAACAGTTTCTCCGAACATTGGCTCTAATCCTCTTTGTCGGCACCGCTTCCGCCAATGCCCAGAACAGCGCCGCCGTCGCCCGGGACGAAAGCTCTCTGAGCGGACAAATTCTGCACAATTATGTCCATCACCGGGACACTCGGGCCGAATTGACGCAGCTGATCGAACTTCACCGACAGTTGAAAGCCGCCCATCCCCGGGCCGAAAAGGCCAATTTGGTCCAATACCTGGAGCTCTGCATCGCCAAACTGCGCCAAACCCTGCAAACCCCTCCCACTCCCCAAAGCATCGCCAGGGTCGAGGAACTCACCCGGCAGATCAAAGAGGGCAGCCTCTACGTCGCCTCCCGCTGATCCAGCCAAACCCGATCACCCCAAACCCCAAGACGGAACGCTCTCCGGCGGCATTCCTCCGAAATCCGACTCCCCGTTCAAGCCGACTATGCTAAAATCTCCCAAAACAAACGAGAAGAGGCGGAGTGGACCGGGCAAGCGAAATCCTCAACCAGAAGGGTAAACTTCTTACCGAAATCTACTTCGAGCTCCAGCGCTATTACGAAGAGCGCTACGGCCCCGATGCCCTGGTCTTCATCGAAGTGGGCAACTTTTTCGAAGTCTACGAAGTCAACAACGAAGAGCTCAAGATCGGCAAAGCCAAAGAGATCGCCGAATTCCTCAACATCCAGCTCACCCGCAAAAACAAGACCATCCTCGAAAACTCCGTCAACAACCCCCTGATGGCCGGCGTACCCGCCATCAGCCTGGAGCGCTATCTCGCCCGGCTGGTCCAGAGCCGCAAATACACCGTGATCCTGGTGCGCCAAAAGGGGGTGCCCCCCAAGGTCAAGCGCTACATCGGCAACATCATCTCCCCCGGCACCAATTTCGAATACCAAAACGACGCCCGGGAGAACAACATCGTCTCGGTGCTCATCGACGAGAACCGCGGCATCTACTCCGTGGGCTACGCCGCCATCGACGTCACCACCGGCAAGACCCTGGTCAACGAGATCCACTCCACCCGCGATGACAAGACCTTCGCCCTCGATGAGCTCTTCAACCTCCTCCAGAGCTACCGCAGCTCCGAAGTGATCCTCACCTTGGCCAACAAGGAGATCGACCGGGAGTGGCTCCTACACTACCTGGAGATCAAAAATCTCCCCCATTCTTTCAACGAGAGCCACCCCCGCATTGCCTACCAGAACGAGCTCTTCGCCCGGGTCTTCGAGATCCGCAGTCTGCTCAGCCCCATCGAATATCTGGACCTGGAGCGCTACCCCCTCACCACCGAGGCGCTGGCGATCCTCATCGATTTTATCATCGAGCACGACGAGAGCCTCATCGAAAAGATGAACCGCCCCCAGTTCCTGGGGAACAACCGCTACCTCTATCTCGGCAACAACGCCCTGGAGCAGTTGGGGGTCATCAGCCGGGACCCGGCGGAGGTGACCCTGCTGGAGCTCATCGACCGCAGCTCCACGGCCTTCGGCAAACGGCTGCTCAAAGAGCGGCTCCTCAACCCCATCTGCGATCCCGAGATCCTCAACGCCCGCTACGACCTCAGCGAACGGGTCGCCCCCCGCAGCGAACAGTTCGCCACCCGTCTCAAGCAGATCTACGACCTGGAACGCCTGGGGCGGCGGATCAAACTGCGGCGGCTGCACCCCGTGGAACTGACCTACATCGCGATGTCGATGGAGGGGATCGAGGGGCTTTTTACCCTCTGCCGGGAATCGGGGATTGAAGTCGACAACGCCCTCGAGAGTGAGAGCCGGGAATTCTCCCGCTATCTGCAGAGCAGCTTCGACCTGGAAGCCTGCGCCCGTTACCGCCTGGACCAGATCGACGACAACATTTTCCGCGAAGGGGTCCATCCCTCCATCGACGAGCTGGTCCGCCGCCAAAACGAAGAGCTGGCCAAGATCGAGAGCGTCGCTGAACACATCGAGGGGCTCTTCGAGCGGGACAGGCTCCTGAGCACGGCCAACGGCTCTCTGGTGCAGGTCGGCTACCTGGAGAGCGAAGGCTACCACCTCACCCTCACCAAGACCCGCTTCAACCAGATCGAAAAGCTCCTCAAAGAGAGCTACGTCACCCTGGAGGGAAAGCATATCTTCCTGAGGGATTTCCGCTTCAAGATCCTCAAGAGCGTCGTCAAGATCCACGCCCCGATCTTCGAAGAGATCACCCGGCGCATCGAGACCGACCGGGTCAAGCTCATCGCCCGGGTCAAAGAGCGCTACACCCTCAGCCTCGAAGAGATCGAACGACGCCACTCTCTGCTGCTCGAGCGGCTGGTCGCCTTCATCGCCGAAATCGATGTGGCCGTCAGCAACGCCCGCTGCGCCCGCTGGATGCGGCTGAGCCGCCCCATCCTGGAAGAAGGAAACTTTTTCGAAGCCGTCGCCCTGCGTCACCCCATCATCGAAGCCAACGAAAAGCACGGCATCTACATCCCCAACGATGTCTATCTCGGTGAACCCAACGGCACAGAGCACGACCACATTATGCTGGACGCTTCCGGCGGCGAAGAGGTGCGTGGCGTGTTGCTTTACGGCATCAACTCTTCGGGAAAATCCTCCCTGATGAAGAGCGTGGGTCTGGCGGTGATCCTGGCCCAAGCGGGCTTTTTCATCCCGGCGGTGGAGCTGCGGATGGGGATCTTCCACAAGCTCTTCACCCGGATCGTCAGCCGGGACAACCTCTACAAGGGTCTAAGCACTTTCAGCGTGGAGATGCTGGAACTCAAAAACATCTTCAACCGCGCCGACGAGCGTTCTTTGGTCCTGGGCGATGAGATCAGCCAAGGGACGGAGACCCTCTCGGCCCTGGCGATCGTCAGCAGCGCCATCTTGAGACTGGAGGAGCTGGGAGCCCGCTTCATCTTCGCCAGCCATCTGCATCAGCTGGCCGAGGTCGAAGAGATCCGTAAACTCAAACGGCTGATCTTCCTCCACCTGGGAGTGCGTTACGATGCCGCGACCGACCGGCTCATCTACGACCGCAAGCTCAAAATCGGCTTGGGAGACTCCCTCTACGGCCTGGAGTTCGCCCGCAGCCTTCATATGGACGAAACCTTCCTGCGCCGGGCCGCCGAGATCCGCGAAACGCTCACGGGTGGCGGCAGCGAACTCAAAAAACTCAAAAAGAAAAAACGGAGCAAATACCACAAAGAGCTCTTCGTCACCCGCTGCGCCCTCTGCGACGCTCCAGTGGACGAGGTTCACCACATCGCCCCCCAGAAGTCGGCCGACGAGGCGGGCAATATCGCCCACTTCCACAAAAACCACCGCTACAACCTCATCCCCCTCTGCAAAAAACACCACGAAATGGTCCACCGGGGCGAAATCGTCATCAGCGGCTTTGTGATGACCAGCGATGGATTGCAGTTACATTATGAAGAAAAGAAAGATTGAGATTTTAGGGAAGTGAAGCGTTAAGAGTTGAGCGCTGAGCGTTGAGAGACAAGTAACTAGTAACTAGAGTCGGTAAATCATCTCTACCCTATCTCCCAATGACCAATGACTAATGACCAGTGACTAATCCACTTGCGCCTTGAGGGGCAAAGCCCTGTGCTTGCGACCTGCGACTTCGATCAGGTAAACATCCGTTTCATCTGCTCAAAGAGTTTGACAGTCAAGCCTTTGGGCTTGGCCAATTCACTGATATAGCTATTGTAACTCATCTGCTTTTCGTGGAGATATGAGCTGAGGTATTCGACCGAGGTTTTCATATCGTGGACCTTCTCGATCTCGAGCATTTTGGCATAAAGGGGCTCAATCTCCTGCAGGATTTGGGGAGAGACAGGGCGTCGGTAGGCGATATACTGATAGATATTCCCCATACTATCGCGTAGAATCTCGAAGTCGGTGACGACCCAGTAGTGGTCCCCGTTTTTGGCCAGGTTTTTGACCACGGCCGTGATATTCTCTCCCCGCTGGATTGTCTGCCATAAGAGGTAGAAGACCGCCTTGGGCATATCGGGATGGCGAATAATATTATGGGGCTGCCCGATCAACTCCACCTCTTTATACCCGCATACTTCGGAGAAGTAATCGTTGGCGTAGAGAATGACCCCTTTCATATCGGTTTTGCTGACGATGATCCTCTTCTTGCTCAATTTGATCTCTCTACCGGTCGGCTCGGGTCTGTTCCGTTTCATCTCCGCCTTTCATTAGATTTAAATCTATTTCTAATGACATTCTAACTTATCTCCCTAAAAACAATGGCATACCCCCATCCATTCCCCTCTCAGCCCCCTTTCGATAAACTATCTACCGACTTTTCCGACACCCTGCTTTCAGTGATGCCGGAGAGATTTTTCTACGGGAGTTAGACTATGAACGAAGCTAAGCTTATCTGGATGGATGGAGAGATGGTTCCTTGGCACGAAGCCAAAGTCCACGTCCTGACCCACACCCTCCACTACGGCAACGCCGTCTTCGAGGGGACCCGCGCCTATCAGACCAAAGAGGGCCTGGCGATCTTCCGCCTGGAGGACCACTGCCGCCGCCTCTACAACAGTGCCAAGATCGTCGCCATCGAGCCAAATATCGACTACGAAACCGTCAAACAGGCCCATATCGACCTGCTGCGGGCCAACGATTTCTCCGCCAATGTCTACATCCGCCCGCTGATCTACCTGGGCTATGGCGTTATGGGGCTCTACCACAAGCACGCCCCCGTGCAGACCATGATCGCCGCCTGGGAGTGGGGAGCCTACCTCGGCGAAGAGGGCCTGGAGAACGGCATCAAAGTCTGCACCTCTTCCATCACTCGCAACCCCAACCGCTCCACCTTCGGCAAAGCCAAAGCCGCCGCCAACTACCTCAACAGCCAGATGGCCAAATACGAAGCGATCGAGAACGGCTTCGAAGAGGCGCTGATGCTCGACGAAAACGGCTTCGCCGCCGAAGGAACCGGAGAGTGCCTCTTCATCGTCCGGGACGGCAAGCTCATCTCTCCCCCCAACGACAACTCCCTCGAATCCATCACCCAGGCGACCGTCCTGGAACTGGCCGCGGATATGGGGATCGAAGTCGAACGGCGCAACATCACACGCGACGAGATCTACATCGCCGACGAAGCCTTCTTCACCGGAACCGCCGCCGAGCTGACCCCCATCAACTCCCTCGACCACCGCATCATCGGCAACGGCCGCCGCGGCCCCGTGACCGAAAAGCTCCAGAGCGTCTACTTCGACGTCGTCTACGGACGCAACGAGAAGTACAAACACTATCTGACATTTATCTAGAGTAAATGTCAGAGATCAATTATCATCTCATCATTCACTATTAACCATTCACCAAAGAAGGAAATTTATGCCCGCTGACCTTAACGACTATTTCAAAAAACGCAAACCTTCCAAACCTGAACCGGAAGAAAACAACTCCGGCGGCGGAAATACCGGGGGTGGGAGCGGTTTTGAAAGCCCTTTCGGAGGTGAAAATACCAACCGCTATCTCGTCATCGGCGGGATCATCCTGGTCCTGATCCTCGCCTTCCTCACCTTCAAACCCTACACGATCATCAACTCGGGAGAGGTCGGCATCAAGGTCGTGACGGGAAAATTCCAGGACAAGCCCCTCAAACCGGGTCTGCACTTTTTCATCCCGGTCTTTGAAAAGATCATCCCCGTCAATACCCGGGTGCGGATGATCACCTACTCCAACCAGACCCGCCCCAACGTCAGCGAGGGATATTCCCGCTACGAAGGGGGCCTCAAGCGCAATCCCGCCATCCGGGTCATGGACTCCCGGGGGCTTGATGTCGATATCGACCTGGCGGTGCAGTACCATCTGCGTCCTGAGACAGCCCCCCGGACCATCGCGACGTGGGGAACCGGCTGGGAAGACAAGATCATCAACACCAAGGTCCGGGAGATCGTCCGCGACGTCATCGGCAAATACGCCGCCGAGAACCTTCCCCAGAAGCGCACCGAGATCGCCCGGGAGATCCAGCAGCGGGTCCGAAAAGCCGTGGAGTCGATCCCCGGCAAACCCGTGGTCCTCGACTCCGTGGAGCTACGAAATATCGAGCTGCCTCCCAAGATCAAAGCCAAGATCGAAGAGCTCCAGGCCGAGAAGCAAAACGTTATGATCGCCGAGCAGCAAAAAGACCGCGCCAAGCGTGAAGCGGAGCGCAAAGCCGAGATCGCCCGGGGTGAAGCCCAGAAGAAGCGGATCGAAGCCCAGGGCTTCGCCGACAAGATCCGCATCGAAGCCACTGCCCAGGCCAAGGCCAACAAGCTGATTTCCCAATCCCTGACTCCGTCGCTGCTGCAGCTGGAGCAGATCAAGACCCAGAGAGCTTTCAATGACGCCCTCAAGGTCAACAAAGACGCCAAGATCTTCCTCACCCCCGGCGGTGCCGTCCCCAACATTTGGATCGACACCAAAAACCGGGAACAAAAAGCCGTCTCGGCACAACAATAAATCCGTGTTAAGTGTTACGTGTTACGTGTTACGAAAATTCGTAGCACTTAGCACTTAGCACTTAGCACTTTTCACGGAGTGAAAAAATGCAAATCGACTGGAAAAAGAACCCCCTCGTCCCCGCCATCGCCCAGGAGGCCGAAAGCGGCGAAGTGCTGATGCTCGCCTATATGAACGAAGAGGCTTACCGCCTGACCCTGGAGACAGGCTACGCCCACTACTTCAGCCGCTCCAAACAGCGGGTCTGGAAAAAGGGTGAAAGCTCCGGCCATACCCAGAAGGTCCTGGACCTGCTGCTTGACTGTGACGCCGATACGATCCTGCTCAAAGTGAAGCAAAAAGGGGTCGCCTGCCACACCGGAAGAAAAAGCTGTTTCTTCACCTCCGTCACCCAGGGGAAAACCGTCAGCGAACCCGAGGTGGATACCGCCAAACTCTACGGCGTGGTCGACACCCTCTACCATACGATCCTGGAGCGCAAAGCCTCCAGCGGAGAAAAGTCCTGGACCAAAAAGCTCCTCGATGACAAAGAGCTGCTCCTTTCCAAGATCCGGGAAGAGGCCGATGAATTGGCCGTGGCTATCGACCGGGAGAGTGACGAACAGGTGATCTACGAAGCGGCGGATCTCCTCTACCACGCCCTGGTGGGCCTGGGCGCCAGAGAGCTCTCCCCCGACCGGGTCAAGCAGGAGCTGGCCCGACGCTTCGGAATGAGCGGGATTGAGGAGAAAGAGAGTCGGAATAAAGATTGAACTCTTCTTCCGACCTTTCATAAAATGCTTATTCATCCTCGGCGCCTGAGGCGAGGATAACGAATATACCCGGATATGCCTTGCCCCTATAGAAAAGAGTTTCCAATACATTATTGGCAAGGTATATCCTCCATAGAACGAGCGATCAATTACAAGAAGGAAAAAAATTTTATGCTCCGAATCTGGCTACTCTCTTTGTTACTACTATCAACTTATCTATCAGCTTACGATACCTTTTACCCTTCCCGACTCAAGAATATCACGGAAACGCAAGCCCCCGACGCTCTGAGCCTTTTCGGCTACTCCTCTTCGGAGGTGCGTGCCCTCTACCTCAACCGCCACACCGCCGGCCCCTCCACCCCTCAATTCAAACACGCACTGAACATCATCGCCCGGACCCCGATGAACGCGCTCGTGATCGATATGAAGAACGTCAAGGGAGACCTGAGCTACCCGAGCGCCCTGCCCGAAGTGCGGCGCACCCGTGCTTCCCGTCACGCCACTCTCCGGGATATTCACCGCTATGCCCGTGAACTCAAAGAGCGGGGGATCTACCTCATCGCCCGGATCGCCGTCTTCAAAGACAAGCGCCAAGCCCTTGCCTATCCCTCTCGGGCCGTTCACCGTCCCGGCGGAGGAATCTGGCGGGACCGCCATAGCGAAATGTGGGTCGATCCTTTCGACCCGAAGGCCAGGGCTTACACCCTCGCCATCGCCGAGGAAGTAGCCCGCCTGGGCTTCGATGAGATCAATTTCGACTATATCCGCTTCCCCGCCCATCGGGGCCTGCGCTACGACCGCCCCGATACCCGGGCCAACCGAGTCGTCGCCATCGACAGCTTTCTCCAGGAGGCGGAGAACCGGCTTCACCCCCTGGGGGTCAAGGTCTCCGTCGATGTCTTCGGCTATGTGCTTTGGAATCCGGGCGACCTGCAGATCGGCCAGGTCCTCGAGAAGATGGCGCGCCACGTCGATTACATCTGTCCCATGCTCTACCCTTCAGGCTTCTACCGCGGCAGCGTCACCTTCTCCAATCCGGCCGCCCATCCCTACGAGATCGTCCGCATCAGCCTCCGAAAAGGGATCGCCCGGGGCGTTTCCCCTTCCAAATTCCGCCCCTGGCTCCAAGCCTTCCGGGATTACGCTTTCAGCCGCCATCAATACAAAGAGCATGAGATCGCCGCCCAGATCCGTGCCGCCGAAAAGCTGGGAGCCTCGGGCTGGCTGCTCTGGAACCCCTCCAGCCGCTTCCCCTACGTCAACCGACGTCTCTTCACCCTGGTCGGTGACTCCTCCGCCGAAAACCCGAGCCAAGTCGCCTACACTCCCCGAAGACGAAGTGCAAAACGGAGCAAAAAGCATCAGGGCAACCGACACCGCAAAACACATAGCGTCAGAGAAAAAGCCCCTAGCCACCCGTCCCATCCTCTGGACATCCTGAGAACGAACTAAATGTCAAAAAACTACCAGATCAATAACCTCAAGAACATCCTGCACGGCTTTTTCCTCTCCGTAGCCACCACCGTGGCCGAGCCCAGCACCATCCTCCCGCTGATCGTCCACCACTTCAGTTCCAACCTGGTCCTGGTGGGGCTCTTCGCCTCCCTGCTGCGTGGCGGGGCCATCGCCGTGCAGCTCGTCGCCGCCTTCTACGCCCAGAGCTATGCCCGGGTCATGCCCCTGATGCGCCGGGTATTCCTCTTTCGCTTTCTCTTCTGGTTCCTCATCGGCGCGGCGATCCACTTCGTGGGAGACCGCAACCCAACCCTCACCCTCTGGCTGATCGGCATCGGGCTCTTCGGTTTCAGCTTCGTCGCCGGCTTCGGCGGCATCTATTTCAAAGAGATCCTCGCCAAAGTATTCACTCGCCGGGAGCGGGGCCGCACCATGGCCGACCGGCAGCTCGCCTCCTCGGTCGGGGCCATCATCAGCGGCGGGATTGCCGGATGGGTCCTACAGCACTACCAAGCCCCCGAGAACTACGCCGTGCTTTTTATGCTCAGCGCCTTTCTGATGGCCATCGGGCTAATCGCCTTCGCCACCATCGAGGAGCCCCCCAAAGAGCGGGTCAGCCAACGGGAAGAGAGCTTCCGGCTCTTTCTCGTCAACGCCTGGGGGATCCTGCGCCGGGATGAGCGCTTACGCACCCAGATCGCCGCGTCACTCCTGGGCTACTCTTTTCTCCTGGCTATGCCCTTCGTCATCCTCCACGCCAAGCAGACCATCCACCTCAGCGGCTGGATCGTGGGAAGTTTCATCACCGTTCAGATGTTCGGTAGTGTCCTGGGTAATTTCTTTCTCTGGAAGCGCTTCTCCGGGCGCTATGTGCGGATGCTTCAAACCGCCTACGGCCTGATGATCGCCGCATTTCTCCTCGCCCTCTTCGCCAACAATGTCTGGACTTACGGCCTTATCTTCCTCCTCTTCGGCATCGGTATCGACGGCTTCCGCAACGCCGATATGAACCTGGTCCTGGAGATCGCCCCCGAAGAGAAGCGCCCTGTCTATGTCGCCATCCAATCCACCATCGTCTCCGTAGGGCTTTTTTTCTCCATTCCGGGGGGATTCATCCTCGAATATTTCGGCTACACCTTCCTCTATATCCTGACGATCCTTATGCTCGCCGGCGGCCTCTACTTCGTCCATCGCCTCGAAGAATTCGTAACAGAATAACCGAGCAACCGAGTAATGAGTAATGAGAAACCGAGAAACTAGCAACTAGTAATTTTTATCAGCTATCTCAATTCTCAATTCTCAATTCTCAATTCTCAACTCCGTTTTAGTTTCGTTAACCTTGAGTCGCTAAGCTTAATGTTGAAAATAAAATTAAGAAAGGAGATACGATGAAAAGAATCAAGTATCTACTCAGCGGCCTCGCCGCCGCCTCGGTCTTCGGATTTGCCAGCGCCCCCTTGGCTACTACGAGCGCTCCTGCTGCGGCGCAACAAAATGACCCCTTCGCCCAGATGGACCATATCTTCCAGATGCAGATGAAGCAGATGGAGCTGATGCGCAAGCAGATGGATGCGATGTTCCGTAATTTCGAGCAGAGCTTCCAGACCCCTGCCATCGCCAAGATGCCGATCCTAGTCCACTCCTCGGGAGTGTTGAGCTCCGGCATCCAGGACAAGGGGGACCACTATGAGCTGCAGATCAAAGTCAGCGACCTGAAAAACTCCAAGGTCAAGGTTACTACGGAGAACGGTATGCTCACCGTGGAAGTGACCGAGCAGAAGAAAGAGGAGAAGACCAGCGGAAACTACGGCAAGATCATCAGCTATGCCAACAGCAGCTCCGTTCAGAGCTTTACCCTCCCCGACGATGCCGATACTTCGGGGATCAAGGCGACACAGAAGGATAACACCATCCTCATCATCATCCCCAAAAAATCCGCCGCCAAAAGCGGGGCCAAGGTAATCCCCGTCCAAAAAAGCAAGCCGGAAGCAAAAAGCCCCGCATCCGCGGAGAAAAACAGCTCCAAGTAATCCTCCCTTCACCCCGCTTGCGGGGACCTTTTCCCAACCTTTTATTTTTCTGTTACAATCCCTGATAAGGAAAATGGATTGGAAAAGGGACAGGAGTGTTCAAAAAGGGATGGTATGTCTTGCTGATTGCGTTCTGTGCTGCGATGCTCCAGGCGGGCGATGAGGGCTACGAAGATCCCCTCCTGGCCTCTCCCTGGCGGATCGACGGGGCCAATGCCCCCCATTTCGTCAAAGCCAAAGTCCCGGCCCCATTACTCTCTACCGATCCCCATCCGGTCCACTACCCCGCCCAGCTCTACCTGGGCCTGAAAAAGATCCCCCTCCAGGCGGCAACGACCTTCGATCCCGAACGCTACCTCTCCCTCAAACAAATCCTCGACCCGATGCCCCAGGCCTACGCCAAAACCTATCTGAAGATGAAGACCCTCCTCAACCCGGCAAAAAAATATCTCATCGTCCACATCGACAAACGTCGCCAGGAGATGCGGGTCTATCTCGACAACGACTATCTGGGCGGATGGCACGTCTCCACGGCGAGGCGGGGCTACTGGACCCCCGACGGCGTCTTCCGCCCCTACTCCCTGGAGCGGATGCACTACTCCCGCAAATACCACCACTCTCCGATGCCCTGGTCGGTCTTTTTCAAAGGGGGCTTCGCCATCCACGGCACCTACGCCATCCGGCACCTGGGACACCCCGCTTCCCACGGCTGCGTCCGCGTCCACCCCGACAATGCCAAGAAGCTCTACCACCTCATCCGGCGCTACGGCAAGGAGAATACCCGGATCATCATTCGGGGGTGAGCCCAGGCTCCCGCCCCATCGCTAAAGGGTCTGATAGAGGGAGTCGCAATCTCCCGTGAAGTAGTCGTGCTGCGTCAGTTTGCTGTGCAATCGCTCTATCATCTCTCTCTTGTGGGCCGCATCGAGAGGCTTTTGATCGTGGAGGCGTTGCCGGCGGCAGGACTCTTCCGGATTCGGATCGAAACCGCAACCCTCAAAGGTCGGCTCACACCCCATCACTTTGTCAGCGAAACGGATGTAATTCATTCTACAAGCCCCAGCCTCTCCAAAGGTCGAGGCTTTGCGGGTGCAGGCGATAGCCCGCTGAAGTTCGTAGCGCATCAGGGGGACCACCAGCTTCCTGATCCGGCGGTGGGCCGCTTTGGCCCGTCTGGCGGCCTGCCGATCCCTGCTCCCCGAAGCCTCAGCCCGGGCCAGAGCGATCCGGCGTTCCCTATCGAGCCGAAGATACCGCTTCATCAGCTTCGGGTATCGTTTGAAAAGGGCGCAATCGTAATAGGCCAGATCGTTCCGGTCCGCCCTGGGAATGATCGAAGCGGCGGGGCATTTGGAAAGATAGGGCTCAGAAGGTTTTCTCTGCGTTTCGGCACACTCATCTTCGATGCTTTGCAGAAGTTTCACAGCGTAGCCTGAGTGGGCGTATTGGTACAGCTTTTTCAGGCTCTTTTTGTAATAGGGAAGCATCTTCCGATCGGAACAAATCGCTTTGGAAGAGTAGAGGTTCATCGCCGCCGTCTCGACCTCTTCGTAGTAGCGGAGCGCTTCTTTGAGGTTCTTTTTCACCCCGATCCCCTTTTCGTAGAAGACCCCGAGATTGTAGGCGGCTTTGGTGCTGCCGCTGTGCTTGTAAGCCTCCCGGTAGAGACGGAAGGATTCGGTGTAGTCCCTCTTTTTGTAGGCACGGTAGGCTTCATCGGTCCCGGCTGAAAGCCAAGAGATCAGAAAGACAGTAAGCAGAAGAAAACAGCGGCGCATCACTCCCCCTTTTTTTCAATTCTACCTAATCTTGAAAACAAGGTTAATCTGCACATATGGGAAAAGATAAATAAAATAAAAGAAAGAGGAAGTTTTTAGAAGCGAAAGAGGCACTCCTTCTCCGACGCGGAGAAGAGTGGCAGATGGCCGATTAGATCTCTTCGGCCTTTTTGACGTCGTAGAGGATGTCGTCCCAGGGGTGGCGGTACATCGGCATTGCCAGGCGCTTCTCATCGAGCACGTGGCCGATGAAGCCGATGGTGCGGCCCAGGATGAAGAAGGAGTTGAGGGTTCCCGACTCGATGAACTCGTCGATCTCCTCTTCGCTGTAGCCCAGAGAGCGCCACATATCGACCATCAGGATTCCGATGGTTCCATCCACGTTGAGGATCAGGTTGTCCTTCTTGGACGTGGTGAGCTGCTCGACCTCCAGGGCGTAATCGAGCAGAGGGGTTTTGGGGAAGTACTCGGCGGCAAACTTCTTGAGCCCCTCGACCCGCAGGTCGGGATTACGCAGGGATTTGATGCGGTGGCCGATTCCGGGAATGGGGATCCCCTGCTTCTTCATATAGGCCAGGAACTCGGCGGGGCTGAGCTCGTTGTCGTAGGCGTATTTGAAGTATTTGGCCGCTCCGTCGATGGCGCCGCCGAAGCGGGGGCCGATGGTGAGCAGACCGGTGACGAGAGACTCGACGACACTCTTGCCGGCACGGGCGGTGACTTTGGCGTTATGCGCACCGGAGACGGCGGGGCCGTGGTCGGCGACGGTCTTGATGACAGTTTCGATGAAATCGACCGCCCAGCGGGGATAGACTTTTTTGAACCAGAGCAGACTGATGACGTCACCGATGGTCTTGCCGGTATCGGGCGTAGCGACGGAGCTGATGGGATAGCCCGCGTAGGTCGCCTCTTCGCCCCGGTCGTCGCTGATGGTACAGATAAAGTTCTTGGGCCGGCGCACTTTGGGGATGGTGCGGATCTCGGGCTCTTCGATCTCCAGGATCACCCCTTCGTTGTAGAGCTTGGTATAGACCTCGTTGATGACACGGGGCAGGTCGTTGAAGCTCTCGGGGACATGGATGCCCGCTTCGCGCATCGCTTCGTTTTTCGCCGCGGCGGTCTCACGGTCGGCGTTGGCGGAGGCACCCGCGTGGCCGAACTGTACGCCGCTGCTGAAGTGCTTGGCGATGGTTCCGATACACCAGGCAATGACCGGCTTGGTGATCTTGCCCGACTTGACCGCTTCGATCACTTTGTACTCTTCGGTTCCCCCGACCTCACCCAGGAGGATCATATATTTGACATCGGGGTTGCTCTCCATACGGAGCATATTGTCGATGAAGACGGAACCGACGAAGCGGTCCCCACCGATGGCCACACCCTCGGCAATCCCGTCGGCGTTGAGGGCGATGATGTTACACAGCTCGTTAAACAGACCGCCGGAGCGGGTGACCAGACCGGCGCTTCCGGCGCGGTGGAGCTTGGATTTGATGATGTTTTCGATGGTTCCGCCGATGTTGGCGATCTTGAAGGCGCCGGGAGCGATGGCACCGACGGTCGCGGGCCCGATCACGGTGACGCCGGCATCTCTGGCGGCCTGGTTCATGGTCCGGGCTAGACGCTCGGGAATCCCCTCGGCGGTGACCATGATCACGCGGAACTGGCCGGGAATGGCCAGGGCTTCCATCGTGACATCGTAGGCAGTCCGGAAAGAGGCGAAGTTCAGAAGCACATCCGCATTGGGATGGGCGGCGACGGCCTCTTCGGTGCTGCGGAAGACATCGATCATGATCTCGTCACCGCCCCAGAAGAACTTTTCGAACTTGGCACTGCTGGTGGGCGCGACGATCGCCGCGACGGAGGGGGTCTCCCGCTTGATGACGTAATCGTAATCCAGCATCCGCTGGATGGCGCTCTTGTTGTTGTTCCAGAATATCGCTTGAGTATCTCGTGTAAACAGTCTGCTCATAATTTTCCTCTCCTACCTTACTTCTGCTTCTCGTCTTCGAGGGCCATGCGCACGATGTCGGTGACGTGAGTTTCGGGACCGTAGACATGGATCTCCAGACCCAGGCGCTCCGCAGCATCTTTCATATCCTGAAGCCCTTTTTCATAGTTGGGGCCGCCCCGGCGTACATAGATCTTGGTGTTGTGCTCTTTGAGCTTGGGCGCCCATTTCTCCAGGGCGTTGATGATCCCGGTGAAGGTCTTGGCGACATCGGTGAAGTTGGCAATGGCCCCTCCGATGATGAGGATCTTGCCTCTGGGGTCGGGATAGCGGGTCATCAGGTCGAAGATGGTCTCGGCGTAGAACTCGGTCTCCCCGGTGGTGGGTCCTCCGGAGTACTCCCCGTAGTTGGCCAGGTCCTTGACCCCTGCCAAATCGGCGATGGTGTCGGCATAGACGACGGAAGCGCCTCCTCCGGCGACCATGGTCCAGATGCGGCCCTGGGGGTTGAGGACGGTGAGCTTGAGTGACGCACCCGACTTGCTGTCGGCTTCGGCGATGGCTTTCTCTTCGGGAGACTGCTCTTCCATACCGAAGGCGGTGGGGAATTCGATGTCTCCCCACTTCTCTTTCATCATAAAGCCGGCGGTATCATCCAGACGGGCAACGAGGTCAAGGATATGAGCGTCGGTACCGATGAGGACCAGCGGGTTGATCTCCAGGTAGGCGAAGTGCATATCCCGGAAGAATTTGAAGAACTGGATGGCGAAAGTGGCGAAGGCTTCATGGCTCTCGGCCGGAATATCCTCAGGCACGTTGGCGCGGATCGCCTTTTCGATGTCCGCTTCGGGCATATTGATGGGGATGCGGACTTCGTTGACTTTCTCTTCCCATCCCTCTTCGACTTCCATTCCCCCTTCGGCGGACATATAGAGCACATCGTCCTCACCGACGGTGGTGGCGGCGATGTAGTACTCCTGATCCTGGGTGTGGGGGGTAAAAGGCTCGACGATGAAGTGGGTCAGGCGGCCATGCTGACCGGAAAGCAGCGTGACGTCATGGGACTGCTTCTCTTCGATCCATTTGGCGGCATCTTCGAGGGTCACGTCACCGGGCTTCTCTTTTTTGAAAAGGACCAGATCGTTTTTACCGCGCTTACCGAAGAGCATATCGGGTTTGACGACCAGGGGCTCCTGGTTGAGCCACTCGAATCCGTGCTCTTTCGCCTTTTGGCGGAGTTCGTCGGCGCTGGTGACCAGCACGGACTTGAAGGGGTAGTGGAACCCGTCGAAATACTCATTCCAATGTTTGGCAAAGAGCTGCTTTCCATCATATTCGCGTATTGCTCGTTGAGCCATCGGCTTCTCCTTTGTCTGCTTAGGGTTGGCTAGATTTTATCATTTGAATCTTTGAAACTTATGGCAGAGAAAGCGGGAGGATTCTTTTTGCCCCGGAGGTGTGTATTTTGGGAACATTAAAAAGTCGCAAGTCGCAGGCACGGGCCTCCGGCCCTCAAGTCGCAAGAATTTTTTGTGTTGTGAATTGAACGAGTCTGTGTAGGGTGGGCCTCGCCCACCAAAATTCGTATCTTGTCTCTGAGAGCGTGAGCGGAGCCCACCCTACGACTCGGTTGTTCGGTTGCTCATTGCTCGGTTACTCGGTTACTCGGTTATTAATCTACTCACTTACAGGCCGGCATTCCATAAAAACGGTAGAGCACATCGTAACGCCGCTTGACGGGCGGATGGCAGCTCTGCCCCCGGGAACGCAGCCCCTCGATCTGCGCCGGGATCTCATAAAGAGGCGCCGCGAAGAAGTGGTGGGGACGTCCCAGCAGCTCATAGAGGGGACGGTGAAGGATCACCGCCATACTACTCAAAAGCAGCGTGATAAGCACGATCGCTCCCGCGATCCTATAGCGCCGTTGGAAACGACGCATCCGCACCCGCATACTGCGGAAATAGACCGCCACCGGGATCATGGTGCCCGCCAGCAGATAGGGGCTGAAATCGACGATGAGCACTTGCTGGCGGATCGAGAGGAGGATCGAGAGGGCCAGGGCACTGAAAGCGATGCTCCAATAAAGATCCCGCGGCCCCTCCAGCGCCACCCGGTAGAGGGCGTAAAAGTAATAGACAAAAAAGAGGGGCGAAAAAAGTGCCGCATAGATCCCGAAGAGCTCAGGCAGATGCCCCTGGGGGTGTCCCCCGATCAGGTAGCGGCCGCCAAGGAGCGAAAGGATCAGCAGCCCCCCGGCCAGCAGCGCCAAGGCGCGCTCCCGATGGGCCCAGGCATAGAGCGCCACCCCCAGATAGAGGGCGAAGCTTGCTGTCGCCGTGCTCAGCAGCACGCCCAGCGCCAGCGCTTCGAGCCAGAAGACCCGGCGGCGGTACGCCCAGAGAAAAAGCAGCGTCAGGCTCAGAGCAAAGACCGCGTCGTTGAGGAGAACATTGGCCGCAATCACCCCGGGCAGTATGGCAAAGATCATCAAGGTAAAACGCCGATCCTCGATCCGCTCGAAATAGTCGGGCAAGAGATGGTAAAAAAGGTAGAGGTTGAGCATCCCCAGCAAAAAAGGGACCAGGCGCAAGCCCAGGGTACCCAGGAAGACCTGATGCAGGAGCCGGGCGGCCCAGACGGCCGGGCTCCACTCCTGGCGGTAGAAGAGTTGGGCTTCGCTGGGAGAGAGCGGGGTCGTCAACGCCAGGGCGGCGATGACCAGGGCATAGAGAATGAGAAAGGTGTAAAAGACCCGGTCGTCTCTCCAGATTCGGATCATTTCAAAGCTTCAGGAAATTGTCCAGCATCTCGTGGCCGTATTGGCTCATAATCGACTCGGGATGGAACTGCACCCCATAGATAGGCAGATCACGAATCTGAAGGGCCATAATCTCCCCGTCATCGGTGCTCACCGCCGTGGGAACGATCCGCTCGGGAAGGGTTTCGGGATTGACCACCAGGGAGTGGTAGCGGGTAGCGCGGAACTCTTCCGGAAGCTCCCGGAAAATGGGGCTCTCTCCGGTCACTTTGACCTGAGAAGTCTTGCCGTGCATCATATTTTTGGCCCGGACCACTTCCCCGCCGAAGGCCTGGGCAATGCTCTGGTGCCCCAGGCAAATCCCGAAGATCGGGGTTTCGCCGGCGAAACGCTCGATCACTTCCAAAGTGACCCCCGCCTCGTCGGGGGTGGAGGGGCCGGGAGAGAGAATGATCTTCTCCGCCCCCAGATCGGCGATCTCGTCAACGCTCATTTCGTCGTTGCGGATCACCCGCAAATCGGCGCCCAATTCCCGGCAATACTGCACGATGTTGTAGGTGAAACTGTCGTAGTTGTCGATCATCAGAACCATAGTCTTTCCCTTCTTGCAAGTGGGAGTATTTTAGCGAAACTCCCTCACGCTATGAAATGGGGAAAATACGACTCCTCCTTTTGGGGCAGCGACTTTAGTCGCTGAAATGACTCGAGATATTTTTTACGCGACTGAAGTCGCGTCTCCACATTGACGCAACGTCTCGATCAATCATAATGGTAACGGCAGGAGACGACGGCAATTCGCTCAGGCGAAGCTCCGTATTCAATCATCCCCCTGAAGCCAAAGAGCAAGAATATTCTATACATCACCCGGAGCTTTCTTCTATGATGGGATCAAAAAATATCGGAAAAGGAGTCTTGTGATGAGCTATCGTTCACTCACCTTTTGGATGTTTTTGGCGATGATCGCCTGGGGGAGTACCTGGGTCAGTGCCAAGATCCTGATGGAAGGGATGGGGGCTCACCAACTGATTTTTTGGCGCTTTCTCCTCTCGGCAATGGGACTTATTCCCGTCATATGGCTTATGGGCCACTCCTGGAAGATCGATCGCCAAGCGTTGCTGATCGCATTGCTTGCCGGGCTAGGGCTGATTCTTTACAACCGCTTTTTCTTCCTGGGGACCCACCTGGGAGAGGCGGGGCTCGGCGGGGTGCTGGTGACGACACTCAATCCCATCCTTACCTTTATGTTTATCGCACTTTTGAGCCGCAAGTTGCTTCGGCAGGATGAGTGGTTCGCCCTGATTTTGGGAGCGCTGGGGACTCTGACAATCCTGAAAGTGTGGAATTACGGGCTGGAGATGTGGCAGCAACCGGGGATTCTCTATTTCATCGCGGCGGCGGCGACCTGGCCCTGGATCACGATCCTGAGCGCACGTTTCAAAAAAGGATCGCCGCTGGTTCTGAGCTTCTATATGTTCCTCATCACCGCCCTGGGGGATTGGGCGCTCTTTTTGGATTTTCAAATCCCCGCGCTCAGTGCTTTGCACCCTATCGAGTGGCTCAACCTGCTCTCCCTCTCCCTTTACGGAACGACCTTCGGGACTTCGATCTATTTTTTGGCCGCCTCGCGCTGGGGAGGGGCCAAGGCCAGCGGATATTTCTTCCTGGTTCCCTTCAGCGCGGCGCTTTTTGCGGCACTCTTTTTGCACGAAGAGATCGGCCTCTCCACTGTGATCGGCGGGCTCTTTACCCTGCTTGCGGTATATCAGATTAACGGTTACAATCTTTTAGGTCTGAGCCAAAGGATACAGGGATGGCTGCAACGCAGTTGAAAAAAGGAGTCCTCGCCGTCGCCGGGGAATTCAAGGACGCGGGGATGATCCCCCACTTTCACGAAGCCTACAGTATCGGTATCTTTTACGCAGGAGAATACCGCTACCGCTCCGGCACCAGGACTGCGATCCTACGCCCGGGAGAGCTGCGGATCGTCTCACCCTATGAACTCCACGAAACCTTCTCGGGAACCTGGAATTACCTCCATTTCGATATCGATGCCCCATTGATCAAAACCCTGGCGGAGGAGATCGCCCAAAAAGAGCTCTCCTTCGCCCCAAAACTCCGGCCCCTTCACAAAGACCCCGCATTGACGGCGGCGGGGAAACGGCTTTATGCGTCGCTGAAGGGGGAGGCGCTGGAGTTGGAAGAGGCTTTTGACGCGTTTGGGAGTCTTTTGCTCCAGCGAAGCTTTGACGCACAGGCGTGCCGGAATCTTCTCTATGACCGGACACAGCTCGGCCGGGCGCTCGATTATCTCTTTGCCCATTGGGATCAAAGCGATTTGAGCGTCGATGAGATCGCGGAGGCTGCCGGGCTCTCCACCTACTACTTCGTCCGGAGTTTTGGCAAGGCTTTCGGCACCACACCGCACCGTTTTTTGCTGAGCCTGCGTGCCGAACGCGCCAAAAAGATGATCGCCGAGGAGAAAATACCCCCGGCCCGGATCGCCTTTGCCTGCGGTTTCAGCGATCAATCCCATATGATCCGGATCTTCCGAAAATTCTTCGGCTACACCCCCGGATCATTGCGAGTTTAAATTAATCGTAGACCTTGAGCTCATTGTAGAGGCTGTCGCGCTCGACGGGGATAAAACCGGAGTTGCGGATCAAGGCGACAAATTCCTCCAACTCCATCCCCTGCGCCGAAGCCGCCCCGGCCGCGGATTGGATCGACTCTTTCTGGATGGTCCCGTCTAGGTCGTCGGCGCCGAACTCCTGGGCCAGCAGCGCCAGGCCGATGGTCGAAGTGGCCCAATAGGCTTTGATGTGGGGGATATTGTCCAGCAAAATCCGGGCGATAGCGTAAGTCTTGAGGATCTCCTGGGCGGTGGGGAACTCTTCGACTCTGAGGAAGTTGTTTTCCCGCTGATAGACCAGGGGGATAAAGGCGTTGAATCCCCCCGTCTCATCCTGCAGCGTCCTCAAGCGCAGCATATGGTCGATCCGATGGGAGCGTTTCTCCACGTGCCCGAAGAGCATCGTGGCATTGCTTTCCCTGCCCCGCTGATGCCATTTGCGGTGGATCTCCAGCCACTGATCGGAGCTGACTTTGCCTTTGCAGATATAGTCACGCACCTCTTCGTCGAAGATCTCCGCCCCGCCGCCGGGCATAGAGTCCACCCCGCTCTCAATCATCAGATCAATCATCTCATCGTAGCTCAGGCCGTTGCTCTCGGCGAGGAAATTGACCTCCGCCGCGGTGAGAGCTTTGACGTGCAGGTCGGGGTAGGCATCCTTGATCTTGCGAAAAGCCCCCAGATACCAGTCGAGGCCCGCTTCGGGGTTGTGGGCTGAGACGATATGCACCTCTTTGGCCCCCTTGGCGCGGGCTTCCCCGGCGATGGAGAGGATCTCTTCGTGGCTCATCGTGTATTGGTTGGGATTCTTGCGGCTGGCGCTGTAGGCGCAGAATTTGCAGATATCTTTGCAGATATTGGTGGGATTGATGTGTCGGTTGATATTGAAATAGCTCTTCTTGCCGTATCGCTCCCGCCGGATCCCATCCGCCAATTCCCCCAGGGTCAGCAGATCCAGATCGTAGAGCACTTCCCCCTCCTCCTGAGAGAGCCGCTCCCCGGCCCGTATTTTGGCGATCAACGCTTCTTGTGCACTCACTTTTCACACCGTCCTGTCGTAAATTTTGGGGTATTATATAATAGTAACTAGTAACTAGGGATTTGAGGTTATAAGTACGAATTCTCAGCACTCAACGCTCACAGCTTGATCGGTTACTCATTACTCGGTTACTCCGTTACTCGGTTCCCATTCTTAGTTACTCGTTATTCAAAAGGATTTCAATGCGCGCCCTCCACGCCAAAGTCGAAGAGCTGCTTTATGAAAATGCGCCTCAACTGGAGATCGCCAAGGCGATCAAAAGTTATCTCAAAGCCTACTTCGCCACCCTGCCGGAGACCTTTGCCCAGACTGGGGGCAAGGATTTTCTGGTGCGGCACACCCGCACCATCGACACGGTCATCCGCCTCGCCTACAAAGTGGCGGTGCGGGAAATGTTCGGCCCCTACACCCCTCTGAAAAACCAGATCCCCGTAACCCTCGTGGCGTTAGGGAGCTACGGCAGGGAGCAGCTCTGCCTCCACTCCGACATCGACCTGATGTTCGTCTATGAAAGTATCGAAGGCTATGCCACCCAGGCCCTGATCGAAAAGATGCTCTACCTGCTCTGGGACAGCGGGCTGAAACTGGGCCACCGGGTCCACGAACTGCGGGACCTCCCCGTCGTGGCACGGGAGGATATCACCATCAAAAGCGCCCTGCTTGAATCGCGCTTCATCGAGGGATCCAAATTCTTATGGACCGGGATCGAAAACAGCCTGAACGAGATCCGCCGGGAAGAGCCCGAAGCGTTCATCCGCCTCAAGGTCGAAGAACGCCGGGCGCTCCATCAGCGCTACCCCCTGACGATGGAGCCCCATCTCAAAGAGGGGGTCGGGGGCTTCCGGGATGCCAATATGGTCTTCTGGATGGGCAAGCTGCTCTACAATGTCCCCCGCATCTGGGATCTGAACGAGTCGATCGTCGATCCCGAGGATTACCGGGAATTCCGCATCGCACTGGAGTTTCTCTTCCGGGTGCGGACCGCCCTGCACATCATTGCGGGGAAAAAGGTCGATCAGGTCCGGCTGGACCTCCTGCCCGAGCTGGCCGACCTGCTCAGATACGACCGGGGCCGCCGGGGGCAGCTGCGCCTGGCCCGGCGCATCATCGGGGCGCTGCGGACCATCCATCTCTACAGCCGTATCTGGCTGGAACGGCTCATCGGCGACTATCTGCCCGAGCTCTATAGCGAATGCTATCTTCCCGAGAAACAACACCGTAAACTCCACAGCCTCGTAGAAGAGCTCAACCGTCAAGCCGACCGGCCCTTCCGCATCCACCCCGAGCTTCTCTATGCCCTGATCCACGCCGAGCGCCCCGAACGCCCCGACCGGACCCTCTACCGCACCCTGCTCCATACCTTCGAACGTCCGGCCGCTACCTCCGTGCTGCAAGCCTTCGTGGAAGCCCGGCTGCTGGGCTATATGGTCCCCGCGATGAAGAAGGTCATCGACCTGCCCCAGTTCGACGGTTACCACCGCTATCCCGTGGACCGTCACTCCATCGAATGTTTCCGCCACCTCGAGAAAATCGAAGACCCTTTCATCGCCGAGCTCTTCGACAATCTGGAGCCCAAAGAGAAGGTGATGCTCAAGGTCGCCGTGCTTCTCCACGATGCCGGAAAGGGGCGCAAGAGAGACCACCACCTCGTCGGAGCTTCCCTCTTCCGCATTTTTGCCCAAAAGCTGGGGATGGAAAAGGAGCTCATCGAGATCGGCGCCCGGCTCATCCTCCACCATACCCTGATGAGCGTCACCGCCCAGCGGGAGGATATCTACAGTGAAAAAGTGGTCCTGCGCTTCGTCTCCCGCTTCGGGAGCAAAAAGCTGCTGGATATGATCTACATCCTCACCTACGCCGATATGAAGGGGGTGGGGACCGACGTCTACAACAGCCACAGCGCCCGACTCCTGCGTATGCTCTACGAGCAATCCCTCGAAGCGCTGAACCATCCCGAACAGCTGAGCGAAACCGCCAAAAGAGTGCGGGCCGTGGACCGGCTCAAAAACTCCAAAGCCTTCCGGGAACTCCCCCGCACCCTGCAGAACAAGATTCTCTCCATCTCTTCGAATGCCTTTTTTATCCGCCACAGCACCCGGCGCATCATCGCCATCGCCAAAGCCGCGGCCAAAATGGAGGAGTACACTTATCATCTAAGCAACGAACACAACCTCACTGTCGAGATCATCCGCCGCCACGACCTCAACCTCGCCTGGTTCCTCCACCGCCTCGCCCGGCTTCAGGTGGTGAGTATGGAGATCGCCAAGCTCTGGGGGGATCTGAAATATTTCCGCATAGACTTCAACGACCGGCTCGACGAGAGCGAACTCCCCCTGCTCGATGAGATCATCCACGGATCCTTTACCCCCCATCCGGAGATGAAACTGCGCAAACCCCTCATCAAAGCCGAAGAGGTCTCCTGCGAATGCGACCACTCCAGGGAGTATGCGATGATGAAGCTCCGCACTGCCGACCAGCCGGGGCTCCTGGCTTATCTCATCGCCCTCTTCGACCGCCTGGGCGTCGACATCGCCTCCGCCAAGATCCATACGATCAAGGGACGGGTCAATGACCTCTTCCTTATCGAAAAGAATGGTAATTTCTGTCATAATATCGACAAAATTATCCAAGAACTCACGGAGTGATTATGTGCGGAATCGTCGGCTATCTCGGCCCAAAAGAGAAAAAGAGCATCCTCCTCGACGGCTTGCAGGAACTGGAATACCGGGGCTATGATTCGGCGGGAATCGCCGTCATCAGCCAGGGAAAACTCCAGCATTTCAAAGCAGTCGGCAAGCTCGAAAACCTGCGCAAGAAAGCGGCCGATTTCCACAGCGATGGCCCCGGAGCCGCCATCGGCCACACCCGCTGGGCCACCCACGGCAAACCCACAGAGCTCAACGCCCATCCCCATATGGGCGCCTTCAGCTACGTCGTCCACAACGGCATCATCGAGAATTACCAGGAGCTCAAAAAGGAGCTGGAGAGCGAAGGGGTGCGTTTCGTCAGCCAGACCGACACCGAAACCATCGTTCATCTCTTCGAACGGAATATCCAAAAGGGCCTGGAACCTTTCGAAGCCTTCAAAGAGACCATCCGCCGCCTGGAGGGGGCCTACGCCATCCTCCTCATCAGCGAAGCAGCCCCCGAGACGATCTTCTTCGCCAAAAACGGCTCCCCGCTGCTTATTGCTTTCGACGGAGATGAGGTCTATTTCGCCTCCTCCGATACCGCCGTCATCGGCAAAGCCAAAGAGGCTTACTACCTCGAAGACGGCGAATACGGCTACGCCAAACCGGGCGAAGTGAAGCTCTTCGGCCCCGAGGGGGAAAAGGAGCTCCACACCCAGCCCCTCCCCTCCGACAAGGCGATGGCCCAGAAAGAGGGCTACCGTTTCTTTATGGAAAAAGAGATCTACGAGCAGAGCACCGTCATCGGCGATACGATGCTGGGCCGGGTACTCGAAGACCGGGTGGAGTTCGAAGAGCTCGACCCCTCCCTCTTCGAAGGGATCCGCTCCATCAAGATCTGCGCCTGCGGCACCAGCTACCACGCCGGACTCACCGGAGCCTATCTGCTCGAGCGCCTGGCCAAGATCCCCTGCCAGGTGGAGATCGCTTCGGAATTTCGCTACAAAGAACCGCTGCTGACACCCGACACCCTCTTCATCGTCATCAGCCAGAGCGGGGAGACCGCCGATACCCTCGAAGCCCTCAAAATGGCCAAACGGGCCGGCCTGAAGAGTCTGAGCATCTGCAATGTGGACAACTCCTCCATCGTAAGAGAGAGCGATGCGACGATCCTCACCCGCGCCGGCATCGAAAAAGGGGTTGCCAGCACCAAAGCCTTCGCCACCCAGGTGATGGTGCTCTGGATGCTGACCCTCTATCTGGGCCAAAAGCACCGGACCCTCGCTCCCGAAACCCTGGCCAAAGAACTCGACGCCATGCGTCATACCCCCCGGGCCCTGCTGGTCGAAGAGAAGCTCCACGAGAAACTCCATCGCCTGAGCAAGCGCTACCTCCACGGCCACGGTTTCTTCTTCATCGGGCGTGACCTCTTCTTCCCCCTGGCACTGGAGGGAGCCCTCAAACTCAAGGAGATCAGCTACCTCCACGCCGAAGGCTATCCCGCCGGGGAGATGAAACACGGGCCCATCGCCCTGGCCGACGCGGAGCTCTTCACCATCGCCCTGATGCCCAAAACCCTGCTCTACGACAAGATCAAATCCAACGTCGAAGAGCTCAGCGCCCGGGATGCTACGATCCTCGCCATCAGCCCCGAGGAGTTTGAGCTCGCCGACGATTTCGTCCGCACAAAGAACGGTGATCATCCTATGCTGGAATTTTTCGAAATGATGGTCGTCACCCAACTCCTGGCCCTGGAGATCTCCATCCGCCTGGGCAACGATGTGGATATGCCGAGGAACCTGGCGAAATCGGTCACTGTTGAATAAATCAATGAGAAGATAGAAATGAGAAATTATGGTTTCTCTGGTTCCCACGTTGAACGTGGGAACCCATACATAGGTGATTATTGGATAATTGATTATAGATGATCTTAGATATGCATTCCCACGCCTAGCGTGGGAACGAGAGGAACTTGCGACGTGAGGGCCGCAGGCCCGTGCTTGCGACTTATTCTTCGCTTTTCACTTCGATCAGATCCTCCAACAGCTCTTCCGCTTCATCCTCTTCCATTTCGCCGCTTTCGATCTCGATGAGGATCTCCCGGCACTCGGCGTGCATCGCCTGCATCTCTTCCAGCTCTTCCCGGTCGGCCAGGGAGATCATCTTCTCCTTCTCCACCATCGCGAAAATCTCGTCGATTGCCTCTTCCAGATCCGGCATCAGTTCATTAAGCAGCAGGTTTTTCAATTTCTCCGTCGCTTTTACTTCACCCATCATCATCACCTTTTTTTTGAGAGACATTGTATCACAGAGCCTCTCCGAAGAGCCCGTTTCAGGATCAATCAAGCTTCTTTGATCTATCATTCGACTTACCGGTTAGTAAGGAGTCGACAACTTATGAACAAAAATCTTTCGAAAAAAGATCGGATCGTCGATGCGGCGGCCCGACTTTTCGCCCGGCACGGCTACAGCAAAACCGTGCTCGAGGATGTGGCGGGGGCCTGCGGCATCACCAAGCCGGCGATCTACTACCATTTCAAAGACAAGCAGGCCCTCTACGAAGCGGTGCTCTGCCAGCGCTTCGCCCTGATCGCTCGGAAAATCGACGAAGAGACCCGAAAAGAGGATCCCCTCCGGGCACTGGAAGCCTATGTGGAGACCTTCGGATACTACCTCATCGAGGATCCCCACTTCGGCACTATTTTTGCCAGGGAACTGGCCGACGGTGCCCGGGACCTGCCCGAGCGCTGCATCAAAAACCTCTCTCAGATCCTCAAACGTCTCGACGAGATTTTGCAGGAGGGGAGAGAACGCAAACTCTTCCACGAAGAGAACCCTTTTATGATTCAGCTTATGATCGTCTCGACATTGAGCAATTATCAAAGCACTTATGAACTCAGAGAAAAGGTCCTGCGACACCTCGACGGGGAGAAAGAGCACATCAATCCGGAACTAGAGGATATAATTCCCAATCTACGAGAAAAAATCCTAAAGGCCCTCACATGCTGAAACGAACCCTCATCCCCCTCCTCCTCGGCAGCGGCCTCTACGCCGCCAGCGTCTCCCAGTTGCTCGACGGCGTGCGGCACCACTATCAGGCACAGCTAGACAACTACTCCATCCAGGAGGCCGACAAAGCCCTGGAGATGGTGCGCAGCCAATTCTGGCCGAAGATCCGGATCTTCGGCAGCGCGACCCATTACAATGCGCCGACCAACCTCCGTCCGGCCACTCCGACGGAGAATGCCAAGCTCTCTCCTCAGGCAGGGGGAAATGGCGACTATCCCTTCAGCACCGACATCTATCGGGTAGGGGCCACCCTTTCGATGCCCATCTTCGTCGCCAATCTCTTTACCCTGGCGGATCAGACCGAAGCGATGCGTCACTCTGCAGCGGCGAAAAAAGAGGTCGATCTCCTGAAAAACGAGGCGACGGTCCTGGGGGCCAACGCCAACCTCCGCTATCTGGAGCAGATGAAAGCTTCCCTGCACTCCAAGGCCAAAACCCTGCGAACGACCGAAGCAATCGTCAAAGCCAAGGTCAAAGCGGGACGGGCTCCCGCTTCGGCGCTCTACAAAGTCCAGGACCGTCTCGATTCGATCCGCATCGCCCTGGACAATATCGAAGTGCAGAAAGAGAACATCCGCACCCTGATCGAAACCCTCAGCGGTGTCACGCTCTCCCATTCGGCACCGATGCGGCAAAAAGGCAACTACCGGCCCGGCCCTATCTTCGCTCTCAAGCCCCTGCAGGCAAAAAGGCAAGCCGATGAATTGGCTGCCAAGGCGGAGCAGGAGAAACTCTACCCCTCTCTCCATCTGGATGCCAACATCAACCGGGGTTACGGCGACAGTTACTTCAGCGGTCACAATATCCATAGAGACTACGGCGGGATCGGGCTCACCCTCAGCGCCCCGCTTCTGGATATGCCGCAGATCCGCAGTATGCAAAAAGCCCGGATCCACGCGATGAAGAGCGCCACCGAACTGGCGAAGACCGCCGATGAGCTCAAAACGAAGGCCAAAGCGATGCGCCGCCAACTGGGGCTGCTGCGCCACGCGCTCTCCCTCCATCGGCACAACATCTCCAATGAGAAAAAGCTGGTCGAAATCGCCCGCCGAAGCTATGAAGACGGCCGGATGACCCTCGAAGAGTACCTGCGCTACATCGACAGCCTCTACGATGCCAAAGCCGAACTCTACAAAACCCGCGCCGCCTATTGGCAAACCCTCGCCCAACTGGCCTTCCTCTACGGAAACCGTTTCGAAAGGATCGTACGATGAGATCGGTCGCAAGTCGCAAGCACGGGCCTGTGGCCCTCAAGTCGCAAGATGGGAATTTTGTGTTAAGTGTTAAGTGCTATGTGTTAAGTAGTTGTTTATCTCTATTTTCCATTTTCTCATCATTCGGTTACTCGGTTACTCATTACTCATTACTCATTACTCATTCCCCCGCAAGGACTTCCAAATGAAAAAAGCGATCAAAATCCTGATCTTCCTCCTGATCCTCGCCGCCCTGATCGTCGGGGCCGTCCGTCTGGTCAAAAAACGCCACGCCGAAGAGGCCAAGACCCCGCCGGCCAAAGAGTATGCCGTGGTCATCAGTACCCTCAAGGCCCAACCCAAAAAGGTCACCCTCACCGTACCTTCGATCTCCCTGACCCGCAACGACAATGACGCCGTCATCGCTTCCAAGGTAGCCGCCAGGGTCCTCCGGGTCCCCAAGAGCGGTACCTCGGTCAAAAAGGGCGATCTGATCGTCCAGCTCGACGATACTGACATCAAAGCACAGCTCGCCTCGGTGCTCCACGCTATCGAGAGTGCCAAAGCCCAGCTCGATGCGGCAATACTCAATCTCAAAAATCTGGAGAAGATCCACGCCCACAGCGCCGACCTGCTCAAGATCCACGGCGTCTCCCGGGAGCAGTTCGATGCCGAACAGGTCAAGATCGACAGCGCCAAAGCCCAGGTCGCCGGTATCAAAGCCCAGATCGCCAAGCTCGAAGCCCAGAAAGCGGCTTTGGAGAACCAACTCTCCTATACCCGCATCACCGCCCCGGTGGACGGGATCGTTTCGCAAACGATGGTCAGCGTCGGCGACCTGGCCACGCCGGGCAAACCCCTGGTCAAGATCGCCGCGTCGAAAGGGACCTGGCTGCTGGTGCGTCTGCCCGGCGGAGCCGAAAAGATCTTCTTCCAGGGCAAAGAGTATCCCCTCAAAGCCCTCCACTCGACATTTAACGGACTCAATGAGTACCGGGCCGATATCGACCGCTACATCCCCGCAGGCAACCGGGTAGAGTGTGAAGTGGTCACCTACCAGGGCAAAGCGGTGCTGTTGCCCTTCGATACCCTCCTCAACCGGGAGGGCAAGAACTGGCTCTTCCTCTACCAGAACGGCAACGTCCATCCCGTCAAAGCCCCCATCCTCGCCACGGGTGAGCAGGGGATCGCCCTCGATCCCTCCGTGGCGGGCAAAGAGATCGTCGAAGCCAAACCCGATATCCTCCTGCGTCTGCTGGGAGGCTACCCTGTCGTCAAAGCCCCCGGGGAGTAAGCGGCCATGTTCAACTATTTTTACAAACGGCCCTATCAGCTCTACAGTCTGATCGCCATCCTCTTCGTCCTGGGGGTCGTAGCCCTCAAGACCCTGCCCAAGAACCTCTTCCCCGATGCCAACCGCCCTCAAGTGGTCGTCATCACCCAGGTTCCCGGCGCCACGGCGGAGGTGGCGGCCAGCAGTGTTTCCAAGCCTATCGAAGCGGAGATCGCCCGTATCTCCATGGTGCGGGATGTCAGCTCGGTCAACGTGGCCAATATGTCCATCGTCTCGGCGGAGTTCGAGTATAAAAAAGGGCTCGAAGCCGCCGCCGTCGACGTAGCCAACGCCCTCTCCATCGCCAAAGGACGCCTGCCGGCCAACGTCACCCCCGCCGTCTATACCGCCGGGGACTTCACCCTCCCGGTGGACGTAATCTCCCTCAGTCCCAAAGACGGCAACATCACGCTGCCTGAGATCCGCAAGATCGCCGACAGTTTCATCAAACCCTATCTGCTGGGCAACCCGGCCATCGGGAACGTGGAAGTCTTCGGCGGCTACCAGAGCGCCATCAATATCGAAATCGACCCCTTCAAGGCCAAGCACTACGGCGTCGATTTCGCCAACCTTATCAAAGAGATCCGCGCCATCAACCGGGACACCCCCATCGGCTTCGTCAAAGGTGAAAAGAACTTCGCCACACTGACCTACTACGGGGAACGGGACCAGATCGAGAAGCTCAAACAGCTCCCCATCGCCCCCAACCTGCGCCTGGGCGACATCGCCAAGATCTCCTGGAGCCATCAAAAGCGCACCAGCGGCTACCTGGGCAACGGCAAACCCGCCATCGCCCTGGCGATCCAGCGGGCCCCCGGCGGGAGCGTTCTCGCCGTCTCCAAAGCGGCCCGGGCCGAAATGGCAAAACTGCAAAAGCGCTACCCTCAGATCGCTTTCTCCATCTCCGATACCCAGCGCGACCTGATCGAGACCGCCAACACCAATATGCTCGAAGCCCTGCGTGACGCCATCATCTACACTCTGCTGGTGATCATGATCTTCCTGGGCAACTTCCGGGCCATCATCGCGGCGGGGCTCTCGATCCCGATGGTCTTCTTCGCCACGATGGCGATCATTTGGCTAACGGGCGGGGAGCTCAACATCGTCATCTACACCGCCATCATTCTGGCCCTGGGAATGCTCACCGACGATGCGGTAGTGGTCCTGGAAAACATCGAACGGCACCTCAACGAGGAGCACGAGGATCTCCAACAAGCCATCGTCAACGGAACCCGGGAAGTCCTCAAACCGATCTTCGCCGGAACCATTTCGACGATCGCCGTTATGTTCCCTCTGATGTTCGTGGGCGACTTCCCGCAACACATCTTCCGGCCCCTGATCTCGACCCTGATTATTGCCCTGCTGGTGAGCTACTTCCTCTCCATCACCTTCATTCCCAAGCTCTCGGCCTGGCTCTACAAAAACGGGACCGGTAAAACCAAGGTCGAGAAGTGGTTCGAAGCCCTCTATGAAAACACCATCGGGCGGCTGGTGGGTCCCTACATCGGCATCCTCAAATTTTCCAACGGCAAATGGTGGGCTCTGCGGCGGATGCTGCTGACCGCCGCCGTGGTCCTGACCCTGGTGCTGAGCCTCAAAAACGTCATGCCCACCATCGGCAAGGATGTCATGCCCCCGATGGATACCGGGATCATCAAGGCGCAGGTGGCTTTCAGCGTCAACGAGACCGTCGAAAGCGCCGAGAAGAAGCTCCAACCCTTCCTCGACTGGCTCAACAAACAGCCCTGGATGGTACGCAGTTCCATCGCCTTCGGTTCCGAGCCCGGTGTCCTGAGCCTGGGCAGCGGAAACCTCCCCACCGAGGCGACCCTGACCATCACCGCCGTCAACCGCTTTGAACGCAACGCAACTATGTGGCAACTCGAGAACAAGATCCGCGACCGATTGGCCCTGCTGCCCGGGGTTAAGCGCGACGATGTCTTTGATTTCGGAGCTACGGCCCTCTCGACCATCAAGGCGCCTCTGGATGTCCGATTGAAATCGAGCGACTACGAGCGCCTCCCCGACAAAGCCAAAGAGGTGCTCAAAGCGATCCGACCCCTCAAAGGGCTCACTTCGGTCTCCACCAGCTGGGACAGCGACTTCAACGAGATCGAGCTCCAGATCGACACCAACAAAGCCCTCAGCTACGGCACGACACCTTTGCAGATCATCGCCCAGCTGCCTCTGCGGGGCGGCGTAGCCTCTCTGGCAGGGGATTTCAGCTCCATGCAGACCCAGTTTGTCCGCCTCTACCTCAAGGGTAAATATGCCCAGAATGTCGAGACGCTGAAAATGCTGCCCATCAGCACCAAATTCGGTGAAGTGCCTCTGAGCCAATTCGCCACCTTCAAACCCCACCTGGTCGCCGCCAAGCTGGAGCGGGACAAGATGCTCTACAGTATCGACGTCAACGGCTACCGGGCCAAACGCCCCATCACCCACATTACCGACGATGCCAACGCCGCGCTCAAAAAGGTGGACACCTCGGGTTACATCGTCAGCCAGGAAGGGGACATCGCCCAGCTCAAAGACAGCTTCAAGCGAATGATCAAAGCGATCGCCATCGGGGTCGTGGTGCTGATCATGACCCTCATCGCCGTCTACGAATCGGTACGCCTCTCCCTGATTATGATTTTGGTCCTGCCCCTTTCGATGATCGGGGCCGCCTGGGGGATGATGCTCTTCCACAAGCCAAGCTGTATGCCCTCGATGGTCGGGGTGCTGCTGCTCTTCGGAATCATCATTAAAAACGCCGTCCTGCTCATCGACTTTTACAAAGAGTATGAGAAAGAGGGCCAGACTCCCTTCCAGGCGGCGATCCAGAGTGTACGCGTCCGCTTCCGCCCCGTTATGATGACCGCTTTCGGAACCATCGCAGGGATGATCCCCATTGCCCTGGAGCAAGCCGTCGGCCTCGAGCGCCTCAGCCCCCTGGCCGACGTCGCCGTAGGCGGCCTGCTGGTCGGAACCCTGCTGACTCTGGTCTACGTGCCCCTCTACGCCTACATTACCGACCCGAGAAACAAAAAGACCAACCCCATCGAAAAGATCGAAGAGGCGTTAGACTAGATCGCAAGTCGCAAGCACGGCGCTTCGCGCCTCAAGTCACAAGTTTATGGTCGTTAGTCGTTAGTCGTTGGTCATTGGTATATATCCACTTATCAATTATTAGTTTCTAGTTTCCAGTTACTCGTTTCTCAACGCTCAACGCTCAGCGCTCAACTCTCCAAAAGTCAAAAGGTTCTTTAATGAAAAATAACAAAATCCAAAATCCAAAATCCAAAATCCAAAATTCCCCCTCCGATGGCGGCGACGCGTGCCACGTCATGGAAGAGGGAGAGATCCTCAACCCCCACTTGACCGAGCTTCCTCTCCACGAAGCGATACTTTACGGAGACCGCGTCCTCACCGCCAAATTCTCCAAACGCCTCTCCTGCGCCATCAAGCACCTGCCGATCCGCCTCCGCTTCCGCTACGAACACTCTACCGAAGCCGCCATCGAAGCGGGCATCGCCAAAGACCCGACCCTCGTACTGGATGGCGAAATTTTCCTTGAAGGCCTGGTCCCCGCCGAAGAGATCACGGAAAAATTTGAGCGATGGCTTGCCCGGGAAGATCCGAAGTCTTCATAAGTCCATCGATTCGCTATAATCGAAAGCAGGAGGGAAAGTTTGATGAAGATAGGAAATAATGAAAAGCGATATCTCATTTCTATGATTCGGGAGAAACTCTCAAATTTTTCAGAAGTGGAACGTGTCATTGTTTTCGGTTCTTTCCTCCATAGTCCCACTCCCCACGATATTGATATCGCCGTAATACAAAACTCTCAAGAAGACTATCTTAGCCTCTCATTGAAATATCGGAAGGTCCTGCGCCAAATATCCCGAAAGATTCCTCTGGATATCCTTCCCGTCAAAACGGATGCCCATGGTACTTTTATGAGGGAGATTCAGACGGGAGAAAGCATCTATGAAAGATGAAACCCGCCTCTGGATCGAATATGCCGAAGAGAACCTCGCCTCAGCCAAAATTCTTCTGGAGAGCCATCTGTATAACCCTGCTTTGCAGAACACACAGCAAGCCATCGAAAAATATCTCAAAGCCTATATCATCGAATTCGGCCTCGGCCTTCCGAAAACCCATAATATTGCAATCCTCAAAAGCCTGGTAGAGGATCACGGAACACCGAATGGTCAGTGATGATGATGTCGATCTCATCGACAGTATTTATCTGACATCGAAATATCCCATTGGTTCAGTTCTGCCGGACTACATTCCGAACGAAGCTCTATGCAAAGAGTGCCTTGCCGCAGCCTACGCAGTACGCGACTCCCTCTCTTCAATTCTCTGAAAAACTTTTCAATTTCTGCGTAATACTCAAATATTTTCTCATTCAATTTACCTACCGTTAAGTAAGTTGATGTAGAATTTTCATAAAGATAAATCAACATATCTTGAAAGGACGTGAATTGAAAGAGTTGGATTTCGGTGAATATCTTCGAAATTTCGGATACGATGAACGCAAAGCGATGAAGATCCAGATGAAGGAGCTCTTCGAACTTTTAGAAGCGGACAAAGCCCAGCTGGTCGATATCCGTTTCCCCGAGGAGTATGAAGCGTGGCATCTGGGGATCGGCACCCATATCCCCCTCAACGAACTGCCCGACCGCCTGGACGAACTCGATCCGAGCAAGACCATCGTCACGATGTGCCCCCATTATGACCGGGCCGAGATCGCCCGGCTCTTTCTCAAGCTCAAGGGCTTCGAAGCCCGTTACCTGACCGACGGGATGCTGGGTCTGGTAGACTATCTCCGGGGCGACCGGGCCAAAAATACCCTGAAGCGGTTGAAGTCCTGAGCCAACGGTAAATGGGCCCGGTGAATCTTCTGCGGAAGCTTTTCCGGGCCCATCGACCCGATAGCCGATAGTTTCTCAAAGAAACTATCCACGTAGCACTTAGCACCTAACGTGAAAGGATAAAAATGAACACCTTCCCCCTCAACATCGTTCCGAGTGAAATGAAAAACATGCGCATCGAGATCGAAGAGTTCATCGATCTCTACAACAAAGGCGAAGCGGAGCTGGTCGATATCCGGGTTCCTTTCGAGACCAAGGTTTGGCAAGTCAACTTCGGCCTGCAGATTCCGGCCAATGAACTGCCTGAGCGTCTGGAGGAGCTGCCTAAAGACAAGCTCCTCGTCGTCGCCTGTCCCAAGAGCGATCGCTCCAACATGGCCCGCACCTACCTCGCCTCCAAAGGATACGAGGTCAAATACCTCGTCGGCGGCCTACTGGGCCTGATGGAGCGCCTCAAGGGCGGCAAAGCCAAAGATCTGAAGCTCTGAAATGCATGACGTCCTGGCCTTCAACCACTTCATCACTCAGGATGTTCTGATCGTTTTCTACTACATCGGGGCCATCCTGATGCCGCTGTTGATGTGGCTGGGCCGTGGCTGGATCGTACGAAATATCGCGTTTGCAAAGCGATGGGACGAACGGCTGAAGAGACTCAATACATCGCTTTCCAAGCGTGGAAAAATAACAACGATCCTGGCCGTCATAGGGTTCTTTCTCTGTATGGAACTCTGCTGGCGTATGGTCTTCGAGGCGATGATCGGCTATTTCGATATGCACGATTATCTGTATGAAATTTACAAACACCAACATTTGGGAGGTTTGAAATGAAAAGACGTGACTTTATGAAAAATGCTGCTTTGGTCGCCGGAGCTATGGGTCTGGCCGCTTCCAGCGCGAATGCGAGTGGAATGGGTGCCGCCTGTGTCCTCGGCTCTACCCCCACCGCTCCCGGTAAAGGTGAAAAAGCCCCCAAAGGGCCGGTAACCTACTACACCGAATTCAAAATCTGGATCCCCGAGCGGGAGAAAATGGTCCATCATATGGAAAAACTGGTTCAAAAACTCAAAAAAGAGCGCGGTTTCCTTTCCTTCTCACTCAAAAATATGGTCGGCGACTCAACCATGGTGCACAACTATCCCACCAACCTCAAAGGGATCCTGGAGACCGCCTATCTCGATGCGGCCAAGGAAGACAGCCTTCCCCTCTTCTACTCCCTTTTCGTCCGCTTCGCCAGTTACGAAGATTTGAAACGCTCCGGCGTTATGGAAGACTTCAGAGCGCTGATGAAGAGCTTTGGCGGCCTGAGTGAAAACTTCTCCGAGGGGGTCTATGTGACCGTCTCCGCGGGCGACCGGGAGAAAATCTACCTCAGCCGCAAAGAGATCGAACACTTCCTGCGCCATCAGGCCGACGTTCCCATCAGCGACCTGGTCACCGTCAACAACCACGTGGCGATCCTGGCCAAAGACCGGGAAGTCTTCAACAAGAAGAGCACCGCACTGCTGAAAGTGGCGCAGGATACCTTCCGCCCCGCCAAAGGAGACTTCGACTACAACCCCAAATTCCCCAAGGGAATGCCCGGTTCCTATCAGAATCTCCACTACCGTGCCGCGGTAACCACCGAAATTCTCCAGAGCGCCTTCGCTCCCGACGGCAAGTATCGCTACCTCTTCCACGGAACCTGGGAAACCGTCTACGATCATGAAAACTCCCACATCGATCCCCGCTTCCGCCACCATGTCATGGCGATCCTGCCCTATATTGTCGAAGGGCCCATCGAGCCGTTCTACAAAACCACCGTTTTGGTCAACGGATAATCAATGAGCCCCGAACTGCTCCATTACGGGATATACTTCCTCCTTACGCTGGGGCTTTCGACCCTCTTTGCCATGGGCGGGGTGGGTTCGGCCATCGTGCTGGTGCCTACCTTCAATATGATGGGAATGCCCCTCAATCTCGCCAAGGCGATCGGACTCTTTATCAACAGCTCCTCCACCATCACCGCCTCGGTGATGAACTTTTTCCGGGGGGTGCTCGATATCCGTTTCGCCCTCCCCCTGGTCATCGCCATCCTCCTCGCCACGCCCATCGGAGCCTACGCCAGCAAATTCGTCCCTGTCGTCACCGTCAAGTGGATCCTTGTCGCCTTCCTCATCACCGCGGCATTTCTGCTGCTCTATACCAAGCGGGAGACCAAGGTCGTCTATGACAAGGCGTGGATCCTCTTTTTGATCGGTTTCAGTGTGGGGATCATTTCGGGGATGATCGGCGTGGGCGGCGGAGCGTTGATTATGCCGCTGTTGATTCTGCTGGGCTTCGATGCCAAAAAGGCCGCCTATGCCGTCAGCTTCATCATCCCCTTCTCTTCTTTGGGAGCCTTTTTCACCTATCTGAGCTTCGTGAAGATGGATTGGATCCTTCTGGCGGTGGTGACCGTAGCGGCAATTATGGGAGGCTATCTGGGTGACCGCATTATGCACTACCGCCTCACCCCCTCCCAGGTCAAGAAGCTCATCGCCGTGCTCTTGCTGCTCCTGGCAGCCAAAATGATCGCAGGGCTTTTGCACCTGCATCTCTAAAGGAGGACTTATGATCCATATCCTGAAAAAGATCGCCGACTGGATCGTCGAACACGAAGAGAAAGATGCCGAAGACTGCACCGTCCCCGACGAAGTGATCGACGAGTGGCTCGAAACGATCGAAGAGCGCAAAAGACGGATGGAGGAGCACGGACATACCCACTCCGAACAGTATGAAATGCTCCTGGATCTCGAAAAAAAGGTGCGTCATATCAAAGAGATCCGCGCCCAAAAATGCCACATCAAACCTTCATAAAACGGCAATAATGAACCCCAGGCAAAGCTCTGCACAGACCCGGGAGACCTCGGACAGAGTCGTCCCTTCCCTCTGGCAGCTCTGCCGGGCTTTTTTCCTCATCGGGCTCACCGCCTACAGTATGGCGATGCTCCAGCAGCTCAAAGCGCTCCTCATCGGAAGGCGATGGCTGACTCAGAGAGAATTGGATGAAGGCTTGGCGATGGTCCAGCTCTATCCCGGCCCCATCCTCTTCAATCTCGCCGCCTACTCCGCCTATCGCATCAAGGGATTCGTCGGAGCTTTTCTGGCGACGTTCCTCTTCGTGCTTCCCTCCTATCTCTTGATGCTGCTCCTCTCCTGGCTCTATTTCCGCTACGGTCAGATCGGCTGGGTCCATCCTCTCTTCATCGTCCTTGAAGCGATGGTCGTGGGGATCGTCCTGCACGTGACGATCGATTTCTCTGGCCGCTACATCTCCGGCGGTAAGACAGCTCTCATCGCGGGGATCGCCTTTGTTTTGATGCTCTACCGCGTCAATGCCTTTTGGATCATCCTGATCGCTATGCTTTTGGGACTGCTTTTGCTGGAGATGCCCAAGCCAAAGGAAAACGCCGTCAAGGAAACAGGGGCCACACCCATCCCTCTCCCGGGCCGCTGGCAGTGGCGTATGGCGGGGCTCTTGCTCGCCGGAGCCCTTTTCGTTCTCCTGCTGGCCGTGGGATCGCTCTGGCACAGCAAATCGGGCCGACTTCTCTTTTCGATGTTCAAAGTGGGGGCGGTGGCCTTCGGCAACGGAATGACCATCATGCCCCTGCTCCAGCAGGAAGCGGTCGTCGCCCATCACTGGTTGACAATGAAAGAGTTCGCTGACGGGATCGCTTTCGGGCAAATCACTCCCGGACCCTTTCTCATCACCGCGACTTTCATCGGCTACAAGGTCAGCAGCCTTCTGGGCAGCGCCCTGGCGACGGTGGGGATGTTCTATCCCTCCTTTTTCTACACCCTTGTCATAACGGAGCTCTATGAGAAGATCAAGGACTACGGCCCGATCCGCAAAGCCCTGAAAGGGATTCTCGCCGCCTTTACGGGAATGCTGGTCTTCGTCCTGCTCAGCCTGGGCAAAGTCAGCCTCGTCGCTCCCGCCACTTACATCTGGGCGGCGGGGGCTCTGATCGCCGTGCGCTACTGGAAGATCAACATCCTCTGGATCTTCCTGGCGGGCATCGCGGCGGAGCTTTTGCTCTATTTCGCGGGTATGCCTCTTTTTAATTTGCACTAAACATCGAATAAAAAGATCGAAAGGATCATTATGGGACACCATCATCACGAAGTCAGCGGTAAAAACCTCTTCATCACCGTTCTTCTGAATGTCATCATCACCCTCTCCCAGATCGTGGGAGGGTTCCTCTCGGGCTCCTTGGCGCTGCTCAGTGACGCCATGCACAACTTCAGCGATGTCCTGGCCCTGCTGATTGCCTGGTGGGCCAACCGCCTGGCTGCCCGCCCCAGGGACGAGGGGCGGACCTTCGGTTTCAAGCGGGCCGAAATCATCGCCGCCCTCTTCAACGCTTCGGTGCTCATGGGTATCGCCATCTTCCTCATCGTCGAAGCGGTGCGAAAGCTCCTCCATCCGGAGCCTGTCGCCTCGGGCTGGGTCATCGGGCTCGGCCTGCTCAGCATCGTGCTCAATGCCGCCAGTGTGCTCCTCATCAAGGAGGATGCCCACGAAAACATGAACGTCAAGGCGGCCTACCTACACCTGCTCACCGATGTGATGACCTCAGTGGCCGTCGTGATCGGCGGGGTGCTGATGTATTATTGGAACCTGTTCTGGGTCGATCCCCTGATCTCCCTGCTCATCGCCCTCTACCTCATCTACGCCTCCTACGATATTGTCCGGGAGTCGGTGGCCATTCTGATGCAGTTCGCCCCCGAGGGGCTCGACCTCAAGGCTCTGGCCGAAGCGGTCGAAACGCTTCCGGGGATTCAGAATATCCACCATATCCACCTTTGGCGCCTCAACGACCACGACGTCTTTCTCGAAGCCCACATCGACTTCGCCAGCAACCTTCATCTCCTGGAAGTGACCCATAAACTGGAGCAGATCGAAACACTCCTCCAGGAACGTTTCCACATCGCCCATGTCACCCTCCAGCCCGAATATCGACGCGGAGACGACAAGCGCCTGGTGATTTCGGACTAGGGAACGACGGAATAAGTGAAACGATCAAGGGGGTACATCGGAAAGATCTCTGACTTACTGTAAAATGAGTGAATTGAAATGATGGAGCCCAATGAGTGGAGAAGATGAAAAAAATTGAATTCAGCCTGGCGGCAGTCTATATCTTCTTCTATACGATCTTCCTGATGGTCGCCTCGGAGATCATGACCCTCATCGAGCCCCACAACTACCGAACGTTTTTCGACGGACTCTGGTGGTCCGTCGTCACGGCGACCACGGTGGGGTATGGAGATATGGTCCCTCACACGGAGGCGGGGCGAATGGTGGCGATCGTCATCATCGTCGGCGGGGTGATCGCTGTGGCCGCCTTCACCGCGCTGATGACCAGCCAACTGGTCACGACGAAAATCTTTGCGAAAAAGGGGTATGAGAATTTGGAAGGCTTGGAACATCATCTGGTGATTTGCGGGTTCAAAACCCCGAGAAAAGAGGTTTTGGAGGGGTTCAAGGAAAAGTACGGTGAGCGGATCGTCATCATCTATCCCGAACTCTCCCCCGAGTTGGAAAAAGTGCTCGAAGAGAACGGCCTCAAATTCGTCCAGGGCGAATACAATGACGAACTGGCACTCAGAGAGGCGAGGATCGAGAAAGCCGACAAGGTGATGATCCTCAATATGCATGATGAATACGCCGACGCCAAGGTCCTGGAGACCGTGATCGTCATCCGCTCCCTCAACTCCGGCGTCTACATCATCGCCGAGATCAACGATGCCAAATTTGAAAACTACCTCATCAAGAGTCGATGTGACGAAATCATCATGAGCGAAGAGTACAACCGCTTCCTCCTCTCCAAATCGATCAGCGAACCGGGGATGTCCAAGGTGATCCGAAACCTCCTGCGCACCCAGAATTTCCACATCATCACCAAGCACCCCTTCGAAGGGAAACGGTATGCGGAAGCCTTCGAGGAAAGCATCAAAAAGAATCAGATCCTCCTCGGCGTCGTAAAAAACTACATTACGGGTACGCAGCTCAAGCATATTGTTTTGAACAAGATAAGATACGGAAACGAGAGTGAAAAATACAAAGAGCTGCTCGGAAAAATAAAACGTAACGAGATCGAGATGGAGGTGCTCATCAATCCCGAAGATGATTTCATCATTCCCGAATTCTCGGCCATCATCATTATGGAGCGTTGATATGGAGATCAAAAGCCAACTTTTCGACGGATTAGATTCCAAACAGATTGAGGAAGTACTCTCCGCTTTTGCAAGCCACACGGTTCCCAAGGGAACGGTGTTGCGGGAAGAGGGCAAAGCGACTACGGCAGCCTTTTTCCTCGAAATAGGGAGTATCCGGGTGCACAAACACTCCTCCGAGGGAGAAGAACTGGAAATCGCCGTCATCGAAGGGGGAGAGGATGTCCTCTTCTCCCTCACCTCCCTGGTCGACGGGGGCTCGAGCTTGACCAAGTTGATCACAGCTTCGGAGTGTACGATCCGGGAGATCGACCGGAAAAAATTTCTCGATTTCTGCCGGAAGCATCCCGAAATCGGTATGGTGCTCCTGAAAAACCTCACACAAGCCCTGGCCCGCTTTCTGCGGCGCAGCGACGAAAAGATCGCCGAAATGTACAAAACACTCGAGGAGGTGCTCTAATGGACAAACTGACACTCATCAAAGAGATCTACGACCTGGATGAAAACGACCTGAAGATGCGCAAGGAGGCGCTTGAAAAGCTCGCCCCCTACGCCGGGGAGATCATGGACCGTTTTTATGAAAAGCTTCTGGAAAAAGAGGAGCTCGCCTCCTTCATTCCAAGAGAAAGGATTCCCGAGCTCAAGAAAAAGCAGATCGCTTTCGTTGCAGAACTCCTCTCCAAACCCTTTGACGACAAGCTCTACCGGCACATCGCCCGTGTGGGGATCGTCCACTATCACATCCGTCTCGACCCCATCTCCATGTCCTACGGGTTCCACCTCCTCTCCCAGCTCATCCTCGCCCAATCCCAAAGAGATCCCGGACTGCTGCCTTATCTGAAACTGGTGATCAAATACCTCAAAGTGGCCGAGGCGATCATGGGGCAGGAGTATTTCGCCCAGAAGACCCTGGAGAAGACCCCCTACCGGGCCAACGACCTCTTCCTCGCCGTCAACGAGCTCTACGCCCGCTACAGTCTCTGCCGCCAGAGGGTGCGCCAAATCGCCTCAGGAGAAGAGCAAAAAATCGATCCGAAACAGAGCGCCGCTTTCCGTGAAGCCCTGGACAAACTCGCTCCCTACCGCCAGATCCTCGAAGCGATCGGATTGAAACTCTCCATCGTCAAGCGCCACTGCACCGAACTGGAGCAGGCCCGGAGCCCCGAAGAGGCCGCCCGGGCCGCCGAGCTCCTCGACGAATCGATCCTCCATCCCCTCAACGACCTGAGCGTCAGTGCCTATATGACCCTGGGCAGCTCTCTGGCCTCTCTGCGGGCGATGACCGACATCCTCTACCGCCGCAGCACCGCCAAAGAGGCCGCCATCTCCGCAGAGGAGGCACGCCGGAACATCCGGGGCATCCTCGAAAACACTTACGGCTGGGCCATCGAATCTCTGGAATTCCTGGACGAGGAGCCCGAAGAGGAGGCCTGGGATATCGTCAAGCATCTCTACCTCCCCGCCGAAGAGCGCATTCTCTACCTGGCTCTTCGGCTCAAGAGCCTCTCCAACCGCATTTACATCGCCGAAGGTTTGGATCTGCTGGGAGAGGCGATGAAGCTCACCCTCTTCCTGACGGGCAAGGAGCTCAAGAGCTAGGGCTCTGTTTTTAAATATCGAGATATTTTGATATAATTTCAACTCGCAATCAATACCCTAAGGAGAAAAAATGCAAATGCCTACCCCCGAACAGGTCGAACAGATGATGATGGATGCTTTCGGTGAACTCCCCTCTTCCATCGAAGCCGCCAAAGCCGCAGATCCTTCCTTCCTCGTCGAACAGGCGATGAGCGCCAGGCTGGGAACCAAGAGCGAGAAAAATGTCCTCGATCCCAAAACCACCACGATGATCTTCCTCGCCGCCGCCCTGGCCACGGGAAGCGAAGATTGCATCGAGGTCAACACCTCCGCCCTGCTCAAAATGGGTGCCAGCAAGGAGGAGATCCTTTCTGTGGTGCGCATTGTCCGCCACGCCGCTTTCAGCAAGGTCGTCGGCGACGCCAAAACCGTTTTCGATCTGCTCAAATAATCCGTGCTCGAAACACTGACCGCCTGGCTGGGAGCCCATAGCCTCCTCTCCATACTGGGCGCCCCGGGGATCGGGGTGATCACCGCTATGGCTCCCTGCTCCATCGTCACCCTGCCGCTGCTGGTCGCCAGCGCCGTAGCCCTGAGTGAAGACATCGACACCCCGGCTGCCCGGCGACGTTTCGTTATCCGCTTCTCCCTCCTTTTCGTCCTGGGCCTGGTGATCAGTTTTTCCATCCTGATGCTGCTTACGGCCAAGATCGGCATCATGCTCTCCGTCGCGCCCCTCTGGGCCGACCTCCTGGCGGCCCTGGCCTCCTTCGCCGTGGCGGCCTATGCCATGGGGTGGCTGGGCCAGGGGATCGACAAGCAAAAGATCGCCGCAAAACTGCTAAGATTCAAGCTGTTGGGCGCCCTGGTCATCGGCCTGATCTTCGGACTGGTGAGCACTCCCTGCGCTTCGGCACCCCTGGTGGCCATCATCACCGTAGCCGAAAGTGCGGGCTGGGTGCACGCCTATATCCTGGTACTCAGTTTCGCCCTGGGGCACGCTTCGCTGCTGCTGGCGGCAGGGATCTCGGTGGGCTTCGCCCAAAAGATCGCTTCCAACCGCCGTCTGGGGCAGATCAGTCGGGGGATCAATGCCCTTTTTATCGCCACGCTGGTGCTTATTGGCACCTATTTCCTTTACAAAGCGTGGCAGTTGTTCTAACTCACGACAAAGGAACGGAATGTTTTTACGATCGATCCTCACGCTTCTCTTTTTGGGACTCTTCGGCACCGCACAGGCCGATGAGGGGATGCTTCCGGCCACTCCCTATGCCAAAATCCCCGCACAGGGGGCCAAAATGTTGGAATTCGGCGCGACCAGCTGCCGAAGCTGCCAAAGGATGGATCATCTCCTCTATGAGCTCAAACAAAAAAACCCCAAACTCCCCCTCTATTTCGTCAATGTCCTGCAGGACCGGGAAGCGGCCGGGAAATTCCGCATCCGGATGATCCCCACCCAGATCTTCATCGACCGCTCAGGCAAGATCGTCGAGCGCCACATCGGGCTGCTTAGCCGCAAAGAGCTTACCGAGCGACTCAAACGCTACGGGATCGCAGAGAACAACGCTTCCAAATCCGGGGAGCGATAGCCGATGCTCAGCCGCCTCGCCGAACGGAAAAACCGCTGGATCAAGAGTGACAACATTGCTTTCCTCATCCTGCCCTTGGTCCTCCTGCCTCTTCTGCCCCAGATCTATTTGCAGTATGCCTATTTCGGGTGGTTTATGGAGCATCGAGACGCCATCATGTTCGCCGATATTCTTTACATCGTGTTGGCGCGCTTTTTACTGCTCGATGTCGCGATCTACATCTTCAGTCATATCAAGCGTCATTTTCATATCGCTTTGCTGCATGTGGTGATGCTCTATTTGGAGGTAACGGTAATCACCATCCTCTTTTATGCCACAATCTACTGGTTTTTCGATCCTTTTCATCTTTTTCACCTCAACTCCCAGCTTTCGACGGAGAATCTGGCGGAGATCCAGTCCCATGACTTCATCCTGAGCATGTATATCTCTGCCGTCACCTTCACGACGCTGGGTTCGGGCGACTGGATCCCCCAGACCCTTCCGGCGATGGTCGCCGTCATCAGCGAAGTGATCTTGGGCGTCGTACAGGGCGGTGTCTTCGTCGCGATTTTGCTCTACGCCCATCAGAACAAGGAGATCAAATAGTGAATCCTTCCTTGCGCTCCCTGGCCAAAACTCTGGTTGGGCTCCTACTCCTAGCCATAACGGGCCTGCTTTTCTATACCAAGCTCTTCATCCCCAAACACAGCTACCGAACGATCCATCCCATGAGGGGAGAGATGAACCTCAGTGTCTTCGGCATCGCCACGGTGGAGGCGAAGACCCTCTATCCCGTGGGCTCCACCTACGGCGGCAAGCTCCTGGCGGTCCTCAAGGATCAGGGAGAAACTGTACGACAAGGGGAGCTCATCGCCCGTATCGACCCGGTGGACCTGCCCGATCAGATCGCCCAGGCCCGGGCCCACCTGCAGAGCCTGCGCTTCAACCTCCAGGCGGCCAGGAAGGATCTCGAGAGCCTCAAGGCACAGTTGAAGCTGGCGCAGATCGTCTTCGCCCGCTACCAAAAGCTCTCTCCCAAAGGCTACGCCCCCGAATCGGAATACGACAAGGCCCAGGCCAATCTCCGGTCCGTGCAAGCCCAGATCGCCGCCAAAGAGGCGGAGATCGAAGCTCTCAAAGCCCAGGAGAGCGAAGCCCGCCTCAATATCGACGCCCTGCAAAAACGCCTGAGCCGTTTCGAGATCCACGCGCCGGTCAACGGCCTCGTCGTCCACCGCGACGCCCAGCCCTCCCAGACCGTCGCCCCCCAGCAGCCCATACTCACCATCGTCCGCCCCCGGGATGTCTGGGTGAGTGCCACCATCGACGAAGCGCTGAGCCAAAAGCTCCGCCCCGGCGAACCCTCAACGATCCGGCTGCGCTCCCGCCCCGGAGCGCCCCTCGCGGGCAAAGTGGCGCGTATCGAACCCCAGAGTGATCCTGTAACCGAAGAGCGCATTGTCGAAGTGGCTTTCGACAAACTCCCCCGGCCCTTCTACCTCAAAGAGCAGGCCGAAGTGACCATCCAAACCGGAAAGCTCAAAAACGCCATCATCCTCCCCAAAAAAGCCCTACAGCACGGCGGCGTCTGGATCGACCGAAACGGCAGAGCCCACTTCGTCAAAGTCAAAGCGCTGGCCGTACAAGGGAACAAAGTCGCCGTCGAAAGCTTGAAGGGGAATGAAACCATCCTCCTGCCCGATCCCCATAAAAAACCTCTCTCGGAAGGAACGAGAGTCTACCGATGATCGATCTGGCCCGCCGCGACATCGCCCACGCCAAACTCAAATTCGTCGTCACCGCGATGGGGGTGGGGATGCTGCTGGGGATCGTGCTCATCATGGTGGGAGTCTATCGGGGGATGATCATCGACGCTCAGGTGCTGCTGAACGATACCGGCGCCGACCTTTGGATCGTCCAGGAGGATACCCTGGGGCCCTTCGCCCAGAGCTCCCGCATCCACGAAGACCTCAAAAACACCCTCAAAGCCCAGCCCGGCATCGACAAAACCGCCGCTCTGGCCTTTATGGGATTTCAGGTTCGGGTACCCAGCGGGGAGATGAAGCGCATCTACAGCGTGGGTTACGACCCTTTCGGTGATCTCTGCCCCATCAATCCCAAACGCCTCGTATCGGGACGCCCCATCGCCAGGGCCCACTACGAAACGGTCGTCTCCCAAAAGCTCGGATTCAAGCTTGGAGACAAGATCCCGATGGGACGTGACCTCTATACCGTGGTCGGGATCACCAAAAGGGCCGTCTCCTCCGGCGGAGAGCCCCTCATCTACCTCAGCCTCAAAGATGCCCAGAAGCTCCAATTCCTCTACTCCAACGCCCGCATCCACAACGACCGGGCGAGGGGGATGAACGTCCAGGCCGACCGGCACCTGGTCAATACCGTCGTCGCCACCCTCAAGCCCGGCTACGACCCCGACGCCGTGGCACAAAAGATTCGGCACTGGAAACATCTGGGGGTCTTCACCAATGCCCAGGAGCGCCGCATCCTCACCATCAACCTCATCGAAATGGCCCGAAAGCAGATCGGGATGTTCACCGCCATCCTCATCGTCGTCTCCAGCATCATCATCGCCCTCATCATTTACACCATGACCCTGGAGAAGATCAAAGAGATCGCCATTATGAAACTGGTGGGCATCCCCAACCGGATGATCACGACGATGATCGTCAAGGAGACCCTGGCACTGGGGGTGCTGGCCTTCCTTTTCGCCAATCTCTTCGCCCACTCCATCTGGGACAAATTCCCCAAACGGGTGGTCCTGGAGTGGAGCGACGCCTGGGGGCTTTTCGCCGTGGTACTCGTCGCCTCCATCGCCGCCAGCCTCTTCGGGGTCTTCAAGGCGATTCGGGCCGATGAACGCCAAGCGATCGGGGGATAATATGGTCATTAGTCATTGGTCACTGGTCATTGGGAGGGGCGGAAACATATTGTCGAAAGAGACGAAACTATGAACGATACCGGTATTAGGGTAGAAAATCTCACCAAAATTTTCGGCAAGGGCGATGCCCAGGTCCGGGTCCTCGAAAACGCTTCCCTCGAGGTCAAAAAGGGGGAGTTTGCCGCCCTCGTGGCTCCCAGCGGCGCGGGAAAGACAACCCTGCTGATGATGATCGGCTGCGTGGAGAAGCCCACGAGCGGCAAGATCTGGCTGGGCGACGAGCTGGTCTGGGACGAAGACCACTGGAGCATCCGGGATCCCCGCAAGATTCGCCGGGAAAAACTGGGCTTCATCTTCCAGGCCCACTATCTGATCCCCTTTCTCAATATCCTCGAGAACGTCATCCTCATCCCCACCACCAACGGCATCCCCCGCAAAGCCGCCGAAAAAAAAGCAATGGAGCTGCTGGACTATTTCGACATCGGTGACAAGGCCCACGCCATGCCCAGCCAACTCTCCGGCGGGCAAAACCAACGCGCGGCCATCGCCAGGGCGCTGAGCAACGATCCCCACATCGTCCTGGCCGACGAACCCACCGCCGCGCTGGATATGAGCCGGGCGGTCAACGTGGTCAAGATGCTGCGAAAGATCGCCAAAGAGCGCCAGGTCGCCATCATTATGGTCACCCACGACGCCCGGCTGTTGCCCTACTGCGACAAGATTCTCTCCATCGAAAATCGCAAAGTCGTCACCAAAACCCAGGTGGCCCAGGAGTTTATCTAAGAGCCCTCCATACGATCAGGAGCTTTTGACAACCTTATCGGGCGCATAATAACCGATCAGATTACGCAGACGATCGATATTGATCGGTTTGGCGATATAGTCGTCCATCCCCGCTGCCAGATACTGATCCTTGTTTCCCTGAACCGCATTGGCTGTCAGCGCGATGATCGGGATATGGGGGCTGTCCGTTTCGCGTTCATACGCCAAAATCGCCCGTGTCGCCTCCACCCCATCCATTACCGGCATTTGAATATCCATAAAGATCAGATCAAAATTATCCTCTTTGCGCCTCTCGAACGCCTCTTCCCCGTTATTGGCGATCGCCACATCGATCCCGAATCGCGAAAGTGTCGCAATGATCAGTTTTTGGTTGATGGGGTTGTCCTCGGCCACCAGGACTTTCAAGTCTCTGAACGCCATTTCCGATTTGAATCCCTCCGCATGGCTGCTTTCCAGACCGGCGTATTTACTTAGAGCACGAAGCGTTTTGGAGTAGTTCAGCGGTTTGTATATGAGCGTATTGAGCTTCGATTTGATCGCATCGAGAATCTTTTTGTTTTCCCCGGAAGTGATCAGACTGATGGGAACCTTGAGGATCAACAGTTTGACAAGCTCTTTCTGTCCGTCCAGGCAATCCTCATCGAGGAAGAAGAGATCGGGCATTTCTCCGGAGCGTCCCCTCAAAAGACTCTTTTTGTCATAAACGGAGAAATCCGCCCCGAGGTATTCCACATACGTTTTGAGATTTTTATCCCTTTGTCGATCGAGTGTGAAGCCCTCCTGAATCAGGCCGATCTTCGTTCCCTGAAAACTTGGCCTCCGGCGCTCGGGGGCTTCGGGGTCTTTTTTGAGCGGCAGGGTAAAGAAGAAGCTCGATCCCTTCCCGGGCTCACTCTCTACCGCAAGCTTGCCTCCCATCGCCGCAACCAATTTACTCGAGATGGAAAGCCCCAAACCGGTCCCCCCGAATTTCCGGCTTGTCGTGGAATCCGCCTGAGTAAAGAGATCGAAAATTTTTTCCTGTTGATCCAGCGCGATACCGATTCCCGTATCGGAAACGACAAACTTGACAAAGACATTCCCTTCGAGTTCTCCCATTTTTTGGCAAAAAACGCTAACTTCGCCTCCACGCTCCGTGAATTTGATCGCATTGTTTACCAAGTTGACCAACACCTGGGAAATTCGGGTTGGGTCGCCCAAAATCCTTCCGGGAAGAGCGGGATCGACATAGACGGCGAAGTCGATTCCTTTGTGCAGCGCTTTGGCCGCATAGGTCTCGACAGCCATCTCCCACTTGTCGATGGGATCGAAAGGGATCTCTTCGAGCTCCACCTTCCCAGCTTCGATCTTCGAAAAATCGAGAATGTCGTTGACGATATTCAAAAGATTCTGGGAACTCTCCTGAACGACGCGGATGAACTCCCGCTGCTCCTCGTTGAGCGGTGTGGTCTCCAGGAGCTGGATAAAGCCGACGATTCCATTGAGCGGCGTACGGATTTCATGGGACATATTGGCCAGGAAGAGATCCTTGGCCCTGGCCGTATCCAGAGCACTCCTTCGCTCTTTGTCCGCCTTTTCCAACGACGACTCCAGGAGCTGATAGACCTTCTGAATCTCTTTACGGGAGTCGAAACGCAACTGAGCGAGATCCACCTCTTCACCGTTATGGGGCATTGTTTTGACCAGCGCCTCCAATCTGGAGATATGTTCCTGCATCGCTCCGGAAAGCCTGTATCCCCAGAACAGCATCATCAACCCAACGAATAAGACAACGGCTGCGGCGATCAGATGAAGAAACTCCTGATCGATGTATTTTTGAACCGAGATGTAACTCGAATCGATGATCCGTGTTTCAATTTCGCCGAGGAGAGCAATTTTTTTATTTTGCAGTTCAAACCACTCCATAACGTCGATCGGATAATCGCCTTTTTCCGCATGAAAGTCGATCAGGGCCAAAAATCTATCGAGCTTCGATCGGAGCTCCTGAACTTTGGGCTGATTGAGCAGGGCACTGATCGATCGAGCCAGGGCATCTTCTTCCTCATCCGGAGAGACAAGATGCGCTTCGTTATGGTAATTTTGCCAGCTCCTATGCTCCTCGGAGCTCATCGCGTATTCCCCGGCAAGATAATAGGCGAGATAGCCCCACTCAAGATCGCTCGCCTCTCTTATATGTTCGTAGAGCAAAAGGTAGACGATTTTTGAAGCGAGCTCATAATCAAATTTGTAATTTTGGACAGCTGAATAGCTCCTCTCCAGGGGATCCAATAGACTCTGTGTATATCCATTGACGAAGAAATCTTCAAAAGAGAAAGAATCTACTTTGCCTTCATCAACCTTTTTTCGAAGAGCCTGAAGCTGCTTCAGCTTACTAAAAAGGATCCGATAGCTCTCCCGAAGCTTCAAATCTTTCACTTGATGATCGAGCCCTTTCCAAAGTGCAGTGAGCGCCCGGTCCGACGCTGCCCTCTGCTGCTTGAGCATTCGGTGAAACTCCTCCCGTCTATTCCCCAGATAGAGAGCACTTATACTTCGTTCCTTCCCAATCTGAAGCAGCACCTCTTTTATAAGCCTGTCATTCTTCAAAACCTTCTTCAAGTCAGAAACTTGGGAAATGTGATGATATGAGATACCGAGGAGATAAGCAGCCAAGAGAATCAGCACCAAAGGAGGCAAAAGCCCGACCATTTTTATCTTATTTTGAATATGCAGTATTCACCCTTTTTTAGCTTCTAAAAAACATATATATAGAATTATAATACTATTTTAATTCATAAAGTTTGGAAGTCGAATTGGATTCTGGGCGGGATAAACCATCAAGATATTTTGATATAATTGTTTCGAAAACGATACCAAGGAATCTCAATGAAAAAATTGATCCTGCTGTGCAGCATTCTCCTGGGGGCACTTTCCCTCCATGCCGAGCCCCTCTACCCCTTCAAACCGGTCAAAGTGGCTGACGGCATCGAATGTGTCATCGGAGACTTCAACCCTCCCACCAAGGCAAACAAAGGCTTCGTCAACAACAGTTGCTGGATCGACATCGGCGACGGCCTGGTGATCGTCGATCCCGGCCCGAGCTATCGCTTCGCCCAGGAGTTCGCCAAACTGGCCCAAAAGAGCACCGACAAAAAGATCAAAGCGGCGGTGGTCACCAACTACCACGACGACCGCCTCTATGGTGCCAGCTACTATGCCCAGCACCATATCCCCGTCATCGCCCATCGAAACATCGTCGAAGACATCAAAAAGAATCCCGGCAAATACGAGCGCCTCAAACACATCCTCAGCCCCGAAGAGTTCAAAGGGAGCAAAGTGGTCACCCCCGATACCCTCTTCGATGACCGCTACGTCATCCAGGGAAGCAAACGCAAGGTCGAACTCCTCAAACTCACCCCCGTCAGCGAGGAGCACTCCGACATCGTCGTCTGGGTCCCCGATGTCAAATTCCTCTTCGCCGGGAACATCGTTTTCAACAACCGGGTACTGAACTACACCAAAAACTCCAATATGAAAGGATGGATCGAAGCCCTCAAAAAGATCGAAGCGATGCATCCGAAGATCGTCCTGGGCGGCCACGGCAGCCTGATGGAGCCCGATGCCTACAAAACGACCCTGGAATATCTGACTAGCCTGCAAAAGCAGGTCAAAGCCGCCTACGCCAACGATGTGGACCTGAGTGAACTGATGAAGCATGTAGACCTCTCCAAATTCAAAAACCTCAAACATGCCGAGCATCTGAACCGTCACAATGCCAAGGATTATTACGAACAACTCGATTGGGAGTAAACTATGAATACCCATGAAGAAGCCCTCGAGGATTTCCTCGCCACCACCGGAGCCCTCTACGACGCTACGAGGGTGTTGTTGCTCAAATTCCTCGATCGTCACGGCCCCCTTTGCGTCTGCGACCTGCAGGAGAGCTTTGGTATGATCCAATCCCGCCTCTCGAGGCATCTCAAAATCCTCAAAGAGGCAGGCTTTCTGAGGGTCAAACGCCAGGGACGCTGGGCCTATTACGAAATCCGCTCCCCGTTGGATCGTTTCCGCTTCTCGGCGATCGAAGAGATCCGCACCCTCCCCCTGGAGCTGCCGAAGCTCAAACGGCTCTCCGAAAGTTGCCCGATAAATAATGAGTAACTGAATAACCGAGCAACCACGCAGCTAAATAACTGAGTGATAAAACTTCTCAACGCTCAGCACTCAACACTCAACTCTCCCAATGCTCCTTTTCGAGAAAGTGACCTTCGGACTGACAAAATACATTGCTTCCCCGTAATCTATATATCAAGAAATTGTGATATTATGTCGACAATAAATTTTCCCTAGGAGTTAATTGTGAAAATAGAGATCCTCGGAACCGGATGTGCCAAGTGTAAGCAGCTGGAGAAAAATGTCCTTGAAGCCCTGGCTAAAACCGGCAAATTCGCCGAAGTGGAGAAGGTCGAAGACTTGACGAAGATTATGGAGTATGGCGTCATGAGCACTCCCGGCCTCGTTATCGACGGCAAAGTCGTCAGCGTGGGCAAGCTGCTCACTCCCGACGAGATCGCGGACCTGATCTCCAAGGCTTGAGAAGAATGCAATTTTTCACTCAACCCAAGCGCTACGACGATGTCACAACGCTCAGCAATGAGGATCTCATCTGCTATTGCGTCGAAGTGGACAAAAAGAGCATCGTCGAAGCGATCAAAAAGGGCGCAAGCACCCTCAAAGCGATCAAAGAGGCCACCGCCGCCTGCACCGGAAACGAATGTGCGCGGAAAAATCCCAACAAACGCTGCTGTTCCAAAGAGATCAAGCAGTTGATCGAACTCTATGCTTAGTCGCAAGTCACAAGTAGATGCTTCTAAGTAAAAGGATTGAATATGTTTGAATGGTGGCAGCGGATCGTCGATCATTTCGTCTATGGCACTCTCGGCCTCAGTCCCGACTCTCCCGCCGGAAGCGCCCTGGATTTCTTCCTCTTCGATACGGTCAAGATCCTCTTTTTGCTGACGGTGATCATCTTCCTCGTCACCTTCATCCGTAGCTACTTCCCCACCGAAAAAGTAAGAGATTGGCTGGCGGGCAAGCACCCCCTCGTCGGCCATGTCGCCGCCGCGCTTTTTGGAATCATCACCCCCTTCTGCAGCTGCTCAGCAATCCCTCTCTTCCTGGGCTTCCTCCAGGCGAGGATCCCTCTGGGAGTGACCTTCAGCTACCTCATCAGCGCCCCGATGAACAACGAGATCGCCATCGCGATGCTCTTCAGCCTCTTCGGCTGGAAGATCACAGCCTTCTACATCGGCTTCGGCCTGCTGGTGGCTATCGTCGCCGGGATCATTATCGGCAAAATGGACCTCGAGGACGAGATTCTCATTAAGCCCCCCGCCGTCACCCCTCCCGAGATCGAAGAGGTGAAAATTCCTATTTCGGAACGGATCAAAGAGGCCTGGGATTACACCGTCGATATCCTCAGAAAAGTCAGCCTCTATGTCATAGCCGGCGTCGGCGTCGGCGCCTGGATCCACGGCTATGTGCCGGCAGACCTCATCGTCAAATACGCCGGGGGCGACGCCTGGTATGCCGTGCCCCTGGCGACCATCCTGGGAGTCCCTATGTACTCCAACGCCGCCGGCGTCATGCCCCTGATCGAAGTATTGACCCAGAAAGGAATGCAGATGGGCACGGCACTTAGCTTCATGATGGCCATCACGGCACTGAGCCTTCCCGAAGCGATGATCCTCAAAAAGATCCTCTCCCTCAAACTCATCGCCATCTTCTTCGGCACCGTCGCCCTGGGAATTATGATCATCGGTTATATTTTCAACGCCCTACTGGGGTAGAAAGGCACTTGGCAGTGATTCATCTTCTGCCTCTACCAGGCATTTCCGAAGAAGGTTCCCTCTCTTTTCCCCGACAATCGATCCGGGAAAAAGAGGAAAATTATTTATCCTGTTCCCCCTGACACAGTTCCCGTTCCACTACCGAGAGCAACTCTTTTTCGAGAAGTCTCAGGGTCTTCTCATACTCCGCTTCTTCTTTTCCGCTGGGGTCTTCGAAACCTATATGGATCGTCTTGACCTTTCCGGGGAACATCGGGCAAGTCTCTTTGGCATTGTCGCAGACAGTAACGATCAGATCGAAGGGACGGTCGATCACTTCATCCAGGGTTTTGGAGTGATACTCGGGACGCCAGATCCCCTCACGCTCCAGCAGAGCCTGGGCAACGGGATTGACCCGTCCGGTAGCAGCCACACCCGAACTTTCGGCTTCGACGCAATCATTCAATTTCGCATTGATCAGGGCTTCTGCCATAACCGAGCGGCAACTGTTACCGGTGCAGAGGATGAGAACGCGTTTTTTTTGACTCACGGGGACTCCTTGGAAATTATCGAGTGATTTTATCATATATTTCAAGATATATTGATTTCGGCTCCTTCCTCGCCACCCTGCTCTGGCTCTATGTCCTGGCAAAAAAAGGGCTCAAGATCGGCTGGGGAGAGTATATGAAGGTCGGACTCATCGTCACGCCGCTGGTACTCCTCGTCGCACTTTTGGGGATGCTGTAAACCCGATGGGAGAAACTGAGCCCAACTCTCCCGAGAGATAAGACCTTATATCCGATGTATTGGCTCAATATAAATCAACTAACGGCTCTTCCACATCGATTGTTTGCTTTGAATTAAACTGTAGCCGATAGAATAAATCTATGGAACAGGCTCAAGAGAAACCTATCAAAATTTTGATGATCGAAGACGACCCGGAGTTTGCGGAGCTGGTCAGTGAATATTTGGCACAGTTCAATATGCAGGTGACCAACTACGAAGATCCCTTTTTGGGGGTCAGCGCCGGCGTACAAAACTACGATCTGCTGCTGCTGGATCTGACTCTCCCCGGTATGGACGGCCTGGAGGTCTGTGAAGAGGTGGTGCGCAAATACCGCATTCCCATTATCATCTCCTCGGCGAGAAACGATGTGGAGGACAAGGTCAAGAGCCTCCATATCGGAGCCGACGACTACCTCCCCAAGCCCTACGACCCCAAGGAACTCCACGCCCGGATCCTCTCCCTGCTTCGCCGCTACAACAAAGGCGCCCAACCCCAGAACATTCCCCCAAGCCCCTACGAGATCCGCGGCGATACGATCTACTATCAGGGCAAAGCGCTCCAGCTCACTCCGGCGGAGTTCGATATTCTCTCCCAGCTCATCCGCAAGCAGGGTATGGCCCTCTCAAGAGAACAGCTCATCAACCAATCCAGGGTCATGAGCGACAGTTCCCAAAAGAGCCTCGACGTAATCATCAGCAAAATCCGGGCAAAGCTGGGAGATCCCAAAGCGATCCAGGCCGTCCGGGGTGTGGGCTACAAGCTTGTTTAAACGCTTTCGCATCACTTCCCTGCGGGCCAAGATCGACCTGGTCTTCTCCATCGCGATGATCCTGCTCATCTTCCTTTTTGCCGTGCTGTGGAAACGTTCCGTCGACCGTTCCTTCGCCGAGATCCAAATGCAGGAGCGGGCCAACATCCACTACCTCTATCTCTATTACCTCAAATACGGGACCATCGACCGGGACTACCTCGCTTCCCAGAATATCCGGGTCGTGGATGTGGGCGGGAAAAACCTCAAACTCTATAAAGAGATCGTCAAAAAAGGAAAAAAGAAAGATTTCGCCGTCGCCAACATCCGGCTCCACCGTTACATCCTCATCAACAACGACCGATTCAAGCTGATCCTGGAAAACCTCAACAAACCCCGTTTCCCTGTAGAGCTGGCCCTCGCCTTCGCCGGAGCCCTCGCGCTGCTCATTCTTCTCTATTTCTGGATGATCCGTTCGATTCAACCTCTGAGTGAACTCAGGGAAAAGATCCTCCGCTTCTCCGAAGGGGACCTCGACATCCACTGCCACAGCGACCGGGAGGACGAGATCGCCGCCGTGGCCAATGCCTTCGACCAGGCGGTCGGGCGCATCCGGGACCTTATGCGCTCCCGCCAGCTTCTGCTTCGGGCCATTATGCACGAGCTCAAGACCCCCATCGCCAAAGGGAGGCTCCTCTCGGAGATGATCGACGATCCCAAACGCAAAGCCCGCTTCCACGCCATCTTCGAACGGCTCAACCTCCTCATCGACGAGTTCGCCAAGGTCGAACAGATCACTTCACGCAATTTCCAACCCGATTTCCACCGCTACAAAGCCAGCGACATCCTCGAAGGGAGCATCGACCTGCTGATGCTCGACGACCCCGCCAAATACCTGCATACCGTCATCGCCAAAGACTTCACCCTCCAGGCCGATTTCGAGCTGCTGACCCTGGCGCTCAAAAACCTCATCGACAACGCCGTCAAATACTCCCCCGACCGGCACGCCGATATCCTGATCAAAGCCCCGACGATCGTCGTCTCCAACCGGGGAAAACCCCTCCCCCACCCTTTGGAAGAGTATTTCACCCCCTTCCACGCCTCCGAAGGAGGACTGGGCCTGGGGCTCTACATCATCAAAAGCATTCTCGATCTCCACGGAATGGATCTACGCTATCGGCACGAAAAAGGGGAAAACTATTTTGAGATCGTTATAAAAAATGAGGAATGAGGAATGAGGAACCGAACAACCGAGCAACTGAAGTCAGGTCTCTCAGTTTAGAGCGATGAATTACAAAGTAGGAAAAGCGCCTAAATCCAACGACCACCGACTAACGACCAACGACAAAAAAAAGGTCAAACATCAGACGTCTAATTCCTTCACTCAACGCTTAACGCCCTTAAAACTCTTCCCCGATCATAAAGGCAAGTTCCAGAGCCTGGTTGGCGTTGAGGCGGGGGTCACACTGGGTATGGTAACGGTCACCTAGCTTCTCTTCGGTGATGGGGCAGGAGGTACTTCCGGTGCACTCGGTGACATCTTCTCCGGTCATCTCCAGGTGGATTCCCCCGGCGACGGTCCCCTCTTTCTGATGAATTTCGAAAAATTGGCGCACTTCGGAGAGGATGTTGTCGAAATCGCGGGTTTTGAATCCGGTACCCGTCTTCTCGACGTTTCCGTGCATCGGATCGATGGTCCAGACGACATTTTTACCCGCCTCTTTGACCGCTTGCAGCAGAGGCGGATAGAGTTCGCTGATTTTGTCGGCTCCCATACGAACGATCAGATTGAGCCGCCCCTCTTCATTCTCGGGATTGAGGGCATCGATGAGCTCGATCAGCTCATCGGGCTGCATACTGGGGCCGACTTTGCAGCCGATGGGGTTTTTGATCCCCCGGAAATACTCGATATGGGCCCCGTCGAGATTGCGGGTACGGTCCCCGATCCAGAGCATATGGGCGGAAGTGTTGTACCACTCGTCGGTGAGGCTGTCGATCCGGGTCAGCGCCTCTTCGTAATTAAGTAGCAGCGCCTCGTGGGAAGTGTAGACCTGGGTTTGGCGCAGTTGAGGTGCCGTCTGGGAATTGATCCCGGCGGCGGCCAGGAATTTCATCGCCTTGTCGATCTGATTGCTCAGCTCTTCATAGCGTTTGCCCAGAGGGTGATCCTTGATAAAGTCGAGGTTCCACTGATGTACTTTGTTCAGATCCGCCAAACCGCCGCGGGAGAAGGCCCGCAGCAGGTTCATCGTGGCCGCCGACTGGTAGTAGGCGCGGAGCATCCGGCGGGGATCGGGCTTGCGCGCCTCTTGGCTGAACTCGATGTCGTTGATGATGTCTCCGCGGTAGCTGGGGAGTTTGACGCCGTCTCTCTCTTCGAAATCACTGGACCGGGGTTTGGCGAACTGGCCAGCCACCCGGCCGATCTTGACCACGGGCTTGCCGCTGGAGTAGGTCATCACCACCGACATTTGCAGGATCAGTTTGAAGAGGTTTTTGATGGTATCGGCATTGAAGGCGGCAAAACTCTCGGCACAGTCACCTCCCTGGACGATAAAGGCTTCCCCCCGCCCGACTCTGGCAAGATCCGACTTGAGATTGCGCGCCTCCCCCGCAAAGATCAGCGGCGGGTAATGGGAGAGCTCCTCTTCGACCGATTTGAGAAGCTCCTGATCCTCGTAGGTGGGTTGCTGCTTGATGGGGAATTCTCTCCAACTCTTTGGACTCCAACTCATAGACATTCCTTCCTGTGACACGTGTGAACAATTCGTGAATTTTGGCAAAGATTATACCCAAACTCTCCCATCTTTCCCCACAACTCCCGCCTTGGGTCAGCGGGAGGTGACTGCGGGTGATCGCAAGGGCTGAAACGACCGTTTTTCGGCACTTTTCTTTAGGTATTCCAAGTGCTTTTTCACTCGATATTCACTTAGTTTGTCACACAATGTATAAAAGAAAAACTTTCCTTTTTGATGAAAAGGGCAATTTATTCACTATGTGAATAACCGGTGAAAAACTCCTATTAAAAAATATATGCCATCAAATGGGGGTTGAGAGAAAATCAGACTTTTTTGGCCCGGAATGTGACGAAATTGGCCCACTGAAAAATAGTATCGACACGGGAAAATCCCGCTTCCTTGCAGAGACGGATATTCTCCTCGATCGTAAAGGGGATCAGAACATTCTCCAGGGCTTCCCGCTTGGCGGCGATCTCATATTCGCTGTAGCCCTGGCGGCGCTTATACCCGTAGTAAATGTCGATCATCGCCTTGTCCAGGTGCCGGTCTTCGAAGACCACCTTTTCGGAGAAATAGAATTCGCCCCCCTCGTTGAGCCCCTCGTAGATGCGGCGCACCAGAGCCGGCCGCTCCAGGGGGCGGATAAACTGCAGTGTGTAGTTGGCCACCACCACATCCTCCCCCTCGATGGGAAACTCCCGCAGATCCCCCTCGATCAGTTCGATCTCTTCCGCACCGAAAGCGGCGCACTTTTTCCTGGCCCGTTCGATCATCGCCGGGGAATTGTCGATGCCCCGCAGCCGCAAAGGAAGCTCGGAGGCGTTACGCAGCTCCAGCAAAAGCCGCGCCGTAGAGGTCCCCAGGTCCAGGACCCGAAGCTCCTCCTGCCCTCGGGCCAGGATCAGGCCCACGATCAATTCCAGCACTTCACGGTAATAGGGCACGGAGCGGTCGATCATATCGTCGAAGACCGCGGCGACCGTTTCATCGAATTCGAACTTTTTCGCCGGAGGGGCCTGAAAGATCCGGTCTTTCTTATCCACGGGCCGCCTCCTCGGTCTCGGGGTCATCACTCTTGATATAGGGGACCTTGGCGCTGGGGGTTTTGAGGCTGGTGCCCTCCAGATGCACATCCTGATCGTCGAAGAAGATATCCGCATCAAAGGCTTCCACTACCCGCCGCTTTTCCACTCCGCCGAGGAAGAAGGCTTCGTCCATCCGGACATCCCAGGCATCGAAGGTGCGGATCACCCGCTCAAAGGTGGAGAAGTTCCGGGCCGTGATCAGCGCCGTGCGGATCGGAGCCCGCTCGATGGGGAAGCGCGCCTGGATCTGGGAAATGACCTTCAACAGTTTGGCGAAGGGGCCTTCAGGCAGGGGCTTTTGGGCGTTGAGACGCTCGTGCTCCAAAAAGGCTTCCAAACCCTGCTCCTTGTAGATACGCTCCGAAGCGTCGGAGAAGAGCACCGCATCCCCGTCAAAGGCGATACGCACATCCTCCCGCTCCTTGGCTTCGTATTTTTTGGGCAGGATGCGCGCCGCGGCTACCCCGGCATTGACCGCCTCTTGCACATCGGTTTCGTGGGCTGAGAGGAAGAGATTGACATCCAAGGCCCCCAGATAGCGGCTGATGGAATCCCCGGCGGTCCACCCTGCCCGTTCGATGGCCAATCCGTAGTGCTCGATCGATTTTCGGATACGCAGTCCCGTGGCGGCATTGTTACGCGAGAGGACGATCACTTCGATGATCGGCTCGTCGAAATGGGTATTGAGGCGCAGAAGGTTTTTGACGAAGCCAAAAGCCGTGCCCGGTTTGAGGATGCTGTTTTCACGGCTGATCTGATATCGATAATACTCTTCGATCCCCTGCTCTTCAAAGAGTCGATTCTCCTCTTCGAGATCGAAAAGGGCGCGGGATGAGATGGCGACGACAAGCTTCTTGGTCAAATCATAGGCCACGGCATACACTTTTTTTCTTTGATTGTAGCATAGGGGCCGTTAGGGCCTGGGAGCGAACGCCAGGAAAAGTTTGTCGGGGGTCTCGGTGTAGAGAGAGACAGGATCACGCAGCAGAATCTCCGCTCCCAGCACTTCGGCGATCTTTTCGGGGCTGCGATAATATTGCCGGATGGTCCCCTCAGATTTGCGCCAGCAAGCCCCCTCTTTTTCAAACAGGGTAAAATCGGCCCGGTAAATGCCCGCTTCGAATTCACTCTCGATGGCAACAAACCGCCCCTCATCCTCCGCGACGAAAGCCCCTACCGCCACCTCTTCAAAACCGTATAAGGTATTGAGATCGCATAGAAGGACCCCGTTAGGGTTGAGCCGTTCTTTGAGGCAATGGAGGAAAGGGACCAACTCCTCATCGGAGAGGTAGTTGAGCATATCGAAGACACAGGTAATCACATCATAACGCCCCGGCAGCTCACAAAGATCACTGCAGTGAGCCTCCACCCCCTGCTTGCGGGCCCGACGGACCATCTCGGGGCTCAGGTCGATGCCGGAGAATTCCGCCTCGGGAAAGGCCCCCTGCATCGCCTTGAGAAAATCCCCGCTCCCGCACCCCACATCCAGCAGAGAACCGAATTCCAGCGACTGCAGGGCCAGCAGATAATGGGCATAGAGCCGGGGAGCCGCCTCTTTGACCCCCAGGAGGTCTTCAACTTTGGCATAGAGGTCCAGGGCTTCGGAGGGGTTAGGTTCTGTCATTTTCAATGTTTCAATTTTATAGGATTAGTCACTGGAACATTGAAGATTGAGTATTGAGAGATTTTGTTTTTCGGTTCTTCATTCCTCATTCCTCATTCCTCACTCCTCGTTCATTTATCTACGCACTCTTGCTATCGATCACCGCCTTGATCTTGCCGTAGAGATCGAGAATCTCCTCTTTTTTGGCATAAAAGCTATTTTTGTTGGCGATGAGATGGGCGGAGGAGTCCATAATATCTTCGGCGACCTTGAGGCCGTTTTCCCGCATCGTAGTCCCGGTCTCCACGATATCGACGATGGCGTCGGCCAATCCAACGAGCGGGGCCAGCTCGATGGAGCCGTAGAGTTTGATCACTTCCACGCCGACGGCTTTGGAGGCGAAATAGTTTTTGGCGATGTTGACCATCTTGGTCGCCACCCGGATATCGGGGCGGCTCCAGTCGAGCTCCTGGTCATCGGGGATGCCGATGGCGACTTTGCAGCGCCCCAGTCCCAGATCCAGCAGATCCACGATATCGAGTTGCTTTTCGGTAATCACATCGAGTCCCACGACCCCCAGATCCGCCGCGCCGTATTCCACATAAGTAGGCACATCCTGGTTTCGGACATTGAGGAAACGGAACCCGCCCGTCTCCAGGATTAGCTTGCGACTCTCAAACTCAAATCCCTCTCCGAAAAGTTGGGAAAAGATGGCCAGAGTCTCCTCGGCGATCCGCCCCTTGGGTAATGCGATGGTCAGCATAGCCGCTCCCCTTCTCTAGCGAATGAGGAATGAGGAATGAGGAATGAGGAATTGTGGTTGGTTTTGCTTCGCAAAACTTTTTTTTCAATAATCATATATTGTCTCCATTTCAATGAAAGTGTTGCATCGCAACACATCCAAAACTATTCACTGTTAACTTTTAACCATTAACTGAAACAAGGGCTTTCATCATTCCCTGAAAGACCAAAGTTTCGTCGTAAAGAGTGTCGTCGAACCAGGAAGCGACGATCCGGCCGTCCCCTCCGGTGATGTAGAGGGTTAAGCCCTCTCTGAGCCTCAGGATCTCGTGATAAATCGGTGCAATGATACCATAGCTGAGCTGCCTGGCGGTCCCCTTGGGCAGGGAGGAGCACTCAATGCTCCAGTCAGGCTCCCGATCTAAAACTTCGGAAATCTCCCCAAGGGCCCGGCGGTAAGCGTGCAGCCCCGGCAGGATCATTCCCCCTTCGTAGCGCCCCCCGACCACTCTGTCCACCGTCAAGGCGCTGCCGGCATCCACAAAAAGCCCCTCGTCCCGGCTCAGGCAAAGCGCCCGGCGATCCACGCCCATCCCCTCGTAGCTACCGGGCAGATCGATCTTCGATTCCAGATCCTTCCAGTAAGTCAATGCCACGATCTTTTTTCGCACTTCGGGATCGACACAGATATAGTACAGTATCCGATCACCAAAAGCTTCGATCGCATCCTCCGGCTCCAGGTGGAGCACCCGGCCCTCTTCGTAGATATGTATGTGGGTATTGCCGACATCCGCAAGAATCACAGCTCCTCCTTGGCCCGATGCCGCAGCCAGTAAAAGAGGCTTAGTCCCGCTACCCCCACCAATGCCAGCAGCGTGGCATTGTGGAGGTAGTGCGCTACCCGGTCCTCGTGAGCCCCCAGGAAATACCCCAGCAGCCCCAGGACCGTCACCCAGATCCCGGCCCCCAAAGCCGTATAGAGAGCGAAGCGACCTACGGGCATCCGCGCCAAGCCCGCCGGGAGGGAGATGTACTGGCGGATTCCGGGGATCAGCCGCCCGTTGAAGGTAGAGATCTCTCCGTGCCTGGCAAAAAAGCGTTCCAAGTGATCCAAAGTTTCGGGTTTGAGGAAGAGATAGCGACCGTAGCGCAGCAAAAAAGGCCGCCCGAAGTGCATCGCCAGCCAATAATTGAAAAGCGCCCCCGCCAACGACCCCGCGATCCCCACACCGATGGCCAAAAGAAGACTCATCTCCCCCTTGAAAGCCAGGTAACCCGCAGGGATCATAATCACTTCACTGGGAAAAGGGAAAAAGGAACTCTCCAGAAACATAGCGGCGAAGATACCGAAATATCCCCAGGCATTGACGGTTTGGACGATCCAGTCGACGATGGAGTGCAACTGAATGTTGCACTCCATCGTCGAAATGAGGAATGAGGAATGAGGAATGAGGAATTTTGGATGGCTTTGCTCTGCAAAGCCCCGTCTTTTAATCAAGAGCATCGCTAAGCGATGCTTACCGCAACCATTCATCATTCATCATTCACCATTAACCATTCACCTACTCATTCTCTTTGTAGGCCCCGATGGAGGTGAGTTTCTCGTAGCGCTTCTGCACGAGCTCCTCTTTGCTCAACTCCCGCAGGCTTCGGACGGACTGGAGATAGTACTCTTTGACCTTTTCGGCGGCACTGTCCATATCCCGATGGGCACCGATGAGGGGTTCGTCGATGATGTCGTCGATGAGACCGTACTCTTTGAGGGCATCGGGAGTGATCTTGAGGGCTTTGGTCGCCTGCTCTACCTTGCTGGGATCGTTCCAGAGAATGGCGGAACATCCTTCGGGCGAAATAACGGCGAAGACCGAATAGCGCATCATCGCCAGCTTGTCCGCCACGCCGATAGCCAGGGCCCCGCCAGAGCCTCCCTCGCCGATGACGACGGAGATGAGGGGAACCTTGACGCCGGAGAGTTCGAAGAGGTTTCTGGCGATCGCTTCGCTCTGGCCCCGCTCCTCGGCACCGATCCCCGGATAGGCGCCCGGAGTGTCGATGAGCATCAGCACGGGGATGTCGAACTTCTCCGCCAGCTTCACGGCCCGAAGGGCTTTGCGATACCCCTCGGGATGGGGCATTCCGAAGTTTCGGCGGAGTTTATGCTTGGTCCCCCGTCCCTTCTGCTCACCGATGAGAACGGTCTTCTGCCCGCCGATCCAGCCCAGATAGCAGAGGATTGCCGGATCGTCCCGATACATCCGGTCTCCGTGGATCTCCTGGGCATTTTCCATAATCCGGCGCACATAGTCCAATGCATAGGGACGGTCGGGATGGCGGGCCAATTGGAGTTTCTGATAATCACTCAAAGAGCCGAAGGTCTTTTTGACCTCCTTCCCCAACTCTTTTTCGAGGATCTCAACCGCATCCTGATCCCCGCGGGCCTTGGCCGACTCGATATCCTTTTGGATCGCTTCGATCGGTTTTTCGAAATCGAGATAGGTGGCCATCGGAGACGCCTCAGACCCGCTTGAAAATGACGACACCGTTGGTGCCGCCGAAACCGAAGGAGTTGCTCATCACCACATCGAGCTGCGCTTCTCTCGCTTCGTTGGGGACATAATCCAGATCGCAGTTCTCGTCGGGGGTGGTGTAGTTGATGGTGGGCGGGATGATGCCCCGATCCATCGCCATCAGGGAGATCACCGCCTCGATCGAGCCAGCCGCTCCCAGACAGTGACCGATCTGCCCCTTGGTGGAGCTGACCGGCGGGCAATTCTCTTTGCCGCCGAAAAGCTCTTTGAGCGCAGCGGTCTCGTTCTTGTCGTTGATGGGCGTGGAAGTACCGTGGGCATTGACGTAATCGACCTTGGGCCGGCCGGCCATCTCATAGGCTGCCTTCATCGCCCGCAGCGGCCCGTCCATCGTGGGCGTGGTGATGTGGTTGGCATCGCCGCTCTCGCCGAAGCCGATCAATTCACCGTAAATCTTGGCTCCACGAGCCTTGGCCGCCTCATACTCTTCGAGGACCAGGGCTCCGGCCCCCTCACCCATAATAAAGCCGTCACGCTCCGCGTCGAAGGGACGGGAAGCGTGTTTCGGATCATCGTTGCGAGTCGAGAGGGCTTTCATCGCCGCGAATCCGCCGACGCCGATCCCGGTAATGGCCGCTTCGCCTCCGACAACCAGCATCCGGTCCGCTCCGCCGATCATAATGGTCTTGGCCGCTTCGTCGATGGCATGGGTTCCGGCGGCACAAGCGGTAACGGAACCGAGGTTGGGGCCTTTGAGAGTGTGGGCAATGGAGACGAAACCTCCCAGCATATTGGCCAAAGCCGAAGGGATGAAGAAGGGAGAGATCCGACGGGGACCGCGCTCGTGAAGGATGACAGAGTTCTTTTCAATCGTAGGCAAGCCGCCGATCCCAGAGGCACAGCTCACGCCGAAGCGCTCCCGCTCTACCGAATCGTCGATCCCGGCATCGGCGATGGCCTCCGCCGCCGCCTTGAGGCCGAGCTGGATAAAGCGGTCGGCTTTTTTGACCTCTTTGGGGTCCATCACGGTTTTGGGGTCGAAATTCTTCACTTCGGCGGCAATCTTGACACTGAAGGCTTCAGGGTCAAAAAGGGTGATCCTATCGACCCCGCACTCTCCGCGGACGATCGCTTCAAAGGCACTCTCTTTATCGTGCCCGACACTATTGATCATTCCCAGACCCGTCACAACCACTCTTCTCACATCGGCTCCTCAATAAACGTAGTAGATACGAAACATCCTCGGATGCTTCGTATCTAACACGTCTGCCCTGCCGGGCAGTCGCTTAGGCTTTGTGCTCTTCGATGAACTTGATAGCGTCGGCGACGGTTGCGATCTTTTCAGCCTCTTCATCGGGGATTTCGATATCGAATTTCTCCTCCAGGGCCATAACCAGTTCGACAACATCGAGGCTGTCCGCTCCCAGATCTTCAACGAACTTGGAATCTTCCTTCACCTCATCAGGGCTGACGTTGAGCTGCTCGACGACGACCTCTTTTACTTCATCCAGAATTGCCATTTATTGCTCCTCATAATTTAAATGATGCTCACAAGTATAGCAAAAGTAGTTGAAGATTTCGGAGGATTGCTCTATTGGTATATTCGTGTATTGGTTATTGGGAAAGAGTCGAGAGTCTCTTTCAATCGATCAAAATTTCTCCATTTTCTATTCTCAATGACTCATTGCTCCGTTAATAGTTTCCAAGGGTTTTGGCTTAAAGTCGGGAAGCTCCGTTTTCCCCTTGGGCATCGACTCTTCCGATTCACAGCAGTTGAGCAGCGATTTATCGGGATGGCGGATGAAATCATAGCCCCGATAGACGGTATAGAGCCCGTAGAGCACCACCACCAGCGCCGCCAGGTTGATCATCACTTTGCGCAGATCGCTTTTGGCGAAGAGCCCCGTAAAAAGCCCCAGGCCCAGGAGTGCCGGTACGGTAGAGAGCCCGAAGATCAGCATCACGAAAGCCCCCCAGAGTGGACTGCCGGTGCTGGCCGCTTCCACGGCGAAAAAATAGACCAACCCGCAAGGCAGCAGGCCATTGAGCAAGCCAAGCAGATAGAAACTGTAGAGGGATTTATCCCGCAAAATATAGCGAAAGGCCCGCTGATACCATCCGCTGCGGGAAAAGGTATGCTCGATCCGGGTCAGGAACTCCACCTTGCCGATAAGGGAGAGCCCCGCCAGGATCATAAAGACCCCGGCGACAATGGTCAGCACACCGTTGGCGTAGCCGTTGAATTTTGCCACCCCACCGATGGCTCCGAAGATCGCTCCCAGGGTCACATAGGTGGTGATCCGGCCGAAGGAGTAGAGCAGATGGGCGATGATCTCGTGGGTCTTTCCCCAGCTCTTGTCGATCTTGGCGGAGCTGTAGGCGATGACGATACCGCCGCACATCCCCAGGCAGTGGCCGAAGCTCCCCAGAAAGGCTGCCGTGACGATGGCCAGGATATCGATCCCCCCCACCTCAGACTCCCAAAAGTTTTTTACGGATTTTGGGGTTGGTCAGGTTTTCACCCCGGAGCATCCGCAGCTGCATTTCGTGAAAATCGATGCAATCGGGGCATTTGTGCTCCCGCGCCCCAAAGCCGTAGTGCATCGCCGTGGCGTCCTTGACACCGTACCAGGCTTTGCGGGCATCGATCCAACGCTTGGTATCGAGGGTATGGACCCATATTTTCGCCCGGTCTTTCCAGGGTTTGTCCTGGATCCAGAGGGTCATACACCCCGGATCGTCGAAAAACCAGGTCCGCCCGTCGGGAGCGATCACTTCCACAGCATTGCGCTCACTCTTGATGAGCATTTTGCACTGGGTGTCGTTGGTAGCATTGAGTTTGATGGGAAGGGGTTTGAAGGCGGTATTGCCTTTGACGATGGTCACCGGCTGCTCTTTTTTGGCCAGAGAGATGAAGATAATGGCGATAATGGCGATAAAGAGCAGCGTTCCCAGAACCGGTATGAGCTTTTTCACAGCAAGACTCCGTTACGAAGATAGTAGACCCCTACATAGAGGGTGCTTAGTAGCACAAAGGCACTGACAAGCCCCAGCCCCCACCACTCCAGACGGCGGGTCTTCACCTTGAGCCCCAGGTGCAAAAGCGCGGCGATAAGCCCCAGGAAGACTCCGCCGAAGAGGGTTCCCCAGATGGCGTAGCCCACATAGTGGTAGGGACGTTGCATCATACAGAAAGGACATTTGTGGGTGGGCAACTCGTAGACATAGGTGCCGAAGAAATAGACCACCGCATAGTAGGCGACGATCACAAAGAGCCCATAGGCGGCTATTTCCAGCCAATACTGCCGAGAGAGGGTGGTCAAAAGGATCAGGGCATAGAGCAGATAGAAAAGGAGCAGCAGCTTGGGGATATCGAGCCCGAAGGGGAGCGGATTGGCCCCCTCCAGCTGCCCGAAAAGGGCCGAACAGCAGCTCACGGGGAGATGAATATCGATGTGGGTGAAGTAGGCCCAATCCATCCAAAGCTCCACGCTCACCAGGGCAAAGATCAGCACAAAAAGCCACCCCTTGAGCCGAAACCAGGGATAGGTCTTCGCCTCCAGATCGTAGTGGTTGATCGCCATCCAGAGCAGGAGCAGAAAGAGAATCAGCAGCTTCAAAAAGAGCAGCGGCAAACCGTAGCCGTTGGCGCTGATCACCCCCGCCGCGCACATCGCTCCCGGCACCAGGTCGCTGAGCTTGTCGATAGTAAAGACAAAAAATGGCAGCAGCAGGAACTTCAGAATAAAAGCCACCAGAATGATCGTCATCACCAGATAAGCCCGCCGCTCCAGCGCATACTGTTCTTCGCTGCTGCTGCCGAAATCCCAGCGCAGCAAAATATGGACCGAAACCCCGAAGGCGATCGCCAGCAGTCCCCAGAGCACCGTTTCGCTCAAAAGATAAACGAGGACGTTCGTATTGAGCAACACGGGGCTCATTGGCAAACTCCTCTTTTTGAATGAGGAATGAGGAATGAGGAATGAGGAATTTCGGTATGCATTGCTTTGCAAAGCTTTTTTCTTAACACATAACACCTAACACGTAACACGGATAAAGTGGCAAAGTCGCTCCCCAGTGCCCAATGCCCAATGCCTAATGCCTGACGTCTCCCAACGACCAACGACCAACGACCAACGACTCTTCTACACACTACGCACTACCTTCTACCCACTATTATTCCGTTCTCCATCTCCACCATCCTCGCCTCGAAAGGAAGCTCTTCGAAGATGGGATCGTGGGTGGCGATGAGGATGGTTTTGCCCAACTCGTGGAGTTTGGCCAGGATCTCCAGGAAACGGCGGGCGTTGGCCCGGTCGAGGTTGGCAGTGGGCTCGTCGCAGAGGATGATCTCAGGATCGGCGGCCAGTGCCCGGGCGATGGCGACACGCTGCTTCTCCCCGCCGGAGAGGTATCCGGCGTTCTGATCGGCTTTGTGGGCGATGTTGGCCAATTCCATCGCCTCGGTGACTCTGCGATCCACCTCCTCCATCGTCAATCCCATCGGGATCAACGGGACCGAAACGTTATCGCTGACCCGCAGGTGCTCCATCAGGTTGTAGTGCTGGAAGATCATTCCGATATGACGCCCCCGGAAGCGGCTCAGGTGCCGGTCGGGGAGCTTGGCGATCCGCTCCCCCTCCACGATCAGCTCCCCGCTGCTGGGATGATCAAGCCCCGCGATAATGCTCAGCAGGGTGGTCTTACCGCTGCCGCTGATCCCCCGGAGGATCACACACTCTCCCCGCTCTACACTCAGATCGATATCCTTTAGAGCGTGGAACTCCTCTTCTCCCGTCTTAAAATGACGATTGAGCCCGCGGATCTCTATGATGGCACTCATTCTCCTGCTCCTTCGTCGCAGGGATTGAGGATGGAAGATGGAAGATGGAAGATTTTATTTTGAGTAACAAGTAACAAGTAACTAGTAACTAGAAAAAAGAGGTTATAAAAGAAAATTACCAATGCCCAATGCCCAATGCCCAATGCCTGATCTCTCGCTATAGTGCTAAAAGCATCCCTAAACTCCTCATTCCTCACTCTTAACTCCTCACTCATCATAACATTGCCTCCTTGGGGTCGGTTACGGCGATCCGCCAGACGGGGATCAGCACGGCGGCGATGAAGCTCACGCCGTAGAGCAGAAAAATCGAAGCCAGCACCGAAAAGTCGATCACCGGAACCAGCGTCAGATCGTTGTGCAGGTTCGACGCCCCGAGGAAGATCTGCCGCAGCAGGGGGGCTCCCAGAACAAAGACATAGAAATAGGCCGCCACCGTACCTAGAATGAAACTGGCGAGTACGATGCTCAGCGTCTCCGCCAGTTTGAGCTGGAGCACATCCCGGATACTCCAACCCAGAGCCCTTAGGATCCCGATGGAACGTTTCTCCTGGGAAAAGACTTGGCTGCTGCGCTGATAGAGGATCAGGGCAAAGGCCAGCAGGACGATGAGGAAGAGCACCAGGAAAAAACCTCCTTTGTAATTGAAGAGTCGGTCGTAGGCTCCGCGGACCTCCTTTTTGGAAATGATGCGCAGATCGTAATGCATCGCGGAGACTTTACTCTCAATATTGGGCCATTCACTGTCATTGGGGACATTGAAGGTGATGTCGGTGGATTGCTCCTCTTTCAATCCCAGAATCTTTCGCGCCGTTTCGATGGGGACGATCACCAGATCGTTGCCCATCAGCGAACTCTCTTTGGGAAGAGTAGCAAAGAGTTTGAGCTGGATGAACTTCCCGTCGGGGGCCAGAAAGTTGTAGCCCTCCTTATAGAAATGGCGCTGCATCCAGCGCTGCACTCCCGGTCCGGCGATCATATATTTTCCACTCAAAAATTTACGCAGGTCGGTTTGGGCGATCAGCTTTGAAAGGGCCCGATGGCTCTGCTCCTCCAGAAAATCGATCCCCACGATCAAAAAACTCTTGCCTTTGGGCTCGGTGTAGTAACGCCCCCAGACCCGGGGAGCCACGGCGCTGACTCCGTGCAGCGCGGCGATCTCGTCGATCCACTCCTCGGGCACCGGCAGCAGATGATCCCCACGCACCCGCTGCACCACGAAATCGGGTTCACTCTCGAGAGCCTTTTGCAGAGAAGTTTGCAGAGACGATGAGATAAAAAGGGTCGCCGAGAACAAAAAGATCAGCACGACCGAGAGCCCGACCACCGCCAGGTGCTTGCGCCGCTCGGCAAAGAGATTGAGGGTCAGGAAGTGAAAAAAGGGATTATTTCCCATTGAGATCTCCATAGACGAAATCGAGCCGGTCGGTCGGAAGCAATTCCGGATAGGCCGGGTTGAGGGAGCGTTCGAAGCGTCGCAGCCTCGGCTCGAAATATTCGACACTCAGTGCCGGCGAATCGAGGTCCGTCACCGCCACCAACTCCCGCTGTTTCTGAAACAAATTTTCACGGTCGAACAGCGAAAAATGTGCAAGCGCAGCGATCAGTAGAAGCGACAAAAGAGCCGTCAAAAAGTAAAAACGGCCGATCATAAGCACTCCTTATTAGAGCGCGTTAATAATGAATGGTTAATGATTAACCTCATTCCTCATTCCTCATTATATTCGATTCCGTCCAAGCCCATCACCATCTTCCCGGTGATCTCATTGAATCGGACGATGCGGTCTCCACCGTGGTCGGCGATGAAGTCTTTGGCCTCTTTCTCGGTTTTGAAGGGGATCAGCTCGTTACCCATCGGGCCGTAGAGTTTGGAGCCGATCACATAGTAAGCCTCTTTGGCCGGGATCGCTTCGAGCGTATAGTAGTCGGTCACCAGCATCTTCTCGATCTTGTTACGGTCGTAGGGAAAATCCCCGTCGAAGATATAGAATTTCATCATATCCTTGACCCCGTCGAAATAGTAAGTCTTTCCATCCACCACCATCTCAGCGGCCCATTTGGGATATTTGCTTACGATCATCCCGCAGACAGGGCACTTGGCCCCTTTGGGAACGACAATCTCTTTGCCGCTTGGGGTATGAGCCTCCTGAGCACCCGCCTTGAGAAAAGTAGCCAGAGCCTCCCTCTTGCTCCGGCTCAGCGGGGGACAGGCCCCGCTGCTTTTGATGAGCCTGGCTACCTCATTGAGCGACATTTTTTCCGAAACCTTTGGAAGCTTCTTTTGATCACAAAGTTTCTGGGCGATCTTCTCCCCCTTGGCCACCATCCGGGCATATTTGACAGCGGAGAGATCCTCACCAAATGCCGAAACCTGCCAAAAAAGCAGCGCGATCATCCAAAATTTTGCCATTTGACCCATCCTCTTTCTTTAAAAAATCTATATTGATTTTAGCTTGAAATACCGCATTGGATAATGACTCACATCAAATCGCCTGGCAGTCTCATCCGGACGTCAGTACTTCGCACTTTCTTTTTTTCTTTGCTTCGTTTCTTTTTCTCTTTCGTTGCGAAACAAAGAAAAAAAGAAATGAAGAAGAGAAGCCCCGAAGAACGGGGAAGCTCCTATTTGGAGCCAAGAGATTTGAGATAAAGCCCCACAGCCTGCAGCGGTTTACCCCGCAGATCCCCACAGAGATGATTGGCTTGGATATAAGCCTTCGCTTCGGCAGCCGTCGCGAACTTTTTGTCAACGGGTTTACACATCTTTTTGTAAATCATCTCCCCTTTTTTGGCCATCATCGCCTGTTTTTTGGCGATCATCGCCGCCTCTTTGTCATAAGCGGCTTCCGCCATCTTCAGCGCCGCATCAAAAGGCATTACTTTGCCGCCGAACTCTTTGGCGAATTTCTCCGCTGCCTCTTTGGTACCGAAAGCGTATTTACTCACCTTGCTCATCGTCGCAGGCTTGGAGCTGCCGACCACATACCAGGCCTTCTCGGCAGGGATGAATTTCAGCGTCGAATTGTCGACAACTTGAATGTCGGAGACTTTTTTACCGCTTTTGATCTCTTCGACCAGGCAGTGCATCGAGCAGAACTGCTCCATTTTTCCATCGACCTTGGCGGCGTGGTTGGTGCGGTAGAACATCGGCAGGGTCATCCCACACTTGGGGCAGTACATTTTCGCTTCACCTTTCTGAAGGATCTGTGCCTTGCCCATCGGAACCATCCGGAAATTTTTGGGCATCATCTTGCCGTGATGCATCCCTCCCATATGGTGCATCCCCATTCCTTCGGCCTGTGCGGCAGCCATCATTCCCAGAGCGAGCCCCAGGATCATCAACAGTTTTTTCATTTTTACTCCTTTGATAGTGATCGAAAATGATTGTAGATCAACAATGTTACATTTGTGTTAATTTTAGCCTGTCGAGACGGTTTTTTGATAGATATGATTCATTTATCCGTCAAATGATCTTTTTCGATTGAGAAAAGATTTGATTTCCTTATCGATTTAACACTCTTGAAACACCTCGTATCCCATAATGTCTCTATTCTTTTAGGAGGGAATGATAATGATTCGACGCACACTGACACTCTCTGCCCTTACGGCAGCTTTTCTCTACGCCCAACCGGCAGAGGATCTGGGCACCATCGATGTCAACGCTACCTTTGAAACCACCGTCGTCAAGGATGTCGCCGGCGAAGAGATCCGCTCCGCCGACGTCGCCGCCGCATTGGCGAAGCAGGTTCCCGGCGTTACCCTGGTCCGCCGCAGCGCCGTAGCCAACGATATCGTCGTCCGGGGATTGAAAAAAGACAACCTCTCGGTCACCATCGACGGGGCGCAGCTCTACGGGGCCTGCCCCAACCGGATGGACCCGCCCATCTCCCACGTCCTGGCCAACAATATCGACACCATCGAAGTGACCGAAGGGCCCTTCGACGTCTCCGAACCCGGGGCCTTGGGCGCTTCGGTCAAGATCCACACCCTCAAACCGGCCAAAGAGTTTAAAGGAGACTTCAATCTCGGGCTGGGACGCTGGAACTACCGCAAACTCGCCACGACCCTGAGCGGAGGCACCGACACCGTGCGTTTCTACCTGGGGCTCTCCACGGAGACCAGCGACCAATACAAGGACGGTAACGGCGACGACTTCTACGGGCAGCAGATGCGCTTTATCGCCAATCACCCCACAGCCAAAAAAGGAATGGCTTATCAGCCCAAATACAAGGATCTCGCAGCCTACACCAAATCGACCCTGATGGGCAAACTCTTCTGGGACATCACCGACAACCAGTCGCTTGAACTGAGCTATACCGCCAACCGCAGTGACGACGTACTCTACCCCAATACCCCGATGGATGCCGACTACGACAACTCCGACCTCTTTGATAGCAAATACATCATCCGAAACCTGGGAAGTTACTCCGACAAACTCACCTTCCACTACTTCCATACCAAGGTCGATCACCCTATGTCCAACCGCTACCGGAGATCCGTAAAGAAGAAAGGGATCATCAAACACTGGCTCCAATCCAAGGTCGACGGCGGAGCCATCGTCGACGAGTGGACGATGGGTGGGCATTCCCTCGAAGGGGGCCTGGAGTACAGCGTGCGCAACTGGGATGGGAATTATTATAAAAATGGAAAACTCTTCCCTGCTGCCAAGCGCCACAGTATCTACGATGTGGACACCAAAGACTACGGCCTCTATCTCAAAGACCACTACCTTATGGGGGCTCTGACCTGGGATCTGGGGCTGCGTTACGACCATTTCGATGTGGACACTCCCCGTCCCGGAGACCGGGATCGAAGCTTCGACGGCCTGGGCGGAAACATCCTGGCCACTTATCACCTCAACGAGAGCTGGAGCCTCTTTGCCGGGGTGGGTAGCGCCTTGCGGGTCCCCGATCCCAAAGAGCTCTATTATCGCAATAAGCAGGGGAAGGATGTCGGAAACGACAATCTCGACCCGGTGCGCAACTACGAGATCGATGCGGGCGCCGAATGGAGCAATGAGCGTTTCGACCTAAGAGTCAAGGGCTTCTACAATTACCTCAACGACGATATTCTCTACAATGCCACACTCAATCACTATGAGAATACCGACGCCTATATTTATGGCGTGGAACTCAGCGGCAGCTACAACTACAGCGACTCCCTCTACTTCGACAGCAGCCTCACCTGGCTGAGAGGGAAGAAAAAAGATCCCCTCACCGGCCAGAGCGATACCGATCTGCCCGAGATTCCCCCTCTGAAATTCACCCTGGGTGCCAACTGGATGCCCACCGATACCTGGACCCTGCGTGCCGAGCTGCAGGCATCGGGCCGCTGGGACAAGATCGACTCGGAAAACGGGGAGCAGGTCCTGGGCGGCTGGGGCGTCGTCAACCTCAAAGCCCAAAAGAGCTGGGGCGACCACCTGGAGTTGACCGTCGGGGTTGACAATCTCTTCGACAAGACCTATGCCGTCTCCAATACCTACAAAGATTTGACCCTCATCGCCGGCGGCAGCACGATGCTGCTCAACGAACCCGGACGATACATCTATACCAACATCCGCTACAAATTCTAAGCCTGATCGCACGCCGCAGCCACGGGCCTACGGCCCCCAATTCGCAAGTTTAGACCTAAAGTAAAGAAACGTGTGTCTAAAAACCTGCTTGAGCTTCGGTAATATGGGGTTTAAAAAGGACTTTTTACAGATGGCTTGTAAAAAAATGCCCCTAGTGCGATTCGAGACATACAAAAAAGTATGGCCACTTCCATGGAATACAACGCTACTATTGCCTTGAATGCCGCCGGACCTTTTCCTCCTCGAGACGTCAGAGACGATTGACTCGCCGTCTTTTTGAAGACTATTTCTATCACCGAAAGACACTCAAAGAACTGGCTAAAGAGTATGGGCATTCCCGTGCCTGGGTTCAAGAGAGAATTGTAGAGTAGAAATGTTTACACGTGGATGCCAAACGGCTCTGGTGTTCGAGGCATGCTTTTAAAAACCTCCGGCCCCGGCTCCAGCGCCACATCCGCCTCCGGCACCACCGGCGCCACCCCCGGCACCACTACCACCCATTCCACCTTGACCTCCGCCGAAACCGCCGAATCCACCGAAACCGCCGTGACCGCCATGGCCCCCGTGGCTACCGTGGTTGCCCTACGCTCCAAAATGACCGTTGAGCGCCACCATGGCGTTCATGTGATGCGATGAAGCGTGATGACTGAAAAACCCTAATACGTTAGAGGCATGTTGATGAGCATGGGAGTGAGCCTGGTGCACGACCGAATGGGTATGGGCATGGACATGCCGGGCAGTATGATGGGCCTGCATATGGGCATGATGTACCGTATGCCGTCCCCGTGCCTGTGCTGTATGCTGAGCCGCTTTGGCCTTCGTCTCCTTGGCAGACGCTACAGCCTGCTGCTTTTGCTCTTTGGCGGCGGTGTGCATGGCTTTATAGGTTGCTTGAGCCTTTTGCTGTGCCTGTAGGGCCTTGGCCTGAACCTGTTGCTGAGCGGCTTGGACCTCTTGAGCCTCCTGAGAAACCTGAGCGGCTTTTTGTGATACCGATGTATCGGCCTTCGCCTGCTGCCCTGAGCTCTCTTGGGATGCGGCGGCAGCCACACCCCCCATAACTCCAAGACTTAAAAAGATTGTCGTGATCAATCGCGAATGTTTCATGCTGACTCCTAAAGAGAATTTCACCGATAAGCTTAGGATAAGCGTATTAACGGACCATTACTTCAGCTCCAATAATCCGAAATCTATAATCCACCATTATCCATCTTCAATCCTCCAACTACCCTCTGCCCACTACGCACTACCCGCTTTTTAACGCAGTCGATAGGAGAGCGTCACGCTCATCTGCCGGGGCAACCCCGGCGCCGCCTCCCCCACGCTCACCGGGAAAGCCCGGCGCACCGCCGAACGGGCTGAAGCGGCAAAAGCCCTGGGGCCGCTGACCCGGATATTTCTCACGCCGCCGCTGCGTGTGACGATGAAGCTCACCCGCACCGTTCCCTGTAGACGGCGACGTTTCGCGGCAATGGGATAGCTCTTGTTCCGGGCGATGCGCCGTTTGATCCTGGCCAACAGGCGGTTGACATGCGCCGTTCCGCCGCGGCGTGCCCGGGAGCGCACACTGTTGTTCCCTCTTTTTTGATGTGAAATTTTCCGGGCGGTTTTATGGGCTCTTTTGGAAACTCTATGCTTTTTTTGCCGGGGCGGTTTCACCTTCTCTACGTGCTTCTTGACCTCGGGCTCAGGCAGAGGGGCCTTGAGGGCAAGCAGTTTTTGTGGATCGAAAGGGGTGGGGGCTTTGAGCGGCTTTGGAGGCGGAAGGGTCACCTGATCGTTCGCGGGATGCTCTACCGCCTCCACTTTCTCGACCGGCTCAGGGGGAGTCTCTTCCTTCGGGGGCTCCGTTTTTGGAGGCTCTTCGGGTGAAGTCTGTGGAGGCGCGGGAGGCGGCTCTTCGGAAACTTCAGGGGGTTCCGGCTTGGGCGGGGTCTTTGGGGGCTCAGCCTCTTTGGCAGGGGCCGGTGAAGCTTCGGAATTGACCGACTGGGACGCGGAGGTGCTCTGCTCGGGATTGACGAGGGTAACGGCGGTGCTGCGGGCCTCTTCGGAGATCGCCAATTTGGGGAACTGATGGATCAGGAGCGCCGCGGTACCTCCCAGCGCCCCATAAACGGCAGCGGCATAGACAAAGGCCTGCAGGCGTCTCATTTGGTGGTGACGATATTGATATGCCCGTATCCCAGGGCTTTGAGACGGTCGAGCACCTCCACAAAAGCATCGTAGCGGGCCGCTTTGTCACAGGAGAGGTAGACAGGGAGCTGGCGGTCTTTGCCGGCGAGCCGCTCAGAGAGCGCCTCCTTGTCCACCGCCTGATCGCCCAGATAGATCTCCCCCTTTTTGGAGACGCTGATACGGATCTTCTCTTTGGGGGAATATTCGGCGGCACTTTTACCCTGAGGAAGTTCGAGAGGGATCACCCCTTTGGCGATAAAGGTCGCCGTGGTCAACACGATCACCAGCAGTACCAGCATAATGTCGATCATCGGCACGACATTGATGGAATCAAACTTCTTAATCGCCATGATCGTGCAGGATCTCCCAGCGGTTTTGCAGCACTTCGATCTTGCGCACCACGTGGTTATAAAAGAGCATCGAAGGGATCGCCACCACCAGGCCCATCGCCGTCGCCTTGAGCGCCAAGGAGAGGGAAGTCATAATACTTCCGGCATCCATCTGCTTGGTCTGTCCCAACAGATAGAAGGTGATGATGATCCCCAGCACCGTCCCCAGAAGCCCGATATAGGGGGCGCTGGAGCCGATCGAAGAGAGGATCGTCGTGTTGGCGGTCAAATCGGTCTCCAACGCCTCTTTGTGGCGGTAGCTCGCGAGATCGATCTTCCGAAAAAAAATCAAACGCTCGAAATAGACCCAGAGCGCGATGAAACCCATCAGTGCCAGTGTCCCCAAAATGCCGTAATCCACTATCTCTTTGATCCAATGGATATTCATCCTTCCTCCTCCAATCTTAGCCGATACCCTACACCGCGGATATTCTCGATCCGATCGCCGAAATGCTTTTTGAGCCGGCTGACATAGACCCGGATGGCTCCGTAACTTGCCTCTTCGGCACTGGACCAGAGAGCCTGAATGATCGCTTCGTTACTCACAGCATCCCCTTCGGCTTTGAGCAGCAGTTGAAGCAGTTCGAAGGGTTTACGCTCGATGGGAACTTCCCTGCCCGCTTTATAAATCCTGTATTTCGCCTGGTCGATCAGATAACCGTCGATCTCGTAGCTTCCGGGCCCTTGCGTCCGGCGCAGAGTAGCGCGTACTCTGAGCGCCAATTCTTCCAGATCCACCGGTTTGCGAAGATAGTCGTCGGCGCCGATACGCAACCCCTCGATCAAGGAAGCCCGATCCTCCCGGGAAGTCAAAAAGATCGCCGGGGTTTCATCCCCGCTCTCCCGAAGTGAACGTAAAAAATTGAGCCCCGTATCGAAGGGAAGGTTGATGTCCAGCAGATAGAGATCGAAGTGACGGCGGTAGCAAAGCTCCATTGCACTCCGAGGCTCCAAAACGGCGCAAACCTCATACCCCTCTTCTTCCAGAAAATCGGCGATCGTCTCACTGTAGAGTTTGTCATCTTCCAGAAGCAGGATCACTCCCGAATTCATCCCTCGTTTTGTCTGCACCGAACTCCCCTCTCCTCTATCTTCGCAGCTTTGGATAGATTGTAAAAAAGAAATGTTACAGAAGTGTTAAATAAAGCATCCATCCGGGAGGATGGCTCAATAGAGGCGGTGAATATTCTCCAGGAGATTATCCACGGTAATATCATCCCCATGCTCGGCAAGAAATTCGTTGAGATATTTTTCGGAAGCTTCCATGCCGCCCTCTTTTTCGATTTCGGTCAGCTTTTTGTAAAGCGGATCGAGCAGATCGGTGACGTGGTGGGAAATCTTCTTGCGGGCCGCTTTGTATCCCACGGTCTTGCCTTCGGAGTCTTTGATCGGTTCGAAATCGGTAAAGACCCAGTAGTAACGGCCGTCCTTGGCCAGGTTTTTTACCGCGGCGATAAAATTTTGGTCTTTCTGGAGGCGATCCCAGAGGAGTTTGAAAAGAATCCTGGGCATATCGGGGTGGCGCACGATGTTATGGGGCTGGCCCACCAACTCTTCGGGGGTGTACCCGGAGATTTCAGCGAAATAGTCGTTGGCGTAGGTGATGATCCCCTTGGTATCGGTGTCACTCTCGATGTAGACATTGTTTTTCAGTTCGATCTCTTCGTTTTTTGGTTCGGGACGTTTCATCGCTTCTCTCCTTTGCACTTTGACATCACATCATATCCAGATAGTGGATCAGGCCGTAACCCTTGTCACCAACCTCTTTGAAACTCATAATCTTCGTCCCGCCGTAGCGCTTGGTAAAAAGCTCCGCCCGGGTACGGCTACTCAGAGGGATGAGGTCATCTCCGTGCGGCCCCATAAGCCGGGAACCGAAAACGAACCAGGCGTTCTGCAGAGGGATTCTTTCTCCGCTGAGATAGTCTTTGACAAACATTTGACGAATCGCACGGCGGCTGCGGACTTTGTAGAGAGGATACTTTTCGGGATGGTAATAGAAGTTGAGCATCGACTTTACCGAGGCAAAACGGATCTTTTTCCCGTTTTTCAGGATCATCTCGGTCGTAAATTTCGGAAGCTTGTTTACCGGAATTTTGTAGACCGGATCCAAACTGTTCCCCCACACTTTGACAGAAGCGGCGGGAACCGTCCCCTTGGCGGGAGTGGTTATATTGCTCTCTCCAGCCCACAAAAACCCGCAGGTCAGAAGCGTCAATACACAGGTAGAAATTCTTTGAGCGTTTTTCATTCTTTTATCCTCCATAGACTACAGTAGATCTTTGCGTCGGAATAGAGTATAACCCAAAAGTGCAAACACCATTCCCAAAACGATCGGATAGAGAACCGCATAGAGCATCAGGAGCGTATGCCCCAGTGAATCGAGCAGATAATAGGCCACCGGTCCGATCACCGTCAGCTCCGGATCGAAGAGGGCAATCGCCCCGATCCGGAAGGCTTCCATCGGATTGAGCATCGCGATCGTGATGATCACCCCGTCGGAGATGCGGTTTTGCATCATCAGGCCGATCAGGGCGACATCGATGAAAGCCAGCAGGATAATCCAGGTCATAAAGGCGATTCCCAAAGCCATGTCGTGGGATTTCACGGTGGTCGAGATGAAAAAGGCGATCCCCAGGAAAACGATACAGAGTGAAAAGATCAAAGCCGAGTAGAGCAGCACCATCGCCCAGGGGATGGCCGCTCCTTTGAGCGCCCCCCAGGCCACACCGATGATCAACGCGAAGATCACCGGCACAAAAACGGTGACGAAACGGCCCAGAAATTTACCCCAGTAATAATCGCGCAGGGAAATGGGGAAAGAGAGCATATATTCGAGGATATTGCTCTCCCGGTCGGCAGAGATCGATTTGACGGTGGTGATCAGGATAAAAATGGGCAGGATGATAATCGTCACCTGGATAAAGACCAGCAGAAGGCGGCTCAGGCCTGTAAAGCCCATTACCACCGAATCGGTGATCCCGCTGATAAAAAAGAGCCCCATCAGCCCGCCGAAGACTACGGCGTAGACGTAGAACCATTTCGATCGTAGCGACTCCCGGATGTCGAGATAGGCTACCAGCAGCAGATTTTTCACGGTTTTACCCCCCGCAGTTCATTATTTTTCGCTTCGATTTTTCGAATGACCTCTGCCGCTTCCTTGAAGTGGAGAACTTTGTGGCCTTTGGGAAAGGTTTTTTCGCTGAATGCAGCGATCCCATACGCCATCGGTGTGATCGAATCGTCAGTATAGAGCGCTTTTCGCGCATCGAGCCATTGGCCGGTTTTGGCGTCGGTCACCCAGATCTTCGCCCGGTCCTTCCAGGGGATATGCTCTTCGTCCATCCAGAGTACGGCACAGCCGATATCGTCGAATTTATACGTTTTGCCTGTGTTGGGATTGGTGATTTCCGCGGCATATTTCCGCTCGCTGAGCACCATTTTGCATCGCTCGCACATATCCCGGTCCCAGTGCACCGGCTCCGCTCCATCCTTTTGACGCTCTTTGCATCCGGAAAACAGAGGAAGGGCCACTCCCAGTGTCACCAAGAGAAAATCACGTCGCGATCGGTTCATCCTCGACCACCTTTCCCAGTTCCATATAGATTTTGCGGTTGATCAATCCTTCGAGCTCTTCGAGCCGGTGCGTGATGTAAATCGCCGAATAGTCATAATCGAGATCCGAGAGGAGCCGATAGAAGAGTTCCCGTGCCTTGGGATCGAGGCTGGCGGTCGGTTCATCGAAGACAAAGAGCCGACTCCGTCTGGCCAGGGCGATGGCGATGAGCAATTTCTGCTTCATCCCTCCGGAGAGTTTGAAAAAGGGTTTGGAGGCATGCTGCTTCACATCCAGCGCCATCCGCTCCGCCTGGGCGATCACCGCACCTTTGGGCGTGCCGGTGCTGCGTTCGATATACATCAACAGCTCATCCAGACTCAACTTCACCGGCGGAGGGAGCTGGGGGATAAAACCGATATGCCGTAGCACCTCTACCCGATCACGGATCGGATCTTTGCCCATCACACGGATCTCCCCCTCATCGAGATGGTAGAAGCCCAACATCGAACGCACCAGGGTCGTTTTACCCGCCCCGTTGGGTCCGAGCATAGCAATCCGTTCTCCCGCCTCGATGGAGAGGGTAATGCCGTCGAGCACCGGGGTGCCCATAAACTTTTTGCGGGCGTTGCGGATCTCGATGAGAGGACTCACACCAGATCCTTCAGCCGGAATGTGTAATTGTAGGCATCGGTATGGCAGACATCGAAACAACGGGCGCAGAGGGTGCAGTCCCCGTTGACGACGATCTGCTTGGTGATGCCCTTCTCTTTGCGCTCTTTGTCGTGTTTGGGCTTGATGAATTCCAACACGTGGTTCTCAAAGCAAGCGTCCAGACAGGCGCCGCAGTGATCGCACTTCTCCATATCCCATTGGACCTTCGTGGCGCTCACCCAGCCCAGCAGATTGTAGGTGGTCCCCACCGGGCAGATATATTTGCACCACATCCGCCGGGAGTAGAAGATCTCGAAGAGCAAAATAACCAAAACCCAGACGATCGCCAGACTCCAGCCGTAGACGATGAAACGGCTGAGGATTCCGATGGGATTGATCACTTCGAAAACCAAGAAGCCGTCGATGAACGTGACGACAAGAAAAACCGCCCAGAAAGCGAAACGGATCCTCGGATCCCAACTGCGTTCTTTGATGATCTTTTTGCGGACCAGCTTCTGATGCCAATACTCTCCGATCTCGCTCAAGATCCCGTAGGGGCAGGCCCAGGCACAGAAGCTCTTACCCCCGACCAGCAGGTAAAAGACCGCAATGGTCACCGAACCGATGATCATATTGGTGTGGATCGTATGGGTAGCCGCCCAGGTCTCCAACGCCGTAAAGAGATCGATCAGGTGAAAGCCCAGCAGACGCGATCCGCTCATGGTACCTTCGAGCAGCTGAATGTCGATATGGTAGGAGAGGAAAAAGGCGATGTTGATGAGAATGACACTCATCCAGCGCCAGAAACGCCACGTAGGGCGTATTTTTCCTTCCCGTGTCCGATAGTAGAACGTCGAAAAGAACGACGCATTGAGGATGTCGCGAATTGAACTGTTGTATCGATCCATAATCTATCCTTCTCCTCCTCGAGGATGGGCTCAGTTGCCCTGGGCTTTGAGCTTCGCTTCAAAGGTTCCGATCTCGTCGGCCAAAGCTTTGAGCTGGCTTTCATCCATTTTCGAAAGCAGGCCGTACATCACGTAGTTCTTTCGCTTGCCGCTCTTGAAATCCTCAAGCGCCTTGAGAACATAGTCGCTGGATTTGCCGATGAGTCTGGGACCGATGATCCCTTCGCCGTTGACTCCGTGGCAGGAGGAGCACTTCTGCTTATACAGAGGGCTGACCTTGAATGCCATAGCGTTTCCGGCCCGCTCACGCAGGGCTTTGAGTTTCTTCTGAAGCTCATCCTCTTTTTTCTTCGCTTCCTTATCGGCACTGGGGGCCGAAGCTGCCTGCACTACCTGTGTCGGCTCTTTTTTCTCAACCTTGACTTCCATCTTGGTCCGCTCAAGCAGCTTTTGGATCTCCCCGAAGCGATTGGCTTCTACATCCAGTTGATACATGTAATACATAGCCCACAGAGCCAACAGTGTTGCGATAGCCGCGATGATATGTCGAATCATTTTCTCCCCTCCCGAAGTTTTTGGATTTGTTTGTTAAACGCCGCGATTTCATCGGCGATCGCCTTGAGTTTTGCATCGTCGATCTGAGAAACCAGCTCTTTCATCAAAACGTTTTTCTTTTTACCCGTCTTGAAGTCGATCAGATGCTGATAGATATAATCTCCACTCTTGCCCAGAAGCGAAGGTCCGATCACTCCGTTGGCATAGTCGTCGTGACAGGGAGAACAGCGGACAATGAAATCCTTGCTCAGCTTTTTGATCATAAGGTTGATCTGAATCCGCTCGTAGGGCGAATGGATATGCAGATAGGCATCGAGCGTCGTGCGGGTCTTGGGCGGATTTTCGTCGCTGCTGTTCTTCTCGGTGTTGTAGGAGTAGTAGAACTGCCCGCTGTTGGCTTCGGACTTTTTGGACTCCTTTTGAATCTTCACAGCCCCCTGCGTCACTTTGATCTGCGGCGCAGCATTGCCTGAGGCCCCTTCCCCCTGGCTTTGGGATTCTTTCTTACCGCAACCGACCGTTCCCAAAGCAAGCAAAAGGCTGAGCGCCCATAAGCTCATTTTACGCATGATGCTCCCCTTTTTCACCGTAGATATCGGCGTAGGTCTTTCTCGGGATAATCTCGATCACATCGGTGGGACAAAGCTCCACACAGGCACCGCATCCCACACAGGCTTCCCGGATCTCGGGCAGCAGGCCGCCTCCCTTGGCTTTGACCATGCCGATCGCCTTGAGCGGCTCCGGATAGGGGCAGAGATCGGCACAGATGGTGCAGGGGTTCTCCTTGCGGTATTTTTCCAGCTTGAGGAGCAGTTGCTTTTGCAGCTTAGCCTTTTCGGGATCGGAGTCACTGATCTCGACATGATGGCTGCTGCGCTCCGCCGCGCTCAAGACCGTCGTATGGTCATAGATCCGGTCGATGGCCTCATCGGGAACCGGCGTCCCGGTCTTGGCCAGACAGGCACCGGGATTTTTGACCACGGCGATCCCCATATGGACAAATTCGATACTGTCGTGCTCGTGATCCAGCGCGCCGCTGGGACAAGCCAGAATGCAGGGAAAAGCATCGCAGAGATAGCAACCCCGATCCCTCGGTTCGATGTAGGCCATCCCCACCCCGACTTTTCCGTCGATGTCTTCGAGTCTGATGGCATCGTAGGGACAGACCTGGAGGCACTGCCCGCACTTGATACAGAGCCCGATAAATTCCTCTTCGGGTACCGCACCGGGCGGGCGCAGGCGCAGGGGCTCCGCTTTGAGATAGGAGGCACCGAAAATCCCTCCTGCCGCCGCCAGGCCCAAAACGCCCAGACCCGTCATCTGCTGGATGAATTGACGCCGTTTTTTGTTCGCTGCCGCACTCATCGTTTTCCTTCCTTTTCCAATGTTTGTTCCTCCATCACCGGATGGGGATCCTCCAAGAGCATGACCGGCTCCGATAGCGGGGCCAGTTTCGCCAGAAAGTTGAGAATGGAAATCACCGGCGACGCGTAGAAGAATTTGATGTTGGGGTTGCTCATCCACATCCGATCGGCATAATAATAGAGCCGATAGGGGGTATCACCGATCCCGTCACCGTTTTTGTCGAATCCTTCGTAATCATCCCAGTAATTCTCATCCCAATGGTTCTTCACCGAATGCAGGGTCACCTGATCGTCGTCGTAGACATTTTCGATGTTCCCCTTGAAAATATTGTGGTGAATGTAATTGTTGATACTCAGGGAGTGAAAATTGATCCCGATTGAGTTATAAACGATCCTATTGTATTCGATACTGTTGTTCTGATCGGGCTGAAAGGGCGAGCGATCGATATAGAGCCCGCGGGCACAATAGATCATCGTATTGTCCCTCAGGGTGAAATTGCTGCAATCCTTGAGCCCGATCCCCAGCCCCGTGGTACCGATGGAGCTTTTGATCACATTTCCCACCGCCACACTGTCCTGGGAATACATGAAGAAGATCCCCACCGAATTGTGCTCGTAAGTATTGAAGCGCACATCATTACGCCCCGCATACATGAAATGGAGCGAATATCGGCTGTACTCCCCGAAATTGTGGGCGATGGTATTGCCGTGACTGTACCAGACCACCATATCCCGCGAATGGGTAATGTGGTTGGCACTGACATTGTTGTCGTTGCTGTACCAGAGCCGCACCGCATCACCCCGCAATCCCAGACTAAAGGGTTTGGAGCGGATCCAGTTGCGGGTGATCTGTGACTCATTTACCTGCTCGAGATCGATTCCGAAAAGGCAATCGTCGATCCGACAGTGGTCCACCGTCAAATGCTTGAGCTTTTTGGCCGAGACCGCCGCATCCACCCGCTCGTGCTCCTGACCGCTGTGGAGGATCGTCAGATTCTTCAGGGTCACATAGTCACTGCGAACGGTGATCACCGTGCCGTTGCCGTCCCCGATGATCCGAGCGCTCTGATCCTCGGGACCCACGAGGATCAACGGTTTATCGATGCGGAGATTGCCGTGATACTCTCCCGCGGGCAGTTCCAGTTTGGAACCGGGCTGCGCTTTGTCGATCGCCGCCTGAAGCACATTGCCCGAGAGCAGACCCGTAACGGTAAAGATCATAACCGCGACCTTCCACATCGATGCATTCCCGACTCAGACCGTCTGCTGGGCCAGCCGACGGGCTTTACGTTTGGAGACGATCGCCAAAAGGCTGAAGAAGGCGATCGCCAGCAAGATCCAGAATCCTATAGTGGGATAGGAGTGGGTGGTAAACTGCGCCACCTTCCCATCCCCGAAGACCGTCGGCATGAAGGGTTTGATCTTGAAGGCCCCCCAGGCGTGCATATGGTGCCCGAACCAGTAGAGCCAGTAGGCATAGAAGCCCAGGAAGATTACCGGCAGCACCACCGGGATCCACATCAGCCAATCAAGAATCTTCCAATTGTAGAGCATATAGTAAACCATCAGCAGCGCCACCAGCACCAGAGCATAGGGCGCCAATGCGCGCAGGTAGGGAGCACCACGCTCCATCGGGTCCATCCCGATGAAGTGGTTGATGGTGTTCATTTCATGTACATCGCCGCTGAAGCCGTCGAAGTGATAATAGACCGGAATCCCGTTGGGAAAGGCCTTTTTGGGATAGTTGGGAGCCTCCAGCGCCACATACCAGATCGGTGCGCTGACCGCCGAAAGCTCCGCATCCTCATCGATCATCTTTTTCAAATCCCCCACAGCGTCTTTGGGGGTGTTGGGGCTGACATACTGCCCTTTGACATAATAGTTCCAAACCTTGTAGGCAATGGGCGGGATTTTGTCCACTTTGCCTTCCCTGGCCAGTTCGACCACATCATGGGTAAAAACCGCAGGAATCACGAAAAAGTAGAGCAAGAGCCCCAACGCGATCAACGTGAAAATCCTCGATTTCATCAATGAGCTTTTCATCCCCTCTCCTTCTTGAAAAATCTTGGTCGATTATACTCCAATCGCCCCCAAAAAGATTGACTGACGTCAATAAAAGCACTTAGGGCTATTTTTTCGTCAAATCTTTTTGGGGAAGCTTGGGAAATCTGTCTGAACAAACAATAGATAATTTCATATAGTGACCGGAGGGTTCCGGTCTCTTTTCTTAGAAGAGGTTGGCGTTCTTATCGATCCACTTGAGGTATTCGATAATATCGTCGACCTGCTTCTCGGTCATACCCTGGTTGGGCATACGGAGGTTGAAGTAGTTGGTCATCGACTTGATGTAGGGGTTGTTATACATCTTCTCGGGATGGAGAATCCACTCTTTGACCCACTTTTCACCATTCTTGTGTCTCTGCAGGACGCCGACCAGGTCGGGACCTGAGGAGACTTTACCGATGACGTGGCAGCCGTTACATCCGCCTTCGAGATAAGCTTCGTGGCCACGGCGTGCCGCTTCACTCATCGGGGTAGCCAGTTTCTTGACCAACAGGTCACGCGCACGGATACCGACGTCTGCGGTTTTGACCATATACTGCCAAACCATGTTTTGGAAGAGGATCGCTTTTTCGAGATCACCCTTCTTGTAAGCTTCTTCAGCCTTCTTCTGCTGCTCGGGGATCTTGCTGTACTGATCCAGAGCATCTTCGACCAGTTGCTTCACGACGGGATATTTCTCGTAGTGATTCTCTTTGAGGAACTTCACGACACTCTGAATGACCTTGTCGGTCGCTTTGTTGGTCGCGACGATCTTCTCGTACTCTTTCTCAAGCTGCTCTTTGGACATTTTGGCCATTTTGAGCTTCTTGGCGGAGACATAGTGTTTGTTGGGATCTTTGACCAAGAGGTAACCCATCATCTCCAGGTGCAGTGCCGAACAGAATTCCGTACAGTAGTAGGGGAAAACACCCTCACGATCGGCCTTGAAGGTCAGAGCGACTGTTTTGCCCGGCTCCAGAGAAGCATGGACATTGTATTGATCCACAGTGAATCCGTGGGTCTCGTCCTCTGCCCGCTCCAGGTTGGTCAGATAGAAAGTGACAGTATCACCCAGATTCACATTCACGTGCTCAGGATTGATGTGCGAACGGACCATCGTTCCATAGACATAGACATGGTTGCCTTTGCGCTCGATATGTTCCTGACCTGCCAGGGTCTTGCCGCGATGGGGCTTGCCGGTGAAGGGGTTGGTTCCCATTTTGTAGCGAACCTCAGGCTTGAGCTTGCTGGCACGGATCGCTACCGCCTGGTGAGGCTCGCCCAGAGGAATCGGCATATCGTAGAGCAGCTGCATTTTCTTGCCGCGGATATCGATGAGCTGGTGGTTCTGCGGGTGCAGAGGCCCGATCTCGTTGAAGCGGTCGATGGCCAGTTTGTTCAACGCGATGATGTAATCACCCTGGGGATCCTCGGTCTTGCCTTCCATACCGCAGAGGTGGCCGATGTTGTAGTTGACATTCTGGCGATCTTCCACTTTACAGGTCAGGTAGTTCCACTTGACGACCTGGCTGTCGACGTAAAGTGATGTATAGATCTCGCCTTGCTTTTTCCAATGCTTACCGAATTGGTTGTGCAGGGGCCCGAGGCCCAGCTCAGCCTGGCAGTGCATCGCCTTTTTCATATCGATGATGGGAATGCCGTAGGGATCTTTTCCTACAAAATCTTTGTTTTTGATCGCCTTTTGAATCTTGTCCCAGCTGTAAACCGTCGCATGGGTATCGAGCTTTCCGCAGACGACAATGTATTTACCGTCGGGAGAGACATCGACTCCGTGAGGCGATTTGGGTTCGGGAATCAAGAACAGAGCGTTGTTCTTGACGGCGACATCGATGGGAACGACTCTCATCCCGTTGATGACTTTGACATTCTTGGGATCTTTGGCCAGTTCGGCGAGTTTCTTCCAATTGTAGACATGGAGGAAGTCGGTATCGTTCCGGCTACACCCGGCTTCGAAAGGAGGCAGACCCTTTTCGATACCACCGGTGTACATTTCGGAGTTGAAGCTGTTGGTAAAGCCCCAGCCGTAGCTGGCCTCTTTACCCGCGTCGCTCAAATCCTGCATATAGGGAGGGAATTCGATCGTAAAGGATTTGTCCGGCAGAATCCGTCCGATCTTGGGATCGAATTTCCAAACGGTTACCCCGCCCCGATAAGTCTCTTTGTATTCACTCATCGGGTGCCAATTGTTATCCAGCGGGGCTGCATACTGACACGCTTCGAGGATATATTCACTGTTCGGAGTGAAGAAAGCTCCACCGTGATCCGATTTGAAGAGCGGGTTGACAACGATCTGCTTGGTAACGAAGTCGTTCAGATCGATGACGGCAATACGCGGGTTGGCTTTGTCGTTGATGACGAGCCATTTCCCGTCATAACGTCCGTTGGTCTCGGAAAGCGCCGGGTGGTGGGTATCCCCCCAGGTGATCTGCTTGCCGCGGATCTTGCCCTCGGCCAGAATCTTTTTGGTGTCGTCGTCATAACCCCAACCCTGCCAAGGCTCGGGAGTAAAGACACCGATGTATTTGAGGATCCGCATCGAAGGAACCCCATAGACCAACATCTGCCCCGATTGACCGCCCGAGCTGAAGACAATGTACTTGTCCCGCCCGCCGCTGGGGGTATAAGTCTTGGCGGCTGCCAGCAGATCCTGCTGGGTCAAGCCGCGCTCCTTCATTACCTTTTCAAGTTCACTGTTATCCGCAGAGACCATCGACACCCCGACCAGGGCCCCGATGGCCGCCAGCGACAAGCGTTTGACCATCGAATTCATTCTACACTCCTTTGAGAATCTTACGCAGCACAGCATAATATGCCATCCCGCATCCTTCAATTCTAGTGCAAAAAAAATTTAGAACTCTTGATCTATGTTAAGTTTTTTTAACAAAGTGATGGGAAAGTAATAGGATTGATAAGTTTTGGAGTCTGAGGTTTAACGCCTCTTCTCCTTCAGGATCTCTTCGGGAGAGGGCATCCTGGCCGGACGGCGACGTTTTTGCGTGGCTTTGTGAAAAAATCTTCGGAGCGAACGGCGGACCCGGTTCATCATACACCCGACACTCCGGCAGGTACGTCGGACGTGGGAATGCCGCCTCTTTCCTGAGCTACCACTCTTCTTCTGCCCGGCACTCTTCGATTTTTCTCCCCCGGTTCTATCTTGTTTGAGTTTTTTCAGTTTGATCGCCTCGACGATGGCGAGCTTCTGTTCTCCGGTCACCTGCTCCACGATGCGGGTGCGAATTTGCGGCAGGAGTCTCTTTTTTTCACCGGGTGGCGCCGAGCGATAACGGTCGATCAGACGGTCCAGTTCCGACTCGTTTTTTGCCGAATCGGATCCAAGTGGCTTCGACCCCTGATCTATAGAGGGGGAAGGAGCCTCTGTTGCCGGACCGGCATAGAGCGCCGCCGCCAGAAAAAACAACGGGCCGAAGAGTTTGATCAGGATTTTCATCCCTCCGTTTCCTCTGATGCCGAATCTTCATTTCCTTTGGATGAGTGCGCAATGCCCGAAAGATCAAGGACGACTTCCGTCCCCTGATCCACTTCGCTCTGGAGGCGAAGGGGGATCCCCATCTCATCCGCCAGTTTTTTGACGATGTGCAACCCCAGACCCAGCCCCCGTTCTCCCTCTTTATAGTAGCGCTGAAAAGCCCGTTCCGGATGGGCCATCCCCTTGCCGGTATCCGAGATTTTCAAAAGCTTCCCTTCCAGCGAGACAATCACCTTGCCGTTGGGCCGGTTGTATTTCCCCGCATTGCTCAGGAGGTTTTCGATGATCCGCAAAAAGGCTTCCCGATTACACTCAAGCGACAAGTCCTTCGCGAGATTGAGCTCGAAGCTAAGGCCCGGATAGAGGGCTCGAAAAAATTCCAAACGTTCCTGAAGAAGCTCCCGAAGAGAACAGCGCTCCATCTGCCCCTCCTGACGGCTCAAAAAGGCCCGGAGATTCGACTGAAAGGCGTGGATGGTCCCCAAAGCGCCGAACATCCGCTTCATCGTCCGGTCTTCGCCATAACGTTTCTGAAGAATATTGAGATTGATCCGAAGAGAACTCAGCGGGGTATTGAGATCATGGAGGACATCCCGCACGAACTCTTCATTGAGCTCCAGGGCCCGCTTAAGGGGATAGAGCGTATAGAGTGCCAGCAGAAAAGAGATCGCGGCGATCACCAGCAGATAGAGTTCCCATCCCGCGAAACTCTCCCGGCGGATCTGATCGAGCATCGCCTGATAATTCGAAAGAGGCAAAGAGAGCTTGAGCAGATATTTTTGACTTCCCGGGATTTCGAAGTAGGCGAAGACCCCACTCTCTCCTTTATAAAGGTGCATCAGATCCTTGTGCTCCTCCTTCGTTTCGAAATCCACATCGAAGCGGTCGCCCACCGGATGGAAACTATACAGACGCATCTCATTGAGGATCCGATCTTCCAGGTGGCGTTGACGGTCCCGGTAATTCAGTGTCGCTACGAGAAAGTAAAGCGCCGACATCAGCAGAAAAAAGAGCACGAAGCTCTTGATCAGGGATTCGAGCTCATACTTTTTCAAGCAGATACCCCTGTCCGCGCACATTGGTGATATCGATGCCGATCTTTTTTTTGAGTTTGGCGATCGTCACCCGCAACGCATTGAGGTTGGAGCGATCCAGCAGATCCAGCAGCTCCTGGGTCGGCACCAGCTGCCCTTCCCTCTCCAGCAGGGTGCTGAATATCCGCCCCTGGATTTCACCCAGATAGAGGACTTCACCATCGGGGCGCAGGATCTTCCCGCTCTCCGGCTCGTAGCGTAATTCCCCATACTCCAGCATCCTTCCGGGTTCATCCGCCTCCGTGCGAAAGTGATGGCGTATGCGCAGGATGAGTTCCTCCGGGTCAAACGGTTTTTTCAAATAATCCACCGCCCCCAGGTCGAACCCCTGCGTGATGGTTTTGATATCGGTCAAAGCGGAGATATAGATCGCCGGAGTCGTATCCTCGGCTTCATAGAGCTCCTTGAGGACCTCCAGGCCGTTGACATCCGGGACATTGATATCGAGGATATAGAGGTCATAACGGTTGTCGAAGGTCCGATCGAAAACCTCTTCACCCTGTGTCACCCGCTCTACCTCGAACCCCTCGATCTCCAGGTACTCCTCCAGACTCTCTCCCAACAATGTATCGTCTTCAAGCAATAGAATTTTCATAATCCGATTATATTACCTCTGTATGTGCCGAGTATTACCTGAGCCTTTGCCCCGAAAATCGAGGATCACATCCGTCCCTTCGCCCGGCCTCGATCGGATCTTCAACCCGATCCCCTCCTCATCGCAGTAACGCTTGACCAGCGCCAGGCCGATCCCCTCGCCCCGGACATTCCGATCACTCTGATAGTAGCGCTCGAAAATCCGCAAAAGCTCATTCTCATCCATCCCGATCCCCCGGTCCCGGATCGTCAATTCCCCCTGCGAGAGCGTCACATCGATCGGCTCGGCTTTCTCAGAATACTTGAGAGCATTTTCCAGGAGGTTGTCCAATATCTGCTCCATCCCGATCCTGTCGGCTTCGAGGATCAGCGGTTCGAGACGGGTCACGATCGGATTGCGTTTCATCTCTCCGAATTGGGCCACCCGCTCTTCGACCAGACCGGCCAGGTCGAAGCGCTCTTTCTCCACTGGAGCGATCTGGCGTTTGATGTTGTAGGAAAGTTCGCGGTAGAGACGGGTCAGGCGCTTCGAAGCCCCCTCGATTCTGCTCAGACGCCGCAGGGTCCGCTCATCCCGGGTATTTCGGAGAATCATCGCCAGATTGGCTTCGATGGTCGAAAGGGGCAGATTGATCTCGTGGAGCACTTCACGGACCAGATGCTCCAGCTCCGCCTCCTGGCGTTTTTTGGGCTCGAGGAGCTGGGTGAGGAAGATGTACCCGACGATCAGGGCAGCAGGCAGAAGAATCGCCAGCGCCGTGAGGTAATTGGCGGCACTGAAGCCCTCCTGGACGAGAAAGAGAAAATGAATCCCGAAAAAGGCTGCCAGGATGATCCCAAAGATCGCCAGCGCCCCCCACAGCTCCCGCTTCACACCCTCTCCTCATTGACGTGGGAAAGATCGAAGCGGTAACCCACTCCCCGGATATTCTCTATGGCATCGGGGAAAAGCTTTTTGAGCCGGGCGATGTAGACCCGGATCGCCCCTTCACTCGCCTCCTCGTCAGAGTGCCAGAGGCGCTCCTTGATCGCTTCCTGGGTGACCACTTCACCGGAACGCTCGACGAAAAGCTCCAGCAGATCATAGAGTTTTCGCCCCAGCTTCATCGGCTGCCCATCCAGGAAAAGATCGCGACTTCGGGTATCCATCCGATAAGGACCCAAAGGGATATTTCTCTGAGGGTTTTTCCGGCGGAGCGCTGCTCGGACCCTGGCGCTGAGCTCGTCCAGATCCACCGGTTTGCGCAGGTAGTCATCGGCTCCGATCGCGAAGCCCTCCAGCAGGGAGGCCTTGTCTTCCCTGCTGGTCAGGAAAATCACCGGGGTCCTGTCCCCGCTCTCACGCAGCTGACGGAAAGTCTCCAAGCCGTTTTGAAACGGCAGATTGATATCAAAAAGATAGAGGTCGAAGGGCTCTTGATAGCAGACATCGAAAGCACTTTGAGGATCGTAGCAAGGGTGAACCGCAAACCCCTCTTCCTCCAGCCAGTCGCAGAGGGTTTCACTGTAGAGCCGGTCATCCTCCAGCAGCAGGATCTTCCCAGCGGTCTGCTCGTTCATCTCACTCCTTTACCCTCGCTGACTATAGTTTAACGGCCTCCGGTTTCGCGCCTACCGGCGACACGCAGGTGTCACCGGCTTCACGGCGCACGCTTTTCAAGCTTCCCTGCCTTCGGCGGTGCAGGCTTTCGCCCGCACATCACCTCCGGTTTCGCGCCTACCGGCGACACGCAGGTGTCACCGGCTTGACGGCGCACGCTTTTCAAGCTTCCCTGCCTTCGGCGGTGCAGGCTTTCGCCCGCACATCGCCTCCGGTTTCGCACCTACCGGCGACACGCAGGTGTCACCGGCTTCACGGCGCTCACATCATCATGCCGCCGTTGACTTTTAGGGTCTCTCCGGTGACATAGGAGGCGTGGTCACTGAGCAAAAATGCGATCGCCTCTGCCACCTCAGCCGGTTCTCCGAAACGTCCCAAGGGGATCTTGGCAATGAAAGCCTCTTTGATCTCCTCCTTGAGCACATCGGTCATCTCCGTGGCGATAAAACCGGGGGTGACGACGTTGTAGCGGATCCCGCGGGGGGCCGCTTCCTGGGCGAAGCTTTTGGTCATGGCGATCATCCCCCCCTTGCTGGCGGCGTAGTTGGTCTGACCCGCATTGCCGGTCTCGCCCACGATACTGGCTACATTGACCACGGAGCCGAAACGCTTCTTGCCCATCACTTTGAGGGCTTCCCGGCATCCGATGAAGGCTGACTTGAGGTTGGCCTCGATCACGGCCATAAACTCTTCGGTCTTCATCCGCATCGCCAGTTTGTCCTTGGTGATGCCGGCATTGTTGACCAGATAGCTGAGTTCCCCATCCTCTTCGACGATCCGCTTGATCGCCGAAACGAAGGCTTCCTCGTCGGTCACGTCAAAGCCCACCGTTTCAGCCTGACTTCCAGCCGCCAGAATCTCACTCTTGACCGCTTCGGCCTCTTCGGCTCCGCTGCGATAGTTGATCCAAACCTTCAGCCCGTATCCCGCCAGAGTTTTGGCGATCTGGGCTCCGATTCCCCGGCTGGCACCCGTGACCAGCACATTCTTTCCGCTAAATTTCATTGACTGCTCCTTTGATAGTTATATGATCGGCATTTACGCCTCGTGGGCGATGAGGGACTCATCCATCTCTTCGGGCTTCTCAAGCCCCATCAGCTCCAGCACCGTCGGAGCAATGTTGTTCAGCCCGCCGTGCTCTTTGAGTTTTGTCACCCCGGGCGCTTTGACAAAGGCCCAGACATCCCCGACGGTGTGGTTGGTGAGCATATTCCCTTCGCTGTCGCACATCTCTTCGCAGTTGCCGTGATCGGAGGTCAGAACGATGTTATAGCCTAGTTTGTCGGCTTTCTCGACGATCTGCCCCAGCTCACGATCTACCGCTTCCACCGCTTTGACCGCGGCATCGAAGTTTCCGGTATGGCCCACCATATCGCCGTTGGCGAAGTTGACGACGATGAAATCGTAGCCTTCATCCATCGCCTTGCGGACCGCCTCTCCCACTTCGGGAGCACTCATCTCCGGCTTAAGATCATAGGTCTTGACCTGGGGGCTGGGGATCAATACCCGGCTCTCCCCTTCCACAGGCTCTTCCACACCGCCGTTAAAAAAGAAGGTCACGTGGGCATACTTCTCCGTCTCCGCTGTATGGAGTTGCCGCAATCCCGCCCGGCTGATCACCTCCGCCAGAGTATTTTCGGGCGCCTCTTTGGGAAAGAGGACCGGATAGGGGAAGGAAGCGTCATACTGAGTCATCGTGGCGATATTGAGCTTGAGGGGTTTACGCTCAAATTTATCAAAGTCGGGATCCCCCAGAGCGGTCGTGATCTCCCGCACCCGATCGGAGCGGAAATTGGCCACGATCACCCCGTCATTGTTTTGCATCCCTTCATAGCCTTCAAAAGCCGTCGGAATGATGAACTCATCAGTGATCCCCTCGTCGTAACTTTTGAGCACATACTCCACAGGGCCAAAATGGGTCTTGGGCATTGCCTCGGCGATGGCCCGGTATCCTTTCTCCACCCGTTCCCAGCGGTTGTCCCGGTCCATCGTGTAGAAACGCCCTCCCAGGCTGGCGATCCGGATATCTTCGTCGAGAATCTCTTCCACCTGCTTCAGATACTCCGGTGCCGAAGTGGGCGAGACATCCCGGCCGTCGGTGATCAGATGCAGCCATACCTTCTTGCCCATCCCTTTCAGGATCTTCACCAGACCCAGAATGTGGGTCAGATGAGAGTGGACTCCTCCATCGCTCATCAGCCCGATGATGTGCATATCGTTGCTTTTCTCAGCCGTCTCCACCAGCGCCGGGTTCCTGGCCAGCGAACCGTCCTCCAGGGCCAGGGAGATCTTCACCAGGTCCTGGTAGAGCACCCGTCCGCTGCCGATAGTCATATGCCCCACTTCCGAATTGCCCATCTGCCCTTCCGGCAATCCTACGCTCAAACCGTAAGTGGAAATGAGGGTATGGGGCACTTCGGCAAAGAGCTTCTCGTAGGTAGGTTTTTGGGCCGCTTCGAAGGCATTGGCGGCACTGCCGGGTTTGTGTCCGATTCCGTCGGTAATAATCAGAACTGTCTTTTTTTGCTTATGTTCCACGCAGCCTCTCCACGAAAAAATTATTTAATTGTAGTAAAATATCACTTCTCAACCGATAAATCAAGAAAGAGCGCTATGTTCTATTATCTTCACGAAGCCCTGGGTATCCACCTCTTTTACTATATTTCCGTTCGGGCCGGATTGGCCTTCTTTATCGCTTTTTGCCTGACCCTCTTTCTCATGCCCCGCTACATCGCCTGGGCCAAGGCCCGCAAAGCCAACCAACCCATCAACAAATATGTCCCGGCCCACGAAGAGAAGCAGCACACCCCCACGATGGGCGGAGCGATTTTTGTCTTTTCCACCGTTATCGCTTCCCTCCTGACAGCCAAGCTGAACAACTGGTACGTCATCGGGGGCCTCCTGACCCTCGTCGGTTTCGCCGCGGTGGGGTTCAAAGACGATCTGGGCAAAGTCCTCAGCGGCGATAATCTCCAGGGACTGACAGCCCGGGGGAAAATGGCGCTGCTGATCCTCGTCTCCCTGCTTGTGAGCTCACTCCTGGTCTTTGTCGCCCACTTTCCGACCACCTTCTACGTCCCCTTCATCAAAACACCGCTCTTTGATATGGGTTATTTCGCCATCCTCTTCTGGACCCTCGTCATCATCGCTACCTCCAATGCCGTCAACCTCACCGACGGACTGGACGGGCTCGCCACGGTGCCGACCGTCATCGCCCTGGGAACTCTGGGGATCATCGTCTATCTCACCGGCCACGCCATCTTCTCCAAATATCTGCTGCTTCCCTACATCCCGGGCGTAGGGGAAATCACCATCGTCGCCGCAGCCCTTGCCGGGGGACTGCTCGGCTTTCTTTGGTACAACTGCTATCCCGCCGAAGTCTTTATGGGCGATACCGGTTCCCTCTCCATCGGTGCCTTTCTCGCCTATATGGCGATCCTGGGCAAAAGCGAAGTACTCCTGATCCTCATCGGCATCGTCTTCGTCATCGAAACCGTCTCGGTCATCCTCCAGGTCGGCAGTTGGAAACTCCGTCAAAAACGGGTCTTTTTGATGGCACCCATCCACCACCACTTCGAAATGAAAAAATGGGCGGAGAACAAGATCATCGTCCGTTTCTGGATGGTAGCCTTCCTCGCAAATCTTTTAGCACTTATCACCCTAAAGATCAGATAGTGTTGATATTCGGTCGCAAGTCGCAAGCACGGGGCTTCGCCCTTCAAGTCCCAAGTAATCCCTTCAATAAGTTTTGGAAGTCATTAATAGTTGTGAATTCATATCACTCAACGCTCAACACTCAACGCTCAACGCTCCCTTTCTCTAGTTACTTGTTTCTGGTTTCTTATTTCTCACACAATCTCGGAGCTCGATAATGCATCTTTCCTTTTTCGGTTACGGCAAAACCACCCGGGCCATCGCCGCACGTTTTGGCGGCGGCTTCGATTTTTACGATGACCGCTGCGAAAAGCCTTATGTAGATGAAGCGGGCAACCGCATTCATCCCTCTAGAGATTTTGCTCCCGAGCAGAGCGCCTTGGAGATCCTCACCCCCAGCATCCGGCCCGACAGCCCCCTGCTGGCCAAAGCACGAAACCCGATCAGCGAATACGACCTTTTTCTCTCACGCAAATGGATCGAAACTCTTTCGGAAGAGCAACGCCGACATCTTCCATCTTCCATTTTCAATCTTCTGCCCAAAACCCCTCCCCGCACCGTTTGGATCAGCGGCACCAACGGCAAAACCACCACCACCCAGATGCTCACCTGGCTCCTGGAACCCCACGGAGCACTCAGCGGGGGCAACATCGGAACCCCTCTGGCCGATCTCGACCCCGAAGCACCCCTGTGGATCCTGGAGACCAGCTCCTACACCCTCCACCATACCCGCTACGCCTCCCCCGATCTCTATCTGCTTCTGCCCATCACCCCCGATCACATCGATTGGCACGGTAGCCCCGAGGCTTATACCGCCGACAAATTGGCCCCGCTGAGAACGATGCGCGAAGGCGAGCTTGCCCTGATCCCCGCCGGCCTGCCTCGACCCTCGAGTGCCGCCTGGGTCGTGGAATACGACTCCAATGCCTACCTCGAATCCTTTTTCGACCTCGACGCTTCACGGCTTCGCTACCGGGCGGGCTTTCTCCAGGATGCCCTATTGGCCCTGGCCGTCAGCCGTACCCTCTTCGACGAAGCCGACTACGACCAGCTCGATGCCTTCCGCCTCGACCGGCACCGCCAGGAAGAGATCCTCGATGCCCGGGGCCGCCTCTGGGTCAACGACTCCAAAGCTACCAACCTCGACGCAGCCCTCCAGGCGTTGGAAGCCTATGCCGACCGTCCTATCCATCTCATTGCCGGCGGCGATGACAAAGGAGTCGATATGACCCCCCTCATCCGGTGCCTCGCCCGGCTCGACGCCAAACTCTACACCATCGGCAGCAACAACCGCCGCCTTAGCCAACTGGCCCGAGACTATGGAGTCCCGGTACAGAGCTTCACCCATCTCGACGAAGCGCTCCAAGCTGTCGATCGAGCCCTAAAGCCCTCGGAAGTCGCCCTGCTTTCCCCCGCCGCCGCCAGCCTGGACCAGTTTCCCTCCTATGCCCACCGAGGAGATGCCCTGGTCGATTATGTCAAGAAAATTGAGATAGATTAAGCGTCATATAAGTTTTATGGGATATAATTTCAGTCCACTTCAAATGGCTCGGTAGCTCAGTTGGTAGAGCAAAGGACTGAAAATCCTTGTGTCGGCGGTTCGATTCCGCCCCGCGCCACCATTCAGGAACTTCCATAAAATCATCATTTTAAACTTCTTCAAACATTAACTCAATATTTGAGATTCTTTCTTTCATCCAACCTGTTTCTAATATCATCCGCTTATAAGCTGGTCTATTTTCCAAACGCCCCCAACCTCGGCAACTATCGAGGGTTACGATATAATTGATTATAAATCGAAAAGGGGTCGTTATGCAGTCATATCAGGAAATTCAAAAAAATTCTTCCTTCTCTTCTGATAAAAGGGCGACTCCTTTTCTATCAAAATGCTTTCCCATTCAGGAAGACGGAAAAAGTGAAGGCAGACTATGAAGATACGTCTGATCCTCAACGGCAGTAAACGTGATCGACAAGATGTCCAGGAAGCGATAACCTGGATTCGACAGCATCACTTTTTCGCCCTTGATGTCCGCTACAGTGAGAGCCCCGAAGATTTTCCTCTACTGGTTACCGACGCAGTCGAGAATGGAGTTGAACGTCTCATCGCCGGCGGAGGGGACGGTACGCTCAATCTTACGGTCAATGCGCTGATGGCGATCCCCAAAGAGAAACGGCCGGAACTGGGCATCTTTCCAATCGGAACAGCCAATGACTTCGCCACCGCTGCCTTCATTCCGGAAAATCCCCGGCAGGCGCTCATAACAGCCATCGACTGCTGCAGCGTTCCCATTGATATAGGACAGGTCAACGAACGCCATTTCCTCAATGTGGCCAGCGGTGGCTTTGGAGCCGTGATCACCGCGGAAACCCCACCGGAGCTCAAACAGATGCTCGGAGGAGCCGCCTATCTGCTTACCGGAGTTTTGAAGCTCTTCGAATTCACCCCTATACAGGGGAAAATGTGTGTGGGCGATCAATGTTTCGAAGGGAGTGCCTACGCCATCGCCGTCTGCAATGCCCGCCAGGCAGGTGGAGGCATGGTCCTCGCCCCGAATGCCTATGTCGATGACGGCCAATTCGATGTAGTCCTCTATACCCTCGATTCACCACCGATCCCGGAAGATCTCGCACCGCCCTCCTCAGTCCTTGGCTGGATCCTTCCTTTCAAAAAGATCTTTCGCGTGCAAGAGGTCACCTTCATCCCCGAAGAGGGCGTGCGGCAGATCAATCTAGACGGCGAACCCTACGAGGCTGACCGTTTCGAGTTCAGGATCCACCCGCAGGCACTCAACGTCGTCCTTCCCCCCAATACCCCTCTGCTCCAGGAAGCATAATGAGAATACTGCACTGCAGTGACCCCCATTTTGATCTCTCACTCAGGAGCATTCCCTGGAAAAAACTATTCGGAAAACGTGCCATAGGGGCACTGAACCTTTTGGGAGGAAGGGGACGCTATTTTGACGAAGCCGAAGAGAAAATCGCCGCACTCGCTCGCTTCAAAGAACGTTACGGTGTCGATCTGGTCCTCTGCACCGGCGATGTGACCGCTCTGGGACTGACGGCGGAGCTGGAAAATGCCGCGGAGCTTCTGGCCCCCCTGGCCCAGCCTCCCAAACATTTCATCATCATTCCCGGTAACCACGATGTCTACAGTGCCGACGTGATACGAGGCGACCATTTCCACTACTATTTCGGCCAATATATGCATACCGATTGGCCCCAATATGCCGTAGACGGCCCCTGGCCCATCGTGCGGCTTTTCAGTGAGGATATAGCCGTCGTCGCCGTCAACAGTGCCAAACCCAATCCCCTTCCCTGGCGCTCGGATGGCTATATCCCCCCTGCACAACTCGAAGCTTTGGAGAAGATCTTACAGGATCATAGAATCAAAGACCGCTGGATCTTCGTGATGACCCACTATGCCGCCAGGCTTGCAAATGGCCGACCGGACAAACCCAACCACGGATTACGCAATGCAGACGAATTCCTCAATGTCTGTCGCCTCATCCAAAAAGGAGCCATCCTCAACGGCCACGTCCACCGATGCTACCGCACTTCATTAGCCGATGAAGGGCTGAATATCGATGAGTACTGCGCCGGCAGCGTTACAATGGAAGGTAGAGAGTGTTTCTGGCTCTTTGATGTAAACCAAGATTCGATGAAGGTTCACCAAGGCTACTTCGATAAAGAGGCTTATGAGTTTAAGCTCAGAAAATCTTAGGGACTCTTCAGCTCAACCTCTTTAATCGGCAAACCATCTTTGAGCGAGAAGATCTCAATAATGATCTTGTCGCAAAACCCTTTATTTGGAATTTCGAGCTAAAGCGGTTTTTCGGGTTGCTAAAAATCCTCTATAGCTTCGGTAATATAGGGTCTAAAAAGGACTTTTTTACAGATGGCTTGTAAAAAAGTGCCCTGTATGCGGTTCCTGGCAGACGAAAAAGAATGGGAAAAGATCTGGGATCCAGCGCTATTTATGTCTAAACTGTCGGCATGGCTTTTCTTCAAGTAGACGTCCTTCCCGAATACAGAAACAACTTTTTATTGCCTACTTCTATGAACACCAAACGCGCAAAGCCTTATCTCGGACCTATCATAGAGATCGGGTGTGGATTCAACGTCAGATTCATAGCTATGAACCGCAGAAGGCTTTACCTCGTCCCAGGCCGGTCACTTTGGTCATCGATGCGACATTCTTCGGAAAACGGGGAGAGGGCTTTGGTGTGCTGGTGGCCAAGGATGTCCTGAGTGGCCGACCTGTAGCGTATCGTTTTATTCAGACTGAGACGCTCAATGAATATGCGATGATTCGGCAAAGCCTTCTCGATCAGGGCTTTGTAATTCAGGCAGCGACCGTCGATGGCCGACGGGGATTATTCGGGCTCTTTGCTGATCTTCCGGTTCAAATGTGCCACTTTTACCAACAGGCGATATTGACCCGTTATCTGACACGCAGACCTACCTATCAAGCCTCCAGGGATCTCAAACGTATTGCATCATATCTCGGCAAAACCACTCCCTGTCGTTTCCGTTATATGCCAGAAGCTTTGCTTCAGAGACACAAGGACTTCTATGAAGAGAAAACGGAAGATGATTCTCCTCGCGGATGGCACTACACCCACGATCGACTTCGTTCAGCCTATCGAAGTCTTGAACGCAATCTTCCTTATCTTTTCACTTATAAAACTCATTCTCATCTTGGCATTGCCAATACGACCAATGCTCTGGATGGGGGGCTCTTCTCTCCGATGAAATCCTTACTGAAAGTTCATCGGGGTATTGGAAACTCTATGAAGAAAAAACTCATCATCGATTTCCTGGAAAAAACTATGAAATAGCAACCCGAAAACCCGCTTTAAGTCTTCATTTTCGATCGAAAGACCGATCAATAGGATTCCCAACTTTCACTGAATTGAGTAGTATGCTGTATCAAGCATTACTACACCATTATTTAGACTGCGTAATAGGTCGCTTCGGGATGGTGCACCACGATCGCCGTCGTGCTCTGCTCGGGGTGGATCTGGAAGGTTTCGCTCAGTTCAATGCCAAACTCTTCGGGCTCAAGGAGGTCAAAGATGACCCGGCTCTGCTCCAGGTCGGGGCAGGCGGCATAGCCGAAGCTGTAGCGCGCACCCCGGTAGCGGTTCATCCGCACATCCCGCAGGGTATGCCCCTCGTCCTCGCTGGCGATGCCCAGATCCAGGCGAATCTGCTTGTGGGCCACCTCCGCCAGAGCTTCGGCTAGTTCCACGCCGAGGCCGTGGACCAGGTTGTACTCCAGATACTCTCCCTTTTCATAAAGCGCCCGCTCATATTCAGTGATCTTCGGCCCGGCGCTGACGCAGGTAAGCGCCACCACATCGTGACGCTCATGGCGGAAGAAGTCGCTCAGCGCCCGATAGGGTTTGCGCCGCTGGCGGGGGAAGTTGAAGACCCCGACCGCGCGTCCCACGATCTCTTCCAGGGGTTCACGGTTGACTTCGCTCTCGCTGAACCACCCCTCATCGGGTGAGAAGAGGAAGAGCTCCTGATCATCGCTGCGGCAGGGATAGTAGCCGTAGAGGATGGTCGGCTCGAAGAGCTTCTCTTTGAGGAAGGTATCCTTCAGCCGTTCCCAGGCGGGATAGACGGTTTTGTCCAGGAGCTTTTGATATTCCTCCTTGCTCATCCCTTTGCTCTTGTAGCCCCAATGCATCTTAAAAAGGGTCCGCTTGTTGACCCAGTCGAAGATCATACTCAGGTCCAGGTTCTCCCGATCCATCACCCGCCGGCCCCAGAAGGGGGGCGTGGGGATCTCCACGGGCTTGGGCATTTTGATCTCTTCAAAAGGAGGGATCACCACCTCCTTCTTCTCTTTGACCACTCGCTCGTTCATATCGCCGGCCATCCGGGTATCGAGGGGTTTGGAGGGGTCTTTTTTCCACTCTTCGATCCGGCTCATCGCCACCACTCCGTCGAAAGCGTCGCGGCAGTAGAAGATGGGGCCCTTGTAGATGGGGCGGCAGTAGTCGTCCACGAATCCCCGGGTCAGCGCCGCTCCCCCCATGATAATCGGTATCTCGATCCCCCGACGGGCCAACTCCTCCAGATTCTCCTTCATCACCTGGGTCGATTTGACCAATAGGCCGCTCATCCCGATGGCGTCGGCGTTGACCTCTTCGTAGGCTTCGAGGAACTGCTCCAGCTCTACTTTGATGCCGATGTTTTTGACCTTGAAGCCATTGTTGGAGAGGATAATGTCCACCAGGTTCTTGCCCACGTCGTGGACGTCGCCTTTGACGGTACCGATCACCAGCGTCGTATCGCTCTCTTTTTCCTGCTTGGTGAGGTAGGGATTGAGGTAATCCACCGTCGCCTTCATCGTTTCGGCCGATTGAAGCACAAAAGGCAGCTGCATCTGCCCACTGCCGAAGAGTTCACCGATCACCTTCATCCCGTCGATGAGAATCTCGTTGACGATCCGGTCGGCGCCCAATTCGTGGCGCGCCTCTTCCACCAGGGGAATGAGCCGCTCCTTGTCTCCGTCCATCAGGAGCTTTTGGATCTTCTCTTCGGTGCTGAGCTTTTCATACTCTTCGTCAGTTTGCTCCGTCTCCAGGGACTTGTCGCTGAAGTGCTCGATGAAGCGGAAGAGGCTGTTCTCGTCGGCGTGGAAGAGGAGCTCTTCACAGACGGCGATATCCTCTTCGCTCATCCGGGAGAGGGGGACGATATGCTTGACGTTGATGATAACGCTGCTGAGTCCCGCTTCGACGCAGTGGTGCAAAAAGACGGAGTTGAGATAGACCCGGGCGTGGGGGGCCAGGCCGAAGGAGATATTGCTCAACCCCAGAGTGGTGCCCAGTTCGGGGTGGCGTTTGTGCAGCTCCCGGATCGCTTCCAGGGTCTGCACCGCCGCGTCGCGGTACTCTTCATCCCCGGAGCCGACGGTAAAGGTGAGCACATCGACGATCAGTTCCTCTTTGCGCAGGCCGTGAAGATTCACCGCCCGCTCGATCATCCGCTCCGCCACTTCGACTTTGCGCTCTTTCTCCTTGGCCATTCCGGTTTCGTCGATGGTCAGCAGCACCAACGCCGCGCCGTACTTTTTGGCCAGGCGGCAAATCCTGTCGAAACGCTCGATCCCGTCTTCGAGGTTGGCGGAGTTGATGATGGGGCGGCCACCGATCCGACGCAACCCCACCTCCATCGTATGGACGTTGGTGGCGTCGGGCATCAGGGGGATGGGGATCTTCTGGTTGTAGAGGCTGATCACCTCCTTCATATCCTTCGCTCCGTCCCGTCCGGCGAACTCCACATTCACATCCAGGGCGTGGGCCCCGGCGCGGACCTGCTCCTGAGCGACGGTGAGGGTCCCTTCATAATCCTCGTCCAGGATCAGCTGCCGGAAGGCTTTGGAACCGGTGGCGTTGGAGCGCTCCCCGATGAGCAGGGGCGCGGGGTCCTGGAAGAGCTCCACACTCTCGAAAAGAGAAGCAATGCTGGGCGGGATCGAACCGGTGGGGGACTTGGGTTTTTTGCCCTCGATGGCTTTGGCAAGAGCCTGGATATGCTGGGGCGTGGTCCCGCAGCAGCCTCCCAAAAAGGCCACGCCGTCGAAGTCGATGAATTCCAGCTCCTTTTTGGCGAACTCGTCGGGCCCCATCGGATAGAAGGTATGGCCGCCCCGGTTCTGGGGCAGCCCGGCGTTAGAGTGGACGGAGATGGGAAATTTGCAGCGCTCCGAGAGGGTCTTGAGGTGCTTTTTGACCTGGTCGGGCCCGGTGCCGCAGTTGAAGCCCAGAGAGAGAATGTCGAAGGGCTCCAGGATCGTCACGATGGTCGCCGCGTCGGTGCCGATGAGCATGGAACCCGAAAGTTCGATCGTGACCGAGACCATAATGGGCAGCGAGGCGGACTTTTCGGCGTTGGCCGCTTCGCAGGCGTGCAGGGCCGCTTTGATCTGCAGAGGGTCCTGGCAGGTCTCCAGCAAAAAGACGTCACAGCCCCCGTCGATGAGCCCCCGGGCCGTCTCCAGATAACCCTCGTACATCGCTTCGTAGTCAATATGGCCCAGGCTGGGAAGCTTGGTCCCGGGGCCGATGGAGCCCAGGACGAAGCGGGGTTTCTCAGGCGTGGAGTACTCCTCGCAGACCGCCTTGACCAGCTCCGCCCCCTTGCGGGAGAGCTCGTAGGCCCGCTCCCCCAGGCCGTACTCGTCCAGCACCCAGGGCATCGCACCGAAAGTGTTGGTCTTGATCATATCGGCGCCCGCCATCGCGTAGCGCTTGTGGATGCGCCCGATCAACTCGGGGGCCGTGGCGTTGAGCAGCTCGTTGCACCCCTCCTGACTTTCACCTTTTTCATCCAGCCACGCCTCGGCGGGAACCTTGAGATCCTGGATCTGGGTTCCCATCGCCCCGTCGATGACCAGATAACGCTCGGCAATGATTTCACGAATACGATCGGCAGGCTTCAAACAGGCTCCTTGGAGAATATTGAGGCAATTGTAGCAAAGTCAATACCAAATTAGGCATGAGCCTCTCTTAAGATTTTCGAGCTAGAATATAATGCAAATATATTTTTACAAAGTGACAAATTCAATGAGTGGCAAAACAGTCAAGAATACCATAACCGGTCATACGATTACCAAGCCGGACCCTGTCGATGAAGAGGTTCCCTTCGACGGTGGCGTGATGATCACCGAGACCGACCGATACGGCATCATCACCTATGCCAACAAAAAATTCCGGGATATGACCGGATACACCAAAGAGGAACTCATCGGCTCCCCCCACAATATCAATCGACATCCCGATATGCCCAAAGAAGCCTTCCGTCAGATGTGGGAAACGATCAAAAGAGGGGAATATTGGGAGGGCTATGTCAAAAATATGCGCAAAGACGGACGCTACTATCTCGTTATCGTCTGGATCAAACCCAAATTTGACAAAGAAGGGAAAATCGTCGGATACATCGCGGGACGCAAGATCCCCGATCGTCAGAAAATGAATGAAGCACTCGAGCTTTACAAAAAGCTGAAAGCCGAAGAGGAAGCCAAAGGCCTCTCCGCTTCCTGAATCAGAGTGCCTCTTTCGCCTTTTTCAAGGCTTCGATCACCCCGTCGATATTCTCTTTGGGGATATGGACTTTCCAATCGGGCTCTTCGTTGGAACCGTCCAGAAAAATCCCGATACTCGCCACCGGCTCGCTGCCGGCTCCATAGGGCTCTTCGATCACGGCGACTTCGATCTTCCCCTTCTCGGCGCTGGAGAGGGGAAGCGTTGCGATCTCGTTGAACTTATCTGCCATCTCTGACTCCTTGAATTGATTTTATAGAGCCATCTTAGCGTAATGCTTGACCAATTATGGGGAACCCAGGTCGCATTGCCGGCCGGTCGATCACTCGGCGGCTAACTTCTCTTCCCTTTGGCCAGGCGCATCAAAGCCGCCTGCTGCCGTCGCCAGAGCCGGATATCCATCGCCGGGACCCCGGCATAGACCTTGTGCCCTTCCAGGGATTTGGTGGCGGCGCATCGGGCGGCCAGCGTGGCGAAATCTCCGATCTCCAGATGCCCGGCCGTAGCGCTCTGCCCCCCCATGACCACATTGCGCCCCAATCTCGTCGAGCCGGCGATTCCCGTCTGGGCGACGATGAGACAGTTCTCTCCGATGATACAGTTGTGACCGATCTGGACCTGATTGTCGATCTTGGTTCCGCTGCCGATGAGGGTATCTCCCAGGGCACCCCGGTCGATCGTGGTATTGGCGCCGATCTCTACCTCATCCCCGATGCGGACCGCCCCGAGCTGATGGATCTTGACATGCCTTCCGTCGCGGGTATGGGCGAAGCCGTAGCCGTCACTACCGATGACTGCCCCGCTGTGGAAGATACAGCCGTTGCCCGCGCTGCATCCGTGATAGATCGTCACGTTGGGATGGATGAGGCAGTTTTCCCCGATGACAACATCGTCTCCGATATAGCTGCCGGCCAGGATCACCGTATTGCTACCGATCTTTACATTCCGCCCGAAACGAACCGTTGGATCGATTTCACACCCCTCTCCTACGACCGGAGGCTCCGAAGCGGGAGAGACCCTGTGAGCGAACAGCGCCGTCGCCAGGGCCAGTTTGAGGTAGGGCTCTTCGGTAACGAGGGGGATCACCCCTTCGGGCAAACGCTCGGCAAAGCGCTCCTCAACCAATACCGCCGCCGCCCGCGTCCGCTCCAGATCCCGCAGATACTTTTCGCTATGCAGAAAGCTCAGCTCTTCCGGTGTCGCATCGGCCAGGGTATTGAGCCCGGTGACGGAACGATCCTCACCCGAATACTCCACCCCGATCTTTTTGCAAATCTCTTTCAACGAATAGGACATAACAAACCTTTGATTTCCAGTGAGGAGCCATTGAATGAGCGAGCGGATGGAATGAGAAATTGTGGTATGCGTTGCGTGGCAACGCTTTCTTTTTTATAGATGGGAGGCTGAGAGGTCGAGAGTATAGGAAGATATAGACCCAAAACTTTCTCACCCAAAATACAAACGTCTAATGTCAAACGTCTAATGTCAAAAAAAATGTGCCGCCATCGCTCCCCAATGACCAATGACCAATGAGCAATGACCAAATTACCGCTCCATCGCAACGACCCCGCTGCGAACGACTTCCAAGGGGTGATAGCGCTTGATCGCATCCACAAAATGCTCAATCCGAGCCGATTCGTCCGCCGCCATCGCAATGAACATCTCCGTTCCCGCGTTCACGATCCCGCCGTTGTAGGCTTCGCAAAGCGCGCGGACATCAGCCAGCGGTGCTTCGATGGGAAATTTCACCAGCACCATCTCCTTTTCGACCATCTCCGTATGTTCAATGACCTTGAAGGTCGGAATCAACTTATGGAGCTGCTTGACGATCTGTTCAATAACCCGGCGATTACCGTAAGTAACGATGGTCATATGAGAGAGATCCGTATCGGGAATCGGCGCTACGGTGAGCGAATCGATGTTGTACCCCCGCCCGGCGAAGAGCCCCGAGACTCTGGCCAATACCTGCGCCTCGTTGGCGACCACAACTGAGATAACGCGTCTTACTTTATCCATCTCATTGATCCTTGTGTTCCAGCAGCATATTATAAAGAGCCCCTCCGGCCGGGACCATAGGCAGGACATTCTCGAAGCGGTCCACCGCGACATTGATGAAGGTCACTTTACCCCCTTCCATCGCCGAGCGAAGCGCCTCATCAAACTCCGCCTTTGTCGTGACGTCATACCCCGCACCGCCGCAGGCTTCCGCCAGCTTTTTCCAGTCGGGCTGATAACTCAGATCGGTCTCGCTGTAGCGTTTGTCGTAGAAAAAGGTTTGCCACTGCCGCACCATCCCCAGGAAGTGGTTGTTGAGGATGATGTTGATCACCGGCACGCCGTATTCGGCCGCCGTCACCAACTCCTGCACATTCATCAGGATCGACCCGTCACCGGTGAAATTGATGACCGTCTTTTCGGGAACACCCACTTTGGCCCCTATGGCGGCGGGGAAGCCGTATCCCATGGTTCCCAGGCCGCCCGAATTGATCCATTGACGGGGACGGTCGAAGGGGTAGAACTGAGCCGTCCACATCTGGTGCTGCCCCACATCGGACGTGATGATCGCGTCGCTGCCGACCAGCTCACCGACCCGCTCGACGACCCACTGGGGTTTGATCACTTCGTCACTGTCGGTATAGCTGAGCGGATGGAGCTCGTCGTAGCGGGCCAGAATATCCCGCCAGACCTGATAGCGGTCGGGGTCCACCTTCTCCCGGATCATCTCCAGCATCTTGTTGACGACCGTCTTGACATCGCCGACGATGGGATAATCCACATCGACCAGTTTGCCGATGTTGGCCGGGTCGATATCGACGTGAATAATATCGGCATAGCGGGCGAACTCCGAGAGCTTCCCGGTCACCCGGTCGTCGAAGCGCGCCCCCAGGGAGATGATCAGATCGGTTTCGCTCATCGCCATATTGGCGGCGTAGCTGCCGTGCATTCCCAGCATGCCGACCAGCAGCGGATTCTTCGCCCCCATGACTCCCCGGGCCATCAAGGTCTCCACAGTGGGGATCTGTGTCAATTCGGCGAACTCTCTGACCTCCTGATAGGCATTGCTCAGGACCGTCCCGCCACCGATATAGAGCAGAGGTTTTTTGGCTTTGACGATCGCTTCGACTGCTTTTTTTATCTGCCGGTCGTTGCCTTTGTAGCGGGGTTTGTAGGTAGGCAGGTTGACATGATCGGGATAGATAAATTCACCCATTTCACCGGTGATATCCTTGGGAATATCCACCAGAACCGGGCCGGGGCGCCCGCTGCGGGCGATGTAGAAAGCCTCTTTGAGGATCCGGGGCAGATCCTCGATGGAGCGGACCAGATAGTTGTGTTTGGTGCAGGGGCGGGAGATCCCGACCGCATCGACCTCCTGAAAACCGTCGGTTCCGATGAGGCTCAGGGGAACCTGCCCGCTGATGACGACCAGCGGAACCGAATCCATATAGGCAGTCGCCAGACCGGTCACGGCATTGGTGAACCCCGGTCCGCTGGTCACCATTGCGACGCCGACTTCACCCGTGGCCCGTGCATAGCCGTCGGCCGCGTGGACCGCCGCCTGTTCGTGCCGGGTAAGGATGTGTTTGAAGGCATTCTGTTTATAAATCTCGTCATAGACGTTCATGATGGCGCCGCCGGGGTAGCCGAAGACCGTCTTGACCCCTTCGGCGATAATCGCCTCGCACACCATCTGAGCTCCGCTCATCTTCATAATGACAACTCCGCTGGATGTAGATTGGGCTGATTATATCAAAAAAGCCCGATAAGGCAATTAGTGTTACAATGCTTCCCAAAGCGCCAAGGAGGGTAAAGAAACGATGCCAAAAATGCTTCCGCTGACACTGCTGATCGGGTTTTTCCTGCTGGGAGGCTGCCAAAAGCAAAAGGCTTCCAAGCAGGTTTCCCCCTACCTTATGACTTCGGCAATGACAAAAAAAGCGCCCCACACCCCTTCCCTGGAGGAGCTGCGCATGGCGCACGAAGAGAAGCTGGCCCGGATCGAAGCCGAAAAGACCAAAGCCCTCAAAACCCTTGAGCTGGAACAATCCAAAAATCGTGAAGCGATGCAAGAGAGGACCCGGGAAATAGAGGCACAAAAAGCCTTGGAGCTCGCCCGGGAAAAAGAGAAGTATGCCCGGCTCGTCGCCCAAAAGGAAGAACGGCTCAAAACCCTGGAAGCCGAAACCGCCCGAGCACAGGCAGCCGCCCGGGAACGGATCGCCCGACTGGAAGCCCAGAGCCGGGAAAAGGTCGAAACCATCAAGGGGGAGTATGCCGGAAAGATCAGCGCCCTGGAAGCCCGGCTGAAAAACCGCTACCTCATCGCGGCCATTTTCCTCATCGTGCTCCTGCTGATCGTCGGTATCCTGCTTTATCTATACCGCCGGAAGAGCCACCTGCGGGAACGGCAGGAGGAGCGGGAGCACGAAATGCGTATGCTGGCCAACCGCCAACGCCACGAACAGATCGAAAAGATCCTGGAAATCGTCGCCGCCAAGACCACCGACAAAGAGGTCAAGATCGAACTGGTCCGCCTCCTGGCACAAGGACCTTTGGATGAAGATCATCCGAAGTTGATCGAATACAAAAATAAAGAGTAACGGAGTAATGAGTAACCGAGTAACTAGTAACTAATAACTAGTAATTTTTCTCCACTGCTACAATGACCAATGACCAATACTCTTGCGACTAAGATTACCGGTTTCTAGTCCCTCGCCGTTTCATCCTCGCAAAGCGAAACCGCCACTCCCTCTCTGAGCCCGTCGTCAATGACAATACACTCCTCAAAGCCCAGCAGATCGAAGAGTGCATCAAAGATCAAAATCCCCGCGGCGATGAGATCATCCCGGCCCACGCCCACCGCCTTTTGACGTTCTTCGGGGTTCATAGCCAAAAGCATCTGGAGCGTCTTCTCCAGATCCTGACGACAGAGCCGGGTCCCGTTGATTCTGGCACTGTCGTAACTTTCGTAATCCATCCCCAACTTCAGCGCCGCCACCGTCGTGGGGGTTCCGGCGGTGGCGCTGAAGAGCCTGGGCTTACCCTGGTGGGCATAGACATCCCCGATAAATCCTTTCAGCGTCGGCAAATGCTTTTCCAGCGCGGCGGGGACATTGCGCCAGCCCCCCGCCTCCTGGCTCAGGGTCACGATCCCCAGAGGAAAGCTCCGGCTGACTATCTCTTCTCGATAGTTGAAAACCAGCTCCGTCGATCCCCCGCCGATATCCACCATCACGAAACTTTCAGCATCGATCCCCAAACGCTTCAGACGCTCTCGCACCGCCAAGAGGGTCAACCGCGCCTCTTCCTCCCCGTCGATCACTTCAAAACGGATGCCGGTTTCATCCTCGATCCTTTGCAGCACCTCCTCACGATTAGCCGCCCGGCGCATCGCCTCGGTGGCCACCGCCCGGATCTTCGCATCGTCGCAGCCGAGCCGCTCCCTGGCTTCATGGACCGCCTCGATCACCCGCCCAATCGCCGCTTCCGATATCCGCCCGCTTTCGACCAGCCCCTCTGCCGTGCGGACGATCTTTTCATACTCGGCGACGAACTCCCGGGAAGTACAGTCATATTTGACGGCACGGAGGGTGTTGGAGCCCAGGTCGAAACCGATGGTATATTTGTGAGTGAGGAGTGAGGAGTGAGGAGTGAGGAGTTCAGGATGACTTTGCTCTGCAAAGTCTTTCTTTTTGGAAGAAGGCGCCGTCTCACGGCGCTTACCGTAGTTCCTCATTCCTCATTCCTCATTCGTCGTTGCAAAAAGCGACGACGCTAGTGTTCTTCTCTGAAGGGAAAACCGTTTTCTCTCAAAGCTTGGCGGATCTTCTCCTGATGTTCGGCTCCTTTGGTCTCCAGGGCCACACTGACGTGGGCATCGCCGAATTCCAGGTCCGTGGAAGTGCGGTCGTAACCGATCTGGACGATGTTGGCCTGCACTTCCCGCATCAGTCCGGCGAAGCGCTCCAGAGCGCCGGGCTTGTCGATGAGGGTGACCACCAGCTTCATCTTTCGGAAAGATTTCATCAGTCCCTTTTCGATGATCAATGAAAGCATCGTCACGTCAATGTTCCCACCGCTGAGCACGATACCGATACGGCTCCCTTTGGGCAGATCCAGATGCTTGTGGAGTATGGCGGCCACCCCCACCGCTCCGGCGCCCTCAACCGTCAGTTTCTGGCGCTCGAGAAGAAAGAGGATGGCATTGGCGATCTCATCCTCTCCCACCAGTTTCATCTCATCCACATATTTGCGGATATACTCCAGGGTCACGGGGGAAGTATCGCGCACGGCGATTCCGTCGGCGATGGTCCGTACCCCGGTGGTGTCGATGGGTTTGCCGGCATCGTAGGAGAGCTTCATCGCCGGGGCACCCGCTGAAGCGACGCCGATCACCTTCATCTCGGGCGAGAGGGATTTGGCCGCCACGGCGCAGCCCGAGATCAGGCCGCCTCCGCCTACGGGGATCACCACCGCATCCAGCTCCGGCTCTTCTTCCAGCATCTCCAGCATAATGGTCCCCTGCCCCGCCATCACCTCTTCGTCGGCGAAGGGATGGACGAAATCCTTTCCCTTCTCCTTCGCGTACTCCACGGCATAGGCATAGGCTTCGTCGTAGTTGCTCCCTTTGAGGATCACTTCCGCTCCGAGCTCCTGAACCCCCATCACCTTGGTCAGGGGGGTCGATTCGGGCATCACGATCGTCCCGTCGATCCCGAAATAGCGGGCGGCAAAAGCGACTCCCTGGGCGTGGTTGCCCGCGCTGGCGGCCACCACACCGTTGCGGCGTCCCTCTTCCACGAGCGAAGCGATCTTGTTAAAGGCCCCACGCAGTTTAAACGATCCCGTGCGCTGGAGGTTCTCTTTTTTCAGATAGATCTCATAGCCGCTCAGTTCACTGAGAATCGGTGCATAGGCCATAGGAGTATGGAGCACCACATCCGCGATCCGCTTCCTCGCCCGTCCGATCTTTTTTAAGTCCAACATTACACATTCCTCTGTAAAATTGAGCAAATTATACGTAAAGGATGCTTTATGGAGTGTGAATTTCCCCGGATCAACAGCAATGAAGAGGAGGTCAGGCGTTATCTGACCGAATGCAGGCGCATCGCCGTCGTCGGAGCCTCCCCCAATCCTGAAAAGGACAGCCACCGGGTCACCAGATACCTCATCGAGCATGACTATACCGTCTATCCCATCTACCCCAAAGGAGAGGAGTTCCTCGGCCAAAAATACTACCGGAGCCTCAAAGAGATCCCCGAACCGGTCGATATGGTGGTGGTCTTTCGCAAACCCGAAGCGGTCGGCCCCATCGCCGACGCCTGCATCGAACGGGGCGATGTAAAGGTCCTCTGGACCCAAAAGGGAATCGTCAATAACGAAGCGGCTGAAAAGGCCAGGGAGCACGGGATCAACGTGGTACAGAATATGTGCGCGATGGTCGAGCACCGGGAGCTAATCGGGGAATAAGCAACTAGTAACGAGTAACTAGTAACTAGAAACCGAATAAGCGAATGATTTGAAAAATAACAAAAGTAAGGGCATCAAGCCCTTTTTCAAAACCTTTTATCCCTTACATAGATTATTCTACTCTTCCAAAACAAAACTAAATTACTTGAATATCACTTGATGACTCAGAGAAGAAAAAATGCAGTTTAAATGTGGATAAGTGGTAAAGTTAGAAAAGAAAAATTTTAATTACTAGTTACTGAAAGCCCGGTGGATTACTCCACCTCGGCGTCGATGACATCGTCATCGGAGGGTTTTTGCTGGCTGCCGCCTTGCTCGGCTCCGCCGGCTTGTTGGGCCTGAGCAGCCTGCTGAGCCAGCTTTTCATTGTGAGCGTTGAGCTCGTTGACCTTGGCTTCGATCTGCTCTTTGGTCGCTGCTTCGTTCTTGAGCAGCTCCTCGAGCTCGGCCACACTCTTCTCAGCCGCTGCTTTGAGACCGGCTTCGACCTTCTCGCCCAGCTCACTGAGGACCTTCTTGGTCTGATGGACCAGGGCGTCGGCTTTGTTCTTCAGCTCGACGAGAGCCTTGCGGGCCTCATCCTCGGCTTTGTGAGCCTCGGCGTCGCGGATCATCTGCTGGATCTCCTCTTCGCTGAGTCCCGACGAACCGGTGATCTTGATCTCCTGGGACTTACCGGTAGACTTGTCGACTGCCGAAACGGTCAGGATACCGTTCGCGTCGATGTCGAAGGTGACTTCAATTTGAGGCACGCCGCGGGGTGCAGGCGGGATACCGGTCAGCTCGAACATACCGAGGGACTTGTTGTCCTTGGCAAACTCCCGCTCACCCTGCACGACATGGATCGTCACGGCAGGCTGGTTGTCTTCCGCCGTGGAGAAGATCTGGGACTTCTTCACGGGGATGGTGGTTCCCTTCTCGATGATCTTGGTGGTCACGCCGCCCAGAGTCTCGATACCAAGGCTGAGGGGGGTGACATCCAGCAGGAGCACATCTTTGACTTCACCGCTGAGGACTCCACCCTGGATCGCCGCACCGATGGCCACAACCTCGTCGGGGTTGACCGACTTGTTGGGCTCTTTGCCGAAGAATTCTTTGACCTTCCGCTGAACCAGGGGGATCCGGGTCGATCCACCGACCAGGACGACCGCCTTGATCTCGTCCTTGCTCAGACCGGAGTCTTTGAGAACCTCCTGGACCTTGGTGATGGTCTTGTCGACCAGGTCTTCGATCAAAGATTCGAACTTCGCCCGGGTGATCTTCATCACCAGGTGCTTGGGACCGGTCTGGTCTGCCGTAATAAAGGGCAGGTTGATCTCGGTCTCGGTAGCGGTCGAGAGCTCTTTCTTGGCATTCTCGGCCGCCTCTTTGAGGCGCTGGAGCGCCATGATGTCGGCTTTGAGATCGATGCCATGCTCTTTTTTGAACTCTTCGACCACATAGTCGATGATCCGGTTGTCGAAGTCGTCTCCACCCAGGAAGGCGTCCCCGCCGGTCGCCAGGACCTCGACCACACCGTCGCCGGTTTCGAGGATGGTCACGTCGAAGGTACCGCCACCCAGGTCGTAGACGGCGATGTTTTCGCTCTCTTTTTTCTCCAGACCGTAGGCCAGAGCCGCGGCGGTAGGCTCGTTGATGATCCGCAGGACATTTAATCCGGCAATGGTTCCCGCCTCTTTGGTCGCTTTACGCTGCGCATCGTTGAAGTAGGCGGGGACGGTAATGACCGCATCGGTCACCGGCTGGCCCATATAGGCTTCCGCGTCCTCTTTGAGTTTCATCAGGATCTTCGCTGAGATCTCCTGAGGTGTATAGATTTTTCCATCGATCTCGACGGCACAGGCGCCGTTCTTGTCGACGACGTGATAGGGCAGACGCTCTTTGGCCTCTTTGGCCTTCTCTTCGTTACACATCAATCCCATGATCCGCTTGATGGAGTAGATGGTCTTTTCCGGGTTGGTGACCATCTGACGCTTGGCGGGATCCCCCACCAGGACTTCACCTTTGTCGGTAAAGGCTACGACAGAGGGGGTGGTGTTCTTTCCCTCTTTGTTGGGGATGATCTTCGCTTCCCCGTTTTCATAGACCGCCATTGCGGAGTTGGTCGTTCCCAAGTCGATTCCAATTGGTTTGCTCATTGTTCGTTCTCCTTTTCTGATTCTTTATCGCTATTATAAGCGTTTTTTTGATTTACCTAGGCAACCTAAGTCACCTTCTGTAAAGTTTTTTTATTTTTTGGTGCTTACCATAGAGGGACGCAGAACACGATCCCTGAGCTTATATCCCTTCTGCAGGACATGGACGATCTCGTTTTGCTCGTGAGCATCACTCTCGACCTGCTGGACTACCTGATGCACATGAGGATCGAAGACTCCCTCATTGGCGATCTCCTCGACCCCATGCTTCTTGAGCACCTTCAGCAGCTGCTCATAGGTCAGAGCGATCCCTTCTTTGATCTTTTCGACCGCTTCGTCTCCTTGGATCTTGTCGATACTCGCCAAAGCGTTCTCAAAAGTATCGATCACACTGAGCAGATCGGTGGCAAAGGCTTCGTTGGCATACATTACGGCCGTCGATTTGTCCTTCTCCAAGCGTTTTTTCATATTTTCGAAATCGGCATGGGCTCGGAGGTATCGATCTTTGTACTCTTCGACCTCTTTTTGGCAGTCTGCCAGTTTCTCTTCACAGCCAAACTCCTCCAACTCCTCAGGCTCCTGGCTCTCGTTTTTCTTTTTCTCTTCTTCCCGGGAGAGCTTTTTTTCGCTCTCTTCGGGACGTTTGTTCTTTTTACTCATCGCTTCCCCCTTTCGGAAAATTTTCTCCATTATATCCATTGAGCTTGGATTTGTCAAGTATCTCTATTGGTATTATATATATGTTTATTTAGTCATAATGACTCAACTAGTATATAGTTATTGGCTACAATGGTAAAGAAACGGAAATATGATAAGTCCAAAGTATGTGATCCTCGTGCAGCAACGATAAATAAAACTGTGTGTGGGAAACTCGGAAATGTTAGAAGGGTAATGAAAAGTATTGGAAAAAATGTAAAAAGATTAAAAAAGAGTTTGAAGTTCCCGGGAAAACCCGGGAGAGGGATCAGTTACGGATACCGAGCGCCTCTTTGATAGTAACGAAACGATCGTAATCTTTCTTACGCAGATAACGCATCAGTCTGCGGCGCTGGCCGACCAGCTTCAGCAGACCAAGTCTGGAAGAGTGGTCTTTCTTGTTTGTCTTGAGGTGATCGGTCAAATATTTGATCCGTTCTGTCAGCAGTGCGATCTGCACTTCCGGAGAACCGGTATCGTTCTCTCCCCGTCCGTATTTAGCGATGATCTCTTGTTTCTTCGCCGAATCCAAAGCCATAATGACCTCCTGATTGGTATAAATTTGGTCCGAAATTATACTGTCCCAAGCTTCAAAGGAGATAAGTCCCCCTCTTTAGAGACCGAAATCTCCTATTAATTAAATTAGAGTAAAATACTCTTAATTATAAAGTTGCATTATCAGTTAAAGAAAAGAGGACGCATCCATGCTATTGACCCGCGCCAGCGAATACGCACTACTTTCACTCGACAAAATCCGGAAATCGGAGCAACCGATCGGCTCCGAACAGTTGGCACGCGAACTCTGCATTCCCAAAAGCTTCCTGGCCAAGATCCTCCACAATCTCGCCAAACAGGAGATCCTCGAATCCCACAGGGGGGCCCAGGGAGGCTTCACGATCAAAGCGGGAATGGACCAGATCTCGGTTTACGATGTAATCCTGGCGGCTGAGGGCAAATCTCCCGCCGTCTTCGATTGCACCCAATACGCGGAGAACTGCCCCAACGGGAGCATCGGCGGATGCGCCATCTCCCCCTTTCTCGCGACTTTTCAGGGCAAGATCGACGATTTCCTCAACGAGCTGACCCTCGATCAGCTCTTTGTCGACTGAGGTGCCGCGATGCGTATCCATCATCTCTCCCACATCGACCTGGACGGTTACGGTTGCCAATATCTTACGACCCGGGCCTTCGACGATATTCAATGCTACAACGCCAACTACGGCCCGGAAGTGACGGCCCGCCTGGGGGAAATTCTCAACCGCATCAAAGAGGAGCGACTCCGGGATCCGGAGAAAGAGTTCCTCATTCTCATCACCGATCTCAACCTGAGTACCAAAGAGTGCAACGCTCTGGAGAAAGGGGCGATGGAAGCGGGAGCCAAGCTGCAACTTCTCGATCACCACGGCACGGGAGCCTCGGCTGCCGAACGCTTTGCCTGGTATACCCTGGACACTTCCCGAAGCGCCACGAAGATCACCTACGACTGGCTGCGGGAGCACTTCGGCTTCGACCCGGAAGGTCACTATGAAAAGATCGTCGAAGCGATCAATGCCATCGACATCTGGGTGGAGGAGAGCCCCTACTTCCCCTACGGCAAAGTCCTCCTGGGGATGATCAGCGGAGCCCGGGAAGTCAACCGAATCCTCTTTCCCGATGAGGACCGCGCCTACAAGCTCAGCCTCATCGACACCGCGGCGAAGATCCTGGAAGATGTGCCTCTGGAAGAGGCGCCGATCGTGCTGGATGAAGCGCTGCATAGCCACAAGAAAGCCTTCTTCCGCCTGGAGAAGAACGATACCAAGGACAACCTGGTCGCCAACTATGTCACCCGGCTGCTGAGCCGTGAAAAGGATCGGTTGACTATCAACTATAAAGGCTACAAAGGGTTATTGGGTTACAACGTGGGCAATACTTCCCTCATCGGTAACGCCTTTCTCCTCGCCAACCCTGATTACGACTTCTATATGGATGTCAACTCCCGGGGCAATTTCAGCCTGCGGAGCAACAACAAGCTCGACGTCTCCGCTATGGCGGCGGAGATCGGCAACGGCGGCGGCCACCCCAACGCCAGCGGCGGCAAGATCGAAAACTACAAAGACTCCTTCGTCTACAGCGACCTGAGGGACTTCATCCAGAACTATATCGACGAAAAGAGTGCTCAGCCCTCCTGATGGGCAGCACCCACGACCCTCAGAAGCACCTCTTCATCCAAAAAAAAGCCGTTTTCACAGCAGGCTTCCATTGCCTGCCTGAGCTGATCGATCATTTTTTTTCCCTCTGCAGGGTCAAGCAGCAGTGCCGAGGGGCGAATCAGACCTTCACCCCACTCCTCCAGTCTCTCCCGAGAAATACGCCGGTGGCGGTAAATGATCCGATCCTCTTCCAGGCTCACCCCGGCGCGCTGCAGAGCATTGCGCCAGACATTCGCCGGGGGATATTCGATTCGCTCCACTTCTTCCCGGCATCCCCGATCCCCGAGCACCCGATCCAGAACTTCGCCGGCAGCCTCCAAGTGACCGTTCAGAGGCAACTCCATCAGCAGCCTCCCGCCCCGTTTGAGCGCCCGGACGAGATGGCGGATCGCACGTTCCGGCTGATGCATACGATAGCCGGGATCGAGGAGGATGATCCCGTCAAAGCGCTGCCGATCACTCAAATACTCTGCCTGGGCCAGAACCGCTCTTACCCCGGCCTTTCTCGCCTTCACCGCCTCCGCTTCGGACTGGACACAGAGCAGAAGCTCCGTGCCTCTTTTCTGCCAAGCTTCCAATACCTGCAGATCCCCATACCCCAGCACCAGAATCCGTTCACCCTCTCGGGGATCGAGAAGTTCCGACAGGCTCAGGCTCTTTTGGGGGCGAAACGCTTCGGGCAGAGCGGAAGGCGGCGCCATAAAATCCAGCAGAGATTTGGGCATAAAACCTCCTAGACGCGCACCCGGTCTTCCAGGGCCCGGGAGAGGGAGAGCAGATCGATGTTGTCCAACTCCACGCCGGTGGGAACTCCCTGGGCGATCTTGGTAAAGACCAAGCCCCGGTCACTCAGACGATCCTCGATATAGAGGATCATCGTATCGGTGGCGATCCCGGGAGGGAAGGCGAAGATCACCTCCTCCACCCCCTCCACGATCTCGTGCAGGTGGCTCTCATCCAGCTCTTCGATGGAAGAGAGGATATAGTAGAGTCCCTCGTACTGCCCCGATTCTTCGATGGTAAAGATATCCTTGGCGCTTTGGACGATACAGAGCTTGCTCCGGTCCCGGCCCGGATCGCTGCAGATCCCGCAGAGCTCATCTTCGCAGATCGCGTGACAACGCCGGCACGTTCTGAGGCTACTCACCGCATCCTCGATCGCCTGGGCGAGCTTGAGCCCGCTGAAGCCCTGCTCCGTCACCAGATGATAGGCCAGGCGTGTCGCCGTCTTGCGCCCGATGGTCGGCAGAGCATTGAAGGCTTCAACCAGCCGTTCGAAAGATTCGACTCTATACCGTTTCATAATCCACGACTTTGCTGTACTCGGCTACGCTCTTGATGTAATCGATCACCCGCAGATGCTCGGGATGCACCGCATATTCCTCCAGCCCCTTGCGGTCATCGAAGGTGGTGGTCAGCACCAGGTCCATAGCCCGCTCTTCCTCGGAGAAATTGATCCCCGTTTCCATACTGCGCAGCGAAGGGACCTGCTCAATCAAAGCGTCAATACGCCTTTTCGCTTCCCTGATCCGCTCATTTTTGTCTGCCGCTTCAGCGAATTTGATCATAACGATATGGACAACCATGCGCTTCATCCTCCCCACAATTTTGCCGAATTATAACCTAAATAATTATGGTAAAATTCTGACAACTTTTATCCTGTTAATCCCAAAATTCCCAGAGATCAGACAGTAAAATCAGGAGCGATTTCCCAATGACAAGCGTCGACTATTATGAAATTCTGGAAGTGAGCCGTGACGCCACGGCTGCCGAGATCAAAAAGGCTTACCGCAAACTGGCACTGCGCTATCACCCCGACAAAAACCCCGGGGATCCCGAAGCCGAAGAGAAGTTCAAGCTCATCAACGAAGCTTACGGGGTCCTCAGCGACGAAGAGAAACGGGCCATCTACGACCGCTACGGCAAAGAGGGCCTGGAGCGCCAGGGTGCCGGGTTCCACGCCGACAGTATGGATGATATTATGGATATTTTCAACTCGATGTTCGGAGGGGCCTTTGGAGGCGGATTCGGCCGATCCCGACGTACCCAGAGCGGAGCCAACTACGCTATGGACCTGGAAGTGGAGCTGGAGCTAAGCTTCCAGGAAGCAGTCTTCGGTTGCGAAAAAGAGATCGACCTGCAATACAAAGCCCCCTGTGACGCCTGCCGGGGCACCGGAGCCAAGGATGGGCAGCTCCAAACCTGCAGCACCTGCGGAGGACAGGGGCAGATCGTGATGCGCCAGGGATTTATGACCTTCGCCCAGGAGTGTCCCCACTGCCAGGGACGCGGACAGGTCGTCAAGGAACCCTGTCCCGAGTGTCAGGGGCGCAGCTATCAGCTCAAGCATGAAACTGTGCTGCTCTCCATCCCTGCCGGAGTCGATACCGGCAACAGGCTCCGTATCCCCGCCAAAGGCAACGAAGACCGAAACGGACGCCGTGGGGATCTTTACGTTCTCTTCTATGTCGAAGAGGATGAGCATTTCGTCCGGGAGGGGAACAACCTCTACATCGAAGTCCCAGTCTTCTTCACCCAGTGCGTTATGGGCGGTGAAATCACAATCCCTTCTCTCGACGGAGAGTTGGAACTGGATCTCAAACCCGGCACGAGAGACCGGGCACAGTTCGTCTTCCGTGGCAAGGGAGTACCTGATGTCCATGGCGGACGCACCGGCGATCTCATCGCCCAGATCAAGATGATCCTCCCCAAAAAGCTCAACGCAAAACAGGAAGAGCTGCTCTCAGAGCTTCAGGAGAGCTTCGGCGTCGAGAGCCATCCTCACAAAAACCGCTTCGAGAACGCCTTCGAAAAGATAAAAAGCTGGATCAAGGGAAAAAAATCGGAATAGACAACTCTATGTTTTACAATTGGTTTTGGATTGTAAGGGTAAGTAAGGGGGAATAAAAAGCCGGTAAACCCCGGCGGGGATTACTTGGCGACAGCGTCCTTGATGGACTTGCCGAATTTGAACTTGGGTGCGGTGTGAGCCGGCTTGGTATAAGTCTTGTCCGTTCCGGGAACCTTACCGCTCTTCTCGGGAACTTCAACGGTGCTGAAAGTTCCGAAGCCGACCAAGGTAACAGTCTCTTTTCTTTTCAACGCCTCTTCGATCGCCTCGGTAAATGCCTTGATGGCTTTCTCAGCGGCAGCCTTGCTCTCATAACCGCCTTTTTCTTGTACAAGCTCAACAAATTCAGCTTTGGTCATAGTAATCCTTTCTCTCAATTGATTGATACCCACTCATTATAGATATCACTTTCTTATAAGGCGTTTAAAAACTACCCGCCCACAGCCCATAAACCGGAATATGAGAAGATAAAAAGCCTTTTATCTCTCCTCCACTTTTCAAAAGCTTGAAAATATGATCCGGCCGTCACCTTCCGCCAATTGTCGTGAAGCACACAGTTGTCTTATTCCGGCTCACGACAAATTCGGCCGAAAAGATAATAAAACATAGATATTAAATTTTTGCTTAGAATCAAAATTTCTAGCGAAAAAATGAGATAAATGGGCTCGGACCTCACAAAAAAAATTCAAAAAAATGTGATGATTAAGATATAACGCTAAAGAATTATAATCGTGGAGAAATGTGTGGGATAATTCGTATGGTGCGGCAGAGAGGATTTGAACCTCCACGGGCTTGCGCCCACCAGCCCCTCAAGCTGGCGTGTCTACCGTTCCACCACTGCCGCGTGGGAAACGTCTTTTGACGTGGGCGGAATTATAACCGCACCACGCTTAAAGAACTCTGAATCTCTTAGCCGAGGAAAGGGTTGGCGTAGAGAGCGATCAGAGCGATAACCAGGGTATAGATAACCTGGGCTTCGATCATCGCCAGGGCGATGAACATAGTGGTCATGAGCTTACCGCCCAGACCGGGGTTGCGTGCGGTACCGGCGATGGTAGCGGCGGCAGTATGACCCATACCGATGGCTCCACCGAGTGCAGCCAGACCCAGACCGACACCTGCGGCGACGACAGAGTAAGCCTGGATCATGGATTGACCTTCTTCACCGGCCAGAGCAAAGGCACCGAGTGCCAGGAAAAGTGCAAAAAACTTTTTCATAAAGTTTCCTTTTGAATAATTTTCGGTTTTCGGTCCCGTCGACCATCTTTCGGAAGTCCGTTCGGCTTGCGTAAACAAACGGAAAAACCCGTTTGCCAACGGCGACATAAATGCCCACCGTTTCCCTACTTATCACTTCCAATAAAGACGCCGATATTATACATCGAAGAGATTAAGAGCCGATTGAAGCGTCGTGGATTTCAACGCGGGCCGGAGAGCTTTCTGCTAGAATGTCGCCTATGAAACAGATAGTGAAACTCTTGATTTTTATTTCCATCGCTTTATTGCCTCTTGCCGCTCGCGAAGTGATTCCCCTGAGCAAAACCCGCTTCGAAATCCGCTACGACAATGGACAAAGCCGCACCGTCAATCTCAAAGGGAAAGAATTTATCGTCGTCTCCGTACGTGAACCCGGCAGCGACGGCCGCTTCTACGCCGTGGACCGCGACGGGGTGGTCTGGTGGACCGGAGCCGTCACCTCGGGGGCCGATGATTACAAAACCCCCTCAGGGATCTACCCGGTACTCTATAAAAAGCGTCACCATATGTCCACCAAGTATCCCGATCCCTCCGGGGAGAACAATATGGATTTCAGCATCTTCTTCACGCACCAGGGGCACGCCCTGCACAAAGGGAGTGTCAACTGGATGAGCCACGGTTGTATCCACATCGATCCGAGGGATATCTGCACCCTCTTCCGCTGGGCCAAGCCGGGCAGGACCCACGTCATCATCACCCGCCACAGCTATATGCCCTTCGCCCGGCCCGACCTATTGCGTTTTCATTTGAAATAGTTTTATTCGAGCAAAACTATTCAACAAGCTGTTAGGGCAGTCTAGATCATTCAGGTTCAAAGCTCATCTTCTCCCTCAACGCTCAGCGCTCAACCCTTATATTCGGGAAGAGCCAACTCCACCTTGCGATCCTGCTGACTGAGTACCTTGACTTCGATCGCATCACCCGGTTGGAAATCTGCAGGGCTTTTGCCCGGCATTTTGGAGCTATGGAGCAGCGCATCGTATCCGCGCCGGGCAGTTCCACAAAAAGCCCGTAATCGGCGATCCGCTTGACGGTCCCCTGATAGGTCGCGCCCACTTCGTATTTGGGAACCTTGGGCTCCTCTCGGGACGCGATCCCCTCGATGTGTTCCCTGGCGGCTTTGACCTTCTCCCTGTCGGCGCCGGTCACTTTGACTTTGCCCTTCTCGCGGTCCATGTCGATCTTGACTTCGAACTTCTCGATGATTTCCCGGATCGTGCTTCCCGCCTTGCCGATGACATGGACGATCTTTGAAGGATCGATATGGAAGTGCTCGGCGACGGGAAGCGCGGCACTCGGCACGATACTCTTTTGAGCCTCCTCCATCAGGTCCAGGATATGGAACCTCGCTTTTTTCGCCTGGGTCAGCGCTTCGCTGAGAATCTCGAGATCCAAACCGCCCAGCTTGATATCCAACTGCATCGCCGTGATCCCTTTGCGGGTGCCCGCGACTTTGAAATCCATATCTCCGTCGTGATCCTCCAGCCCCATAATATCGGTCAGGACCCGATGGCGGTCCCCCTCTTTGACCAGCCCCATAGCCACACCGGCCACCAGCGCGCTGATCTCCGCCTCGGCCGAGACCAGGGCCAGAGAACCGGCACAGACCGTGGCCATAGAGGAGGAACCGTTGCTCTCCAGGATCTCGGAGACCAGCCGGATGGTCCGGGAGAGTTCCCGGTCGATGACTGGCTCCAACGCCCGTTTGGCCAGATTGCCATGCCCCAGCTCCCTTCGGCTGGGGGCCCCGATGGGACGGGCCTCCCCCACACAGAAGGGCGGGAAGTTGTAATGGACCATAAAACGCTCTGTCCGCGGACTCCGCTCCGTGAGCAACTCATAAAGCTGCCCCTCTTTGCCCTCTCCCAGGGTCACTGTGGCCAAAGCCTGAGTCTCCCCGCGGGTAAAGAGGCAGGAGCCGTGGACACTGGGCAGGAGATTGGTCTCGATACTGATGGGCCGCACCTCATCCGGCTTCCGTCCGTCGGGACGTACCCCCTCCTCCAGGATTTGACGGCGGAGCATCTCCCGCTTGACCGCTTCGATGGCGCGGTAGACGACCAGGGGCTCCCGGTGGATCCCGTGCTCGACGAGATAAGCCTCCACCTCCTGCACCACCTCGTCGATAATGTCGGCGCGTTCACTCTTGGAGAGACCCGCGAGGGCTGAAGCGATCCGATCGCTGAACTGCTCACGCACCAGCGCCGTCAAATCCTCCAGCTCGGCCCGGTCGATCACAGGAGGGAACTCCCGGATCTCAGCCTTGAAAGGCCGCAGGGCCTCTTCGTAACGGCGACACGCTTCGGCGATCTCCCCCCGGGCTTCCCCGATCAGAGCGATCAGCTCCTCCTCCGGCAACTCGTTGCTCTCCTGATGGGGAAGCAGCACCGGCATCGGCCCCATCAAAAGCTCGGGCTCGGGAATCTCTTCGACTTCGATGACTTCTGTGGCTTTGGCCGCCATTTCGATCATCAGCAGCTCTTCACCGCTTCCTACCAGCAGCAGATCCAGCGCACTCTCTTCCATCCGGCTCAAAGGAGGGTTGAGCCGGCGTTCTCCGTCGATCTTGCCCAGTCGGACCGCCGCTACGCTCCGTTCCACAGGAAGATCGGAGACCAGAAGGGCAGCATTGGCCGCGTGAAGCGCCGCCACCTGAAGATCCACCTCAGAATCGGCGCTGAGCACCAACACGGTGATCACCGTGGGATAGGCGAAATCCTCGGGGAAAAGGGGACGCAGAGAACGGTCGATGATCCTCGATGTGAGTGTTTCGAAGTCGCTGGGCTTGCTTTCGCGCTTGACAAAACCTCCCGGAATCTTCGCCGCGGCGTAAGCCTTTTCTATGTATTGGACCGTCAAGGGCAAAAAGGGTTCATGGACCGCTTTGTCACTGCTGACCACTGTGGCAAGGATCATAGTTTTCCCCTGGCGATAGAGAACGGAACCGTCGGTTTGTCGTGCCACCTTGCCCAGGGTAAAACTCTCCTGCAATCCGTTGCTTGTGATCTCGATTATTTTTTCCTGCATCTTTTCTTTATTCCTTTTACATTTTGAATTTATCATTTAAACTCGCCTGGGGATTGTGGCGGTTGATCTCCTCCTCGTCAAAACGAAAGCGAAAATTTTCCACATACTCCATCAGCGTCTCATAAGCACGGTTGATCTCCCCCATGCGCGCCGCGTCCCCTTCGTCACGGTCGGGATGGTAGCGCCGAGCCAATTGGCGGTAGCGCTCCTTGATCTCCCGACGCGTCACGAGCGAGGGCAAGCCCAGGATTTCCAAAGCCTTACGAATATCCATCAGCCGCCTACATTTTGGAACGAGCGACTTCCTACCCCACCAAAGGGCACGAGGTTGAACTGGAACATTACGGCGTTGTTATGAATGGACCCGCCGCCGCTTTTCGTCAGGACCGGGGTGATATCCTGTTTGAAAGCCAGAGTAATGTTCCAACATTTCCGATCAAAGGTAAATCCGGCTTCCCAATTTTTGGAACTCTTCTCTTTGAAATCATAACTGTAGCTTCCAAACCATGTCCACTGATCGCTCTGCCGAAAATGCAGATCGAGGCTCATATCGTTTTGGGCCAACTTATGTTCATCGTTCTCATACTCTTTCCGGGTTTGGGAGATTCCCCAATCCACTTTTTCCCCATGATAGGAAAGGGTATTGGCCAATTGACTCAAAGAGTGGTAGCGTATCGAATAGTCAAACCGGGTACTGAGTGTATAGGATCCGTAATGCATATGAAACTCCTGCCGCAGGAGGTTCCAGCGGGAATCGTTTTCGGGATAATAATCTGCGACCACGAGATAATCCATAGCGAAGGGAGCATCGTAAGATTCCCAGTAGTGATGCATTTTCAGTGCTACGCGGCTATCGTAGAGCATATTCAAATCAAAATCGTTGATCTGAGCTTTCGGAATATCCTCGAAATGAAGATCGCCTTCCGCCAAAAGCGTGCTCTTCGTATAGCCCAGCCCCAAAAGCATCGTATGGACCCCGCTCTCATAACCACGGACCATATCACTGTTCAGTTCGATATTGTGGTGAAGAGCCAGCGCCGCATAATGGTCCTCAGAAAAATTCAGGGACCCCCCCTCCATAAACTTGGTATCGGAGGCAATGAGTTTCTCTTCGACCGTCAAGTTCAAATAATCATCGAAGAGCGGCATATGAAACTCTACCGGGAATGTCGCCATACCCCTCAACGCACGAACGCCGTCTTCACGCCAATAGTTGTGGAGCTGGGCATCGATGCTGTAATGAAGATAATCGGTCCCCAACTCCGATGAGAACTTGTGATACTGCAAAGCCGGTAATTCCTGAATCGTCTCATTGTTCTCCAGGCTCGTCGTATCGATGAAATAACGGGATCTCAAACCGAAATACTGTTGATCGTTGTAAAGAAAGTAGTTGAGCCGGGACTCTTTGAAACGGCTGGTCTCCTCCAGATGGGAGAGCGTACTGTATTGCAGATTGGAGTAATCGATATCGTTGAAGAGGTCAATATTGGCATAGAGGCCGTCGCGATATCCCTCGGGCTTCCAATCCCGCAGGAAATTGCTGCTCTCATAGAGAAGTTCGAAGCCGTAGTGGGAATCGTTTTTCAGATTATGCTCATCGACGAAAGAGTTTTTGTCTTTGAAATAACCGGTTCGGATCGTCCCTTGAGACCAGGGGCTGTCGACGAAACGGAAGGTGCCGTAGAGTCCATATCCCCGGGTCGTACGGATCGAAGGATTGAGTTCCAGGTCCATGCTAGGTGAGATTGCCCAGAAATAGGGCTGTTCGTAGTAGAACCCCTCGTCGGCTCCATAGCCCAGGTGGGGCATCAGAAATCCGGAGTGCCGCTGCCGCTCCAAAGAGAAGCCGAGATAGGGGGTATAGAGCACCGGGACTTTGCCGGCATAGAGTTTGACATCCCTCAGACGCATATATTTGCTTGTAGAATCGTAGACTGCTTTGCCGAAGTGGACCGACCAGTCGGGATTGTCGACGGAGCAGCTGGAGAGGACACTGTTGTTCAGGGTGTAATTACCATCCTGTTTCTCCGCGCTCTCGGCGTAGACCCAGATATCGTCCCGGTCACTGCGATAGAAGTCGCTGAAGGTCACCCGGTTTTTCCCCGCTTCGAATACGACCCGATCCGCCAGGACTTTGCCGCCCTGCCGGCTGAGGATTTCGACATGTCCTTCGACGACGATCCGATCCGCCTCCCGGTCGTATTGCGCCCGATCCCCGAGAAATAGGGTCCCGTCGTAGGCCAGGACCACATGGCCCGTGGCATAGACCGTATGGCCCTTACTGACGAAGCTGTCGGCGAAGAGTTCCGCCTTTTGTCCCTGATCCTCAAGCTCCTGTGAGGCAAAGAGTACTCCCGAGCAGAAGAGAAAAAGGAGCAGGAGAGTACGCATCAGAGATCCTTTCCCTTCATCACAGGGGCCTGGGTGAACTTTTCCCGGACTGCAGCCTCCCGCTTCGGGGACTCAAAAAGCTGCATTCCGGTAACCATGGATCACTCTTCCAGAGCCTGATAGGCGATATCTGTCCGGCATTGCTTGCCGGCGAAATGCACCTGCCCCACCAGCATATAGGCCCGATCCCTCGCTTCGCGGATCGAATCTCCCAGGCCGACACAGACCAGAACCCGACCGCCGGTGGCATAGAGCTTGCCGTCTTCTCCCCGGCTCACTCCCGCAAAGGAGATATGGCTGTTTTGTTTCAATTCATCATGGTGGATCTCATCGAGAATGATCTCGGCAGGTTCACTCGATTTATAGGGATAGTTCTTGCTCGCCATCACCACCCCGACGGCATAGCGATCGTAAAACTCGATCTTGGCTTCTGCCAGCCGGCCGGTCGCCGCTTTGTAGAAAAGTTCGCTCGCCGGCGATTTGAGCAGCGGCATCAGCACTTCGCACTCGGGATCGCCGAAGCGGACATTGTATTCGAGGATATAGGGCTCGCCCTTCACCACCATCACCCCTATAAAGAGCACACCGGTAAAGGGCATCCCCTCCTTTTCCATCCCCGCCAGCGTAGGCCGGATGACCCGCTCATCCAGCTTGCGATAGATCGATTCGTTGACCAGGGGCGTCGGCGCGTAAGCACCCATCCCGCCGGTATTGGGCCCCTTGTCGCCGTTGAGGAGACGCTTGTGGTCCTGCGCCGCCGGGAGCACGACATAATCTTTGCCGTCACACACGGCAAAGACCGAGAGTTCATAGCCGTCGAGGAATTCCTCCACGACAATCCGGGAACCCGCCTCACCGAAGGCTTCGCCGCTGAGCATCCCCCGGGCCGCCTCCCTCGCTTCATCACGTGAGGGAGCGATGATTACTCCCTTCCCGGCACAAAGCCCATCTGCTTTGACCACGATGGGAGCTTCGAGGGTATCGATGAACTCGGAAGCTTTCTCAAAAGAGTCGGTTTCGATATACCGTGCGGTCGGGATCCCATACCGGGCCAGAAAATTCTTCATAAAAATCTTGGACCCTTCCAGTTGGGCGGCCTTGGCCGAGGGACCGAAGATCGTCAGGCCCTCTTCCTGGAAAATATCGACGACTCCGTCGACCAGAGGAGCCTCCGGACCCACGATCGTCAGGTCGATCCCCTGCTCCTTGGCAAAAGCCGCCAACTCCCGGTAGTCGCCAATCGCCAGATTCTCACCCAATTGGTCGGTAGCACCGTTTCCCGGGGCGAACCAGATCTTTTCCACCTCCGGGTCGCGCTGAAGCGCCAAGCCTATCGAATACTCTCGCCCTCCGCTTCCTATGACCAGTACCTTCATTCAAGCCTTCCCTTCACTTTGAGAAATGAGTGCAAGGCAAAAACTATTTGCATTCCACTTATTCCTCAACCGATCGATAACCCCCCAGGTGGCCGTATTTGCTATGTGTCGGCCCTGATAAGCCAACGATGGAGGAGTGAGACAGCCTTCAGGGGGCGGCATCTCGCCCGTTTCCGGGCTCAAACGATGTCGCCCGCACACCGGCCGTCTACCGGCTCCTCCAATACTTTATGTGTTGGACCCCATAAGCAAGTAGGCGAACCACCCAGGGTTGAATAGATTATAACCAATAGGGAGTTAGCTGAAAATAAAAAAGAGAGGCAGCTTCGTTGATATCATTTAGTATCAGGCAAGATTTCCGCCCATTGGCGCGCCCGGGCGATGCACGCGGCGATCGTCGGCTCCTCGGCCACGGAAAAAGAGGGCCCTTCGGGCAGATGAGCAAGGGTCGAACGGCCGATCACCACGGCGTGATAATCATCCCGCCAGGCGAAGTTTTCCAAGAAGCAGTGGATGGTCGAGGGAGAGGTGAAAACGATGACCGATCCGGGCTCCGGGGCCTCCTCGGGCGTATAGTCCCGGCAGCGGGTCTCATAGAGGATCTGATCCTTGAGCGTAATCCCCATACGCTCCAGATACCCCCGGCTGTCAAAGGAGACCTTTTTGGGACGAAGGTAGAGGAGTTTCCGTTCCCGAAAACGTTTGACGACCTCCTGGGCCAAACTCTCACCGTAGAAGGAGTCGGGGCGAAAAAGTACCTCTCCCCCGAGCGTTTCGATCTGGCGCTGGGTAGCGGGACCGATGGCGATGGCGGGCAGGCGTTTCCAATCGGGATCGATCGCTTCGGCACTCAGTACCGCCTGCTTGGAAGTGAACATCAGCGTATCGCACCCCTGATAATCGATACGGTCGGCGACGAGAGCGAATCGGATCATCGGCAGGGGGATTGTTCCGGGATACTCCACGGGAGAGGTGAGATAGATCCTGGGGTTCACGCCCTTGCTCCTCCCGACTCTTTTTCGACATTCCCCTCCGATTCGCAGGCGAAACGGAACTTCCCCTCGTAGTAGATCTCGTTGAGATGTTCGTCATCGTAGGGATCGAAATGGGGAGTGATCACCCACCCTTTGTTGGGATCCAGGGAAGCGATCTTGCACTCGAGCTCCTCGGCGATCCGGTGGGCCTCTTCCAGGGTCATTTCCGGGGTGAGCACCAGATGAAATTCGACGAAATTATGGGTGCCGTCAGTGCGGGTCTTGAGCCAATGATAGCCGTTGACCTTGGGATGATTGCCGATGATCTCCCCGATCTTCGCCACCATCTCGCTGGGGAGGGAGCGGTCCAGAAGAATCATCACCCCCTCCTCGATGATCTCGTAAGCGGAGTAGATGATATAGAGTCCGATCCCCAGACCGAAAAGGGCATCGATCCAATCCCAACCGGTCAACCACACGATCACCAGGGCCGCCACGACGGCGCTGTTGCTCAGGAGGTCGGTCTGGTAGTGCAGCGCATCGGCTTTGATCACGATGTTGTCGGTCTTTTTGGCCACCGATTTCAGGTATTGCACCAGGAAAAAAGTCACGACTATGGAGAAGAGCATCACCCCCAGGGAAGTCCCCAGATATTGGGTCGTCTTTCCCTGAAGGATTTTGCTGATCGCTTCATAGATGATAAAAAGACCCGAAAGGGTAATGATCGTTCCCTCGATCACCCCGGCAATGGCTTGAATCTTCCCTTTGCCGTATGGAAACTTGTCGTCGGGATGCTCTTCCGCCTTTTTGATGGCAAAAAAGTTGAAAAGGGAGACCCCCATATCGAGAATCGAGTCGATGGCGGAAGCCAGGACCGCTACCGACCCGCTCATAATTCCGACAAAGAGTTTGACAAAGGTGAGAAGAGCCGCGGCGGAGGTGGAGACGACCGTCGCCCGTCGTTGGGCAGACATCTCCCCTAGTTTATATTGGAGGTTGGCCATAAATTCGGATCAGAGAAGGGATCAGGAACCGATACGGGCCACAGGGGACTGGGCGCGAACGGTATTTTTTCCTTCGTAAGCCCCTCGACAATAGCCTGCAGGGACTTCCCAGGGATAATAGTGGGCGACCCCCATGCAGTTGTGAGGCCCCTTGACGAACGCTTCTGTTTCGACGACCGAATATCCGTCGTGTGCACAGGGATCATGCATAAAGCCCTGCCGACAGTCGGCCGCATTGGCCAGGGCTCCGAGCGCCAGGAGCAATGTGGCGGCTGTGGCAATTTTTTGACTTGTTCTTTTCATTTTCATTCCTTTACTCGAGAAAACCTGTCTACTATCTTACCACAGCTTCAAGGCTCCTCTCCTAAAAAGCCGCTCGCCTACAGAGCCCGGCTGAGCAGATCGGCGACCCGGCGGGCGAAAGCGACCTTGTCCCCGGGCTCCAGGCCCTCGGCCAGCTTGGCGCTGTCGAGCAGGACCCAGGCGCTCTCTTCGAGGATCCTCTCATCCTCGGTCTCGGCGAGCTTTTTGATCATTTCGTGTTCGGGGTTGATCTCCAGGATCAGAGGAATTTCCGGCGCCTCCTGCCCCATCTGGCGGAAGAGATGGCGCATCTGGGCCATGGGATCGCTGCTGTCGGGCACGACACAGCTGGGACTCTCACTCAGGCGAGTCGTCAGGCGGACCTCTTTGACCGCTTCACCCAGGATCGTTTTGAGCTTCTCCACCAGAGGTGTGAAGGTTTCGCCGTACTGCTCGAGCTTCTCCTTGTCTTCCACTTCGGGAGCGTCCACGGTGGCAATATCGACGAATTTCCACCCTTTGTACTCGCCGATGGCGGGAGTGACGATCTCGTCGATCTCCTTGTCATCCATAATCAGGACTTCGATATCCGCCTTGCGGTAAGCCTCCAGCAGGGGGGAGTTACGCAGGAGATGTTCATCTTCGCCCACGATGTAATAGAACTCTTTTTTGGTCTCCCCTTCCCGCTCACCGGCACGTTTCATATAGTAGTCCAGCGAAGTCATTCCCTCGACCTTGCTGCTCTTGTAGCGGACGATCTCCAGGAGGCTCTCTTTGTTGAGATGATCGGTGAAGATCCCCTCTTTGATGAGTTTGTTATACTGATCGATGAAGCGATCGAACTTCTCTTCGTCGAGCTTTTTGATGGCGGCGAGGATCTTTTTGACCGAAGCCTGGCGGATGTTGGCCAGAATGCGGTTCTCCTGCAGGATCTCCCGGCTGACGTTCAGCGGCAAATCTTCGCTGTCGATGATCCCCCGGACGAAGCGCAGATAGAGCGGCAGGAGCTCCTTCTCGTCATCGGTGATGAAGACCCGTTTGACATAGAGCTTCACTCCGGGTTGGAAATCGGCCCGGAAAATATCCGCCGGAGCGGTCCTCGGGATATAGAAGAGGGTCGTATACTCCAGGCTCCCCTCCACCTGGTTGTGCGTCCAGGTCAGGGGCTCTTCGCTGTCATGCCAGAGCGTGGAGTAGAATTCGATGTAATCTTCGTCTTTGAGCTCACTTTTGGGGAGGGTCCAGAGCGCCTTGGCTTCATTGACCTGCTCGCTCTTCTTGACCTTCTTCATCTCGACCTTGTCCCCCTCGCCCACATTCTCCTCCTCTTCATAGTGGAGGAAAATGGGATAGGGGATATGGTCGGAATATTTCTTGACGATCTCCTTGACCCTCCAGTGATCCAGAAACTCTTTGGCATCCTCTTTGAGTTTCAGGTAAACCACGGTTCCATGCTCGTCTTTGATCACGGGCGTGATCTCATATTCCCCGGTCCCGTCGCTGCTGAATTTCCACGCCTGATCTTCACCCGCCTTCTTGGTGATGACATCGACCCGTTCCGCCACCATAAAGACCGAATAGAACCCGACGCCGAACTGGCCAATTAGGTTGTTGTCCTTTTTCGCATCCCCGGTGAGCTGCTCCAGGAAAGCTTTGGTTCCCGATTTGGCGATGGTCCCGAGGTTGTGGATCAGGTCCTCTTCGTTCATCCCGATCCCGTTGTCGGTCACGGCAAGAGAATTGTCCTCTTTGTCGATCTTGATATTGATCTTCGGATCCCACGTTTCGTTTTTGAACTTCTCGTCCGTCAAATGGAGATATTTGAACTTGTCCAGCGCATCGTTGGCGTTGGAGATCAACTCTCTAAGGAAAATCTCTCTATGGGAATAGAGGGAGTGGGTCATCAGTTGGAGCAATTGTCCGATCTCTGTCTGATACTCGTATTTGGCCATGGCATACTCCTGGTTTTTTTGGAGTTATTTTACAGGATATCAGAGATTATTTCAAGTGGATATAAAGATTATTGAGTGTTAATGACTAAATATCGATCGTCAGCCCTTTTGATCCTCCGGAGAAATTCGCTCGCCTGTTCTCAGTACTCCTCCCCGAATCACCCGCAGATAGACCCCTCGGGTCTCCTTGACCAACTGGGGAAGGCGGGGATCGTGGATCGCCAAATGGTTACAGATGGGACAGAGCCTGCTCACCTCCAAAAGCACATCGCCGCAGCTGAGCCGGTCGCCGGGCTCCAATGCTCTCGTATCGAACTCCACCAGAATATTCTCTCCCAGATCGCCGGCTTCCAGGTCGATCCCCTCCTCCTTGGCCATTTCATAGGCGATCGTGCCGGTCAGGAGAATGGAGCGGTCGGGTTTCTTGCCGTGAAACTTGTCCCCGACCACGCCCCCCTCATCAATCATCAGCTTTTCACAGGGGGTGCGTCCCTCCTTCTCCTCTTCGGCCAAAAAGAGTCTCAAAATTTCCATAGCGCGGGCATCCTTGAAGAAAATTGCTGCATTATATCACAGCACGTTGTCGCCGTGATCCGAGGAAATTAATCGTGGGCGATGAATTTCACTTCGATGTCGTAGGGTTTTCCGTGGGAGTGGGGACCGAATCCTATGCCTTGAAGCTGTTTGAGGTAATTGATCAGCTCATGATTGAAATCGGGATTGGCCGAGAGTTTGAGAATCCGATAATCAAACCGACCGTCGGGGTAGATCGTCAGGCGTATATCGATCTCTTCTCCGGCGAAATTGGCCTGGGCAGGCCACCCTTTGAGCAGGCGCTCCACCTTGGCCAGATAGGCGTTTTCCACTCCCGAACTACCCTGGGATTTTTTGAGGGTATGCTCTCCCGTTTTTTTACTCCCCGCAGCTCCGGACGATTGCTTTTGAACCCTTTTTTTCGGGTGAGGCTTTTTGACATGACTGAAGAGTCTGCGGGCATCGGGCTTTTTGGCCTCGGGGGCTTTATGCGCCTTTTTGGTCTTGAGAGCTTTTTGATGCTTCTCCGCTTTGCGCGGCTTGGTAACTCTCTTTTTCCGGGTGGTCTTCGGGTGAGATTTCGGCGCGGCTTGCGGCGAGGGAACTCCGGCCAGACTTACGGTGATCCCCGCCCGGTTTTTGGTGACAAAATGGGTCGATTTGGAAGAGTGATGATATCCGAAATAGTAGAGCAGGAGCAAAATGAGTGCCAGATAGATGGCTACGGCTGCCACCCCTGCGGTGATCTTCTCTCTCATCATTCCGTCAGCAGGGAGACCCGGGTAAACCCCGCCTCCTTGACACTTTTGAGCAGATAGATCACATCTTTGTAGGGGAGGGATTCGTCCGCACGGATGAAGACATCGCTTTTTTTATTCATTTTGGATGATTTGAGCATAAAATTGTCGGCGAAATCCCGCAGGGTAAACGTCTCTTTGCCCAGGTAGATCCGGCGGTTTTTATCCATACGGATCGTAATCGTGGAGAGCTTTTCGACCTTTTTGCTTCGGGTTCCCTTGGGAAGGGTGATCTGCTCCTGGTACGTAATGGTCGGGGCCGTCACCATCAAGATCGCCATCAGCACCAACATCACATCCACGAACGGAGTGATGTTCAAATCGGGATCATCATCCCAGCGAAACATTTCATCGCTCCTTGCGGGTCTGAGCCAGCACGATCTCCGACTGGGATTCCAACAAAGATTGCAACTCGTACGCTTTGCGTTTGAGCAGGAGGTGAAAAGCGTAGGCGAAGACCGCTACGAAAATTCCCGCAGCCGTCGCGATGAGCGCTTCGCTGATCGCCGGGGCGACCACCGAAAGCGAAGCACTTTTTTGGGTCCCCAGACGGCCGAAGGCTTCGAGAATACCCACCACCGTTCCAAACAGGCCGATAAAGGGAGAAGTGGAAGCCATAATCGAAAGCTGGGTCAAGCCCCGGGTGGCACTGCGAACGGCATCATTGACCGCCGCCTTGAGGACTTCCGGACTCACCCGTCCGATCTGACGGAGATATCCGGCAAGGAGGGAATCATCGGAAACCATTTCACTTCGCCCCATATAGAGACGGGTCAGAGAACGGGATTCTATAGCAAGGCGCTGAAGAATGAGGCGATAACGATAGATGAAAATCCAAAAGGTGGCAATAAAATAGAAAGAGAGAATCAGCAGCACCATCCAGGTGATGGGGCTGCTGTGAGCAAAATAGGAGGAGAGTGAACTCACGTCAGTAAGACTTCTTCTTGATCGATTCGACTTTGCTCACGGCTGCGGCGATTGCCACATCGGAGGTTTGAGCCTTCTGGAGAAGTTCTTTGGCCTCGGAGAGGCGCTCACTGAGACTACCTTCTTCATCGCTGATCAAAACGGCACCGTCTACCACACAGCTCACTTTGTTCTCGTCGACTTTGACGTAGCCCTGATTGATGGCGACCATAATCTCTTTGCCATCGGCTGTTTCAATCGTGATGACACCGGTATCCAGCAGTGAAACCAGGGAAGCGTGCCCGGGGAGAACTCCGAACTCACCCTCTTTCCCTGGCAGTGTTACCATCTTCACATCCCCTTCGTAGATAAGTCCGTTGGGGGTGACGATCTCGAGTTTCATGGTGTTCATGGAGATCCTTTAAGGCTTAGGAAGCCTTCTCTTTCATTTTTTCCGCTTTTTCGATCGCTTCGTCCATGCTACCGACCATATAGAAGGCGGCTTCAGGCATATGGTCGTACTCACCGTTGAGCAGACCTTTGAATCCTTTGATCGTCTCTTCCAGTGTGACGTAGCGTCCGGGACTTCCTGTGAAGACTTCGGCGACGTGGAAAGGCTGGGAGAGGAACTTCTCGACCTTACGTGCCCGCTCGACGATCAGCTTATCCTCTTCACTCAGCTCGTCCATACCCAGAATCGCAATGATATCCTGAAGGTCTTTGTACTTCTGGAGAATCGCCTGGACCCCGCGAGCGACCTGGTAGTGCTCATCCCCGATGATGACGGGATCGAGCATCCGGCTGGTGGAGTCGAGAGGATCCACCGCAGGGTAGATACCCTTCTCGGCGATGGAACGGTTCAGAACCGTCGTCGCATCCAGGTGGGCAAAGACCGATGCAGGCGCGGGGTCGGTCAAGTCGTCCGCAGGAACGTAAACGGCCTGGACGGAAGTAATGGAGCCCTTCGTCGTCGAGGTGATCCGCTCCTGGAGTTTCCCCATTTCACTGGCGAGAGTAGGCTGATAACCGACCGCAGAGGGGATCCGGCCCAACAGTGCAGACATCTCGGCACCGGATTGGGCGAAACGGAAAATGTTGTCGATGAACATCAGAACGTCCAGACCCATCTCATCCCGGAAATACTCCGCCATGGTCAGACCGGTAAGGGCGATGCGGTTACGTGCTCCCGGAGGCTCGTTCATCTGACCGTAGCAGAGGGCAACTTTGTCAAGAACGTTAGATTCCTTCATCTCGTTGTAGAGGTCGTTTCCTTCACGGGTCCGCTCACCGACACCGGCAAAGACGGAATAACCGCTGTGCTTCATGGCGACGTTGTTGATCAATTCCATAATGATAACGGTTTTACCGACTCCGGCACCGCCGAAGAGACCGACCTTACCTCCCTTGGCATAGGGAGCGAGCAGATCGACGACCTTGATACCGGTTTCGAAGATTTCGGCTTTGGTGCTCTGAACGTCGAAAGCGGGAGGCGTGCGGTGAATCGACCATTTGGTCTTGGCTTCGACAGGCTCTCCGTCGTCGATGACGTTACCGACAACGTCGAAGATGCGGCCGAGGACCTCTTCCCCGACAGGAACTTTGATCGGTGCTCCGGTTGCGCGAACTTCCTGTCCGCGTACCAGACCTTCGGTCATATCCATTGCAATGGTGCGGACGCGGTTGTCCCCCAGTTGGATGGCGACTTCCAGAACAAGTTTCTGCTCCTTGGTCTCCGTCTTCAGCGTTGTCTCCAACGCTTCGTTAATCTCGGGAAGGTAGTCGCTGAATTCCACATCGACTACCGGTCCCATAACCTGAATGATTTTACCAGTCATTGAGTCTCTCCTCTCTTTATTTCAGTGATTCGACACCACTGATGATCTCGATCAGTTCGGTGGTGATGGCTTCTTGCCGTGCTTTGTTGTATTTGACCGTCAGAGATTTGACCATCTCCTTGGCATTGGTGGTCGCTGCATCCATCGCCTGCATTCTCGCCCCGTGCTCTGCGGCGAGCGAATCGATCAGAGCATAGTACATCACATACTCCAGATAGCGATGAACCAGAGCTTCGAGCAACGTATCGTCGTCATCGGGCTCCAGTTCCAGCTCGGAAGGACTGCTCTGAATGTCGCTCGGCAGCGTCGAAGGATCAACAGGGATCAGATGGTCGATCCGGATCTCCTGAGTGATCATATTGACGTAGCCGTTATGGACGACAATGACTTTGTCGGTCTTGCCGGCCATATAGTCATCCACACACGCCCGAATGAATTTGGCCGCCTCTTCATATGAGGGCGAAGAACTGAGCCCCTCGATCTCGTCGATCATTTCCGTTTTGTTGAAGCGGTAATAGGCAATACCCTTCTTACCGATCGCCCGAAGACGGACCTGAGCCCCTTTGGCACTCCACTCTTCGGCAAGTTGGTTCACCGCTTTGAGGGTCTGGGAGTTAAAGCCTCCGCAAAGACCTTTGTCGGCAGTGATAAAGACGATATCGACCGTTTTCGGGTTCTCCACCTTGCGGAAATAGGCGTTGTCGCTCACATCATTGTATTTGGCGATCTGGAGCGCGATCTCGTCGATCATCTCCGTGATCTTCTGAGCATACATCTTGGAACGCTTGGCAAGCTCTTCGGCGCGCTTGAGTTTTGCGGAAGAGACCAGCTTCATCGCATGGGTCGTCTTCTGCGTCCCCTTGACGCTTTTGATCTTGCGTTTGATATCTTTTAGGTTCGCCATGGTTCAGCCTTGCTTTATGCTGCGAACTGGGACTTGAAATCCTCGATCGCTTTTTTCAGTTCCTCTTCCGTCTCTTTGGTCAAATCTTTTTTCGTGCGGATGTCTTCGAGGATGTTGCTGTATTTGGCATCCAGGAAGGTATAGAATTCACGCTCAAAACGGGTGATTTCGGAAACAGGAATATCATCGAGATATCCTTTGGTTCCCGCATAGATAATCACTACCTGCTTCTCGACGGGGATCGGAGAATAGGGAGGCTGCTTCAGCAGCTCCGTCATCCGTGCTCCACGCTCGAGCTGGTGGCGGCTGTGCTCATCCAGGTCACTTGCAAACTGGGCAAAAGCCTGAAGTTCCCGGTAAGTCGCCAGGTCTAGACGCAGAGTACCGGAGACTTTCTTGATCGCTTTGATCTGTGCGGCTCCTCCGACACGGGAGACGGAGAGACCGACGTTGATCGCCGGGCGGATACCGGCGTTGAAGAGATCGGTCTCCAGAAAGATCTGACCGTCGGTGATCGAGATGACGTTGGTGGGAATGTAGGCGGAAACATCCCCTGCCTGGGTTTCGATAATGGGGAATGCGGTAATCGAACCGGCACCCAGCTTATCGTTGAGCTTGGCGGCGCGCTCCAGCAGACGGGAGTGGAGGTAGAAAACGTCACCGGGATAGGCTTCGCGGCCCGGAGGACGGCGAAGGATCAGGGACATTTCGCGATAAGCGACGGCATGCTTGGAGAGGTCATCATAGAAGATGACGGCATGGCGTCCATTGTCACGATAATACTCCGCCATGGTCACCCCGGCATAGGGAGCCAGGAATTGCAGAGCGGAAGGATCGGAAGCCCCGGCGTTGACGACGATGGTGTACTCCATCGCACCCGTCTCTTCCAGCTTTTTCACCAGAGAGGCTACGGTCGATTGCTTCTGACCGATGGCGACATAGATACAGATAACATCCTGCCCTTTCTGGTTGATGATCGTATCGATCGCCAGGGTGGTTTTACCGGTTTGACGGTCACCGATGATCAGCTCCCGCTGACCCCGTCCGACGGGAACCAGAGCATCGATCGCTTTGATACCGGTCTGCAGAGGTTCATGAACCGATTTCCGGGCCATGATCCCGGGTGCCTTCTCTTCGACGAAGCGTTTTTCGCTCGCTTCAATCGGGCCTTTGCCGTCGATGGGCTCACCGAGGGGGTTGACGACGCGTCCGACCAGACCGTCACCGACGGGGATCTCGAGAAGCGTTCCGAGACGCTTGACGCTCATTCCCTCGCGGATATCGGTGTACTCACCCAGGACGACGACACCGACTCGGGCCTCCTCGAGGTTGAGAACCTGACCTTTGGTTCCGTTTTCAAATTCGACCATTTCACCGGCCATAACATTGCTCAGACCGTAAACGGTTGCGATGCCGTCCCCGATTCCGGTCACCTTTCCGATCTCGTTAATGTCTACATTCAGTTCGAAATTCTCGATCCGTTCCTTGATGATGGAACTGATCTCATCCGCTTGCAATTTCGCTGCCACTGCTGCTCCTTTCTGTAAGTTTGCTCTTTAGAGGGCTCTCTGGATAAAATCCAGAAGTTCAGATTTGATCCGTGCTCTGGAAACGTTCAATTCCAGACCCAGGTCATCCACCGCTACTTTCAAACCGTCACACGTCTTGTCGCTCTGTTTCAGATCGATCTTCGCTCCGCTGTAACGGGAGAGAACCTTTTCGAGGCTCTCCATTTTCTTTTTCGGAAGCTTTTTGTCCGCTTCGACCGTTCCGCTGTAATGATTCTCGATCCGTTTGATTTCACGATCAAGGATCCCGGTAAGTGTGGGAAGAAGATCCAGCCTTCCCTTCTCGTTCATTATCTCCAGGAGACGGAAGAGATTCTCATCGATCTTACCTTTGAGCGGCTCGATGAAGAGACGATACTTTTCGTCACGGCTTACCAGGGGCGAGCGGAGAATCTCCTCGGTCTCTTCCCGGCTGAAGAGAGATTCGAGGGCCTCCAGTGTCGCCAGAATCTCGGGAAGTTTCTCGACCCCGACAATCTCACTCAGTGCTTTGGCGTATCTTTTTGCGATCAGTTCTTTCATTTAGGCCACCTTTTTCGCGAGAGTATCGACAACCTGGGAAGCGGTCAAAGGAATATCGTCGACGCTGATATTCTCATCCAGCAGTGCCACAATACTTTCACGGACCATACGACGCTCTTCGGTCTCCATCCGCTCCTCATACTGGGCTTCCAGGGCCGCCAATTCTCTTTCACCGAGTTCACGATAGCGCTGGACAAGCAGCTCGGCCTCTTTTTTCCCGTCTTCGAGAATCTCCTGAGCCTTCTTTTCACTCTCGGCAAGAGCCTTCTCGGCAGACTTTTTGGCCTCTTTCGCCTCCTGGAGTCTGCGCTCGATCTCCGAAAGCTGTTCCGCAATTTTTTCACGACGCTCTTTGAAGAAGTTGCGGATGGGATCGGCCACCAGATAGTAGACCAATGCCGCAAAGATCAAAAAGTTGAAAACGCGGGGTACAAAATCGGTGCTGCGACCCGCAATGGCTTCGTAGTGGCTGGCGCCTTCCGCTTCGCCCGCGAGCAGCAGTGCCGCAGGAACGGCGAGTGCCGCCAATAGCAGTAGAAATTGTTTTCTCATCATCTCTCCCCTCAGAGTTGGCTGAATTTGGCTTTGAGGCTCTCTTTGATCAGCGGCAGCTGAGAGAGAACAGCCGATTTGAGACTCTCCCGCTCTTCGACCAGTTTCTCTTTGAACCGCTGATACTCCTCTTCCAGGGCCTGCTGCTTGGCACTCAATGCGGCAGCATTCTCTTCCTTGACCTTCTGGACGGCACCCTGACGGATCCGTGCCGCCTCGCTGCGGGCCTCCTCCAGTTTCGCCTGAGCCTGAGCCAGGAGCTCATCGCTCCCGCTGCTGAGCTGTTTGGCCTCCGCCAGGTCTCTGGCGATGGTCTTCTCCCGTTCATCCATAAAACGAACCAACGGGCCGAACAGCCGCTCATTGAGCTGATAAAGCAGGAAAAAGAAGATCAACAACACGATCCCCATCAACCATGGATGTAGTTCAAGCATCGGCACTCCTCATAAAAAGTGGGGCATTTTAACATCTTGCTTTTTAAATGCCGGTTAAGCTGGACTTATCGTCGACTTTTCTCCAACAGATCGATCAAAGCTTCCAGGGCCGCATCATCGGGAAGGTCGATCTCGATCCCTTTGGGAGTGAAACGATGGGGGAAAGGGAGCAACCGGGCCAGACGGGCTTCGAGTTCCGGATCTCTTTTCCCGATCTGCTCCCGTTTTCGGCTCTTCTTTTCCGTTTTTCTATCCCGGTTGCTTTTGACCAGTTCCTCGGTCTCCCGGACACTCAGTTTCCGTCCCAGAATCGTATCCACGACGATCCGCTGCTTCTCTTCGGGAAGGGAGAGCAGGATTTTGGCATGCCCCTGGCTCAGTCGTCCTTCAACCAGCTGTTTCTTCGCATAATCCGAAAGGGAAAGCAAACGGAGCGTGTTGGTGATCTGGGAGCGGCTCTTGTGCACGATGGAAGCCAACTCTTCGTGGGTGATCCCGTGGACTTCGAGCAGTTCCCGATAGGCTTCGGCCAATTCGACCGGATTGAGATTCTCCCGCTGTATATTCTCCACCAGCGCCAATTCCCGCATTCGCAGGCGGTCGAGGTCCACATCGGCGATGATGGCACGGATCTTCTCCGCCCCGATGATTTTGTGGGCCCGGAGCCGGCGCTCTCCGGCGACGAGGATCCACCCTTCGCCGTTGGGGATGACCACGACCGGCTGAAGCAGGCCGTGACGCCGGATTGATTCGGCCAATTCGTTCAGTCGCTCGGGATCGAAGCTTTTGCGAGGCTGATAGGGGTTGGGCTCGATCGCCTCGACCGGCAACTCCCTCACCGCATCCCCCAGGTCCTCTTCCCGGATCTTCTCTTCGCTCAATTCGCTCTCATAAGCCTGGCCGACCTCTTCGAGGATGGCCCCCAGTCCCTTGCCCAATGCCATACTCAACTCCTCAAAATCGCTTCGGCCAGGGCCTTGTAGGCTTTGGAGCCCTTGGAGCCGGAGGCATAATGGATGACGGGTTGGCCGAAGCTGGGGCTCTCCGCCACTTTGACATTGCGGGGAACGACGATGAAATCATTCTTGTCGTGGGTGAAAAGCTTGTCCCGGAAGTGATGCTCCAAATCTGCCAGGACCTGCTTGGAGAGATTGTTTTGGCTCGTATACATCGTCGGCAGGAACCCTTTGATCTTCAGATTCGGGTTGATGGTCTTGCGTAGGAGCGAGACGGTATTGAGTAGCTGCGCCAAACCCTCCAGGGCGAAAAATTCACACTGGATGGGAATGATCACCGAATCGGAGGCGCTCAGTGCATTGATGGTGATGGGGCCCAGTGCCGGAGGGGAGTCGATGATGATGAAGTCGTACTTTTCCCGGATATCGGCGATCGCTTTGCGCAGGATCGTCTCCCGGTTCTGCTTCCGGTTGCCGTAGAACTCCTTCTCGATTCCCACCAGACCGATGTTGGAAGGGGCCAGATGGAGGCGTTTGACGGCGGTCTTGAGGATCACCTCTTCGATCCTTTTACTACCGATCAGCACATGGTAGATATTGAATTCATAATCGTTTCGGCTGAAGCCGAGATTGGTCGTGGCATTGGATTGGGGATCGACATCGATGAGGAGAACCCGCTTCCCCTCTTCCGCCAGCGAGGCAGCCAGGTTCACCGCAGTCGTCGTCTTCCCCACTCCCCCTTTTTGATTGGCAACACTGATCACTTCACTCATCGTAGTCCCCAGATCCTTTCTCCGTTGATCTCTATTGACCCATCCTCCAAAAGATGGGCATTTTCAAAGCTCGTATATTCCCGACCGACGTGGGCACCCACGTGGCGGTTGCTGTCAAATTCTAGCCGGAACTTACTAAAGATGTCCTTCCATTTCGGCGGGTTCTTCAAGCGCCCAAGGAACATATCAAGTAATATCATCGCGGGAAGCTCCGTCTCAAGGGAGGTGAAGTTTTTTTCACTTTTTTTCAGATTGACCCCGATCCCGGTGACATAGCACGAACGCAGACGGGCGGTCAGCACCCCGCCCAGTTTCTTTTCCCCCAGATAGAGGTCGTTGGGCCACTTGAGCCATACGGCCGGATCGATTTCACAGAGCAGCTCCTTCATCAACCAACCGAAATAGATGGAAGCCGACGGTGGCGGCAGATCGTCGGGGAGTGACGCCTCCGAGAGCGCGATGGAGGCGAAGAAATTCCCGGGGTGGCCGATCCAGCGATTGTCCCGACTGCCGATTCCGTCGGTCTGCAACTCGGTCAAAACCGCTACAGGGGGCTGAAGCCGCCCTTCACGGATCGCATCGGTCAACCAACGCTGGGTCGAAGGGAGACAATCAAAGTAGAGAATCTCCACGCTTCAGCCCCCTTCCGACACAGTAGGCCCGTCCGCTCATCTCTTTTTTCCCCGAGGGCTGTAGGCGGAGGATACGGACTCTTCCTCTGCTACAGCCGACATCGATCGACTCTTCGCCGATCTCCAGGATCTCTCCCGGACGATGGGTGGAATCGTCGGCGGGGAACTCCAGCTCCAGAAGTTTGAGGCCGTTGGGGAGGAAGACTCCCGGCCACCCCTCAAAGGCCCGATATTTTCTCCGGATCTCTGAAGCCTCCTCCAGCGTGATCTCTCCGTCGGCCCGCCGGATCTTGCTGCAGTGGCTGGCCAGGGCCCCGAACTGGGGTAGGGGCTGGAGGCGGTCATAGCGTTTGAGCACCCGGGGGGTCAGCTCCGCCGCCGCTTCGGTCAATCGCTCCATAAGCTCCCGCAGACGGGTCGACTCATCGATGAGAACATACCGATAAGCCAGGCCCGGCCCCGTATCGAGCCCCTCTTCCATCAGCATAGCCGTGACCCCGGTATACCGATCCCCCTGCAAAAGCGCCTGCTGCACCGGAGATGCCCCCCGGTAGGCAGGAAGCAAGGAGGCATGAAGATTGATGCAGGGGGCGATCCCCAGGACTTCCGGCGGCAGGAGCTGCCCGAAGGCGGCAACGACGATAAAATCGGGAGCCTCCGCCCGAAGACGCTCCTGTACCGGCTCTTCCCGCAACGATGAGGGTTGGAGCACTTCGATCCCCCGCTCGTGGGCCAAATTTTTCACCGGAGGAGGGGTCAGAATCTTTTTGCGCCCCACAGGACGGTCCGGCTGGGTCAAGACCAGAGAAACTTCGATTCCTGGCTCCTCCAGCAAGCGCTCGAGTATTCGCCGGGCATACTCCGGTGTCCCCATAAAGACAACACGGATGGCTTGGCCTTCTCCCCTATCTTCAGAATTCACGCTTCACTCCTCATAATATAGTCGCAAGTCGCAAGCACGGGCCTTCGGCCCTCACGTCGCAAGAATTTTAGTCATTGGAAATTGCCGCAAAAACGACATCAATTTACCCATTCTCAATTATTCGGTTACTAATTACTCGGTTACTAATTACTAGTTACTAGTTATTAGTTTCCAGTTACTCGTCCTCTTCACCCCGTCGAGCGTCGGAACTTTCAAAAAGCGTCCCCCCGCGGTGCACCCCTTCCAGGAGCAGGCTTTGCACATCAGCGAGATCGAATCCGCTGGCGAGGAACATTCGCCCTCCCCGTTTGAGAAGAAAATCCGCCGCCTGCAGCTTCGTTACGATCCCGCCGGTGGCGAAGGCGTTATGGGGAGTGCATTCGGCTTCCAACTCCTTCGCATCGAGTGCACAGACCACCTTGCGCAGCCGGGCATCGGGGTAGCGATGGGGATCTTTGTCGTAATAGCCGTCGATGTCGGAGAGGATCACCAAAAGGTCCGCATCGAAATAGTGGGCCACATGGGCACTGAGACGGTCATTGTCACCGAAAACCAACTCTTCGGTCGCGACCACATCGTTTTCATTGACGATCGGGACGACCCGATGCTTCAAGAGCTCCTCGACAGCGTTGCGTGCGTGACGGGTTCGACGGCGGGAGTCGAAATCGTCGGCGCTGAGGAGCAGCTGGGCACTCAAAATACCATGGTGGGCGAACTTGCTCTGATAGAGCTTCAGGAGATAGGGCTGACCGATCGCCGCCAAGGCCTGTTTCTGCGCCACATCGGAGCGATCGAGCCTCAGCTGGGTATATCCCGCCGCCACGGCTCCCGAACTGACGAGGATCACCTCCCTGCCCCCGCGGATCAGATCCGCGATAAGGTCTACCAGTGCACGCATACGTTCCAGGGCGATCTCTCCCTCTTCGGTCAAGACGTGCGAACCCACTTTAATGACGATCCGCTTCATCAAGCCTCCTGGATATCCGTGGAAGGCTCCTCCCGGGAGGCTTCGCGCTTCGCTTCCCTGCGGGTCGCCTGGACCATCTCGCCCAGGGCAAATCGCAGAGGCTCGATGTTCCGCCCGCTGACGGAAGAGACGGGGAGAATAAAGACCGGACGGTCCGTGGGCATCTGTTCCCAACTCTCGTGCGGATCGGCATAGCTGAGGAGTTTGCGATCCGCATCGAAACGCTCTTCGAGAATCTCGTTGGGCTCCAACCCCAGAGTTTCGAGCAACTCTTCGGTCTTTTGATCGATCTCGTTGTCGCTCAGTGCGTCGATCTTGGTGATGGCTACGGCGAAGGGGCGGCCGGCAAGCTCCCGGGAGTAATTCTTCAGCTCCTCTTTGAGGATGTCGTACTGATACTTCATCTCCCGATAATTGGTCGCATCGATCATCAAAAGCAGTGTCTTGGTCCGCTCGATATGACGGAGAAACTCCAACCCCAGTCCCCGACCGTCACTGGCTCCTTCGATGATGCCGGGGATGTCCGCCATCATAAAAGAGTCGAATTCCCCCAGAGCGACAACGCCCAGCTTGGGGGTCAGGGTCGTAAACTCATAGTTGGCGATCTCGGGTCGGGCATTGGAGAGTTTGGAGATCAGGGTCGATTTCCCGACGTTGGGGAAACCGACCAGTCCCACATCGGCGATCAATTTCATCTCCAGGCGGACGCGGCGTGTCTGTCCCGGCAGACCGGGCTGAGCGTAGGTAGGACGCTGGTTGGTGGAGCTTTTGAAGTGGACATTTCCGAGGCCCCCCTTGCCCCCTTCGAGGAATTTGACTTTTTCCCCCGGAGTCGTGAGATCGAGCAGAAGCTCACCCGTTTCGGCATCGATCACCTGGGTGCCGGGAGGGACCACGACCGTGGTATCCTTCCCGCTGCGTCCGAAACGCTTGCGCCCTTCACCCGGCCGGCCGTTCTCCGCCTTGATGTGGCGCTTGCCCCGCAGATGGGAAAGGGTATCGGTATTGCCGTCGACCTGAAACCAGACCGCCCCGCCCCGTCCCCCGTCTCCGCCGTCAGGACCGCCTTTAATCACGAACTTTTCCGTATGGAAAGAGACGCAGCCCGCGCCTCCTTTGCCGGAGCTGAGTGTCAGCTCCACATTATCTACAAACATAGTTTTTACCTTCTTATTGTCTATCGAATTTTATTAATCTGTTTTTCTTTATTATAACATAGGGGCAGAGAGTTCCATTCCGGAATTAAAAGATTGTCAACTATGGAATAAAAGTAGAAAAGAGTTGAGAGGAATATTGAAAAAGAGGAACCGGCAGGCGAAGCCGCCCGGTTCATAAGAGTCAGGCGGGAACGACGGAGACTTTCTTCTTGGTAGAAGTCTTGTTCTCGAACTTGACTACACCCTCGATGAGGGCATAGATGGTATGGTCTTTGCCCATACCGACACCTTTGCCAGGATGAACTTTGGTCCCACGCTGGCGGATGATGATGTTGCCGGGAATGACGTGCTCTCCACCGAACTTTTTCACACCGAGACGGCGGCCCGCTGAGTCACGGTTGTTCTGGGTTGAACCCTGTCCTTTCTTATGTGCCATAAACGCTCCTTATGCAATTTTGGTGATGCGGACGCGGGTGAAATCCCGGCGGAATCCGCGCTTGAGCTTGGAGTCTTTTCTCCGACGCTTCTTGAAGATGACCACTTTGCGGTCACGGCCCTCGTTGATCACTTCGCCTTTGACGACAGCGCCCTCGACATAGGGGGTGCCGATCTTCAGCTCACCGTCATCCAATGCCAGGACTTCGGTGAACTCCACTTCGGCTTTGGGCTCCAGACCCATCTTGTCGAAGCAGATCACGTCGCCTTCCTGCACCTTGAACTGCTGTCCGCTTGCTTTGATAATCGCGTACATTGCTAACCCTTTATTTGATTAATCACTCGTCGATCGCCGGGGTGCGGCAATTTAAGTTCGGGATTATACCCAAAGAAAGTTTAAGAGATTTTGAATTTTTCCGAAAAAGAGTGAGGAGCCCTTAAAGTGACTCTCCCGGCTTCGCGATACAGTCGATCTCCACCAGGACCTCTTTGGGGAGAGTCTTGACGGCGACGGTACTTCGGGCCGGTTTGTGCTCACCGAAAAACTCCGCATAGACTTCGTTGACCGTGGCAAAATCTCCCATATCGGCCAGGAAGATGGTGGTCTTGATCACATCCTCCAGACTCCCGCCGGCCGCTTCCAGCACTGCGCTGAGATTGCTCAGAACCTGACGGGTCTGCTCCGCCACACCCCCTTCGATCAATTCACCTTCCGGTGTCAGGGCGATCTGCCCGGAGGTATAGAGGATGCCGTCGACCAGGATCGCCTGTGAATAGGGGCCGATCGCCTGGGGTGCCTTGTCGGTCGCGATGATTTCCATAGTTACTCCTTTTAGCGTGCTTCGTCGTTTTCGTAGAAGATATAGTTGGTCGAGTAGTCGGAAAATTCGAAATAGACCTTCTTCTCCCCTTTGTCGACCTTGTAATTGAAGTTCTTGTCGTCGTAGCCGTATCCGTAGCGGTAGGGGCGCGGCTTACCGTCATTGGTGCCGTAGGCGGTGGAGAGCTTGTCGATCTTGATAAAGCGTTTGACCAGTTTCTCCCCGGCATAGACATCCAAAACCCCGTCGGTTCCGGTCCAGTTCTGGATGGAACGGCTGATGGAGTTCTGAGCCTCCTGGGTACAGCCTGCCAATCCCGCCATCAGGGCAAGTGCAGCTGCAATGCCGATCTCTTTTTTGAATTTCATAGAGATTCCTTCAAAAATTTAGTGCGTCATTATAACACGAAGAAAAGAGTGGGTAGTGGGTAGTGGGTAGTGGGTAGTGGGTAGTGGGTAGTGGGTAGTGGGTAGTGGGTAGTGGGTAGTGGGTAGTTTGACACGGTTCAATGCCTTTGTCAAGAAAAATAGTGTTCTTCAATTAAAAAAAGGCATTGCAAAACAATGCCAACCGCAATTTCTCATTACTCATTTCTAATTTCTAATTCCTCACTCTTCACTCACAACCGGTAGTTTGAACTTTTTGAGCACCAACTCCCCCTCTTCGTCATAATAGAGATAGTGGAGCTGATCTTTGCGAATGGGAAGTCCCGCGAGATAGCGCAGTGCCAGATTGGCCTGGAAGGAGCCGACCTGCATCACGATCGGGGCGGCGATGCCTGCGGGGGTATGGTCACTGACGGCGAAGACCCCGAAATCGGCCCGGTCAAAAAAGCAGACTTGCCCGTTGAAGGCTTCCACACTGGCATAGACCCAGGGGATGCGGCAGCTTTTGGCCCAGGCATCGATTTTGGAGCGGACGGGGAGGTTGTCTGTCGCGTCGAGGATCAGATCGAAGGCAAGAGTATTGCTCTTTGCGAAGGAATCGAAGTCGCAGGGGTGGGCCTGGACCTTCACGAAGGGATTTTTCTTTCGGAGCAGCTCGGCGCTCACCTCCGCTTTGTTTCCTCCCTGATCCTCCAGAGTGAAAACGATCTGCCGGTGGATATTGTGCAAAGAGACCTCATCGAAATCCACCAGGTGAATCTCTCCGATGCCGCTGCACCCCAGAGCCAGAGCGAGCGTCGAGCCGAGCCCTCCGCATCCGATGATGACGATCCGCTTGGCAGCGAGCCGCTCCTGGGCTTCCTCCCCCCAGAGCTGAATCTGCCGATGGAAATACTCCTCCGACCTCATAAAGCTCCCCGGCGCCGCAGAGCCTCCTGAAAACGCCACCCTTTGCGATGCTCTTTGACAGCTTTCTTCTCCACAGACTCCACCAGCATCGACTCTTTGTCCTCCAGCATCATCTCCACTTCACCGTCGGGATTGACCAGCATACTGTCTCCGTAGAAACGCCACTTGTTCTCTCCGTCGTCATACTCCCCCAGACGGTTGGCCCGCAGGATATAGACCCCGTGCAAAAAGGCCCTCGATTTGATCAGCTCCCTCCAGCGGTTATGCGAGCCGAAGGTCGAAGCGGTCGGCAGGAGCACCAGATCGACCTTGTGACGGTCCAGCGCCTCCCAGAGGGGATCAAAATGGAGTTCGTATCCCGCCATCACCGCGACTTTGAAGCCGTCGACCTTGAAGATGAAAGGATCCTTCAGAGGCGCGACGGGATTGGAGAAAAAGGCCTCTTCGTTCCAGTGGGGATAAGGGAGGAGGATCTGCTGGGTGTAGTAGCGGGTCTTCTCCGGGCCGACCAGAACGACGGTTTTGAAATACTCCTTCTTCTTGACCCGGACCAGGGGAGCGACGAAGGTCACATCATACTCCTTCGCCAGGCGTTTGAGCAGCTTGAGATGGGTCCGGCTCTGCTCCTTGATCATATTCCGGGGCATCGATTGGAGTTCGAGAAAAAAGTGGTTGAGCACATACTCTCCGAGCAGGATGATCCGGGCTCCCCGCTCCGTGGCGTTGCTGAGATAAAATTCCAGACGGGTCGCGTTCATCCCCAGAGTCGGGAGTTGCAACGCAGCGACGGTGAGCTCTTTCATTCTTCCGGCTCCCCGTCGCTATGCTGCGCTTCGATCTGCTCCACCTTGAGTTTCGCCTCTTCGATCATCTTTCTGGCGCGGTGGATCGTCTCCATCCCCTCTTCGTAGAGTTTGACACTCTCTTCCAGGGTGATCTCCGGATCCATCAATCGCTCCAGGATCTCCCGGCTGCGTTCCAACTGCTCTTCGAAGCCGAGCTCTTTCATCCACACTCCTCTTCCAGAATTTCCCGGATAATGAAATCGAACTTATCCACTTCCACCAAAAAGGCGTCGTGCCCGTAATCACTCTCGATCTCGTGATAACTGTGGGCCTGGCCGTTACGTCGCAACATTTTAGCGAGGTGTTCCATCTCCTCCGGAAAGAAGAGGTAATCCCCCGCGAAGCTGATCAGGTGCACCTGGGCACGGATCCGGCTCACAGCATCGTGGAGGGAATCGTAACCCCGGGAGAGGTTGAAGGTGTTGATCGCCTTGACGATGTAGAGATAGCTGAGCGGATCGAAGATCCGGGAGAAGTTGGCGGTGTTGTACTCCATATAGCGCTCCACTTCATAACGGCCGAAAAGTTCGAAGAGGCCGTCGGTAGCGACATAGTTGCGCCCGAATTTCCGATCCATCGACTGGGGACTGAGATAGGAGATGTGCCCGGCGATGCGTCCCACGGCCAGCCCGTCGCAGCCGTGTTCTTTGAAAGCGTCGGGGGCGTAGTTGCCGTTGTCGAAGCGGGGATCTCTGCGGATCGCCTCTACCGCGACCTTGTTGAAGGCGATGACCCAGGGGCGAGTGGCGTAGGTCGTAGCCAACGGAATGATATGGTCGGCAAAGCCGGGATAATCCACAGCGAATTGCAACGCCTGCATCCCACCCATCGAGCCTCCGACGATCGCTTTGACATGGTGGATCCCCAGATGGCTCAGAAGCTGGCGCTGGGCTCGGATCATATCTTTGATCGTCACAACCGGAAATTTGAGGCGGTAGGGTTCCTCGGAAGGGTATTGGGGACTCATCGGGCCCGTAGAACCGAAACAGGAACCGATGACATTGGTGCAGACGACGAAGTAGCGGTCGGTATCGATCCCCTTGCCGGGGCCGATCAGCGCATCCCACCAGCCCGGTTTGCGCTCCCCCTCATAAAGCCCCGCCGCGTGATGGGAGCCGCTGAGGGCGTGGCAGACAAGGATCACATTGTCTTTGGCTTCGTTGAGTTCCCCATAAGTTTCGTAGCGAATTTCATAAGGTTCCAGGATTCGCCCGCTCTCCAGATAAAGCGGTGAAGTGAAATGGGTAGTATGGGTCTCGATCTTCATCGGCAGCCTGTCGGATAGTTTGGCGCTATTTTATCGTAAAAAGATTATTGTGTATTGGTGTATTTGTCTATTGGTTATTGGGAGTGATGTCGCTTTTAGGCGACAATTCAAAAAAAGCGTTGCCACGCAACGCCAACCATAATTCCTCATTCCTCATTCCTCGTTCCTAGTTCTGAAGCGCCTGCCGCAGATCCTCGATCAGATCCTCCGTATCTTCCAGACCGACACTGAGACGGATCAACCCTTCGGGGACTCCGGCGGCTTCAAGCTCTTCTTTGCTCAGCTGCTGATGGGTCGTGCTGGCGGGATGGGTGATGAGCGATTTGCTGTCGCCGATATTGACCACGAGCTTGAAGAGCTTCGTGCTGTCGGCAATCCGCTGCGCCTCTTCCCGGCTCTCCACTTCAAAGCTCAGCAGCCCGCTGGCCATTCCTTTTTTGAAATATTTTTGAACCAATGGGTAATTGGGGTCGCTTTTGAGGCCGGGATAGTTGACCTTTTTGACCTTGGGATGGGCTTCGAGAAATTCGGCGATAGCGAGAGCCGAATCCGAATGTTGTCGCATTCTCAAAGGCAGGGTCTCCAGGCCCTGGATATAGAGCCAGGAATTGAAAGGGCTGGGTGCCGCCCCCAGGTCGCGCAGAAGCGCCAGGCGTGTGCGAAGGGTAAAAGGAGGCAGGGGCAGATCGGTATAGACCAGTCCGTGATAGCTGGGATCGGGCTCGTTGAAATGGTAGTAGCGTTGATTGCCCTTGAGCTTCTCCACCAGCCCTTCCCGTTCGACGACGATCCCTCCGATCGCCAATCCCTGGCCGGTGGTGTATTTGCTGGCGCTGTGTACCACCACATCCACGCCGTGTTCGATGGGTTTGCAGATCACCGGCGTGGCCACCGTATTGTCGGTACAGGTAAGCACACCGTGGCGATCGGCGATCCGGACGATCTCCGCGATATCCGCTACATCCACACTGGGATTGGTGATGCTCTCGAAATGGATCAGTTTGGTCCGCTCGTCGATCATCGCTTCGAGCTCTTCGGGTTCGTACACGTCAAAATAGCGTGCCTCGATCCCGAAACGGCGGATCGTGTGTCCCGTCAGAGTCGTCGTCCCGCCGTAGACCTGCTTGGCGACGATGATGTTGTCCCCCGCTTCGGCGACATTGGCGATGGCATAGAAGATGGCACTCATCCCGCTGGCGGTCGCCACCGCCGCCGCTCCCCCTTCGAGTGCGGCGAAACGTTTTTCGAAAACGTCGGTGGTGGGATTCATCAGGCGGGTATAGATATTGCCCAGCTCTTTGAGTTCAAAAAGATTCGCCGCATGCTCGGCATCCCGGAACTCATAGGCAGTCGTCTGATAGATCGGCACCGCCATCGTTCCGAACTCGTTACCGTCGTATCCGGCATGAATCGCCAGGGTGTTCTCTCGCATCGTCGGTCCTTTGATTATGAGGATTCATTGGAAAAGATTATAGCAGTTTTGTTCTATCAGGGATCGCAAGTCGCAAGCACGGGCCTATGGCCCTCACGTCGCAAGAAATAATTATGTGGTTATCGGAGAACGGTGTCGCCTCTGGCAACAATTTCAGATAAAAGGCGTTGCAAGGCAACGCTTACCGAAACTCCTCACTCCTAACTCCTAACTCTTCACCAGCTCCCCATATAGCACGATCCCCCAGATCATCGCCGTCAGACAGAAGGCCAAAAAGACCCCAAACGCTCCGATATCTTTCGCCTGCCCCGCCAGAGGGTGATGCTCCTGAGTCACCAGGTCCACCACCCGCTCGATGGCGCTGTTGAAAGCTTCAGCGATCAGCACCAGCCAGGTCGAAGCGAAGAGGATCCATTTGGAGAGCGTTGAGATGGGAGCGAAGAAGAGCCCGACGGCAATGAGCGCAATGACCGCCAGCTGGGTGCGAAAGGACTTCTCCTGAGTGACGGTATAGCGCATCCCCGCCAGGGCATAGCCGATGTTTTTGATGATGTGGAATTTGGGTTTATTATGCATAGGCTTTCCTTTTTTGAGTCGCAAGTCGCAAGCACGGACCTCCGGCCCTCACGTCGCAAGAGTATTAGTTTTATTATATGGGTATTGATTATTAAGGAGCGGTGTCGCCTTTAGCGACAATTTCAAAAAAAGCGTTGCAAAGCAACGCAAACCTCAATTCTTCATTCCTCACTCCTCATTCCTCATTCAATAATAGCCAAACTATTTTGGAGCAGATTTGAGTGGAGGGCTCCCTCGGAGCGAAGGAGCTTACACGAAGTAAGTGACTGAGCGTAGAGGGAGGCTTCCGCTCGAAGATGCCCAAAAGAGGCAGGCTATTCCCATTCGATGGTTGCGGGGGGTTTGGAGGAGATATCATACACCACCCGGTTGATCCCGTCGATCTCGTTAATGATCCGGCGGCTGATGTTCTCCAGAATGTCGTGGGGGACATAGGCGAAAGTGGCGGTCATCCCGTCGACCGATTCCACCATCCGCACGCAAACGGTGTTGTCGTAGGTGCGGTTGTCCCCCATCACGCCGACACTGCTGACGTTGAGCAGCACGGTAAAGGCTTGCCAAACCTTATCGTAATAACCGCTGGCGCGGAGCTCCTCCTGCATGATCTCGTCGCTGTCACGGAGCAGGCGCAGTGCCTCTTCGTTGACTTCGCCCATCACGCGGATCGCCAGACCGGGCCCGGGGAAGGGATGGCGGCCGATCATATGTTTGGGCAGGCCGAGCTCCAGGCCCAGTTTGCGCACTTCGTCCTTGAAAATCTCCCGCAGGGGTTCGACCAGCTCGAAGGTCATCCACTCGGGCAGACCGCCGACGTTGTGGTGGGATTTGATGGTTTTGGAGGGGCCTTTGACGCTGACCGATTCGATGACGTCCGTGTAGAGGGTCCCCTGGGCCAGGAAGCTCACTTCGTCGGCGTGCTTTTTCGCCTCTTCGTCGAAGACTTCGATAAAAGTTTCACCGATAATCTTACGCTTGCGCTCGGGATCGGTCACTCCTTTGAGGCGGGAGAGGAATTTCTCGGAAGCGTCTACGGTAATCAGGTCGATCCCCAACTGCTTGAACATATCCTGGACCTGCTGCGCCTCATTCTTGCGCAGCAAGCCGGTATCGACGAAGACCGCAATGAGCTGATCGCCGATCGCTTCGTGGAGCAGTGCGGCGACGACGGAGCTGTCCACCCCGCCGCTGACGCCGCAGAGTACCTTTTTATCCCCCACCTGCTTGCGGATCTCTTCGATCTTCTCTTTGGCGAAGGAGCCCATATTCCAGGTGCTTTCAGCTCCGCAGATATATTTGGCGAAGTTTTTGAGCATCTTCACCCCTTCGACGGAGTGGTGTACTTCGGGGTGAAACTGAAAGGCGTAGATTTGACGGTTCTCGTCGGCGATCGCCGCATGGGGGGAATTGTCACTGACGGCGATGGTCTCGAAGCCCTCGGGGAGCTTCTCCACCCGGTCGCCGTGGCTCATCCAGACGATGCTGTTGTCGGGCACATCTTTGAAGATCGGGGAATCGGGCTTGGTGATATGCAGCCGCGCCTTGCCGTATTCGTGGTGGTCCGCCGGGACCACTTCTCCGCCGAAGTGTTGGGCGATGAGCTGCATCCCGTAGCAGATCCCCAAAATCGGCAGCCCCAGATCCCAAATCCCCTCATCGGGATGGTAGGCATCTTCGGCATAGACCGACGCGGGCCCCCCGGAGAGAATGATTCCCTTGGGTTTGCGGGCTTTGATCGCCTCCAGGTCTTCCCGGTAGGGGACCACTTCAGTATAGACACCGCTCTCCCGAAGCTTACGGGCGATCAACTGCGTATATTGCGAACCAAAATCCAAAACGACGATCGGTACTTCTTTTCTCACATTTATCCTTTTGAATAACTAGAAAGAGACTAGTAACTAGTAACTAGAAATTCTCCTTTTTGTAAAATTCCACCGGCTCTCCGGTATTCACAGAGCAAATTATATCGACAACTCAACAGGGCACCAATCCTCCCCATTACTAGTTACTCTCATCAATAGAGTCCGAGGATCTCGAACTGCACATACCAGAGCGCGATCGAGAGAATGTATCCCGCCAGCACAGTCCAGGCCAGGCGGATATGGCTGCCGAAGGTATAGATCCCCCGCAGCCGCCCCATCACCCCCACTCCCGCTGCGGAACCGAAGGAGATAAGGGAGCCGCCGATACCGGCGGTCATCGTCACCAGCATCCACTGGTCGGTCCCCATCGCCGGCGACGATTTCAAAATAGCACTCATCACCGGGACATTGTCGATGATCGCCGAGATGAATCCTACACCGACGTTGGCCGTCGTAGCGCCCAGAAGGTCATAGAGATGATGGATATAGTGCAGATAGCCTAGGTAATGCAGCGCCCCGACAGCAGAAAGGATCCCGAAGAAGAAGAGCAGCGTATCGTTCTCCACTTTTTTCATATTGACGAAGACATCGAAACCGGTGCGGTGTTTGCGCTTGGCCAAAGAGTAGGAGTAGAGCTTGAGCAGCGAAAGCCCGAACATCATCCCCCACATCGCCGGGAAATGGAAAAACTGGTGTCCCACCACGGCGATGAAGATTGTAAAAGCCCCCAGCCAGACCACAGCCATACCGCCATCCTTGATGACCGGTTTGAACTCTGTCTTTGCATCGAAGTGGGGTTCCCCTTTGGGGACGTAGAAGCTCAGCAACCAGGCGGTCAAAAGCCAACCGGCGATGGAGGGGACGAAGAGGTAGAGGAAATCGACGAACTCCCCCTTGCCGGCGGTCCAGGCCATCAGCGTCGTAATGTCACCAAAGGGGCTCCAGGCTCCCCCGGCATTGGCGGCGACGACGATATTGATCGCCCCGGCGACGAGAAAGGGGCGGTTAGTCTTGTCGATAGTAAAGAGCACCGTCGAAAGAATCAGAGCCGTCGTCAGGTTGTCGGCGACCGGGGAAATGAAAAAGGCCAGCAACCCCGTCAGCCAGAAGAGTTTTTTATAACTGTAGCCCTTGGAAACCAGCTTAAACTTGAGTGCGTCGAAAACCCCCCGCTCAATGAGGGTCTCGATGTAGGTCATCGCCACGAAGAGGAAGAAGTAGATCTCGGCGATCTCTTCGATGAGCTTGGTCATCTCCTCATGCAGCGGCGCCGGGTCGAGATGATTGAGGGCGTAGTAGACCCCGATCATCATAAACATAAAGGTTCCGGCGAAGAGGGCCGGTTTGGCCTTGTTTATTTCATATTTCTCTTCGGTGGCAACCAGGAGATAGGCGACAATGAAGACCACCAGGTCCAGCCAGCCCACCCATGTAGTGGTCAGGTCCATTCCGTGCATCAGGATTCCTCTTTTTCGATGTAGTGGCTGCCCAGGGATTCCTTGCGGGCCAGGGCAGCTTCGACGATGGCGGCGGCGGTGTTGAGACGTAGTTCGAGCAAGCGGCCGATCTCTTTGTTTTTGGTGTCGTAGATAAAGTTCTTGGCTTCATGCAGCCCTGCTTCGGTGCGAATGATCCCCGCATCTTTCCACATAATCTGTCGCAGTTGATGTTTGTAGGATTTGTCGTGCTCCTTGTGCAATTGGGTATCGTAATCCTTTTCGAAACGGGGAATGGGACCGTCGTGGACGGGAGTCCCCAGGATCGCTTCGACCGCCCGCCGGGCGAAAACCGCCGCCTCCAGCAGAGAGTTCGACGCCAGGCGGTTGGCTCCGTGTACCCCGGTCCGTGCCGCTTCACCGGCTACATAGAGGCCCTGCATTCCGGGGATCCGCCCCCAGGTATCACATTCGATCCCTCCGTTGGCATAATGGAAGGCCGGGGAAATGGGGACCCGATCTTTGGGGAGGTGATAGCCCAAAGCTTCGAAGGTCTTGGTAATGTTGGGGAAACGCCGGTGGAACCACTCCTCGTCGAACATCGAAAAGTCGAGGTAAACCTCTTTGCCGGTTTTGCGTTTGTAATCGAAGATCGCCCTGGAGACGATATCCCGGCTGGCCAGCTCACCCCGAGGATCGTAGTCAAAAAGAAACCGTTTGCCGTCTTCGTCGACGATATAGGCCCCTTCTCCCCGCAGCGCTTCAGTCAGCAGCAGTTTCCGGGCGAAGGGGGTTTTGACGAAGACCGTCGGGTGGAATTGCATAAACTCCATATCTTTCAGGGCGATTCCCTTCTCTACGCAGATCCCGTGTATATCGGCGCTGACGGTTCGGGAATTGGTGTTGTAGGCATAGAGGGAACCGACCCCACCGCTGGCGATGAGTACATGGTCGGCATAGAGGGTCGTGGGCTGGTAATTGACCATCGCCCGCACCCCGTAGCAACGGCCGTTCTCGATCAGCAGATCATAAACCAGGGTGTTGCGCTGGAGCAGATGGGGGTTGCGGGTCATCATAAAGTAGTGCATATAGCGGCCCGTGGCATCCCCGCCGGCATGGAGAATACGGCTGGTAGAATGGGCTGCCTCCTTGGTATAGAGGAGCCGTCCATCCTCCCCCCGATCGAAAGGCATCCCCCGTTCCACCAGATCCTCACGCAATCCCAAAGAATCCCGGGAGAGGATCTCCACCGCCTCTTTGATATTGTGGTAAGCACCGGCAGCCAGGGTATCCTCGATGTGCGAGGGGATGTCCGCCTCGTTCAGCGCCGTAACGATCCCGCCCTGGGCGTAAAAGGTATTGCACTCCCAGGGAATATCTTTGCAGACCACGAGCACCTTCATGCTCTCGGGCAGGTTCATCGCCGCATAGAGCCCGGCGATCCCGGCGCCGATGATAATGACGTCGTAGCGTTTCACGGATTCGGCACCGTTCGGTTCTGATCCGGGGAGGAGACGTAGACCGGAGCGGTCTTGTATCCGCAGCCGGCCAGCGCCATCCCCATCAGCAACAATGCTATAATTCCGGCATGAAAACCGCCCGTCATCTGCTTGCCTCTCTTTGTGATACTCATGCGTTTCGTCCTCTGGAGCAGCATCGCTGCACTCGTCGTTTCCTGGAGCTTCTGCCCCCGCGCTTCCAGCAGGCCATCGCCTTCGTGACGGTCAAAAACCGCCAGCTCATGGTCGCCCTCTCCCATCCCGGCTACAAAATGGAGCTAAATTATAATCAAGATGTGTTGAAAAGCCTATTAAGCACCCTCATCGATACGTGCCCGGAATGCCGGTTCATGGAGGCGGATCGGATCGTCATTTTCCCCTCCAAATTCCATACGGGTTCAAACTCCTCCAAAGAAGACGAAGAAACCGTTCCCCATTATTCGGAATTGGCGACGGGAACATTCCGTATCCCCGAGACCGACGAGCCCCTTCGGGAGTGTTTCCTCAAAATCCGTCACGATATCCTCCGCAACCGGGGAGAGGCGGGGTGAGCCTGGAACAGACCCTCTCTTCCCTCCCCAAAAACCCGGGAGTCTATCAATATTTCGATGCCCAGGGACGGCTGCTCTATGTAGGCAAAGCGAAAAACTTGAGAAACCGGGTACGGAGCTACTGGCGCTTCACCCCCACGCTGCGTCCCAATCCCGATCAGAGCCCCCGAATCCTCAAAATGCTTCACGAAGCGGCTTCTCTGGATTACCTGGTGGTCGAGAGCGAAGCCGATGCCCTGATCCTGGAAAACTCCCTCATCAAGCAGCTCAAGCCCAAATACAACATTCTGCTTCGCGACGACAAGACCTACCCCTACATTTACCTGGACGAATCCCAGGACTTCCCCCGCTTCGAGCTGACCCGCAAGGTGGTCCGTGGGAAGAAGATCCGCTACTACGGCCCCTTCCCCAGCGGCGGGCGGGCGCTGCTCGACGCCCTCTATGCCCTCTTCCCCCTGGTACAGAAGGCGGGATGCCTCCGGGGTAAAAAGGCGTGCCTCTTTCACCAGATCGGCCGCTGTCCCGCCCCCTGCGAAGGCAAAATCACCCCCGATGCCTACCGTCAAGGGGTCGAAGCGGCCAAAGAGGCGATCCACAATCTCCCCCTGATCCTCAAGCGCCTGGAAGAGCGGATGATGCAACTGGCGGAGCAGGAGCGCTTCGAAGAGGCGGCCAAGGTGCGGGATCAGATCGAAGCGATCCGCGGCCTGGAGATCCGCTCCGAAATCGATCTTGCCCGGGAAGAGGATTACGACATTTTCGCCATCGATCCCGGCAAAGACCGCGGAGTGGTCGTCCGGCTCTTTATGCGCCGGGGACGCATCACCGCATCGAGCCACAGCTTTTTCCGCCATACCGAAGCCTACGAGCCCGAAGAGGCTTACGCCCAGGCCCTGCTCGATTTCTACCGCGAAGAGGCTCCGCTGACCGCCGCGACGATCCTCCTTCCGCTGGCGTTGGAACAGCGCGAAGAGCTGGAAAAGGTCCTCAGCCGACGCCTGGGGCGGAAGATCCGCATTCTTCACCCGCAGCGGGGCCCCAAAGCCCAGCTGACCCGCCTCGCCCTCACCAATGCCGCAGAGCTGCTCCGACGGGAAACTTCCCCCACTGTTACACCCATCGAAAACCGCATCGCCGAGCTCTTCGGTCTGGAACGCACCCCCTGGAGGGTGGAAGTCTTCGACAATTCCCATCTGATGGGGGAAGCCCCCGTGGGCGCGATGGTCGCCTGGGATGAAGGAAAATGGGCAAAGAACTCTTACCGCCGCTACCGCCTGGAAGCCAGGGATGAGTACCATCAGATGATGGAGATGCTCCAGCGGCGTATCGGGGATTTCGATAAAGAACCGCCGCCGGATCTCTGGCTCCTGGACGGAGGGGAAACCCTGCGGCGACTGGCGGAGGATCTGCTCCGGCAAGCCGGAGTCAACCTGCCGGTACTGGCCATCGCCAAAGAGAAGCTCGACGCCAAGGCCCACCGGGCCAAGGGAGCGGCCCGGGATCTCCTCCACGGCCCCGCGGGGACTCTGCATCTCGATCCCAAAGACCCACGCCTCCAGTGGCTCCAACGCCTCCGAGATGAAGCCCACCGTTACGCCATCACTTACCATCGCAACAAAAAACGCCGTGAGGATCGCCAAGTCGCCCTCCTTCAAACAAAAGGGATCGGCCCCGCCACCCTCAAAAAACTCTTGGATTGCTTTGGAACTTTCAAGGCAATCGAGAAGGCCGATTTCAATACATTGCAAAAGGTGGTCGGTCCAACAATGGCAAAGAGATTGATCGAGTCACTCTCTTAAAAGTAACAGAACCCCATTAGAACTTAGGTTTAAAGTTTATATTATACAATATGCATATTGGAGGCTTTACTTGAAAGGATGAAGTGGTGTGGGTACATTACAATGATTGTCGTAATAAATTGCCTTCTCTTTTCACTCAGAAGATGATTCATCACAAGATGTATAAAGCAGGAATGATCCCCGAGATCAGCCAAAGTTTTGTGCTTGAAAATAGATACGGCAAAAAAGAATTGTTCGGAAAACCTTGTGATAAACTTCTTTTGCCAAGAAGTTCCAAAAAATTTCGTAACGGCTGCAGAACATACCGAAAAGGGGAAAGTGTGGGAGGAAATGTAGCATATTCCGGTGAGGAAAATCGATATATCTATCCCAGTGAATATCTTACTCATTCCTCAAATTTCAAAAATGCGAAGGATATCCGCCTGACCCCTGAAAAGTTTAAAGCGAAAGAATTGACATTCAAACGACCAACTATGGAAGCGAGGAATTAAGCAATGTTTATCATCGATCAGAACAACCACCTCATCGCTGCGAATCAGGGAGAGTTGAAAGAGTGGGGGTACACAGACTTTTATGAAGCCGCCCGGGCTTTTGCCAACGGCAGTGTCCGTCTAAGCAGTGAGCAGCCGTCTCTTATCCTCGAAGACGGGCGCACTCTATCCTATGAAGAAGAGAATTTGGATTCGGCACTGGGGATTTGGCGGCTTTTCAGGACAGAGATCCGAAAAAGCCTCGAAGCCGAACCTGCAATAGAAGCTGCAAGTACTGAAACACCTAGTCCTATCGAAGAAGCAGGCGAGGAGGTGGACGAAGAGTTGGAAGCCTTGCTTGAACTCCTTACCGAAGAAGGAGAAAGCCCTTCTTCCAAAACTTCGGAAAATACGAAAACGAGTACCGAACCAGAAATCGAAGAACTTTTACCGCTGCAGGAAGAAACTCCGACCGAAGAGGAAGTCCTCCAACCCGAAATTCAGGAGCCTGCCACGCTTTTGAATGAGGAACCGGCAACGGCAGAAGAAGAGCCTCTAATCGAACTACAGTTGGAAGAGGAACTCCCCACCGAAGAAGAGACTCAAGCTCCGCTTTTAAAAGAGGAACCTTTGGAAGTGGAGCAGGAAGAAGAGCCTCTATTGGAACTCATTGAAGAAGAGAGCTTCCCTCTCGAACTTGAAAAAGCAGCCCCCCAAGAGGTAACCCCGCTTATCGAAGAGGGCGAAGGGAACAAGCCGCCTGTCCCCGAAGAGGCTGAATGGGAAAAGATCACCAAAGAGTTCCATCCCGACCTCAAAGCTAATGCCGCCCAATTGAATCTGGGGAGTGAGGAGTATCTCGGTCTGCTTCGAGATCTGACCCTGGACCTGAAGCAGATGCGTGAACAATTACTGAATGATGATTCCCAGCAGCGACATGAAGCCGTCTCGATTTTGAAGGATGCCCTGCTCCTGCTCCAACTTTCCCCCCTGGATCGGATGCTTTCGCTCCTGGAGCAAGCAGAGCCCGAGGATCGCACCGCCATTGTCGATTCCCTGGAAAATCTACTTGATTCTCTTGCGGCGAGTCACCCTGTAACACCCGAAACTCCTGAAACCGTATCAGAATCACAAACAGAGATTGCGGCACAGGAATCTCCGACACCCCAGGCCCCTATAGAAGAGGTCGAAAAACCGGAGGAGAAAGTCCCCGAAGCGCCGAAACCCCAAGTCTCCGTAGAAGCCTTTCTCGAAGGGGTGGAGCCCATTCCCATTTCCTTCAGCCTTCACGTCGCAGCGGAAGAGTTGAACCTTCCTGAAGATCTCGTACAGGAATTCGTCACCGACTTTGCCCAACAGGGGCACGACTATCTCCCCGTCCTGATCGAAGCCTATAAAGAGAAAGATTTGGACAAATTGCAAAAAACCGCCCATATGCTCAAAGGGGCGGCAAGCAACCTCCGTGTCGAAGCGATGGTTGAGAATCTTTATGAGCTCCAGTTCGACAACGACATTGAACGGGCTCCGGAACGGATCAGAAAATTTGCAGGTCAATTGATGAGCCTGGACAACTTTCTCAAACAGCTCAACGAATAAAGGAGCATCGAGACCATGAAAATCACCAACAAACTCACGCTCATCGGAACTTTGGCCGCAGGTGCACTTCTCCTAATTGCCGGAGGATTCTATTGGCTGAGTCAGCTCGATCCGGCACAAATTACCCGCTATCTCCATTCTCCAACGATTTTGGGAACGGTTCTGGGGGTCCTAGTTCTTCTGGCCCTCTTGATCCTCTACTTGACGCGACATACCGCTCTGACCATCAGATCCTACAATACGACGTTTAAAAAGGCCCTGAAATATCTCGTGGAAGATTTCGGAGACGAAGATGAGCATTACTCGGAAATAGTCGGTGATCTCAGCAAAGTCGATCTGGAGGCACCGGGGGGATATCGAAAAGCCTTCGAACTCCTCCAAGAGATCGTCCGACAAGCCAGAGAGGATCGTCGGACTGCCCAGGAGGAGAATCAAGCCAAATCACTTTTCCTCGCCAATATGTCCCATGAAATCCGGACACCAATGAATGGAATTATCGGCTTCACCGAACTTTTGAAAAGTACGCCGCTCAATGACGAACAGCAGGAATTTGCCAATATTATTGAGAAAAGTTCCCATAATTTGCTCAATATCATCAACAATATTCTCGATCTCTCCAAAATCGAGAGTAACAAGGTTGAAGTGGAGCATATCACTTTCGAAACCCATCATGAGCTTGATAATACCATCGATAATTTCGGTGTGGTTGCCGCTGAAAACGACATTGAACTCTATTATTTCATCGACCCTTCCATTAGTTCGCGCCTCAAAGGAGATCCCACCAAGATCAAAGAGATCCTGACCAATCTCCTCAACAATGCCGTCAAATTCACCGAAGCCGGAGGAGAAATAAGCGTAGAGATCGAGAAGCTTGAGGCAACCCAGGGGGATCGATCCCTGATCGAATTCAGGGTCATCGATACCGGCATCGGCATGTCCCAAGAGCAGATCAAAAAGATTTTTGAACCCTTTACCCAGGCCGACAGTTCCATTACCCGTAAATATGGGGGAACAGGTCTTGGACTGACCATCACCAAAGAGTATGTGGAGCTGATGGGAGGCAAACTGCTTGTCGAAAGCGAAGAGGGTAAAGGCAGTACTTTCTCCTTCACCCTTCCCCTGGAAGAGATCAGAGATGAAGAGACAGATTATCGCAATGCTTTCACCGACGTCATCCTCTGTATCTACCAGGGGGATGAGGTAAATAGATTCAACCAATATCTCCAGCGCTATGCAGATTATTTCGGTATGGAACTGCAACCTTTCCGTTCTGCCCAGGAACTGCATACCTTCGTTTCCGAGGGAAATTGTCCTGCGCTGCTTATGGATTTCGACCGAATTCCCCAAAGCTTGAGGGAAGTCCTCGACCGCTTGCCGGAAGAAGATCTCTATCTTTTGGCACGGGTCACTTCCCGGGAAGAGTTGAAGGATTATAAATTTACTAACGAGAATATCCTTTTCAAACCGGCCACTTACACCAAAATCCTTGATATGCTCAAAAGCATCTCCCGCTATGAAATGGGGGAAAAGGAGCTCAAAAGCACTACAACGACAGTCCAGACACGCTACCACGGCAAAGTCCTCGTCGTGGAAGACAATATCATCAATCAAAAATTGGTAAAAAATATTCTCGAAGGCTTGGGCCTCGATGTCGATATCGCCAACAATGGCCTGGAGGCTTTCGAGCTACGTCGTGGAAACGACTACGACTTGATCTTCATGGATATCCAGATGCCCGTTATGAATGGAATCGAAGCGACACACGAAATCCTCGAATATGAAGAGGATGAAGAACTCCCCCACGTGCCCATCGTCGCCCTGACCGCCAATGCTCTCAAAGGGGATCGCGAACGTTTCCTTGCTGAAGGAATGGATGAGTACATTTCCAAACCGATCGAAATGTCGGAGCTGATTTATATTCTCAACAAATTTCTCAAGGATAAAGCAACCCTGGTCACGACTCCCCAGGAACACGCTGCCCAGATCCTTGAATCGTTGCAGCCACAGGAACAAAGCGGCACGGACTCCTCTTCTTCAGCCCCCAAAGAGGTAGCCGCTACTGCACAGGAAGGCAAAGGGATGGAAACGAAAGAGATCCTCATCGCAAAGAACCTGCCTTTCAGCCGTAAACTTTTGTCGAAACTGCTCGAGGCTCTCGGCTATCCCTACCGTATAGCCGAAACGCCGGCAGAGGCATTGGCGATCCTCTCTTCCCAACCTGTTTCCATGGTTTTCCTCGATGAGAAGATGCTCGATGATGCCCTGGTCAATAAACTGAAAGAGAGCGGTGTTCTGGTCGTCTTAACCAGCCAAGCGGAACACCCCGAACGCATCTTGGGTTTGAACAGCATAATCTATACCGAAAAAATGACTCGAGAGAATTTCAAAAAATTCCTTGAAGAGAGAGGGGAAAAATAATGGCCTTGAAAGTCTTGGTCGTCGATGACGATTTCATCAACCGCAAGCTGATTCAGGCTCTGCTCCATCGCCATCCGGATCTGGTTTCCCAAATCCTCGAGGCGGAGAACGGTTCCGAAGCTTTACAGGTCGTCCGGGAGAATCCTGATGTGGATCTGATCCTCTTGGATATTCTTATGCCTGTACTTGACGGAAAAGAGTTTTTGAAAATTTTCCGATCTGATCCGGAAAATAGTCGCATCCCTGTCATCGTCCTCTCTACGGACGATACGCAGAAAAGCGCCGTCTTCGATCTAGGTGCAGAGGACTTCATCATCAAGCCGATCAATGAAAACGACCTGATCAACCGGATCCGCTATTGGACCCAGAATCTCGATTCTTGATTCTTCTCCTTTTTAGAGGAGCGCCTCTTCCAACACCTCTTCTATAATCGTTACCGGAATGATCTTCACATGTTCGAGCACCTCTTTGGGAAGATCTTCCAGATCCCGCTCATAATTCTTTTCGGGAATCAGCGCTTTTTTCACTCCCGCCTTGTACGCGGCGATCAGTTTTTCTTTGAGGCCTCCGATGGGAAGGACTTTGCCTGTTAAAGTCAGCTCTCCGGTCATCGCAACCTTGTTGTCGACCTTACGCTCACTGTAGATCGAGGCAATTGCCGTTGCCATCGTGATCCCCGCGCTGGGGCCATCTTTGGGCGTAGCTCCCTCGGGGACATGGAGGTGCAAGTCGTAACGTTTGTAGACTTCGCTGGCATCGGGATATTTACCCTCCTCCTGCTCCTTGGCAGTACGGGGAATGACGGATCGAGGGATCTTCACTTTCCCTTCATCGATGAGGATCTTGACCACACTGTGGGCGATCCGGGCAGACTCTTTCATCACATCCCCCAGACTTCCCGTCAGCTGCATCAACCCCTTGCCTTTGATCTTGATCGCTTCGACGGTCAGAACATCACCTCCTACTGCCGTCCAGGCGAGGCCGTTGACCACACCGATTTGAGGCTCTTCATCGATGACGGAGAATTCGAAGACCTTCTTGCCTGCGAATTTCGGGAGATTCTTTGCATTGATCCGTATATGCTGGATCTTGGGATCCTCCAGGATCATCCGCGCCGCTTTGCGCATCAGGGTCGCGATCTTTCTCCGCAAATTCCGCACCCCGGGTTCCCGGGTGTATTCGTCGATGAGCAGGCGCAGTGCCTTTTTGGAGATGCTGAATTCATCGGGACGCAGGGCGTGCTTCTTGAGCTCCTGAGGGATCAGATAACGTCTGGCAATCTCGAATTTCTCTTCGGGCGTGTAACTGTTGATAATGATGATCTCCATCCTATCCCGCAGTGGAGCGGGGATATAGCCCAGCTCGTTGGCGGTAGCGATGAAAACTACTTTGCTCAGATCGATGGAAAAGTTGAGATAGTAATCCCGATAGTGGGTATTCTGCTCAGGATCCAGAATCTCTAGCAAGGCCGAAGTCGGATCTCCACGATGGGTGCGCCCCACCTTGTCGATCTCGTCGAGGACCATTACGGGATCCATCGTCTTAGCTTCGATAAGCCCTTGGACGATCCGGCCGGGCATCGCTCCAACATAGGTACGGCGGTGTCCTCTCAGCTCATTCACATCCTCCAGACCCCCCAGGGCGATTCGCACCAATGGACGGTCCAGGGCTTTGGCAATGGAGTTGGCCAGAGAGGTTTTTCCCACGCCTGGAGGTCCGGCGAAACAGAGGATGACTCCTTTGCTCTCAGTCTCCTTCTTGCCTCTGAGCTCTGCCAACTCTCTGACGGAAAAGTACTCCACGATCCGTTCTTTGGGTTTTTCGAGGGAATAGTGGTCCTTGTCTAGCTCTTCAGCCACCTTTTTCACATCCAACTGCCCTTTGGAGAATTTTCCGAAGGGCATTTCGAAGACCCACTCCAAATAGTTCTGCAGCACCACCGCATCGGCACTGTCGGGATGCATCCGTGCCAGGCGGTCGAGCTGCTTTTTGATCTCCTTGTAGGCGTCCTCTTCGAGATAGGGTTTGATCTCTTCGAGCTTCTCGCGGAAGGCAGCGATCTCTTCTTCGCGCTGGGTATCAACCCCCAGCTCTTTCTGGATCTCTTTGAGCTGCTCCTTGAGGAAGTACTCCTTATTGGTCTGCTCGATTTTGTTGTGGACCTTGGAGCTGATCTCCCGCTGGACCTTCAGGGCTTCGATCTGTCCGGTGATGATATCGATGAGCCCTAAGAGCCGCTCCTCGATGTTCTCCATCGTATAGAGCTCGTACGCCTTCTCTTTGCGCAGCGAGAGCATCGAAGAGACAAGGTCTGCGATGCGGTGGGGCTCGTCATTCTCTTCGATGGTTTTGACCAGATCGGCGGGGATGGTGCTGTTGAGCTGGCTGAGCTGCCGGATCTTCTCCCGAAGGATTCCCAGCATCGCATCGACTTTGAGTTGGTTGTAACTGTCGTTCTCGATAATGCCGATCTTCGCCTGGAGGGGTTCGCCCTCCACCGGCTCCAGCACCCGGCCCCGGGCCAGACCCTGGAAGAGGATCTTGACTCGGCCGTCGGGCATATGGACTTTGCGCATAATGCTGCCGACCACGCCCACGGGATAAATTGCTTCGTGGGTCCGTTCCCCCTCGTGTCCGGGTTTGGTCGTGGCGACAAAGAGCAGAGAGTTGTTCTCCATCGCCATGGTCGCCGCATCGATATCAGGCTGAGAGCTGAGGAAGATCGGACTGATCATAAAGGGGTAGAAGAAAAGTTCATCCTCGGCTACGATTGGAAGGACGGTTGGAAATTTATCATAATCACTAAGTTGCATTGCTCAATCCTTTTTAGTCACTGTTTATAAAGTCTTAAATTTTCTTTAAGAATATACAGGAAATGGAAGAATATGTCAAGATGGGCACGCGGGCCCGGGGATCAATCGAAGGGATTGAGCGAAGAGAGGAAACCGCTCTCAGGATCTTCGATCTGCTCGGGCTTGAAAACGTAGTGGGTGTTCTTCTCGCGGTAGATCTTGGCGGCTTCGGCTTTGCCGATGCGGTCATAGAGATGGGCGATATCCGCATTAAGCAGATACTGGGCCATTTCCAGACGGACGATCATCGTCTGCACCAGCGGCGCATAGCGGCTTCCACGGTGTGAAGCGTAGAAGCTCTGGCATTGTGCCAAGGTATCGGCGACAAGCTTCTGGTCCTTGTTGATATCGTGGATCCCAAGGAAGGAAGCCTTGAGCTTGAGGAAACGGGCATATTCCGCCCAGGCCCCGCGGGCATATTTCTTGAGAAACTCATCCAGATAGTAATTGGCCAGCAGATACTCTTCATCGGCCATATGCGCCTGTGCCAGCGCCAGCATCGCCGTCGGCAGCAGAGCCGAGTCGATATGCTCACTCCGCAGAGAGAGATACTGCTTGTCCGCCTTCTCCAGCTCATCGTGGGAAATGGAGCTCTGGATCGCATCGTACCACGCCTGAGCCGATTTGTTGTACTCCTGCTTCTTTTCTCCTATGCCGAAGCAACCTCCCAAGGTCACTGTCAAAATAGCCAACAATGAATATTTTACAATCAGTCTCATCTCTCGTTCTCCTGCTTTGGACACTAGAATAAATTTTATCCAATTTTTGGTAAAGGCTTCTACTCCTATGTTGGACGACAGCGCAAGAATACCAACAAGGTACCTCTCAACAAAAATATTAGCGATCTTTAAATCAACATCTTATTTTTCAAATATGTTCTTATTTCCAGAAAGTATAGTTTTTATTGGGATACTTACCTTTCATATCTCTTTAATCTCCCTTACGTTATATTATTTTTGAGGGACTGAACGGAAAAAGGTTGAACTGTTCCGGAAGAGAAGGGTGCCGGGGAGTTTGAGTATATACCAGTTGATCTGTGTTATATGCTTGAGGGAGTGTATCAATACATCCGTATTTTAGGATAGTATAGAATTAAGAAAGGCGTTATGATGAAAAACTTTAAATCATTTTTAAACTATTTATCCTTTTTTTTGAATAGATTATTTTTACAAAAAAATTCTGCAAAAATGAATTATTATTTATTATCAGTTTTGCTACTTTTGCCATTACTTCCAAATTCGTTAAATGCTGCAACCGGAGATGATTGCAGCACAGCTGAGAATGTTGCTATCCCTTCAAGTTTCACTGTTGATCTTGCTTATTATTGGCAATCAGGTTGGAACTCAGGTCGATATTATTACTACCAATTCACAGCGCCTTCTAACGGAGTTGTTCATATATATAGTACGGGAGCCGACACCGATACTGATAGTAAATTATACAATTCAGACTGTTCGTCTTTATTAACGGATGACGAAGAATCTAACAATAATATTGATATGAATTATTCTGTTAATGCTGATGCATCTTATAAAATAGAATTATATAACTATGTTTGGAACAATCATGGAAACTTCACACTTCATATCGATTTCACACCAGCACCAAATCAACCGCCAAGCGCCAATGATGTCAATGTCACGACAAAGCTTAACACGTCTGTAACCATTCATCTCGACGCCAGCGATCCCGATCCAGGTGATCATATCCAATCATACCCGATAATCGAAGGCCCCAGCCATGGACAGTTGAGTGGTTCAGAACCGGACATTACTTATACTCCCGATTCAGGATACACGGGAACAGACACTTTTACTTATAAAGCATGTGACACACACAATGCCTGCTCGGATCCCGCCACAGTCACGATCACTATTTCCAATACCAGCGAAAGCTCCGGCGGCCGTGACTTTGAGTTGCGCCACCAGGAGAACATCTACGGCAATGTCAAAGTCATCGGCAATACAGTCCTCTGCGTCCATGACAGGAACGGTAACTGTGTGGAGCCTTCGGGGACAGCAACCAATGCCAGCACCGACCTCCAAAAGGCCCCGCAATCCTGGTCGGAACTCTCGATCCCTAATGACGCCAGAATCGTCTATGCACGTCTCTACTGGCAGGGGAGAAAAGACGCAACGAGTAGTAATCTATCCTGGGATAGCACATCCAAACGTGATGCAAGTAAAATCAAGCTGAAGATAGGTGATACAGGAGAGTGGAAACCGATTATAGCTGATATTTTGGATCTCGACTATACTAAATCAGTTAACTATATAAGAACCTATTCCGCCAGCGCAGATGTGACAGATTTAGTTCTCCCCGGCGATAATAAATATTACATCGACACATCAAGTTTTTACACAAGTACTGGTGAAACATGGTCAAAGACTCCTAAAGATGGTTTGGGAAATTATGGCGCATGGACATTGGTCGTCGTCTATAAAGACCCCAATTCCGATGAGGCCAGGAACATTTCGATATTCGATGGATTTAAACAAGTCAATAAGGATTTGGGGAATGTAGACATTTCTGTTAGCGGTTTCCTGACTCCCAAAGCGGGTGATGTAGATTCCAAACTCTATGCTTTTGCCGCCGAGGGAGACAAATACCTTACCGGAGACGACTTTTTGATGGCGGGTGAACGTTATAACACATCCCTCCGAAGTATCGCACCCGATTCCGATAACGCTTTTAACTCCAGAGTCGATGTCAACGCCTCGCGTGGCCCTGAGCTCATCAATAACAATGGTATCGACATTCAGGAATATAGCGTTGGGACAACCCCGGGGGCCAAGGGTATTATTCTTAATGAAGAGTATGGAGCCAAGTTCCAATTTACTTCGCATCAGGATACCTATTTCCCCTCGCTGCTCGTCTTTTCAACCAAAATCCGCGCGCTTGATCTCTGCTATGACTATACCTATGGTCAAAACGGCAATTACATTGTTGCTTCGGATACTCAAGGGATGACGATCAATGGCAAATTCAAAACCACTGCACCCTTAGATGTCAAACTCTATGTCCGTAACCAGGAAAACTCCGACATTACTGTTTCAAATCTCAAAGTCAATATCGAAGACATCAACGTCTCCCAGGCTAAATACAGAAGAGATTCAACATTAATCGCAAAGCCCAACAGTCATATTGAACCTCTCCCTGATCAGGGAAGAGAGGTCGGGGATGCTTACGACCGCAACATAAGTATTGGCAGTGTCGGATCTCTGGAGCATTTCTATGTCTATTATAGTTTGGATCTGCTCAGAGAAAATATCAATATGCCCATTCACGTAAATATCGACTATGACATGACTGTGACGATCGATGGAAAGGTGATCCCTCTCGGTCATCAATCCATGCCTTTGCAAAATGTGGGAATATGTAAAGACAACAGCTTTTATCAGCCCACCTTTGGCCAGTTTAACGTCGTACACCAAGCCATGTATCGATCCGGCCATGATCCGGATTATTATTACAATCTACCCACGCAGATCGTCAAAAGACGGGATCAAAATTACAAATTGGAGCTTATGGAGCCCGGCAGTGACGGCAAATACAACGAAATTGGCAGCACCGACTATCTCATAGCCGCAGCGGTCGAAACGATCAGTGCGGATGGATTCCACTATACAGACGCCACTTGTACCGATGAGAACGCTACCAGGATTAGTCACGGTAGAGCGTGGGGACTCATAGATGCGGGTAAACATCTTGACAATTTAAGTGCGAGTGATATAAATGGATTAGGCTTTTTCGATAGAGCGGCTTCCAATAGTGCCTTTCTCATTACCACACCTCTTGATGAAAATGGCAATCTGGTAGAATTTGAAAAAAATGGTAACCAATATTCTATTGTCCATCTACCAAATTACGGCAATCAAAATACTTGTAAAAATTCCACTGATACAATAGAGTCACAATGTGATGGCGACCTTACGAAAGAGGATGTCAAGGCTTGCCTACAATGTATTTATGGATATGTCACCGAAAGACTCTGTTCCCGGGACAACTTTGCCATCCGACCCGAAGCGTTCTATGTGAACATTACAGACGCGAATGGGACGGCATCTCCATCCTCCATCAGCAGGCCTGTCACCAATAATGCTTCCGCGCTGCCCAAGGTGAATCTCGCTGCGGGGTATTACTATCTGTATGATGCCAATGCGACTACCCATGAAAGCAACAATTCATCTCCCGGATACACTTCCAAAGTTGATGCTACATTTGTCTGGAGCCCAGGCAGTTCCGTTAATGTATCCAAATGTAATGATACGAGTGACAAAAACAACAGTTTCACTTTTGCGGGAGGGACGGCGCATCAAACGCTGCCAGTGAACCAGGTGGGTGAATATCATCTGAATATAACAGACTCGGAATGGACCAGGGTCGACCATATCTCCCAATATATGGTGCATCATGTCTCCCCCTACTTTAAGACGGGTCAAAATACCGATTGCATAGAAAATAATGGTTCTGTCCAGAGTGGCACGACCCCTGGGCTCAACGGATGCAATATTTCCTCTGATCATAACAACAGTGACGCCAAGACCATCTACAGAGATCTGAATATCACATTTTTCCCATACACTTTTAACCTAACTGGTATCCAAGCCCACATCGGTCCAAATACCAGAACACATAGCCAAACCTTCATCTATATCAATACGCCACCCAAAATGAATGCGGATGACCTTGGTATGAGTTACAACTTGGATGGAACCTTTTATGCATCAGGAAAAAATGGAGCGCAGTTGAGCAATTTTGTCTCCGGTTGTTATGCGGAGAATACGGATTTGAATCTCTCCATTGTCTATTATACGAGTCCGAAGTTCAATGAGAATGTTAGCACAGTGCCAGACCGGAACATCTCCTCTGTCATCCAGGAGAATAATAGCCACGACACTATCATTCGTCCGGTACCCGGAAGTACTTTGGATTTCGAAAACAATACTTCAATAGTCAAAGTCGATACTTCACATCAAAAGATTTATATTTCCCAGGACCAAGGTTTTTATACCAAAGATATGAACGGATCAGTAAAGTTGAAGCTACGATTGAACTTCGATCGAAATATCTCCAAGCCGATCAATCCCCGTTTCATCCACTTCAATGATTTCAACATAAGCTATCGAAGTCAGCCTGGTCTTCTTTATGCAGATGAGAAAAGCAATCACCAAATCTCTGGGGATTTGACATTGGATGACAATGTCACCTTCCTCTACGGCCGTGCCAAACCCTCCAAATTCTTCTACGATGACATAGAAAGCAACCGTACCAAAACCCCGATCTCCATTGTCGTTTATTACGATGACCTTAACTCTACGATTATGCCCAATCCAAATTTCAAAATGACCAATGAGTACGAGTGGTATCTCAACACTAATCATTACAGCGTTGATGGCGATGGAAATGTATTCTTAGTGCCATCACCGGACGATAGCAATGGAACGGTTGATAATAATCCGGCTATCACTAACGGCAAAAACGACCAGGTTACCGTAACGGCCAATTCGACCAACCGTCCGCTGACCGTCGATATCAACCTTACCGGAACCGACCCCTGGCTGATCTATAATCCCTACAAAGAAGCCGAGCCCGCTCCCTTCTACCGTGTCCGTTTCATCGGTACCAGTAACTGGGCAGGATATGGCGGTACCGGCAATGTGGTTGAGAGTAACGCCAGCAAGAAAAAACTACGTAGGCTGGAGTGGTAAGTGAAACGAACTCTATTCCATCAAGCTCGGCCTGCCGTCGCGATGATCGAGCTGATCTTCGCCATTGTCATCATCGGGATTGTCCTGATGTCCGCTCCCAATTTGATCCGAACGGTAGAGAAAAGCGGCTATGTGGCCATCCAGCAGGAAGCGATCAACGAAGCTGCCGCCCATCTTAACATGGTGATAGGCTACCATTGGGATGAGAACGATGCCAATGAGAGTTTCCTGGACCCTGTTTTGCATGTCACTAGTGGAGACTCGGGTCTGGATGAAGTCCTCTTGCCCGATGGGAACAAATCGGGCCGCAGAGCAGGAACCCCAAAAGAGAGTTACAGGAAATTTATCCGATCCGACGGGAATGACGATCTTAACGCTTCCACGATCCTGGGCCTTGACAGTGGAGAAAGCAAAGGTCAAGAAGATGACATTGATGATTTCAACGGAGAGCCCCCTTATCATCTTTCAAACGAGGGCTCGCCTGTTACGACGACCTGCACTTCAGACTATGTGGAAAAGACCACCGATATCAGCATCACGACAATGGTCTCTTACGCTTCGGACTCCCCCGGAGGCGGTGGCTATATCGACCCGGGCTCCGATAAAAAAATCACATTCAATTTTCCAGGGGCTCATAGTGCCTCTACAAATATCAAAAAGATCAATGTAACGCTTACCAGCAACAGTGGTGTATCCGAACTTCAAAAAACCATCATCCTAAAAGCCTTCAGCTGTAATATCGGGGCAACTAAGCTGGAAGAGAGGCATTTCTGATGAAGCGTTTTCATAAAAACAAGAGAGATGCTTTCAGTATGATCGAACTGATCTTTGTCATCGTAGTCCTGGGGGTTGTTGCTTCCCTCGGCTCGGAGATGATCGCCAAAGTCTACAAGAGCTACATCCTCCAGCGGGCCCAACACCGAGCCGAGATCAAAACGGAACTGGCGGCTCTACAGATCGCCAATCGGCTCGCCGCTGCGATTCCCGGCACCGTGGTTCGCAAAGACGCCACCGGCAGTTCACCTACCGGTGGCGGAACTGTCGAAGAGATCACGGAACCGATGAGCTTGCCGAGCAACAGCTATACAGTGCTTCAATGGGTCGGTGCCGATATGGATAGCTTCAACTCGATCGGAAGCACCGCAGATCGACTGCCCGGCTGGAGTGGCTTCATCGATCTCAATACCAGCGACAGCACTCACCTCGACAGCAAAGGTTCAAAACTGAGCCGGGCTCGCACGATCATTACCAATCTCAACGGAGGCACATTCCCCGGCGGATTCAATCCCGCCGTCTTTTTCCCTGATGACCCTAATGCACATCTTGTAAACAATTTGGGAGACAATGACACCAGGCTCACCCTTCTTTCCCCTGCTCCCCGTATCGTCGAACACTACAAACTCGCCTGGACCTCCTACGCCCTTTCGGTTGAGAATGGAGACCTCTATCTCTATTATTCATTTGACCCCATTCCCGGCTGGGCGATTCCAAACGGAACTCCAAAATCTCTTCTCCTAAAAAATGTGACGGTCTTTAAGTTTCGGGGAGATGGTCAGACGATCCGATTCAAAATTTGCGCGTCGGAAGACATTGGCGAAGATTGCAATATATCAGTGTGTAAAGAGAAGGCGGTGTTCTGATGAAAAATAGAGAAATGAGAAAAGCCTTTTCGATGATCACGGCGATCTTCGTGATTGTCCTTATGGCGACGGTGGCGGTCCTAATCCTTAGCCTCTCGGGCAAAATGGTCAAGGAAACTACTGCGCAGTTCCAACGTGAGCAAGCGATGCTCCTAGCCAAGAGTTACACCGAATATGCCGTTATGGCCGTTACGGCCAATGACCGCAACGGTACGGGAAATTGCCTGAGTGATATCGATGGCAACTACGGGGCTGATCCTGCACACGGCAAGGGTTACCGCATCCGGGTACGCCTCGCCTATATCGGTCATGCTGATCAAATCGCCAGCTGTGCGGCAACGCGAACTTTCGCCAATAATGTCGTGACCGAAAAGACGCCTCTAAACATCATCGTCGATGTCTATGTGGAATACAAGGACCCCGACAATCCTTCGGGTCCCTGGCTAGCTTATCACAGACGAACACTGCAAAAGATATGAGAGAAGGAAAGAAGATTATGACAAAAAGAAGGAGTCGCGGTTTTACGATGATCGAACTGGTTTTCGTCATCGTCGTCATCGGTATCCTCGCAGCCTTGGCGATTCCAAGACTGAAACGGGACATAAGGCAGGAGGCAGCGGATAATATTCTTTCTGCCATCCGCTATACCCAACACCTGGCCTTGATAGATGATAAGCAGAGCTTCAACGATCCGAAGTGGCAAGGAAGATTTTGGGCGATTCAGTTCACTGTCTCTTCTTCCAATGTCTTGAACAATTTCTACACGATCAGTTCCGATACGGACAATGACACCAACGTCGACAAAAACGAAACGGCTATCGATCCCGCCAACGGTAAATATATCTATAATGCGGGTGGTGCAACGACTGCAATCAATGCCGACGAAAGCCCCAATATTTTCATTGGGAAAAAATACGGTGTCAATTCTCTAACGACTTCAGGGGACTGCAACGGCACGCAGACGATAGGTTTTGATCACCTCGGTCGCCCCCACGTGGGATTTCTCGGTAGCGGCACCCCCGATAGCAGCAGCTATATGTCGAGGGATTGCAAACTGACATTCGGTTTTAAGGATTCCAGTCTCAATCCCTTAAGCATCATCATCACCAAAGAGACCGGCTACGCCTATATAGAGGGCCAGCCCGGTTCTTGACCACTTTTTTATCTCATCATAGCGCCACTGTCTCAAAACTGTTAATCCGATTTGAAAAAATTACAAAATCGGCTTCGGTTTCTCCCAAACCAAGAAAGAGCAGACAAAAGGCAAACTCCACCTGAGCATCCCTCTGCTATAATTTTAATACTCTTAATCTATTTGACAAAGGATCGCTGAATGAACAAACATATCGCAGGCAGACACTTCGAACTGACCGAACCCATCAAGAACTATATCGAGAGCGCTATCGATAGCTTGGAGAAATACAACCTGGAGATCATCTCCGTCCACTGCATCATCTCCGGGGATGAGAAGAACGGAAAGAAAGGGTACAACGTCGAATTCGTCGTCAACCTCAAAGATAAGAACACCGTCGTCATCACCCAGCGGGACAAAGATGTCTACGCCGCGATCGACCTGGCCCTGGAGCGGATGAAGAAGAGCCTGCGCCGCTATGCCGACAAGATCAAGGACAAGAGCGGCAACCTGAGCCTGCGTGAGCTGGAGAGTGAAATCGAAGAGGCCGAGGAGCAGCTCGACTTCGTCAACGACATCGACGACGACATCGTCCCGATGGACCTGGAGCTCCACAAGCCCCTTGATTTCGAAGAGGCCCGTGAACTGCTCGCCTCCGATCCCAAACGCCAATTCATCGTCTTCAACGACAATGAAGGGCGCCTGCGGGTTATGTACAAGCGTGCCGACGGGAAATACGGACTCTATTAAGAAGTCGCAAGCACGGGGCTTCGCCCCTCAGGTCGCAAGATTTTTGCTAAAGAAACAATATTATTACTTCTCTTCACTTTTTCTGCGCTCTTTCCCGGATTTAAAGCTTATTAAGAGATAATTGCCCTATGCTCCAGCAATATATCGAGGCGATCGAAAGTTCCAACATCGTCTCCCGGACCGACATCAACGGTATCATTACCTTCGCCAACGATGAATTCTGCAAAATTTCAGGATACAGCCGAGAGGAACTCATCGGGAAAAACCACAACATCGTGCGCCATCCCGACGTTCCCGCCGAGAATTTCCTCCGGCTCTGGAAAACCATCCTGGCCAAAAAGACCTACAAAGCCACTGTCAAAAACCTTGCCAAAGACGGCAGTACCTTCTACGTCAATACCACGATCGTTCCCATTCTCGATCAGCGGGGGGAGATCGAGGAGTTTGTGGCCATCCGCTACGATGTGACCCGGGAAGTGGAGCTTCGGATGAAGCTCGAAGCCAAAGAGCGGGAGCTGGCGGAGCTCAACCGCAATCTCGAAGAGCGGGTCCGACAGCAGACCCGGCAGCTCCAGGAGCTCAACCGCAACCTCGAAGAGAGGGTCCGGGAAGAGGTGGCGAAAAACGAAGAGAAACAGCGGATGCTGCTGTGGCAATCCCGTTTCGCCAGCCTGGGGCAGATGATGGCCAATATCGCCCATCAGTGGCGCCAACCCCTGACCGAGCTCAACCTCTCGCTCTACAGCCTCAAAGAAGCATGCCGAAACGATCCCGATGCCGCCGAAGAGCTTTACACCCAGAGCCGAAAAATCATCCGAAGTATGTCCCAGACGCTGGACAGTTTTATGGATTTCTTCAAACCCGACCGCAGCAGCGTCACCTTTCCGATCCACTCCAGCCTCGAAGATGCCCTCTCCCTCATTCGCAAGGCACTGGAGAAGAAGCGCATCCGGGTCAAAATCGAAGGGGACCGGAGCCTCCGGGTCACCGGCATTCCCAATGAATTGACCCAGGTCTTCGTCAATCTGCTTCAAAACGCCAAAGAGGCTTTCGGGGAGAGCGACGACGAGGAACGTTGGCTACGGATCCATCTCAGCCGGGATGAGAACAACGCCGTTATCGTCGTCGAAGACAATGCCGGGGGGATCCCTCCCGAGGCACTGGAACGAATCTTCGAACCCTATTTCACCACCAAACACAGTTCCCAGGGAACCGGGTTGGGACTTTTTATGTCCCGGATGATCGTGCAAAAGAGTTTTCGGGGTTCGATGGAAGCCTTCAACAGCCTCAAAGGGGCACTTTTCGTCATCAAAATCCCCCTCGCCAAAACCATTTCACCGCCGGGAGAGACCCAATGAAAACCGACCGATCTTCCCTCAAAAAGCTACGAATCCTCTATGTGGAGGATGAACATACCCTAGCCGAGATGATGCAGCGGGCCGTAGGACACCATTTCGGAGACTTTCGCATTGCCGAAAACGGTCAGGAGGGCTTGCAACTTTTTAAAAAGCTGCGCCCCGACCTGGTGATCACCGATATCACGATGCCGGGGATGGACGGCTTGACAATGGGGCGCTTCATCCACGAGCTCTCTGCCGATACACCCCTGATCGTCCTGAGCGCCTACAGCGACAAAGAGAAACTCCTGGGAGCCATCGATACCGGGGTGAGCAAATATTTCATCAAGCCCTTCGACCCTGTGGAACTGCTGGAGTATCTGGAGAGCATCGCCCCGAAGATCATCGAAAAACAGAGGATCGCTATCCGCCCCGGCTACCTCTATGACCGCCACTCCGGCAGCCTCCGACACCAGGGAGCCCCCATCCCGCTCAGTGCAAGAGAGCGGACCTTTCTCGAGGCCCTCCTGGAGGAACCGGGATACTTTCTCGATACTCCGGCGATCAAAAAGCTACTCTGGCCCGAAGCAGAAGTCACCGATGACGCCGTGCGGGTCTTCATCAACCGCCTCCGCGCCAAAACCGGCAAAGAGTTCCTCCACACCCGACCGGGAGAAGGGTATTATTTGAAAGTGGAGTGAAACCTTCGGAAATCTCAGTAATCTTTCAATCCAATCGAAGCGTTGCTAAGCAACGCATACCGAAACTCCTCACTCCTCACTCCTAATTCCTCACTCAATTTCCCCAATGATCTTCTTCAACGCCCCAAAAGTCCGCTCTACCGACTCCAGATCCACCCGTTCCCGCACCGAATGGGGATTCTCGATGGTAGGGCCGATGGAAGCCATTTTGATCTGCGGATATTTTTGGCTCAAGATCCCGCACTCCAGGCCGGCGTGGATCGCTTTCATTTCGCTATGCCCAAACTCCTCTTTGAGGAACTCGGCGACCTTGAGCGTAAATTCATTGACCTCCGGCTTCCAGGCGGGGTAAGCCTCTTCGCGGCTCACTTCGAAGCCGTAACGGTGCAGGAGGGTTTCGGTCCGATCCGCCAGGCTTTGCAGATCCCCGTCACTCATCGCCCTGAGGCTGTAATCGATGCGGCAGCCGGAGAGGGAAAAGTCCACCTGGGCGAGGTTGAGGCTCTGTTGGGGAATCTGGAGCTCTTCGTTGCGGGAGACGACGCCGTGGGGGGCAGTGGCCAGAAGCCGCAGGAGTCTGTCCGAATCGGCAAAGACCCCCTCCTGGGCATCTTCCGCCTCTTCGACAGTGAAATCAAAAGCATCCCCCGGTTCAGGGCGTTTGGCCGAACGGACCACCGCTTCGGCGTGAACGGGGATCGAGTTGCGCCGTTCCCCTCCCACGAAGGAGACCAGCCCCAGCTCCTCATCCTCCGCCAGAGCTTGGGCCAGCTCCTTGATGGCGTTGGGGATGCCCTTGTCGATATCGACTCCCGAGTGGCCGCCGGGCAGACCGCAGAGGCGCACCCTCCAAGCGGGGCGATGGTCGGGGAGTCGCTCACAGCTACGACGGCCGACAATATCCACGCCCCCCGCACACCCGATATAGACCTCTCCCGCCTCCTCCGTATCGAGATTGAGCAGATAGGGGCTTTGAAGCTCGAAAGCCAGGGCCTTGGCCCCCACCAGCCCCACCTCTTCATCGGCAGTCAGGAGAAACTCCAGCTCGGCCCCCTCCTCCATCAGTGCCATCATCATCGCGATCGCCATCCCGTTATCGGCCCCCAGAGAGGAGTCTCGGGCCTCCAGCCACCTTTCGCGCTCGATGAGCTCGATCTCGGGCGCATTGCCCACACAGACCATATCGTAGTGCCCCTGGAGGCAGAGCTTCGGCTTACCCCGGCGCATCAGCAGGTTGCCCGCAGAATCCTCCAGCACCTCATACCCCACCTCTTGTCCGAAACGGGCCAGATACTCCCGAAGCTCCCCCGCCTCCCGGCTGCAATGGGGAATCGAAGCGATGGTTTTGAAATAGGTCAGAATTCTCTCTAGATTGGTCATAAATTTTCCTTTTTGTCAGTCTCAAGTCTCAAGCACGGGGCTGCGCCCCTCAAAAGTCTCAAGAAATTTTTGTGCGAAGCGTTAAATAGTTTCTCATTTCTATTTTCTATTTTCTCATTCTTCGGTTACTCATTACTCGGTTACTCGGTTGCTAGTTATCTTTCCTCATTCCTCACTATTCGGGCTCTATGCCCCCAGGACATTCCACCTGCACAATCTCCCCCTCCTTCATATCGAGCCGCCGGGCAGTGAGCTTGCCTTTCCAGAGGCAGCCGCTATCGAGGCAGCACACCTCATCGTTCTCGAAATAGCCCAGAGTGGACCAGTGGCCGAAGAGGATCTTCTCATCCACCCTTTTGCGTACCGGACATTCGAACCAGGGCATCAGCCCCTTTTTCCTCACCTTGTCCGTGGGAGGACCTTTCTGGTCGAAATCGAGGCGGCCGTCGGGATAACAATAGCGCATCCGGGTAAAACCGGCCAGCATATAGCGCTCGTGCTGGGTATCATCACCCAGAGGGTCGAAATGATCCTCGTTTTTGCCCATCATCGCCGCCAGCCACTCAGGGGCGCGCTCGCTTTGGAGTTTGCGCATCAGGATGCGGTTGTAGTGGAGGCTGCTTCCCAGGCCGAATTCGGGAGGAATACCCGCATGGGCCATCACATAACCCAGATTCAAATCCACCTGCACAAAGGGTTGCCGCCGCAGCCACTCCAGCCACAATTCGTGCCGCTCATCCTCGAAGATGGGATCGAGGGTCGGGTTGGATCTCTTGATCCCCCACCAGGCCGCCAGCAGGGCGATGTCGTGATTGCCCAACACGATCCGCAGGCTCTCCCGGATCGGGTAGAGATACTCCAAAGCCTCCCGCGACTTCGGCCCCCGGTTGACCAGATCCCCCGCCAGCCAGAGGGTATCGCGCTGCGGATCGAAGTCGATCTTCTCCAAGAGCCGCCGAAAGGAGTCGTAACACCCCTGGAGATCGCCGATGGCCCAGATCATTTGGCATTCCTTGTGCCAAATGAGGAATGAGGAATGAGGAATGAGGAATTTTGGTTTGCGTTGTTTTGCAACGCTTCTATTTGAAAGATCGCCGAAGGCGATACCCTTCCCCAATGACCAATGACCAATGACCAACGACTAACGACCGACATTGATCTTCTCCCGATACTCTTTGACCTTCTGTTTATAGCTCATCCCCGCATAGGCGGGAGAAGGAGAGGGGAGATAATCCCGCTCGATCTTCAGGTCGCCGTAATGCTTCTCAAAAAGGTCTTGGGCTTTGCGCCCGGTAAAGAGGATCTTGCGGATGGAGGGATACTTTTGCAGAAGCGCAAGGATGTCGTTGACTTCGATCTCTCTGAGGGAGCTGTCGAGGGAGTTGCTTCGGCTGCAGCCTTGCACCATATCCCAGAGCCCCAGTTTGGAAGACTTGAGCAGCCAGATCTTCTGATCCCGGTTATTGACCGGATAGCCGGTAATCTCCGAGAGAATGGGCCAGAACTGATTGCGGGGATGGGCGTAATAGAAGGCTTTGTCAAAAGAGTCGATACTGGGAAAAGTCCCCAGGATCAAAATCTCCGTATCGTCAAAAACGATCGGCTCGAACGGATGGCTCAACTTACTCATACTGATATTCTACCCTCTACACTCTACCTGCTTTATTTACACGCCTTGCGCATATTCTGGATCATCAGCACCAGGATCCCCAGAGCGAAAATTTTGAAATCGAGCTCGCTTCCTTTGTGGGTATTGATGAAGGCTTGGCTCTGGGTCATCTGCTCCCCCGCCATCTGCATCGTGACGATATCGGGGAGGTAATACCAATTGAACATCGCCCCGGTGAAGATCACGACAAAGGCGGCGGCCTGGGTCAGCTTGTCCCGCTCACCCATTTTGTATTTGTATCCCTCGTAGAGAAAGACGAAGATGATCGTGGCCGTCACCGCGTAGCTGAGCAGGACAAAGTTCCGGGTCATAATCAAGCCCTCCTGGAAGTGGCTCAATACTTCGCTCCCCAGCCACTGGGCACTATGGAAGATCACCGGAGCGACCACCGCCCCCGCATAAATGACGGCCCCCAGCATAGCCCCCAGCCAGATCAGATAAGCCATCGTGGCGATTCGAAAATACTTTTTCATTTTTGTTTCCTTTTTATTTTAGTCGCAAATCTCAAGCACGGGGCTTCGCCCCTCAAGTCGCAAGTTTATACCTTAATCCAAAATCCATAATTCTCCATCTTCAATCTTCCATCCTCAATCATTTATCAAGAATCCCCGGTCCAAGCCCGCCAAATCTTTGTAAAATCGATAATGTTCGATCCCCTGCTCTTTGAAAAAACCCTCCATCGCCGCCCGCTGGTCATAGCCCATTTCGCAGGCGATGGGGATACCGCGCTCTTGCCCCAAAAGCACGATCTGCCTAAGCAGATCGGTCCCATCACCGGGAGCATAAAGGGCGGTCTCCGGCTCGTAGTCGGCGACATTGGGCTCCAGTTCGGTCCCCGCGGGGATATAGGGGGGATTGGAGACGATCATCTCCACCGCTTCCACTCCATCCAGCAGGGAACTTTGCCGCAGTTCGATCCGATCTTTCACACCGAAACGCTCCGCGTTGACCCCGGCGATTGAAAGCGCCTCGGGCGAAATGTCGGTAGCGACGATCTTTAGCTCCGGGAAAATCCGCGCCAGGGTCACGCTGAGCGCTCCGCTTCCCACCCCGATCTCGGCGATACGTTTCAAACCCTTTTCCCGGATCAGATGCGCCACCTCCTCGACCAAAAGCTCCGTCTCGGGACGGGGGATCAGCGCTCCGGAGGCGATATAGAAAGTCTCGGAGTAGAAACTCACTTCGTTGGTGATGTATTCGATGGGCTCATGGGCTTTGCGCCGCTCGATCAGAGCAAAAAACTCCTCTTCCCGGGGCAAAGTCTCCCCCTCCCTCAATAGCAGGGAAGTCCGCTCACACCCCAGGTGATGTGCCAGCAGGATCTCCGCCTCCAGGCGCGGTCGCTCCGCAATCTCTCTGAGACTCGCAGCGGCGTCCCGAAGTGCCTCAGCGATCGTCATCCCGGGTCTCTTCGTCATTTTGGAGGAATTCGAAGATCCCTTCCCGGGGCAGCTCGGCATCCATATCCACCTTTTCGGGATCATAGCCCAGCGCCTCCAGCCGCTCCAGGATCGGCGGGTGGGTATGGTAGAAACGGGAGTAGACAGGGTCCGATTTGGGGAAAGATTTGTTTTCACTCACCAGCTTCAGCAGGGCCGAGATCAGATGCTGTTTGCCTCCCACTTCCGAACCGTAACGGTCCGCCTCGTATTCGTTGTGGCGGCTGAGCATACTCATCAGCGGGGTATAGACGAAGCTCAGCACCGGCAGCAGCAAAAAGATCGTCGCCAGCGTCACCCCGGCGGTGGGGACTACCCCCATCTCGATATAGAGCTCTTCGGGAAGATGGCCGAAGAGGTAGAAGGCCACAAAGAGAAAGCCCCCCATCATCGCCACATTCTTCCAGATATCGCCGTGGCGGTAATGTCCCAGTTCGTGCCCCAGGACCGCCAGCAGCTCTTTGTCGCTCAGTTTGTCGAGCAGGGTATCGAAGAGTACCACCCGTTTGGATTTGCCCAGCCCTCCGAAGTAGGCGTTGAGCCGGCTGTCGCGTTTGCTGGCGTCCATCACGAAGATCCCGTCGCTCTTGAGCCCCGCATCCTTCATCATCCCTTTGATCTTACTTTTGAGCTCCCCATCGGGCAGCGGGGTAAATTTGTTGAAAATCGGGGCGATAATGGTCGGGTAGATCACATTGGCCAGCAGAGCGACGGTGAAGAGGAGTGCGAAGCCCCAGAGCCACCAATGCCCGACGTGGGTGACGATCCAGGCCAGAGCCGCGAAGAGCGTTCCACCCAGCACCAGAAAGAGAAGTACCGACTTGAGGGTATCGATGAGATACATTTTGGGCGTCATCTTGTTGAAGTGGAAGGATTGATCGATCTTGAAACGGCTGTAGATTTCAAACGGGAGCATCACCAGCCAATTGATCGTGAAAAAGCCGAAAAGAAAGAACACGGCATTGGCAACGCTCTCGTCGATCCCCACGACCCCCTGGAGCCAACGGAAACCCGCCATTACCCACCAGAGGAAGAGGAGATACTCCGCGAAACTCTCCAGGATAGCCAAGCGTTCTTTGGCGATGGCGTAGTTGCCCGCGACGAGATAGCGCCCCTGGGACATCAGCACCGGCTTACGGTTTTTTTCGACATTGATATAGCCGATCTGCATCACCGAAAGGTAGATCTTGGCGAAGGTATAAAGAGTATAGATAAAAATGATCCAGAAAAGCACAGACACGCGAAACCTTTTCAGAGTAAATTTGTCAGCATTTGCCGCCATTATACCAGCAAAAGCTAACCGCGATATAATCGGCTCAGCAAAATCCGCGACGAAATGGATAGAGATATGGCCTACATCGACCTCTACGATATTCACAAAAATTACGATGTCAAACAGATCTTCTCCGGAATGGAGTTTCACCTGGAACCCGGAGAAAGGGTTGCCATCGTAGGCCCAAACGGCTGCGGCAAATCAACCCTGCTCAAGATCGCCGCGGGGCTCGAAGAGCCCGACGAAGGCAAACGGGTCGTCGACCGCTCCGTGGAGTTTGGACTCCTGGCCCAGCAACCCCGGTTTGACACGGGGCTCACGACCCGGGATGCCATCGAAGCGCAGCTGACGGAACTCAAAGCGGCTCAGGAGCGCTACCAGCACCTTAGCGAAGCGATCGCCACCCGTCCCGACGACAAAGCCCTGCTCCGGGAGCACGCCGAAGTGGCCGCCTATCTGGACCACCACAACGCCTGGAACCTCGACGCCAAGATCGAGCGGGTGCTTCAGGAGTTTCAGCTCAAAACGTATGAACACCGCTTGGTGAGTACCCTCAGCGGCGGGGAGCAGAGGCGGGTCGCCTTGGCGGGATTGATCCTGCGCCGCCCCGACGTGTTGATGCTCGACGAGCCGACCAACCACCTCGATGTCTATATGGTGGAGTTTCTCGAAGAGGTGCTGCTTAAAGAGAAGTTCACCCTGCTGTTTATCTCCCACGACCGCTACTTCATCGACCGCATCGCCACCCGGATCGTGGAGGTGGAGAAGCACAGACTGGTCAGCTACAAGGGGGGCTATCAAAGCTACCTGGAGCAAAAAGAGCGCCGCCTGGCCGCCCTGCAAAAAGAGCACGAGAACCTCCTGCGCCTGCTCAAAAAAGAAGAAGAGTGGCTCAGCCGGGGCGTGCAAGCCCGCCAAACCCGCAATCAGGGGCGCAAAGCGCGGGTCTTTGAGCTTCGAGAAAAAGCCAAGGAGAACCCCTTCCTGATCCGTAAACTCCGGGTAGAGCTGGAGCGGGAGAAACGCAGCTGGAAGGGGGAAAAGACCCTGGCGAAGAAAAAGGTGCTCTTCGAGATCGAGGACCTGCACTACAGCATCGCCGGGCGACGCTTGATCGACGGTTTTGCGACCCGCATCCTCCAGCGGGACAAGCTCGCCATCGTCGGCCCTAACGGCAGCGGCAAATCGACCCTGCTCAAGCTGCTACTGGGACGCCTCCAACCCGAAAGCGGCACCATCAAACGGGGTGTGGAGATCTCCATCGGCTACTTCGACCAGCACCGGGAGATGCTCAAGGACGACGCCACCCTCATCGAAACCTTCTGCCCCGACGGCGGGGACCGGGTGCAGGTGATGGGGCGCAATATGCACGTCTACGGCTATCTGCGCAGCTTCCTCTTCCCGAGGGAGTATCTGGACAAACGGGTCGGCCAGCTCAGCGGCGGGGAGAAGAACCGGGTCGCCCTGGCCCTGCTCTTTACCAAGCACTACGACTGCCTCATCCTCGACGAACCCACCAACGACCTCGATATCCAGACCATCAATGTCCTCGAAGAGAAACTCCTGGCTTACCAGGGGGCGGTGCTCTTCGTCAGCCACGACCGCTATTTCGTCGACAAGATCGCCCAGAAACTCCTCATCCTACGCGGCGACGGCACGGTGGAAGAGTCCCACCAGAGCTATACCGAATATCTGGAGCTGGAAAAGGAGATCGGCCAATTGGAGGCGATGGAGCGGGAGATCGAGACGGCTCCGAGAGAGGAGCCAAAAAGGGAGCGCAAACGCAGCGTCAAGCTCAGCTACAAAGAGCAGCGGGACCTGGAGCTCCTCCCCCCTAGGATCGAAGAGCTCGAAGCCAGGATCGATGAGCTCAACGCCTGCCTGGCCGATCCGGAGTGCTACAATCAAAAAGGCCTCTCCACCGTCAGCGAAGAGTTGGCAAAAGCGGAAGAGGAGTACGGTATCCTCAGCGACCGCTATCTCGGCTTGCTCGAGAAGCTGGAGGAGATGGAACAAAATTGATTAGTCGCAAGTCACAAGCACGGGGCTACGCCCCTCAAGTCGCAAGACCAAGGACAAGGATCTGTGTTAAGTGCTAAGTGTGACGTGTCAAGTAAATTCTCAACACTCAGCTCTCAACGCTCAACACTCATCACCTTCCTCGGTTACTCGTTACTCGTTACTAGTTACTAGTTTCTCATTTCCTACCAGTAGAGAATGACTCTCCGCCTCCCCCATCGCAAAGCCCGGCGTCGGTCGGTTCCCATATAGATATCGATATGATTGTGCAGGCGGGGGTTCATTTTGTCCCGGACAGTATAGATCCCCCTCAGGCCGGAGATTTTGACCTTCGTGCCGTTGGTGATGCCGTATTTTCGGATCAAATCGGGACTGACGGCGATGATCTTCATCCCGGGGCGGATCCGATTGTTCCACGCCGCCAGAAAGGGTGTGCTGTCGGTCTGGTTCCGATGGGAAGTGTAGGCGGTCGCCACCACCCGCATCCGATGCTTGAAACGATGATCCCCGGTATATTTGAAGGTATAGCCCTTCTCTCTTTCCAAAACAGCCTTGATCTTTTTGGGCGTCAAAGGAAGCATCAGCTTCTGACCGACCCTCAAATGGGCGGAAGGGGGCAAGTCGTTGAGCCGGCGTATCTCTGCGGACTTGACCCCGAAACGCCGCGCCAGTTTCAAAAGAGTATCACCTTTTTTTACCCGGTAATATCCATAAGTCTCCCGGAGCAAACCTTCACGGATCTCTTCGGGGGTACTCTTGACCCCCGGATGGATCGTCAATTTCTCACCCACACGGAGCAGGTGATCCCGTTTCAATCCATTCCAACGGCGAAGATCGTAGCTACTGGTCTTGTAACGGCGGGCCAAACCGATCAGGCTCTCCCCCGCTTGCACCCGGTGCACGATCGTCTCGGGGAGCTTCTCCCTGGGCGCGCTCAACGTCGCCTGTGTTTGATTGACTTTGAGCAATTTCTCCTCGATGGATCGGGAAGCCGGTTTTATCAACATCGCTGTCACATTGCGTTCTCCAAGGGTCTCTGCGAGAGTCGGAGCCGGCTTCGTGGCATTGTGTTCCTCTTTTTGCACTGTCTCGGGAGGCGTGGGACGTTCGATGGGTTTGGAAAATGACGGCGAAGGGGGATTCAGACGGGGTCTGTGTCGAAGCGCTTGAATCCGCTCTTCGTAATGGATGTAGCGGTCGACCAGCTGCTGCAGGGTCAGGCGCCTTCGATAAGAGGGGCCGGGAACCGGTTCGAGCTTTCGGACGAAGCTACGCTTCTTTTTCCCGGCGGGGAGGATCTGCTCCGTTGAGACATAAATCAGTTTGACGGCATAGGGGTTGCAGCGATGCAAAAGAGTCAGATTCTCCGGTTCGTCACAGCCCGGAGTGGGAAACCGGTCCAGCGCCACAGCCGACCCCGTTCCCAATCCGAGAAGCAAAAGAGCTTTCAGCCAGGAACCCGGCGAAAAACGTTTCATAGAAAGGAGAGCATTTCCTGCATGATCTCCTCTTTTTCAACCACCGTGGTATGAACGATCGGTTTGTTGAAAAGTTCGGAGATGACCTTGGGGATAAGAACCCCGAGCTTACGGCTGACGGCATCGAGCGCCTCTTTGTCCGTTTCCGCCGCGATCCCGATGGCCCGGGCGACGGTCCGGCTGAACTTGGTCCACTCCGCCGTCGAATAGATCACCGTCGCCAGCGGCTCACGGCGCAATTCCCGATAGGCTTTGAGGCAGGTAGCGGTATGGGGATCCATCAGGTAGCCCCGCTCGGCATAGCGGGCGATGATCTTCTCCCCCTCTTCGTCGCTGCTGAAGGTCGCGTCGAAATCTTCCTGCAGACTCTTGAGCTCCTCGGGTGTCAGGCTGTAGTGCCCCTCTTTGCTCAGAGCTTCCATCAATTCCCGGGTCCGTTCGGGGCCGAATTTGTCGTAGAGCACCCGCTCGACGTTGGAGCTGATGAGGATGTCCATAGCGGGAGATTCGGTCTGGATCAGACAGCGTCCCCGCAAGTCATACTCCCCTTTGCGGATCCAGTCGGTGAGGATATTGTTGGCGTTGGAAGCGATCAGGATTTTGCGGACGGGCAAGCCGGCTTTCTTGGCATAGTAGGCACCCAGGGCGTTTCCAAAATTTCCGCTGGGGACCACGAGGTAAATCTCTTCGCCCAGGGTGATGACGTTTTGACGCACGAGCTCCAGATAGCTGTGGATATGGTAAATGATCTGGAAAATGATCCGGCCGAAGTTGACGGAGTTGGCCGCCGAGAGTTTCAAATCCCGCTTGCGCAGCTCTTCGCGGAAGGTCTCGGAGGAGAGAAGCTCTTTGAGCGCGTGCTGAGTATCGTCGAAATTCCCTTTGACCCCGATCACTTTGAGATTGGGAGCATCCTCGGTGACCATCTGCAGCCGCTGGACATCGCTGGTCCCCCCCTCGGGATAGAGGCAAGTCACTTTGATGTTCTCCCGGTTTTTGAAGGTTTCCAGCGTCGCCGGGCCGGTATCCCCGCTGGTGGCAGCCATGATGAGATAGCGCTCATTCCGGCGCTTCGCCAGCGTGCTCAGGATCACACCAAAGGGTTGCAATGCCATATCCTTGAAGGCCCGGGTGGGGCCGTGATAGAGTTCGCTGACATAGAGATCCTCTTCGATGCCGACCACGGGGACCGGGTTATTAGGATCGTCGAAACGGTCGTAACGCTCCAAAGCTTTGTGGAGCAGTTCGTCGTCGATATCGATCTCGAAGGCTTTGAGCAAAGCAAACGCGAGGGTTTTGTAGTCGCTCTGGAGATATTCGGAGAGGAAGCCGATGCTCATATCCGGCAGCGATTCGGGCACATAGAGCCCGCCGTAACTGGCGCGGGGATTGAGGATCGCCTCGGAAAAGGGGACGGCTGCGGGGTTCTTGCCGTCATTCCCCCGGGTTTCGATAAATTGCATAAAATCTCACCTGTTTTTAGGCGCATTATAGCAAAATGCGGCTCCAGACGCCACAGAAAGGGGCTTTGGCGCCTTGTCGATCGCTCCTAGAGCTCGATGCAGGTCCCGATCCCGCTGCTAGTCAGGATCTCCAGTAGGAGGGAGTGTTCGACGCGGCCGTCGATAATATGGGCCTTTTTGACCCCGCCGCGCAACGCATCGATGCAGGCGTCCACCTTGGGGATCATGCCGCCGCGGATCACCTCCTCCTCCTTGAGCCGGCGGGTCTGGTCGATGGTGAGGGTGGGGATCAGCTTCCCTTCCCCATCCAGGACACCCGGCGTATCGGTCAGAAAGAGGATCTTCCTCGCTCCCAGGGCGACGGCGATCCGACTCGCGGCGAGATCGGCGTTGATATTGAAGCCGGGGTGTCCCAGGGTCTGGCTCCCCGCGATGGGGGCGATGACCGGCACAAAACCGTCGTCGAGAATGTTGTCGACGATCTCCGTATTGATCTGTTCGATCACGCCGGTATAGCCGAAATTCTCACTGTCTTTCGGGATCGCCTCGAGGAAGTTGGCATCTTTCCCGGATATCCCCACGGCTCGGGCCCCCTGGGAGTTGAGCAGGGCGACGATCTCTTTGTTGATCTCGCCGCTGAGCACCATCTCCGCGACGCGCATCACTTCCCGGGTCGTGACCCGCTGCCCGTCGATGAAGCGGGTATCCACCCCCAGGTCCGACAGCAATCGGGTGATGTTCTTGCCTCCACCGTGGACCACCACGGGACGCATCCCCACCGTGTGGAGCAGGACGATATCCTGGGCGAATTTCGCTTTGAGCTCTTCGCTCTCCTGGGCCGATCCGCCGTATTTGATGACGATGATCTCATCCCGGAACTTTTTGATATAGGGGAGGGCCTCCAGCAGGGTCTGGACAATCTCAATCTTGTGCTGCATGAAACTCCTTCAGATAGCACTCCACCGCCTCGAAGACGGAAGAATCGATCTCTAATTGTAGCTCCATCACCGATAGCGGGAGCTGAAAGCCCTGCATCTTGACCGCATCTTTGCCCGTCACCAGCAAAGAATCGGCCCGGTGGCGACGGAGTGCTTCGGCCAGGGCCTTTTCGTCGAACCAGTGATGATCGGGAAGGCGGTAGTGCCCGACGACTTCTTCGGGGAGCCAGGGCTTCAGCCGTTCCGGGCGGGCGATGGAGGTGGCCAGGAGCATTCGGGGAGCGGGATCGAGGATGCGGACGCGGCGGCGATACTCCCGCCCCTCTTTAAGCTGCAGATCGGCCTTGGCCGCAGTGGAAGGAAATTCCCGAAAGGGGCCGGCGGGAAGCACCCGGCAGTTGGGGAGCACTTCGGGCTCCAGAAGGATTTCGAACTTTTCGATCTCTACGCGGTTGAATCCGTCATCCAGGATCACCAGCTCTGCCCCCTCTTCCACAGCGCGGCGGATCCCCTCAGAGCGGTTCTTTGAAACCAGGACCGAGGCTTCGGGAAGCGCCAGGGCCATCTCCATCGCCTCGTCACCGGAGGCTTCGACGGGACAGAGGATCTCTCCCCGCCTGCTTACCTGCACCATCCCCCTGCTTTGGCGGCCATAACCCCGGGAGACGATCCAGACATTTTCATAACGGGAAGCCAGGGCGATGACAAAGGGGGTTTTGCCGCTTCCGCCGACGACCAGATTGCCGACACTGATGATGGGGAGACCGAAACTACGGCGCCGAGCCAGGTGCCGGCGCAGCCACATCACACTCCCGTACCCCCATCCCAGAGGGCTCAAGAGGGTTGAGAGTATTCGTTCAGGAAGGCCCGAGCGGTAAAAAAGCCTCTCGGCGAACGCTTCGATCCCCCTACCCTCCTGCATAAATGCTCTGTCCTCAGATATGCTCTGCGTCGATCTCCCGGATCGCGTCGCAGATGTAGAGGACCTCTTCGTCCGTCAGATCGGGGCGGTTGGGCAGGGACATCGCCCGCTGATAAATTCCCATCGCCCAGGGGAAGTCGAAGAGTTTGAGCTCGTATTTCTCTTTGTAGTAGCGGGTGGTATGCAGGGGCACATAGTGCAAAGCTATTTCGATCCCCTTCTCCGCCAGCTTGCGGGCGAAAGCGTCCCGGTTGCGGTCGATCTCCACGATAAAGCGGAAATAGGTGTGCTCCTCATGCTTGAGAGGCAAGCGCAGATGGGCCAGCCCCTCCAACTCCCGGAAGTAGATCTCTGCGATCTCCCGCCTTCGACGGTTCTCTTCATTCAGCTTTTCCAGCAAAAGGGAAGCATAGATCGCGCTGTACTCATCCAGACGATACTGGCACCCGATACACTGGACATCGTAGAGATAGGGAGCCTTCTCCTTCTCCCGCACCATTCCGTGATTGCGCAGAAGCATCCCGCGTTCATAGCACTCTTCATTGTGGGAGAGGAGAAGCCCCGCATCGAAACGCCCGTTGACTTTGCTCCCCAGGCCGGCGATCGCAAGGATCGTCCGCTCATCCGCCCCGAGGACCCCTCCTCGCCAGGGGACCAGCGGAGCATCGGTCAAATCTTCGATCACCTCGACATCATACTTTTCGGCCAGGGCGTAGATCGTCTCGAGTTCTGCCGGCAATCCCGCCATATGATTGACGATGACCGCCCGGAGTTTTTTGCTCTGGTTGGCTTTGAGGGCCTCTTCGAGGCGCTCCGGATTGATGTTGTAGCTGAAAGGATCGCAATCGACGAAGATCGGTTCCGCATCGAAATGGCGAACCACCTCCGGCACATCGACAAAGGCATTGACCGAGCAGATCACCTTGTCTCCCCGTTTCAAATCCAGAGCACACATCGCCAGATGCAGAGCGGCCGTCGAGTTGACGGTACTGAGCACATGAGGCGCACCGTAAAGAAGCCGTGCCTGCTCCTCCAGCTTTTCTGCTTGGCCGTCGAGGCCCTTTTCATTGCTCTCCGTCAAGAGAGAAAGCAGTTCATCGGGAAGGTGGCCCGTCCCGTCATAACTGATGGTCATCCGTTCATTCCTTCTGACACATGTCATTTATATTTTTTAAGTGGGATATTTTATCGGAATTCTGTTTCCACAGCGTTAATCCTCACACTCCGCGGCCCCCAAATCCTTCAACTCGGCGCAGGTAAAACCCGCCGCCTTTCTGGCGGGGACATTGAGAAAGTTCCCCTGACGTTTCCGAAGATCGTAGCGATCCAGGATCTCCCGAAACGTGCGCTCGGACTCCAACCCCCGCTGTTCACAGCAATAGCGGAACCATCGGTCCCCTTTGCGGACGTGATCGATCTCTTCACGATAGATCGTCTCGAGTGCTTCGATCGTCGTAGCCACCGCTTCCTTATGAGCAAAGGGGCGCAGCTTCTCCATGATCCTCGGATTGACATCCAGGCCCGTGGCTTCATAGTGGCGGGGGATGACCGCCATACGGTGCAGAATGTCCCCCTCAGTATGCTTCGCCGCATCGAAAAGCCCGCGATGGACGGGGAAGTCCCCATAGCGATACCCCAATTCCTCGAGGATCGCCTCAAGCATCCGGAAATGGCGCACCTCATCCTCCGCGACCTCCAGCCAATCCCGGCGGAAAGCCGTCGGCATCGCCGGAAAGCGGTAGACTGCGTCGAGGGCCAGATCCACGGCGCTGTATTCGATATGGGCGATAGCGTGAAGCAGGATCGCCAAGCCCTTGGGCGTATCGAAGCTCCGGCGCCGGGGAAGCTCCCGCGGATCGACGATACGGCAGCGTGACGCATAGGAGGGAGCCTCGAAACTCCAGGGGGCGAAACCGGACTCCGGGCGATCATCCCCTGTGCTACAATAGCGCATCAGCCGGCTGATCGCCGAAGCTTTTTCATCGATATCGGCAGACTGCAGGGCCTTTTCGGCCAGGGAATAAAAAGTCATGGAGGCATTATAACCGATGGAGATCAAAGCCTGCCCGATGGGGCCTTATCAAACCAATTGTTACCTTGTCGAAACGGGGGGAAAGACCCTGATCATCGATCCCGGAGTGGGCGCGACGGAATGGGTCCTCCGGGAGGCGAAGAACCCGGTGGCGATCCTCAACACCCACGGCCACTTCGACCACGTCTGGAGCAACGCCGAGCTTCAGGAGCATCTGAAAATCCCCCTCTATGTGCCGGAGGCCGATGCCTTTATGCTCGAGAGAGACCCCTTCGGCCAGGGAACGCCCCCAAGCCGTCCCGATGTCAAAGTCGCCCCCGACAGCACTCTGGAGATCGGGGGGATCCCCGTCACTTTCCGCCATTTCCCGGGGCATACACCGGGATGTTCCGTCCTCGAGATCGGGGAGTGCTGGTTCAGCGGTGATTTTCTCTTCCGCGACTCCATCGGCCGCTGGGATTTCCCCTACTCCAGCGCTGAGCAGATGGCCGAAAGCCTGCGCAAGGCGATGACGATCGAAGAGGATTTCCGGCTCTACCCAGGCCACGGGCCCCAGAGCACCCTCCGACGGGAACAGCGCAATCTCCCCCTCTGGCTCGCCGAGGTTCAGCGACGGGGCTGAATCAGCCCTCCAGAACGTGCCGCGGCAGAACAAAGGCTTGGAAGGCTCCCTCGAAGACCCGCCGCCCTTCCGCTTCGCCCGAAACCTCGACCCGCCTCCTCTTACCGCTCGATTCGCCAATCCTGGCGACGAAACGGATACTCTGCCCCTTACGCACGGGAGCCAGGAATTTCACTTCAGCCGCCCCTAGAACCACATTGGGATCATTGACCGCCGCCATCGCCGCATAATCCGCCGCTGAGAAGAGGAATCCCCCGTGGATCAAACCCCGATCATCCGCCTTCATCCGCTCCGAGGTATGGAGCCACACTTCGGCATAGCCCTTTTCATGACGGGTCACACGTCCACAAAGGTCCTCATCGATGGCAAGATGGGTTTTCAAACTCATTGACACTCCTTCAGATCGAATTATCAGATATGCGAAGTTTACATCATTTCCGGAATTTGGGAAGAAAGATCTTAGATTTTTGATTGTGGATTGGAGAGGAAATCACTGTTCTAAATTTGTTCAAAGCTTCGGCTGGAATAAGGGAGCTTAAATAAAAACAAGTGACCGAACGGGAACGGAAAGGAGAACTAGTGAAGTCTTTTCAGAGTGTACCGGTTTTGGGGGGTGTTTCGAAGGAGCCTGCTCTAGAGCAAGTGACTGAGTGAACTCCCCCGAAGACGGGGTGCTATGATTTGGATGGAAATCGCCTGATTTGTTTTAGGTTTGTTCAAAGTTTCGGCTGGAATGAGGGAGCTTACATAAAAAATAAGTGATCGAACTGGAACAAAAAAGAGTTATGGTGAAGTCTTTTCAGAGTGCTCCGGATTTGGGGGTTGTTCCGAAGGAGCCTGCTCTAGAGCAAGTGACTGAGTGAACTCCCCCGAAGACGGAGTGCTATGGAAAGACTTAGTAGGAGAACTTGTAGCCTCGGCGTCGGACGGTATGTATCACCTGAAACCCCAGAATACTCCTCAGCCTTTTTCGGATCTGGTTGATGGCGACCTCGACGGTATTGTCGCTGACATACTCGGGCTCTTCCCAGAGGGCATTGATGATCTCGTCTTTGGAGAAAACCCTCTGCTTGCGCAGGGCCAGGTAGGCGAGGATGTCGAAGGTTTTGCCGTTGAGGGAGACTACCTTATCGTCATATTCGATCTTTTTGTTGACGATGTCGATGCAGAGTTTGTCGATGTTGATTTTGGTGCCGTAGAGATTGCGCATATTGGCCAGGACCCGAGCGGCGATGAGGTCGGGCTCGTAGATATGGTTGAAGATCACATCATCCACCCCGAGAGCGAAAAAGGCCCGCTGATGCTCCGGCTTCTCCGTCAGCAGAATGATCTTGGTCTCTTTTTTCTTCTTCTTGATCTCGTTGATGTAACGCTCCAGAGAGAACTGAACCCCCTCATCGACGATAATGATCAATTCGTAGTGTCGGAAATAGGTGAAGTTTGTCGCATCGTAGAGATCCTGCGCACTGTCAACGATACAGATAAAGTATTTACCGATCTCTTTTTCAACCTCTTTGGAAAACTCTTCGTCAAAACCGACTGTCAATATCCTCATTCCGCGTCACATGCCCAATCCAAAATTGTAAGAGAGTGCCCATAAAATGGTAAATATATCGATACACTCTCTCTTTTCATAGCGTATTTATATCGAAAGCTTGCTTATTTAAAAATAAAACAAAAATTCAGGATTTCTTGGATATTTTATCTCTAGACAACACAACGGACATAAAGACGCTGAGGCGCGGGGTATCCTTCGACCGTTTTGGAGGGATCTTCCGGATCGAGGAAATCCTCCAGGCTCTGGGTAGCGATCCAATCGGTTTTGCGCTGTTCCGTCACATCGGTCGGCCGCTTGGCCAGGATCTCCACCTCGGAGAAACCCGCACGATGGCACCAGCCTCTCAAGGCGTCGATGGTGGGGATGAAATAGACATTGGGGATCTTGGAATAGCGCTGCGCCGGTGTCAGGCAATACTCCCCTTCTCCCTCGATCATAAAGGTATCCAAAAAGAGCTCTCCCCCTTTTTTCAAACCCCGGCGTAACGCTTTGAGCGTTCCGATAGGATCGCTGCGGTGATAGAGGACCCCCAGGCAGAAAAGGGTATCGAAGGGCTCTTCGTAAAAGGGCAGATGCTCGACTCCCAAAAGCTCATAACGGATACCGCTGCGGAAAAAGCGCTCCAGAAATTGAAATTGAGAGTAGTAGAGCGCCGAAGGGTCGAAACCGACCAGCCGGGCAGGAACCTGCTCCATCATTCGAAAGAGGTAGTAGCCGTTGTTGCAGCCGATATCTCCCACCACTTTGTCGCGTAGATCGAGATAAGGTTCGAGCAGGCCGTATTTGATCTGGCTGCGCCATTCGCTGTCGATGAAAAGGTTGCCCAGGCGGAAGGGCCCTTTGCGCCAGGGCATCAACAGGCGTGCCGTCTCTTCGATCTGCCGGCCGAAACGGGCATCATATCCGGGATCCAGCTCGGCGGTGACCGCCTCTGCATCCCAGAGGACCCGTTCGACTTCAGGTTCAGGAAGTGCCTGAATGGCCTCTTGAAGGGGAGCGATGTTTTTCCACCTCAACCAGGAACGGCGCTCGCGGCGCAGAGCCTCCAGATCCATCTATTTGACGATCGCTTTGAGGATCTTCTGCTCTTTGAGCGGGCGGTCGCCGGGGCCGGTCGGGACCCGGTCGATGGCGTCGACTACCTTCTGCCCCTTGATCACTTTGCCGAAGATGGTGTAGCCGCCGTTGAGCCAGGGGGCCGGAGCGACTGTGATGAAGAATTGGCTACCGTTGGTATTGGGGCCGCGGTTGGCCATCGCCAGGAGGTAGGGACGATCGAAGACCAGGTTGGGGGCGTATTCGTTTTTGAACTCTTTGCCCCAGATCGACGTGCCGCCCCGTCCCGTACCGGTCGGGTCACCTCCCTGGATCATAAAACCTTTGATGACCCGATGGAAGATCGTCCCGTCGTAATACCCCTTTTTCGCCAGGCCGACGAAGTTTTTGACCGCCAGAGGCGCCGCTTTAGGGAAAAGCTTGAGGGTGATATCCCCCCGATTGGTATGAAGCACCACGATCGGAGCCTTTTGACCGGCGATCAAAGCCCCGCCCATAACGAGAAGGGCCAAAAAGATCTTTCGCATCATACGTCCGACTCGCAAACGAGGTGGAGTTTGTCCAGGACTCGCTGGAAAAAGTCTCCGGCTTCCCGCTGGACATCTTCATGAAACTCCAGATAGATCCCTTCGTTTTCGGGATGGTCGGAAGAGGGATTGTCGAAGATTTCGGGCTTCAGACCGGTCTCTTTGATCGTCGCTTCCACCGCGTCGAACACCTCTTTTTTCAATTCGGGATTGTCGCCGTAAGTCAGGCTCAACCCTTCATATCGCTCTTCCATCCGAATGTGGGCTTCGATACACTTGCGCATAATTACCTCGTTTTGTAAAATTGATACTATATTCTACCCTAGGGGCCGATTAGCCCCTGCTGAAATACTCAGCGGGCATAATCGATCGTTCGGGTCTCCCGAATGACATTGACTTTGATCTCTCCGGGATACTGGACCTTCTCTTCGATCTCCCGTGCGATCTCATGGGCCATTTTCGCCGCCCGGTCATCGTCGATCTTCCCCGCATCCACAAAAACGCGGAGTTCCCGGCCGGCATTGATCGCGTAAGCTTGCACGACCCCCTCTTCCGACTTGGCAATCTCTTCGATCTCCCGGACCCGGCGGGTGAAGCTCTCCAGCACTTCCCGGCGGGCTCCCGGCCGTGCCGAACTGAGGGCATCGGCGGCACAGACCGCTGCACTCTCCACACCGTCGGGTTCGGCATGTCCGTGGTGGGCGTAGATGGCGTTGATGACGGTGGGGTGCTCTTTGCATTTGCGGCAGAGCTCGGCGCCGAGCTCCACGTGAGAGCCGCCGAAATCCTGGGTCAGCGCCTTGCCGATGTCATGCAGCAGGCCCGCCCGCATCGCCAGTTTCTCGTCTCCCCCCATTTCAGCCGCCATTACCCGGGCCAGGCGGGCGACCTCCAGGGAGTGGGCCAGAGCGTTCTGCCCATAGCTCGCCCGATACTTCAGCTTGCCGATCATTCGTACCAGTTCTTCGTGCATCGGGAAGAGCCCCAGGTCGATCAGGACATTCTCGCCCTCTTCATAGAGTTTCTCTTCGAACTCCTTCTCCACCTTGGCGTGGACCTCCTCGATCCGGCCCGGGTGGATCCGCCCATCAGCGACAAGAAGCTCGATGACCCGGGTGGCGATGGCACGGCGGTAGAGGTTGAAGCTGCTGACGACGATCACGCCGGGCGTTTCGTCAATGATGATATCGACCCCCAGCGCCTGCTCCAGCGCTTTGATGTTTCGCCCTTCTTTTCCGATGATCCGCCCCTTGTGGTCGTCGGTGGGGAGCGTGATGGTATTGATAAGCCGCTCACCGGCGAATTCACCGGCATAGCGTGTCGTCGCCTGGGCCAGGATGTAGTTGGCTCGGCTCTGGGCCTCCTCTTCGGCCAGCTTGACCCGCTTGCGGACAACGGCGGCCAACTCTGCTTCGCACTGCTCCTCGACCCGTTTGAGAAGCAGTTGCTTCGCCTCTTCCCGGGTCATGGAGGCCAGGTGCTCGATCTTGCGGATGTCCTCTTCAATTTGACGTCGGCGCTTCGCTTCCAACCGTTCAAGCTGGGTCCTTATCTCATCGACCTGCGTCTCTTTTTGATGCAGGCGCTCCCGTTCCTCTTCCAGCTCCCGTTCCCTGGCGATCAGGGAACGCTTCCGCTGTTCCAGCTCCGCCAAACGCTCGTTGAAGCGTTTCTCCTGCTCCAGTTCCCGGGTACGGCTCTGGATCTCGGCATCACGGAGAAGCCGCTCCGCCTCCTGCTCGATGGTACGGGCTTTGGCCTCGGCTTCGATCTTCAGATAGTCGAAGCGTCGGGCACTCATAAGCCTCCCCAGGGCAAAGCCGATCCCGGCCCCGCCCAAAAGGCTCAATACTGCGATCAATAGTGTATTTTCCATTCGATAGGTCCTTGCGGACAGTCAGGCTTGGCAAGATAAGTACCGGGAGCGTTTGATCCCGATTATCGTAAGGCAGAGTCTCTTCAGGGTTGAATGAGGATCATCGGTCCTGCAATAATATCGTCCCCACGAACATCATGGGCTTCGGTCAAAACGATGGGAGAGTAGCATAAGCGCCTTTGCAGAAAAACCACTCTTCCGATTCTCTTTTTCTCTTTGTCAAAATATCGGTCATAAAATCCCTTCCCGAATCCGATACGACGCACTGTGGGATCGGTACCGACGATCGGAATAAATGCTATATCTATCTTACCAACTCTATACTGTCTTGAAATTTTCGGTTCATAAATGCCGTACGCTTTTTTTTGTAGCGGCAATCTATATTTTACCGGACGGATACTTTTACCCTCCATAAAGGGGACGAAGACATCAATGCCCCGCTTCCGCAGTTGCTTGATGATGGGGCGCAGATCCACTTCCAAAGGAAGCGGCAGATAGAGCAGAACGCTTCGGGGGGCAAGGCGGTCGATATACTCCATAACCTCCCGCCGAAGCCGGTGATCCTCGATCCGGGCACGCCCCCGGGGGATACGCCGCAGAATCCGGAGGGCTTCACGACGAAAATGCGCTTTCGCTTCAGAGCGGGATCCCATCCGGCCAAACCCTCCTTCTTATCTCGGCTTGGCTATAATCTGCTGATTTTTCGCACAGCCGGTAATGACGGGGATTATAACACAGAGGAAGAGGATGCAAAAGAGGTGGATCGCAGCGGTACTATTCATCGGACTCCTCTTCTCGGGCTGCGGTGAAAAAAAGAGTCAAAGCTCTACCCAAAAGCCCGGGGCCGAAGCGCCTTCCCCAATCTCACCGCCTGCCCCGCTCACACCCAAAATCCAATCCCGTTTCCGTATTCGGGATATCGAGGGACGGGAAACCTCACTGGAATTCTCGGGCAATGCGGCCCGATTCTCCCGTATCTCCCAACCGATCGTGATCCTGAATCTCTTTTCTCCGGAGTGCAGTCCCTGCCGCGGAATGCTCCCTGCTCTGGGGACGCTGCAGCAAAAAAATCGCAAAGATCTTTTTGTTATCGGGATCCTCCTGGGACAAACGCCCGATCCCAAGGAGCTGCAAAAATTTATGCAGCGCTATTCGACCGACTTTTTCCTCTCCCTCCATCCCGACAATGCCACCCTCGCCCGATACCTGCAAAAAGAGCTGGGATTGGGAGAGACCCTGCCTCTGCCGTTGACAGTTCTCTACAAAAAGGGTAAATATGTGATGAAGATACGCGGCGCCGTCCCCTATGAGATGCTCCAAACGCTCGTCGATCAACTCAAAGATGACCCCCAAAAGAAGGAGTAAGAAACTATGTTCGGATTTTTGAAAAAGGCTTTCGGCAAAACCAACGAAGCGATTCGTGAAGTTCTCCCCGAAAAAAAGACCAAAATCTCCAAAGAAGAGTTCGAAGAGATCCTCCTCGAAGCCGATGTGGACTATGAACTCATCGAGCGGCTGCTCGAGAGCCTGCCCGAAACCATCACCCGTATCCAGGCCTACAACTCCCTCATCTCCGTCTTTCAGTACCGGGCCGAGTGGATCGACCCCAATGCCTATCACCCCTTCGTCGAGATGATCATCGGCGTCAACGGAGCGGGTAAGACCACCACCATCGCCAAACTGGCCCGCCGCTACCAAAAAGAGGGCAAAAGCGTCATCCTCGGTGCCGGGGACACCTTCCGCGCCGCGGCGATCGAGCAGCTGAGCCGCTGGGCAGAAAAGCTCCAGGTCCCCATCGTCGCCACCCGGCAGGGGCACGATCCCTCCGCCGTGGTCTTCGATACGATCCGTTCGGCCCTGGCGAAAGGGGTCGACCGCGTGATCATCGACACCGCCGGGCGGCTGCACACCCAGACCAATCTGGCCGAGGAGCTCAAAAAGATGGTCCGGGTCGCCGACAAAGCCCTCCCCGGCGCTCCCCACCGCAAAATGCTGATTCTCGACGGTACCCAGGGAAGCTCGACGGTCAATCAGGCCAAAGCCTTCGATGCGATGATCGGGATCGACGGCATCATCATCACCAAGCTCGACGGAACCGCCAAAGGGGGCTCGGTGCTGAGCATCGCCGATCAGCTCAAAATGCCCATCTACTTCATCGGAACCGGAGAACAGCCCGAGGATCTGATCCCCTTCAAAGCCAACGAATACGTCAACACCATCCTGGACGAAATCTTTGTACCGGCCTGATCGAAAGAGCACTCCCGGTCTCTTCGAAAATGTCAAATCGACCCGGAAAAAACGATCCGCCTTTAATTCCCACTAAAATACGACTCACTTAGCTACAAAAGAGACCCAATGGCGAAAAAGAAAACCCTCTTCGAATGTCAATCCTGTGGATTTCAAACCCCCCGTTGGATGGGGAAATGCCCCAATTGCGGCGAGTGGGAGAGTCTGATTGAACTCAGCAGCGATCAGATCAAGTTTCTCCAGGAGACCCAGAGCCTGCAGAAGAGTTCCGGCCCGGCCAAGGCCCGGCCCATCACCGAAGTGGGCGAAGAGCATTTCGAGCGTTTCCCCTCCGGCAGCCGGGAGCTCGATTTGGTACTTGGCGGCGGTATCGTCCCCGGCTCCCTGACCCTCATCGGCGGAGCCCCCGGAATCGGGAAATCGACACTGCTGCTCGAGATCGCCGGCAATCTAGCCCAACAGAAACGCCGGGTCCTCTATGTCTCCGGGGAAGAGTCCGCCGGACAGATCAAGCTGAGAGCCAATCGACTCGATGCCAACCATCCGGAGCTCTACCTTCTCAGCGAAATCAACCTGGAAAAGGTCCTCACCGAGATCGAAAAGCGCGACTACGATTTCATCGTCGTCGACTCCATCCAGACCCTTTATTCCGATGAGACACCTTCGGCCCCCGGCTCCGTCACCCAGGTGCGCACCATCACCTTCGAATTGATGCGCCTGGCCAAAAGCCGACAAATCCCCATCTTCATCATCGGCCACATCACCAAAGAGGGCTCCATCGCCGGCCCAAGGGTCCTGGAGCATATGGTCGACACCGTCCTCTATTTCGAAGGAGACTCCAATTCGGAACTGAGGCTGCTGCGGGGGTTCAAAAACCGCTTCGGTTCCACCAACGAAGTGGGGATCTTCGAAATGACCCGGCAGGGGCTCAAGGATGCCGTCTCCATCGCCGGAAAATTCTTCGACAAAGAGAAGCTCCAGGCGGGATCGGCTCTGACCGTGATTATGGAAGGAAGCCGCCCCATCGTCATCGAGATCCAGGCCCTTGTTGCCGAATCCTACGGCCACCCCCGCCGCAGCTCTACCGGATACGACAACAACCGCCTGCAGATGCTCCTCGCCCTCCTGGAGAAAAAACTCGACCTGCCCCTGGGGACCTACGATGTCTTCGTCAATGTCAGCGGCGGGATCCGGATCAACGAACCGGCGGCCGATCTGGCGGTGATCGCGGCGATACTCAGCAGTTATCGGGACCGGGAGCTCAGCGCCGGGACCGTTTTCATCGGTGAAGTGAGCCTCACGGGTGAAGTGCGTGAAGTCCCGGCGCTGCAGCAGCGGCTCCGGGAATTGGAGACCCAGGGCTTTGCCAAAGCGGTCCTCCCCGCCAAGCCACTGGAAGAGAGCAGCATCAAATGTTATATCACCCAAGAGGTCTCCAGGATCGTCGAATGGATCTTCGTTTAGTCTCGTTTACTCTTTGACATACCCGCCTGCTATAATTCCTTTAATATCTGATCAAGAAAAGGATTTTTATGCGCAGATTTTTCACCGCTTTTTTGTTTTTCGTTATAGGAGCAGCATTGCTGCAGGCACAGGAGCCTGCCAAGCAGGACAAAGGGCTGACCCTGACAACCGTCACCGGCAAGAGACTCCACATCAAGGGTACGGAAAACGGTTTGGATATCCGAGAATATCGGGGGAAGATCCTCTTTCTAGAATTCTGGGGAACCCACTGTCCTCCCTGTCTGATGTCCATTCCCCATTACATCGACCTCAGCAAGAAGTACAAAGGCAAATTAGCCGTCTTGGCGATAGAAGTCCAGGACACCCCTGCCGATCTCCTGAAAAGCTTCGTCACGAAACACAAAATCAACTATGATGTCGTTGATTATCGTACCGGGATGCCTCTGGTAAATTACATCAGCCGTCGGGCACAATGGAGAGGGAGTATTCCATTTCTACTCATCTTCAATTCAAAAGGCGAGTATGTCACCTCTCAAGTGGGTTTGCTGCCTGAAGAGACCCTCGAAGGTGTGATCAAAACCCTGGAGAAAATGAAGACGGAAAAAGGGAACGAACAAAACAACACTACTCCGGCAAAACCGGTAGCGAAATAACCCTCCTCAGGCCAGACGAACCCGTCCGTCCCTGATCTCCACTTCTCCCATCAATTCCGCTTCATAGAGCCGCGCTCCAAAGCGGTTCAAAACCTCATCCACTGTCGGATTCTTTTGGCAAAAGTAAAAAAAGTCATCAAGTGGAAGCTCTTTGGCTGGCACTGTGCCGAAGCGATCCGCAAACTCCTCTATGCTGTAGATGGGTTTCGCCACCCCCTCTCTCAAAAGATCATTAGTCCCTTCACTCTCACCCAGACGTTGCGGCAGGACCCAAATCTCCCGTCCCAATTTCCCGGCGATCTCGGCACTGCGCATCGAGCCGCTTTGTCGATCCGCCTGGGTGATCACCAGGACTTCCCCCAGGGCCACGACCAATTCGTTACGCACGACGAAACTCCAGTTGGTCGCCCGCATCCCCGGCTCGAAGCGGCTGAGCAGGAGCCCTTCCTTCTCGATCGATTCGATCAAAGGGGCGTTGACAGCCGGATAGCGCAGATCCACTCCCGTCCCCAGCACCGCAATGGTCGAGGCAGGACCCGCCCCCTGATGGGCGATCGCATCGACCCCCATAGCGGCTCCGCTGACCACCACTACACCTCTTGCCGCGAGTTCTTTGGCGAGCCGATGGGTCATTTCCCGGGTATAGGCCGAAGGTCGGCGCGTCCCGACGATGGAGACTTTGCGCCGTTTCAAGAGTTCCGGATTCCCCAGGTACCAGAGTCTTTCCGGAGGCTTTTTGAGCGTTTCGAACTCTGCGGGGAGTTCCTCAAGCAGATCAGCGGCCATAGTGTTCCCGATAAAAATCATCCAGATAGACCGCTTTGACCCCTTTCAAAAGCGAAGCCGCCTGCTTCAAGACCCTGAGCGTCACCGGATGGGGGTGTCCGATCGCGATGGCATAGCCTCTCTTTTTGGCCAGGCGAACCGCCCGTTTCAACTGCGTGCGAACCGCTTGAGGAATCTGGACATTATCCAGGAAGACATCCCTTCCAAGGTAGGGCATATGATACTCTGCCGCGATCTTCCGTACCTTGGAATGTCCGCTGGTCCGGCTATCGAGGAAGATGAAGCCCTCCTTTTTCAAAAAGCCGTATAGCCGATACATCGCCCGGTAATTGGAAGTGAAGACGCTGCCGGTATGGTTGTTGAGAAAGCGGGCGCTCGGGAAGAGGTGTCGGATCTCCTCGACCCGTTTCCGGACCTTGGCCGGATCATCCCGGACAAAAAGAGTCTTTTCAAAACGGTTCATCTTTTTGCTCCCCGATTCCAGGGGAAAATGGATCATATAGTGTCTAAGGCCTTTGGCCAATTTCGGTGTATGTTTATTCATCTGAGAAGGAGGGAAAATAGAGGGAGTGACAGGAAAAGGAAGCTTCCGAATAGCCGCCAACTGTCGGGGCTGGGAGACATCGTCGATAATCAGAACCAACTCGGGCGAGGATGATTTTTTTGGAGTGGCCTTTGTGGATGGGGACTCGTTTTTCCCCTTGGCCCTTTTGCGGGTCTTTTCGATGAGATCCTCCAGACCGAATCCCACTCGATCCTCTTTGGGATACTCTTCCCCTACCAAAGAGGGCTGTTTCGGAGCTACAGTAACCGTCGATGTCTTGTGGGCCAAATAAGTGGGCCTGGAGCTTTTTGTCTCCCCTCCCCCGGCAAGCAGTGCCAATCCCAACACCGTACTCATTCCCAACAGTCCCAGTACCGAGAGAGCGAAGCGCCGCAGGGTTCGCTGACGCAGTTCACTCCGCTTTTTTACGGCACGTTCTCTGGCTGATCTCTTTTTCTTCAATCCCACATTTGCCCTTCTGAGAAATTGTCTTATTTTATCCAAAATCCATTACGCACAAATCAAAAATGACACGATGAAATAGAGGGATGAGGAGTTAGTAACCGAGTAATGAGCAACCGAGTAACCGAACTCGTGAAATCAGGTAGACAAACAGAATATTTTTCCGAGAGGTACCTGGATTTCTGATTTGGGTAAAAGAGCTTAGGAGTAATAAAGATTAGAGATACACTGAAGGTTTTATCCCGATTTGCCGGAGATCTGGATGTTAGGGTGAAGGAGGCTATGAACAATTGAAATTCAGACAAATCAAGAAAAGACAAACTGAAGATTTTGCTTCAGTTTGCCCTAGATTTCGGGGTTTGAGAGAAGGAGGCTACATAAAGTAGCTGACTGAACTCATCCCCGGAAGATGGGGTGAAATGGAGCAAAAGATCAGTTTGTCTCTTGGTCAACGATCTTGTTCGCCTGAATCCACGGCATCATCGCCCGCAGTTTCTCTCCGGTCTTCTCGATCAGAGAATCCTTCATATTGTTGCGCTCGGCGGTCATACGGGGATAGCCGGCCATACCTTCGAGGATGAAGTCTTTGGCGAATTTGCCGTTCTGGATCTCTTTGAGGATCTCCTTCATCGCTTTGCGGGACTCTTCGTTGATGACCCGGGGGCCGCTGACGTAGTCACCGTACTCGGCGGTGTTGGAGATGGAGTAGCGCATCTCGGCGATGCCGCCTTCGAACATCAGGTCGACGATGAGTTTGAGCTCGTGGAGGCACTCGAAATAAGCCATTTCGGGAGCGTAGCCCGCTTCGGTCAGGGTTTCGAAACCGGCTTGAACCAGGGAAGTCACCCCGCCGCAGAGGACGGCCTGCTCACCGAAGAGGTCGGTTTCGGTCTCATCTTTGAAGGTGGTCTCGATGATGGCGGTACGGCCGCCGCCGATGGCGGAGGCGTAGGAGAGGGCCAACTCTTTGGTGTTACCGCTGGGATCTTGATAGACAGCGATCAGATCGGGGATCCCGCCGCCTTTGACGAATTCGCTGCGTACGGTGTGGCCGGGAGCCTTGGGAGCGACCATCATGACATTGATGTCGGCGGCAGGCTTGATCCGTCCATAGTGGATATTGAAGCCGTGGCCGAAAGCGATGGTATCACCGCTCTTGAGGTTAGGCTCGATCTCGTTTTTGTAAACCTCTGCCTGGGTTTCGTCGGGCAGCAGGATCATGATGACGTCGGCCTTGGCGGTCGCTTCGGCGACGGGAAGCACTTCAAAGCCTTTGGCTTCCGCCTTTTTCCAGCTGTTGCCGCCGGGCTTGAGGCCCACGACGACGTTGACGCCGCTGTCGCGGAGGTTTTCGGCATGAGCATGCCCCTGGCTACCGAAGCCGATCATGGCGACGGTTTTGCTTTTGATGAGGTTGATATCGCAGTCTTTGTCATAATAAACGTTGAGTGACATTGTCGTTCCTTGCAGGTGATTTCGGAGGGATTATAGCCAATTTTGGATGAGGATTGGCAGCACAGCCGCCTTCGTCATCGGGCTCACTTGCATTGAGCTGTCATTGCGACCCTACTTGCATTGCCGGGACAGATAATGTACTATAATCCACGAGCTTATTACCGAACCAGGTAAATATCTCAATCTTTGATGTAATGATTTTGTTCATAATCAAGGCAGATTTTTGCAGGACTCGCCAAAGCGAATTCAAAAAAAATCTAACGCAGAGTATGGGCAAAAGCATCGCACCCTTCGGGAAGAGCGGGAGTAGGCGATCTGCAAACAGATAGCTTTTCGAATTACCTACGGGTAGTCCTTCAAATCTCTCTACTCACAGCTCACCTACTCCCACTCTTTCAAAGTTTGAGATACTTACCTGGTGCGGTAATAATATATTATGGAATAAATTACAGGAGTATTTATATATGGAAAAATTCAAAACCTATTTTCTGATGATCGGACTGACCCTGCTCTTTATCTGGTTCGGCGGTCTGATCGGCGGGAAGGGGGGAATGATCCTCGCTTTCCTCATCGCGGCGGGAATGAACTTCTACGCCTATTACTACAGTGATAAACAGGTGCTGGCGCATTACCACGCCATCCCCCTGGATGAGAGCAACGCTCCCCAGGTCTATCGGATCGTCGAGGACCTGACGCGCAAAGCGGGGCTTCCCATGCCCAAACTCTACATCATTCCCGATCCGGTCCCCAACGCTTTTGCCACCGGGCGGGACTATGAGCACGCCGCCGTCGCGGTCACCGAAGGATTGCTCGACCTGCTCAACGAAGAGGAGGTCGCCGGGGTGATCGCCCACGAGCTCAGCCACATCAAGCACTACGATATGCTTATCGGCACCGTCGCCGCCACCATCGCCGGTGCCATCAGTATGCTGGCCAATTTCGGAATGTTTTTCGGCGGACGGGACGAGGAGCGCAACCCCATCGTCACCATCGCGCTGATGATCATCATGCCCCTGGCGGCCACCATCATCCAGATGACGATCAGCCGCAGCCGGGAATTCGAAGCCGACAAGGGGGCCGCCCTGATCACCGGCCATCCCGAATGGCTCCAGAGCGCCCTGTCGAAACTCGACAACTACGCCCGGCGCGGAGCCGTGATCCACGATGCCGACCCCTCGACGGCCCATATGTTCATCGTCAACCCCTTCAGCGGCCTCGGCGGCCAGGTCGCCAACCTCTTTCGCACCCACCCCACAACGGAAGAACGGATTGAACGCCTCGAAGAGATCAAATATCAACTAAGGAGGGCGTGATGAGTCGTATTAGTCATTGGTCATTGGTCATTGGTCATTGGGAAGTAATTCTCAATCCTCAATCCTCAATCCTCAATTCGGAATATCCCAGAGGGATTTTCCGATGAGTCCTTTCGGTATCCAACTCACCCGCGGCTTTCTCCCCCAGGAACTCGAAGAGGAGGACTACAGCAAATACGAGATCCTCGAAGGGATCGGCGCACTCGTCCAAGGAGAAGATGGACTCTGGCGCCTGAAGTCCCTCTACCGCGTGGGCCGGCTCTGGATCTCCCAGGAGGGCAAAGGCTACGTCGAAGCTGAGGACAAAGAAGAGAAAGACCTTCTAATCGAACCCGGAGACCTGGGCGACGCCAAGAACGGCGACGAAGTGGTCGTCAAGCGGATCATCGCCCGGCGCGGCCGCCCCAGTGCCAAAGTGATCCTCGTCACCCGCCCCGCCCATGTGATCGTCATCGGATACACTTATCGGGACGAAGAAGGTAACTTCTCGGTGCGCAATATCAAAACCGGGGAACCCACCGAAGCGATCATGCCGGGGATGGACCTCAAAGCCTTCAAAGTCGGCACCGTTTTGCTGATCGATGCCGCCACTTCCCAGGTCAAAGAGGTACTGGGCCATCTGGGCGACGCCCGCGTAGATGAGCGCATCAGCCTGCTGCTCTACGGGCGTGAGGGGGAAAAGTTCCCGTCCGACTGCGTGGAGCAGGCCCTCGAGATCCCCGCCGAAGTGCAGCCACAGGAGATCGAGGGGCGCGTGGATCTGCGCCATTTGCCCTTCTGCACCATCGATCCCGTCACCGCCAAGGATTTCGACGATGCCATCTATCTGGACCTTGCCAGCCATACCCTCTATGTGGCCATTGCCGACGTGAGCCACTACGTCCCCTACTTCAGCCCCATCGACAAGGAGGCCAAGGTGAGGGGCTTCACCACTTACCTACCCCACAAAGCCTTCCCGATGCTCCCCAGGGAACTCAGTGAGAATATCTGCTCGCTTAAACCCCACGTGGACCGGCTCGCCTTCATCAGCAAGATCCGGCTCGATCCAGAAACCCTCCAGCCTCTGGAAGAGGAGTTTTTCGAGGGGGTGATCCACTCGAAACGCCGCTTCAACTACGATGAGATCGATGCGGTACTCGAAGGGAAAAAGGACACATTTACCGAGACAGAATCGGAGATTATGGAGTGGCTGCTGCCCCTGCAGAAGATCACCGAACGCCTGAGACGCCAACGGCTCAAAAAAGGCTTCGACTTCCGCAGCGACGAGGTGCGCCTGGCCATCGATCCCGATCACGAGCTCAAGGAGACCACCATCGAGACCGGCACCCCGTCCCACAGCCTTATCGAAGAGTGTATGCTTCTGGCCAACAAAGCCGCCGCCAAACGCTTTGAGGGAGACGGAGATTCGATCTTCCGGATCCACGAAGCCCCCGACCGGGCCAAGATGGAGGAGCTGCTCGAAGAGTTGGCCACGGTGGGGATCTATGTGGAGGTTTCGGAAGAGAGCGAATCTCCCGCCATTATCCGCGCCATCCAGAAAGAAGCTCAGCGTATGGGGCTCGGCGCCGAGGTGGACGCCCTGATCATCAAATCCCTGCGCCGGGCCTCCTACTCCCCCTTCAATGTAGGGCACTTCGGATTGGGCTTTGACAAATACAGCCACTTCACTTCGCCGATCCGGCGTTACAGCGACCTGATCCTCCATCGCCTCATCAAAGCTGACCTGCAAAAGGACCGGGAGCGCAAAGAGTACCTCCTGCGCAACATCGAGCCCCTCTGTGTCCGGGTCAGCGAACTGGAACGCAACGCCACCAAAGCCGAATGGGATTTTAGAGACCGCAAATTCGCCCGCTGGGCCAAGCGGCACCTGGGAGAGCACTTCCCCGCCCAGATCGTGGAGATCGATATCGAAGATACGCAAAAGGGAGCCAAGGCGGTCATCAAGTGCGAAATGCAAGGCATCGTCGTAGAACTCCCCGAATACGACGCCCTGCTTTTCGACCGCATCGAAGTGGAACTCGTCGAAGCCGACATCGCCCTCGCCGTCATCCGCGCCAGGCAGATCCGGAAATTGGAGAAAGAGTGAGCTTAGTTATTGGTTATTGGTTATTGGTCATTGGGGAGCGGCTACGCCGCTTGATATGTGTTACGTGCTACGTGTTATGTATTAAGAAAAAAGCATTGCAAAGCAATGCATACCAAAATTCCTCATTCCTCATTCCTCATTCCTCATTCGATAGTTCCTCACTCCTTACTCCTCACTCCTCACTTTTCCTCCTGAAAGGAGGAAAATAGTGTATCAGCGCGAATTCGAACAGCGGCTCAAAGAGGGCCTTCCCAATGCGGTGCTTCTCTACGGAGACAACGCATACCTCATCGAAGAGACCATCGAACGCTACCGCAAAGAGCTCGATGCCTCGGAGACTCTGTTGGCGATGTATCACGACGAGTACGACTTCGAACGGGCCAGGAGCTATCTCTCCCAATCCTCTCTCTTCGGGGGCACCAATTTTCTTTTGATCCGGCGGGACAAGAAAATCCCCAAAAAAGAGCTCGATACCCTGATCGCTTTGACCCAAAAGAATCCCGACAACTATTTCCTCTTCGATTTTCGGGGAGAGGCACGGGATGCCAAAGGGATGCAAAGCAGTTTTCCGGAGAAAAAGGGGGGTATCTGGGTGCGTTTCTTTGAACCCAACCCCAGAGAGGGGGTTGCCATACTCCGGCGCAAAGCCGAAGCGCTCGGGTTGCAGATCGATGATTACGCCCTGAACCATCTTCTGACCCTTCTGGAGAACAACCTCGCCCTCGCCGCCAAAGAGCTGGAGAAACTCTCCATCCTCCAGTGCCCCGTCAGCACCAAAGAGATCGACCGACTCGTCTACTCCAGCGCTCCCCTGGCGGTGGAGAAACTCCTTGTCGACCTCTTCAACAAAAAACCCATCGACGAAACCCTCGAACGCCTCCTGGACCTCGGAGCCAACGAGTATGAGATCCTCCGCGCCACCCAATTCTTCGTCCATCAGATCTTCCTTTTTCACGCCTACATCCGCATTCACGGAGTGGCCGATTCCAAGGCGATCCTCGGCTACAAACTCCCCAAGCACGTCGAACAGCAAAAAGCCGCACTCTCGGCCCGCATCAAACCGGCCACCTGGATCAAAATCCACGACCATCTCCTCAGCTCGGAACTGCAATTAAAAAAGAGTCGATCGGATTATAGAGAAACAGAGTTGTATGGGGTATTGATCCGCCTGCAGAGTCTTTTGTAGTGTGCCCCCAGGCGCCGACGATCGGCACCTGCTATAGGTAGGGCTTGAGGGCTTCGGGGATTTCGATGCTTCCATCGGCCTGCTGATAATTCTCCATAATCGCGACCAGGGTTCGGCCGACGGCCAGGGCTGAGCCGTTGAGGGTGTGGACCAGCCAGTTTTTTTTACCGTCTTTGAAGCGGATCTTGGCGCGGCGAGCCTGGAAATCCCGGGTGTTGGAGATGGAGCTGATCTCCCGGTATTTCCCCTGTCCGGGTAGCCAAACCTCCAGGTCGACGGTTCGGGCGGCGGAGAAGCCCAGATCACCGGTGCAAAGCTCCACCCAGCGGTGGGGCAAGCCCAGCTCGGTGAGCAGGTCGGAAGCCTGCTGAACCATTTTCTGAAAGATCTCGTCGCTCTCTTCGGGGCGGGTAATGGCCACCATCTCCACCTTGGCGAATTGATGCTGGCGGATCATCCCCCGGGTATCCCGCCCGGCACTTCCGGCCTCTTTGCGGAAGCAGGGGGAATAGGCGGTCATCAGCACCGGCAACTCTTCGGCAGGGAGGATCTCATCGTGGTAAATGTTGGTCAGCGGCACTTCGGCGGTGGGGATCAGATAGAGATCCTCATCGCAGACTTTGAAGAGATCCTCTTCGAATTTCGGCAGCTGCCCCGTTCCCCGGAGCATTTCGGAATTGACCATAAAAGGTACGGCATACTCTTCGAAGCCGGCGGCGATGTTGCGGTCGAGGAAAAAATTGATCAGGGCTGTCTGGAGCCTCGCCCCCTGCCCTCTGAGCAGGGCGAAACGGCTCTTGGCCAGCTTGACCCCCCGTTCGAAATCGATCCATCCGTTCTGCTCCGCCAACTCCCAGTGCTCTTTGGGTTGGAAATCGAAAGCTCTTGGCTCCAGGACCCGTTTGATCTCCACGTTGTCCTCTTCGTCCAACCCCTCGGGGACACTCTCGTCGGGGAAGTTGGGGATGCCCATCGCCAGGGCCACCAGGGCCTTCTCCGCCTCGCGGGCCTGCTCCTGCAGCTCATTAACCTGTGACTTCAGTGACGCTACCCGCTCCTGCAGTTCGCCCACATCCTTGCCTTCACGCTTATACTGACCGAAGAGCCTGGAGAGGCGGTTCTGCTCCGCTTTGCTCTCTTCGAAGGCACGTTGGAACTCTTTGAGCTTTTCAAACCGCTCTTTGAGTCGGTTCAGGGCCTCTTCACCGACCCCCTTTTTGCGCAAAAGGGCCGAAGCCTCTTCAAAATTATTCTGGAGATATTTCAGATCGATCATTGCTCACTGCCTTGGCTGGTTTTGGCGCGATTATATCATTTTCCCAGTTCCAGGCTTCTGCGGTAGCACGCTTCCATCGCCTTGATGAAGCTGTCGCGTACACCCCCCTCTTCGAGCTTGGCATAGCCGGCGGCGGTAGTGCCTCCCGGGGACATCACCTTGTCTTTGAGCAGCGCGGGATGTTCCTCTTCCAACAAAGCCCCCATCCCGTCCATCAAAGCCGCCACATACTCATAGCTCACGGCACGGGGCAGGCCCAGATTGACCGCTCCGTCGGCCAAAGCCTCGGCCACCAGCGCCATCCACGCCGGCGCCGATCCGCCGATGCCCGTGGCGATATCTAGCTCTTTTTCGCTGTTGAGCCAAATGGCTTTGCCGATGGAGGAGAGAATTTTCAGCGCCTCTTCTTTAAAGGATTCGTCACCGGTGACCGAGGTGACCGATTTACGTTTGAGGGCCGCGATGTTGGGCATCGCCCGGATATAGGCCTCGGCATCGATCTTCTCTTTGAGCCTCGCCAAAGGGGTTCCCGCCAGGATGGAGATCAGCGCTTCGGCTCTCCCCTCGACTTCCAGAGCATCCAGAGACTGAGGTTTGATCGCCAGAAGCACCACGTATCCGTCCAAAGGAGGGATCGTATTTTGCAGCGTGATATTGGGGTATAGCGCCGCCAACTCTTTGCGCCGAGGTTCATAGGCTTCCACCACGGTTACGTCATACTCCCGCAAGCCTTCCAACATCGCACCGCCCATATTTCCCGCACCGATCAGTAGGATCTTCATCAAAACTCCTAAATAGAAAGATTGAAAAGATTATATCGAGTCGAATTGAGATGGAAGATGGAGGAAGGGGAGAGAAAAGATTATGGATTATAAATTTTTGATTTTGGCTTGGAGAGTTAAAAACAATTGCGTAGCACGTAACACATAACACGAAATATGAGGATCCGCAGATCCTCTTATTTCATCGGGCCTTTTTCGAGAGCCTCAATCGCATATTTTCGTCCGAGCTCATAGGCTTTTTTGTTGGCTTCGTGAACCTTGGGGGGGACTTTGCTCAGCATGGTTTCGATGAGCAGGTCGTCATCGAGCGCCCGGGTGAAGGTGTTGGCAGCCGCCAGAGCGACGACCGACTGGGTAATGACGTTTCCGACCTCTTCCTTGGCGATGGTGATGACGGGAATGGCATAGATTCTCCAGCGCTTTTTGTCCTCTTCGGTGGGCGTGACCAGGTTGGGGTCGATGATGATGTCTCCACCGTCTTTGACCCCTTTTTTGAACTGGTCGTAGCTGATCTGGGCCACGGAGAGCATCAGATCGACTTCGCCGTCGTTGGCATAGGGGTAGAGAACCGGCTCATCGGAGAGCTGGATGTCCACCACGGTCGGTCCCCCGCGGACCTGAGAAGTATAGGTAGCGGTTTTGACCCCGTAGCCGCCCTGCTTGATCTTGGCGGCAGCAAAGATTTCGCCGGCCAGGAGCACTCCCTGTCCACCGACTCCGGTAAAACGCATGATAATTTTCGACATGGCTGCTCCTTACAGTTCGACTTTGGTATTGTTCTGCCAGGCCTCTTTGACCTTCTCATACATCTCGGTGTACTCCCGAGCCTCTTCGTCCTTTTTGAGGACGCCGGTGGGGAAGAGGCCTTTACGCTCCTCTTCGCTCATCGCATCGTATTTTTTCTTCGAAACGGTGATCGAATCGATCCAGTCGAGATTTTCCATCGCATTGGCCATCTTGTTCTTCCGGCCCAGGTTGATGTGGCAGTTGGAGAAGACATCGACGAAGGAGTATCCCTTGTGCTTGAAGGCTTCGACGAAGACCTTCTCCAGCTTACGGGGCTCACTGACCTTCTCGCGTGCGACAAAGGAGGCTCCCGCTGCATCAGCCAATTTACAGGCATCGAAGGTGGGGTCGATATTTCCGCGTTTCATCGTGACGGTCCACATACCCTGGGGAGTCGTGGGAGAGGTCTGGGAATTGGTCAGACCGTAGATGAAGTTGTCGATCAGGATATGATTGATATCGATATTCCGACGGCAGCCGTGGATGGTGTGGTTACCACCGATCGCCAATCCGTCCCCGTCTCCGGTGATACAAAAGACATGCTTGTCGGGGTTGGCCATTTTGATCCCGGTCGCGTAGGCGATGGTCCGTCCGTGCGTCGTATGCACCGTATTGCAATCGATGTAGGAGCTGAAGCGTCCCGAGCATCCGATTCCGGAGACGATACACATATCGTCTTTTTTGATTCCCAGTTTGTCGATCGCGCGGATAAACGCTTTGAGGATTACACCGTCACCGCATCCCCAGCACCAGAGTGTGGGCATCTTGTCCGTTCGCAGGTATTCATCGTAATTAAACGCCATAGTGCCTCCTTAGAGCAGTTCTTCTTTGATTTTCGCGACCATTTCCGCAGGTGAGATGGGCCGGCCGTTGGCTTTGAAATGGGTGACGAATTCGTCACGATGCATTCCGCTGGCACGCTCGAAGGCTTCCACATACTGTCCCATATTGAGCTCAGCCATATAGACCTTGTTACCGAAGCGCTCCTGAAGCTCTTTCATCTTTTTATCGGGTGCGGGGAAGAGGGTAATGGGGCGGAACATTCCGATCTTGACCCCCTCCTCACGCAGACGGTTGACCGCTTCACGGGCCGCCAGTGCGGTAGAGCCGTAGGCGATCACCAGATACTCGGCATCGTCGAGAAGATACTCTTCATAGCTCTCGATCTCATCCTCATGGGCTTCGACTTTGTTGAAGAGACGCTTGATCAGTCGGTCACAGATCTCCGCATCTTCGGTGGGGAAACCGGTGGGGCCATGATGCAGACCGGTGTAGTGGTAGCGATACCCTTTGAACATCGGATTGAGGATCGCCGGCTCGTCATCGGGCACATCGTAGGGGCGATAATCGGCAGGATCACCCATAAACTGGCGGCGCAGCTTGATCCCCTCTTCGACTTCCTGAAGTGAAGGAAGCTCCGCTTTGGCATGCATGTGGCCCAGGGTCTCATCCAGCAGGACGAAGACAGGCTGCATGAAGCGGTCGGCCAGGTTGAAGGCGCGAACCGTTTCGGTGTAGCATTCCTCCAGGTTTCCGGGGCAGAGGACGATCGACTTGACATCCCCGTGGGTCGGAGTCTTTGCCTGAAGGACATCCCCCTGCTGGACGCGGGTGGGCAGACCGGTAGAGGGGCCGCCGCGCATGACGTTGACGATGACCAGAGGAACTTCGGCGATAAAAGCCAACCCGATGTTCTCCGCCTTGAGGCTGATTCCGGGACCGGAGGTGGCGGTCATGGAGCGCACCCCGCTCATCGAAGCACCGATCGCGGAACAGATACCGGCGATCTCATCTTCCATCTGCATACAGGCTCCGCCCACTTTGGGAAGCAGGTCGGAAATGGTATGCATGATTTCACTGGAGGGGGTGATGGGATATCCGCCAAAAAAACGGCATCCGGCATCTACCGCCGCTCTTGCCGCCAGATCGTTTCCACTTGAAATGACTTCTCTTTTACTCATTTAAACTCCTTTTATGCGCCAAGCACCATGTAATTGTTTTCAGCGATCTTCTTCGCCCGCTCTTTTGCCTTATCGCTCAGCTTGGCGAATTTGTACTCTTTTTTGTCTGCGACATAGATCGCGAAATCGGGGCAACTGAGCTCACACTCGTTACAGCCGATGCAATCTTCCGGCGCGATAATCGTAATCATCGCACCCAGCACGGTGTGCGGATCGGGCCGCATGGCCAGAACCCCCGCGGGGCAGACAGAGACACAAAGGTCACACGCTTTGCAGTTGGACTCGATGGTCCAGACCGGTGTATTTTCGGGAGCTTTCATCAGAGACATATCTTCCCCTTTTGTATGTGGATTACAGTGATGCTCAGACTCACTATGAGGGTAGGATAACCTAGAATCGGTAAGGGGCCTATTAAGGAGGATTATTTTAAAGAAAAGGCCAAAAGCCTGTTACCTTATGAAGCAGAGCTATCTTCGCGACGGGAGATGTTCCCTCAGTATCGAGAGAAAATCCTTGCGGGTCCAGCTCCCGGGATAGTGGCCGAGCAGGGTACCGTTGCCGTCGAGAATGAAAAAACTGGGAGTGATGTGGCGATAGACCTTCACCAATTGCTCGGGCAGTGCTGTCGACTGGACATTCACTTCAGCCATGATGAAATGTTTTCGCAAAAGCTTTTGAACTTCAGGATCGCTCAGCACTTCCCGATCCATCCGTTTGCAGTAGTGGCAATAGGGAGAACTCGCTTCGACGATCAGATACTTCCCGCTGCGTTTCGCTTCACTTAGTAACAGTCCAAGCTTCCCGGGATTCTCCAAATGTCTCTTGCTATGAGCCTTGGCCACAAAACGGTGTTTCATATATTCCATAAAAAAATCGGACAGATCGAGATAATCTCTTTCGTCAAGCCCCTTTATGGAGCATTTTTTCCCGAAATACTGCAAAAGCCCTCGCGTGAAGAGTGTCTCATCCATATCGAGGCGGGGCAACACCTCTTCGAGGTAGGCGGCAATCTCTTCACGCCGCATCTCCCTATCCGGAATATCCCCCACTTTTTTGGGCCCCTGGAGCATAGCGTAAACCAACATATTGACCGTCGGGGCCTTGAGATGCAACAGGCGGTTCTTTTTCTGAAAGAAATTCTTTTTGAGCAACTCGGGATCGACATAGCCGGTATGGCAGGTACCGCATCGGTTCAAGAAGATCTTCGCTCCCTCATCATAGCTGCCAAAAAGGGTGGAGAAAAAAAGAAAAAACAGGAAAAGAATCCGCAGAGGTGAATTTAGGAAAGATGCTGTCATTGAAGAACCTTGATGGGGTTGGGGAAAGATTTGAATCCGGGCCGGGATCGCCCCGGGACGGATGCTCCGGCCCTCAGGCTCAGACGCAGTTGCACTTGTAGGTAATGCCCGGGTTGCCCTTGACATTGACCAGCTCGGGAGTGTCCACTTTGAGCTGTTTGATGTGTTTGTGGGCCTTGAGGTACTCCTCGGTGATCTCCCAGATAGGGCGTCCGGGGGCTTTGGAGTTGACCGTCGCCCATCCGGCCACCTTGTACTTCTTATTCGGCTCCAGGGGCTTGCCGTTGAGCAGGGTGATGTGGCTGAGGCGGTTGCCCATTTTTGCGGTGGGGTCGAAACGATAGGAGATACCGCCGGTACGGACCATATCCCCGCCCTGCTGGTAGAAGGGATCGGGATTGAAGAGGTTGTCGGCGACATCTTCCAGGATCATTTTGACCGTTTTGCCATCCATCTCTTTCACATAAGTCTCGGGATAGGTCATCGCCGTCTGAGTCGCCAGATCGTCAAAGGTGATCTCCTGGCCGGGGATGACGCTGGTTCCCCAACGGAACCCGGGAGAGAGGGAGATATCGGCGCCACCCACTTCGCGCAGAGCATCGCAGATAATCTGGTCCCAGCTTCCATTGAAGTTTCCGCGGCGGAAGAGGGTCACTTCGGTGGTAGCGATGACCCGGTTGAGATCTTTGGCGAAGGGCTTGCGGACCTCTTCGATGTATTGCTTCATCTTGGGATCCTCGGGGATCAGGTCCGAGAAGATGGGCAACAGGGTAAATTTGAAGTCTTTGATCTTGCCGTTTTGGATATCCAGGTCGAGGACGTTGAGGAACTTCCCGTTGGAGCCGGCGTTGCAGACATAGGTGACCCCTTTGGCGTTCTTGACCGGATAGGCTTCGGGCACACCGTCGTGGGTATGGCCGCCCATGATGAAGTCGATCCCGGTGACGACCTGGGCCATCTTCTTATCCACATCGTAACCGTTGTGGGAAATGACGATGACGGCATCGGGCTTCTCTTTTTTGCGAACCATATCGACCACTTCCTGCATTCCTTCCGTATCGATACCGAAAGTCAGGTCGGGAATGAAACGCTTGGGGTTGGCGATGGTGGTATAGGGGAAGGCTTGGCCGATAACGGCGACGCGCGCCTTGCCCAGTTTTTTCATCGTATAGGGTTTGAAGGCCCAGCCCTCATCCTCGTCGTAGGGCTTGAACTTCTCCTCCATGATCGCGTCTTCTTTGACCTTGACGTTCTGGGCGACGAATTCTGCCTTGAGCATTTTGAGGTTTTCGAGAATCTCCTGCTCGGTATAGGTGAATTCCCAGTGTCCGGTACAGACATCGACTCCCAGAAGGTTCATCGCCCCTACCATATCTTTACCGCGGGTCTGCAGAGAGGTCCAGCTTCCCTGCCACGTATCGCCGCCGTCGAGCAGGAGGGTTTTATCCTTGCCGAAATCTCCTCTGAGGAAATCGACGACGGTCTTGAGCTGGGCGAATCCGCCCATGCGGCCCATCGCTTTGGCATGTTCGTTGAAGTGCAGACAGGTCAGCGCGTACTCCAGACGCTTGTTGCCCTCCATCCCATAATATTTCAGGAAGTGCTCACCGACGATGTGGGGCGGCTTGCCGTAGTTCTCTCCGATGCCCAGGTTGACGCTGGGCTCGCGGAAATAGACGGGAACGAGCTGCGCGTGGCTGTCGGTCATGTGCAGGATCCGCGCATTGCCGAAGGGCTTGAGCTTGTAGTAATCACTCAGCTTTCCTTCGGGGGCGATCCGCATATGGGAGTTGGCGAAAAGCGGGGCGGAGGCACCGAGCATAGCTAAGGTATAGACGAACTCACGTCGATTCATTTGACTCATTGTGTTCCTTTGTAAACGGTTTGATATAGCGTGGGTAATACCCAACTTCCATCCGATGGGAAAAGGTGGGCATGGCCCACCCTACATGGATGGGGACCGATCTCCTGAGAGAGAACGACCTTAGAATTTGTACCCGTCTCCGGGGATAGCCTTCCGATAAGTCTCCTGCGCCTCTTTGACCTGCTGAAGGGAGCGTACGGCAAAGGTACAGGCTCTCCAATCCAGATAATCGGTCGCAAAAGTTTTCTTTTTCATCTTACCCTTGGATTTATACTCCACGGTAACTTTTTTCTCTTTGTTTTTCACCGCCTCTTTGAGGGCTTTGATGTATTTGCTGTTGGTAATACCCAGGCGTTTGAATTCCACACCCAGTTTCACCGCCTCGGGGTTGTACTCTTCGGCGACGGCAAGGACTTTTTCCAGGCCGTTGGCTTTGACGTCACAAACCTTCTTCACATCCAGTTTGGAAGCCTTTTCGACCATCGGTGTCACCGTTTCATCCGCCGAAGCACCGAGCGTGAGAGCAGCTCCCAGCCCCAGGATCGCAGCCAGTGTTGTCATCGTTCTCATTCCGCCCTCCTTACTTTCTGATGTCCGGCCCGTCGACAGGCAGGCCGTTGGACATATAAGCCATGAAATAGAGCATTTCGCTCATCCAGGGCGAACCGGGCTTGTGGGGATTTTCCCCCTGATTCTTTTCACACCCTTTGATCCGGCGCTCCAGCGTTCCCAGTCCCTGCCACTTGAGGCGATAGACGGGAAAGTGGGTCGTATGGCCCAGCAGAGGGGAGAGGACTTCACGGCGCACCCGGCTCCCCGCTCCCTGGACATGGCAGGTGGCGCAGGAGAGCTTGAGATAGCCCCGCTGAGAGTAATAATACTTCTTGCCCCGCTCATAAGCGGCAGCCGCCTCTTTGCTGGGGATGGTGATGTGAACCTTTTTGCCCGCTTCCTTGCTCTTGGCGGCGAAGTAGGCTTCCAGGTCCGCCAACTTGCCCTTGGTCAGTTTCCAGGGCTTCTGGCCGTGGGCTTTGAGGCAGTCGTTGATGGCGACACTCAGCGTGACCACCTTGCCCTTTTGGGTATCGAACCTGGGGTACTCCCCGGCAATGGCGGGATCGGGAAAGCACTGTTTGATCCCCTTGGTCTCGTTGTAGAGCTCTTCTCCCGCATCGACATTATCCTCATAGGGAGGCATCTCATTGATCTCTTCATACTGATCACGCCCCTCTTTGTTGTAGGCGTACGAGCCCATCCGGAAGTCTTCGAATTTCACCGGATGAATGAAGTTTTTCAATTCATCTTCCGTCGCATAGGGGAACATAGCTCTGTTTTTTACCGGATCGGAGAATTTCTTTTCAAAATACTTCACCAGCGCCTGCCGATCCTTCTCCGCCTGGGTATTGAAGGAAGCAGCACTCAGCGCCGCCGCTCCGATCATCACCGCTATGGAGGCTTTCGCCATCTTTGCAATCATCTCTTCTCCTTTTGAGGACGAACGGCAAGGGGCCGTTACTTGATCTTCGCTTTACCTGTCTTGGATTTTCCTTTGAGGTCCACCCAGGTGATCTCGACCTCTTCACCCTTTTTGCCTCCTTTGAAGTAGAACTTCATATAGGGGTTCTTGGAGAGGAATTGGCTGGTAGAGACTTCATAGACGACCGCCCCCTCGTTTTTGGCGGTGACGTAAACGATGAAGTTGGCCTCTTTGCCTTTCTTCTTCGCTTCGCGGTAGCTGAGCATGGGGTGTTTCATCATGACTTTGACTTCGGTTTTATCGCCTTTGAGTTTCGCTTTGATTCTCATTATTTCTTTCCTTTCTCGCTTGGATTCTGTTTAACTGTTTGTGACTCGGGACCGACTCCGGAAAAGCGGCATCAGCCGCCGCAGCCGCCGACGGTGACTTTGACGACTTTATCGGCTTTGTAGAGCTTGCCGTCGATCTCCGCGACGACCACGACGTGACCGGTCTGCTGCATTTTGATCCGAATGGAGTAATTGGGAATCCCGCGCTCGGGAACATCCCAGATCGCTACCAGGGCTTCGGGGTCGGCTGTCTGAAGCAGCGCGATTCTTTTGGCACCCGGCGCCTTGATGCTGACGGGAACGACGGCACCGTTCTCAGCGATATCGGGAGCTTTGAGCTTGACTTTGCCCGCTTCGACTTTGTCGGTACCGAACACAGCTTTGATCGCCGCGTTCACTCCGCTCATATCTTCACCCTTGGACTTTTCATTGTTGTGAATTTCCCAGGCCTTGGGGAGTTTCTCCCGATAGTTGGTTGCCATAACCATAGTAGGAGCAGCCGCGACGACTGCCAGCATTCCTGCACCCATTCCCAAAAATTTTCTTCTTTCCATTGTCTTTCCTTTCAAGTGTTGAGTTTGTTTATTTGATGGTTTTCAGATAGGCGACAACCGCCTTGATCTGATGATCGTCCAAAACCCCGTTGAGCCCAAACGGCGGCATTGCCGAGATCGGGTTGGTCGTATAGGGGTTGTAGACTTTGGCATAAAGCGCTTCCTCGGGCCATGCAGAGAGTCCCTGCAGTTTCGGCCCCAGGTTCCCCGGGTTGTTGATGTTTTTGCCGTTGGCCGCATGACAGGCGAGGCAGTTTCCGATCTTTTTTGTGTTGAAGATCTTCTCTCCCTCTTTGACCAGATCGGCATTCCCGCCGGCCATCGCTCCCACGCTCAGCATTCCGGTGAGCACCGAAGCCGCCACCAACCGTTTCATTCCCTGCATTTCCTACTCCTTATTTGCTGTGCTTGACCATATAATCCACGATCGCTTTGACCTGATCGTCGGATAGGCTCATGTTGCCCCCTTTGGGAGGCATGCCGTTGAATCCTTTGATCGCATGCTCATAAAGAGTCTTTTCACCCTCTTTGATCCGGGATGCCCAGTCATCTTTGTTCCCGACGACGGGAGCACCCGCTGCACCCGAGTCGTGACAGCCGGCACAGCTCGCTTTGTAGGCAGAGGCAGCAGCATCATCACCGCCCGCTTTTTTGGGCAGTTCCATCTCTGCCGCGGGGCAGCCGTTGGCACCGATGGAGAGGGGCTTGCCGCAGTTGTAGCGGGGAACTTCGACCGTCGGCTTGATGCTTTCGGTGGCATCGATCTTGATGTGCATCACTTTCCACTTCTTCATATCCCGGCAATCTTTCATGCAGCGGGTATTGTGAGTGTCGGGCTTGCGCAGGTTGTTGTATTCGAAGCCCTTTTCGTTGGGCATATGAACTTTTTTGAGGAAAGCGGCGTTGATCACCGTATCATCTTCGATGTCCTTGCCGTCGACTTGGATCTCGTTGAGCTGAAGCAGGTAACCGATAATACCGTAGACCTCGTCGTTGGTCAGCTTCTTGGGCGTGGGCAGAGGCATCGCCATCTTGATGTACCAGAAGAAGGGAGTGATGTAGGGAGCGAAGCTGCCCAGGGTCTTTTCGGGACCGTCTTCACCACCCGTCAACGCCTGATTCGTCAACGTGCCTTGCCCGCCGACGAGAACGGGATTTTTCCCGACCCCCTCGCCGAAGTCACCGTGACACATGGCGCAGTTATTGGCGAAGACCTCGGCCCCCTGCTCGACCGTCATCTGCCCGGCCGGCAAACCTTTGCCGTCGGGCCGGACATCGACGTTCCATCCGGCGATCTCTTTGGGCGTGGCATCCTTGCCGTATTTGAGTTGGCCCTTTTTGAGCTTGATGGGCGCCTTGACCTGCATGACCGCACCGTCGATATTGATCTTCTTCCCGTTCTTCTCGACCACACCGTGATAGGGGTAGTGATCGGGATCGGCGGGAGTGTAGCTCAGCTTCTTGGGAGCGGCTTCACCCGCCAGGGCCATGGAGGCGCTCAAAGCCAGAGCACCCGTCATAAGAGCGAAATTACGCGCGACGAATCTGGACATTGTTCACCTCCCCGTTTGCTTTGACTTCCCAGTATTGGATTGCGTTTCTATGATAAACGAATTCGGTACCTCTGGCATCCATCAGCTGCTGCTGCTCGGGCTGAGTGTATCCGGTTTCGTCCGTCGAGCGGCTTCCGATGATCAGCGGCTTGCCGTCCCAGTCGAAATAGAATTCGAAACGGGTGATCATCTTGGGCAGAACCTCGCTGGTGATCTTGGCTTCGTGCCACGTCTTGCCGCCGTCGAGGGTCACATCCACGTTTGTGATCTTCCCTTTGCCGCTCCAGGCGATTCCGGCGACCTTCGTCGGGCCGGGTTTACGCCCTTCCCAACCCCGCTCGGGGCAGGGAGAAGTGATGACCGAGTCTGATTCGAAGACCCAGTTGAACATCTTGGCATGGCCGTCGGGGAGAAGCTCGGTATATTTGGTCGTCTCTTCCCGGACCCACCAGGCTTTATCGTCGAACTTGAGCCGGCGCAGCCACTTGGTCTGGATGACCCCTTCCCAGCCGGGGAGGAGCAGGCGCACGGGGTAGCCGTTCTCAGGGCGCAATGCTTCGCCGTTCATGGCATAGACCAGCATCGCGTCGTCCAATACCTTCTCGATGGGCACGGAACGTCCCACACTCGCGGGATCGGAACCTTCGGAGAACATCCACTTCGCCTCGGGCTTGAGCCCGATATCTTCGAGGATGGTCTTGATCAGGACTCCGGTGTATTCGGAAGAGGAGAGCATCCCGTGGGTCACCTGCAGAGAGTTCAGGCCGGGCCCGCGGGCCTCCATGGCGCTGTTGGCGGGGCAGGAGAAAAAGTGCTTCCGCGTGACGCTGGGATAGCGCTTGAGATCTTCCAGGGTCAGAATGACCGGACGCTCCACCAGGCCGTGGATCATCAGGCGCCACTCTTTGGGGTTGATATCGACGACCCCACCATGGCAGCGCACGAAGTGCAGACCGTTGGGGACGATGGTCCCTTCGAGATCCTGCCAGGGGGTAAAGCTGACAGAAGCTTTCTGGTCAGCCGTCAGCCAGGGAACGATCCGACGCACGACGTTGGATTCGTATTTGGAAGGCATCCCGTAGGGATAGGCATTGACATCCCTCCCCCAAGCCTTACCCCATTTTTGGATATGGGGCGGCAGATTCTCGGGGTCGACCTTGCACTCTTCGGCGCTCAATTGGCTGGCGCCTGCGCCGGCCATGGCCGCAGCGGCTCCCACGGAGAAAGCGACTCCACGCTTCAGGAAGTCTCTGCGTTCCTCTTTGGGTAGTTCCTCCAGCTGCTTCGCGACCTCCTGGATCATCTCGGCAGTTGTCGGAGAGTGGACCATGCGGTCCTTTTCATGCTTCATGAAAAATCTCCTTTCTTTTGATTCTATAGTTACTTGACCTCGGTCAAGTGAAGTATAGCGCACTATAAATTAATTTAATAATGAAAGAGGTAATTTTTTTAATGTATAAAGTTTTTGTTACCTTTTGCAACAATAAATGAAAAAATAATGATTATAATGGGATAATATCATCAAAAATAATGATGATGTTGAGATTGGGGTTTTGTCAGATGAACGATCGTAGATTTTGGATTGAGAGACTATTGACTGGAAATGAGTAAGGATCTCAAAGGAGCAATAAGCAACCGATCTATAAAATACACCCTCCCCTCACGGGGCAAGGTCTCTATTTGCTCAGAACCTCTTTGACCGCTTTGCCGATATCGGCAGGAGAAACGACGACTTTGACACCGGCCGCTTCGAGGGCTGCCATCTTCTCGGCAGCGGTACCGCTACCGCCGCTGATAATGGCGCCGGCATGGCCCATCCGCTTGCCTTTGGGCGCGGTCTGACCGGCGATGAAGGCGACGACAGGCTTGCTGATATTCTCTTTGATGTAAGCGGCCGCCTGGATCTCCAGGTCTCCACCGATCTCTCCGATCATCACGATCGCCTCGGTCTCGGGATCGGCTTCGAACATCGGCAGGAGCTGCTTGTAGCTCAGGCCGATGATGGGATCGCCTCCGATTCCCACAGCGGTAGTGATGCCGTACCCCTCCTGGACCACCTGATGGGAAGCCTCATAGGTCAGGGTTCCCGATTTGGAGATCAGGCCCACATTACCCTTTTTGAAAATATTACCGGGCATGATGCCGATCTTGCACTCTTCGGCGGTAATGATTCCGGGGCAGTTGGGCCCAATAGTCTTCATCCCTTTTTTGGTGGCGTACATTTTGGCATACATCATATCCTTGACCGGGGCCCCTTCGGTGATGATGACCGCCAGATCGATTCCTGCTTCCGCTGCCTCCATCACCGCGTCGGCGACGAATGCGGGCGGAACGAAGATCATACTGACCGTGGCACCCGTACTGTCGACCGCCTCTTTGACCGTGTTAAACACGGGGCGTCCCAGGTGCTCCTGACCGCCCTTGCCGGGCGTGACCCCCCCGACGATCTTCGTTCCGTAATCAATGCACTGAGAGGCGTGGAAAGTTCCCTCTTTTCCGGTAAATCCCTGAACGATGACTTTGGTATCTTTGTTAACGAGAATAGACATTAGAGCTCTCCTTTCGCAGCGGCGACGGCTTTGCGGGCACCATCGGCAAGATTTTCGGCGGCAATGATGTTTTCGATATTGGCGTTTTTGAGAATCTCTGCGGCTTCATCGGCGTTGGTACCGTCCAGGCGCACGACCACAGGCACATTCACATCGGTGATCTTGGTCGCTTCGAGAATGCCGTTGGCAACCCGGTCGCAGCGGACGATCCCGCCGAAGATGTTGACGAAGATCGCTTTGACGTTGGGATCTTTGAGAATGATCTCGAAGCCTTTCGCGACCGTTTCGGGGTTGGCCCCGCCTCCCACGTCGAGGAAGTTGGCCGGCTCGCCCCCTTCGTGCTTGATGATATCCATCGTCGCCATCGCCAGTCCGGCACCGTTGACCATACAGCCGACATTGCCGTCGAGCTTGATGTAGCTCAGGCCGTGCGCTTTGGCTTCGAGCTCGGTGGGCTCTTCCTCTTCGAGGTCCCGCATCTCTGAAATGTCCGGATGGCGGTAGAGCGCATTGTCATCGAAGCCCATCTTGGCGTCGAGCGCCAGAAACTTCCCGTCTCCGGTCTTGATCAGGGGGTTGATCTCGATCATCTCGGCGTCGTTGTCCATATAGGCGTTGTAGAGCGCCGAAGCGAATTTGATGAAAGTCCCGATCTCCTCTTTGGGCAGACCGAGGCCAAAGGCCAGCTTGCGCCCGTGGAATCCCTGGAAGCCGATGGTGGGGTCGATGGTGACCTTGACGATCTTTTCAGGGGTTTCGGCCGCGACCTTCTCAATCTCCATTCCCCCTTCGGTGGACGCCATCATGACCGGCATCTCCGCCGCGCGGTCCAGGAGCATTCCCAGATAGAACTCTTTGGCGATGTCGGCACCCTCTTCGATATAGACCTTGTGGACCACTTTCCCTTCGGGCCCGGTCTGATGGGTCACCAGGGTCATTCCGAGGATTTCATCGGCCCAATGGCGCACTTCGTCGATGGACTTGGCCAGCTTGACCCCGCCGCCGAGTCCACGGCCTCCGGCATGGATCTGGGCTTTGACTACCCAGAGATTCCCTCCCAGCTCTTTGGCCGCTTCCACCGCCTCATCGACGGTGAAGGCAACTTTTCCGCGGGGTACGGGGACGTTGTACTTGCGGAAGATCTCTTTCGCCTGATACTCATGAATATTCACGGTATGCTCCTTTTGCGTTGAAGTCCTTTATTATAGAAGGAATAAGGTCATCCGCAGATGAAACAACCGTATTTCAGCAGGGGAAAGAGGGAAAGTGTTACGAAATGAGTGAGGAATGAGGAATTTTGGTATGCGTTGCCTTGCAACGCCATTATCAAAAGATGAGTGGGATTATAGACCAGGCCATTGCCAATCTGCAAATTTTTTCTACACACTACCCACTAAGCGAAGCGCCTCACTAAGTGCGCAGCACGCCTCGCTCGAAGTGAGGGGTCAATCCTTCACTTCGTATTTCGCCCGTCCCATCTCGTAGAGGTCGTTGCCGTGAGTATCGTTAATGACCGTCACGGGAAACTCTTCGACCTCCAGTTTGCGGATCGCTTCGGGGCCCAACTCGGGGTAGGCGATCACTTCGGCCTTTTTGATCGCTTTGGCGATGAGAGCCCCGGCACCTCCGGTGGCACCGAAATAGACCGCCTTGTATTTTTTGCACGCCTCTTTGACCGCTTCGTTACGCTTCCCTTTTCCGATCATCCCTTTTTGTCCATGTTCGATCAGGATCGGGGAGTAGCTGTCCATCCGGTAGCTGGTAGTGGGGCCGGCACTGCCGATGGGCTCACCCGGCTTGGGCGGGGTGGGGCCGACGAAATAGATCACCGATCCCTTCAGGTCGAAGGGGAGCTGCTCGCCCTTTTCGATCAGATCCACCAGGCGCTTGTGGGCCGCGTCACGGGCCGTATAGATGGTGCCGTTGAGATAGACGATATCTCCTGCTTCGAGCTTCTCGACATCTTCGTCTGTCAAGGGGGTTGTCATATGATATTCAGCCATCTTCGATCCTTTTAGAGGGTGATATGGGAGTGCCGTGAACTGTGGCACTGGACGTTGACACTGACGGGCAGTGAAGCGATGTGGCAGGGGTTCTTTTCGATATGAACCGCCAGGACTGTCTGGGTTCCCCCCATGCCCATGGCGCCGATTCCGAGCTTGTTGAGCTCCTCTTTGAGCTCCTGCTCAAAAGCGTCGAGATCCGGATTGGGGTTGGGCGTGCCCGCTTCACGGAAGAGGGCGTGCTTGGAGGATTTGGCCGCCACTTCGAAAGTCCCGCCGATACCCACACCGACGATGATCGGAGGACAGGGGTTGGGGCCCGCGTCGCTGATGACCTGCTTGACGAAGTTTTTGATTCCCTCTTTGCCCTGGGCGGGAGCCAGGACGGTAGCGCGGGAGACGTTTTCGCTTCCGCCACCCTTGGCGGCATATTCGATCTCGATCTTGTCACCGGGAACGATATCGAAGTGGATAACCGCCGGGAGGTTGTAGCCGACCTCATCTTTGAGGTTGTGGCGGTCGAAGCAGTCGCAGGTGCTCGCCCGCAGATACCCCTCTTTGTACGCCTCTTCGGTCGCCTGGTTGACGGCGTCTCGGATGGAGCCTCCCACCACTTTGACATCTTCGCCCACATTGATGAAGTAGACCGCCAATCCCGTATCCTGGCAAAGAGGGCGATCCTCTTCACTGGCCAGGTGGGCATTGTCGAGGATCTGCTTTAGGACCGACTTGGCCACTTCGCTCTTCTCCTCGTTGTAAGCCTTTTCGATGGCTTTGAGGGCATCTTCGGGAAGGTGGGATGCGGTGTGCATCACCATCGCTTTGACCGATTTGACCAGATCGTCGTACTGTATCTCTCTCATAGTTATCCTTTACTCTTCTGTAATGATGTTGTCTTCGGGGTTGGTGAAGAAGTTGTTCCTTTTGAGCACATTGATCATGGAACGAACGGAAGCGACACTCTTGGCGAACCGTTTTTTCTGATTCTCGTTGAGGGTCACTTCGAAAAGTTTTTCCACTCCGTTGGCCCCCAGAGCGATGGGGACACCGGAGACCACATCCCGATAGCCGTAGTGGCCGTCGAGGTAGACGGCACAGGGGTGGATCTGGCGGGTATCCTTGAGGATCGCCTCGACCATAATGGCCGTCGATTTGGCCGGCGCGTAATAGGCGGAACCGGTCTTGAGATACCCCACGATCTCGGCACCGCCGTGCTTGGTCCGCTCCACCACGTCGAGGATCTCCTCTTCGCTGAGAATATCGGTCAACGGCACTCCGGCCACGGTGGAAAACTTGGGCAGAGGCACCATATCGTCTCCGTGCCCGCCCATCACCGAGGCACGGATCTGGCCGGCACCGTAGCGGATCTTCTCATAGATGAAGTGGGCCATACGGGCACTGTCGAGGATCCCGGCCATCCCGACGACCCGCTCTTTGGGAAAGCCGCTCTCTTTGAGCGCCACATAGGTCATGACATCGAGCGGGTTGGAGACCATGATGATGATGGAATCGGGAGCCTGTTCCCGGATGTCGGTGACCACCTCTTTGGTGATCTGTGCATTCATCATCAGCAGGTCATCCCGGCTCATCCCCGGCTTGCGGGGAAACCCGGCGGTCACGACGAAGACGTCGGTTCCCGCCATATCCTCGGCTTTTTCCGCCACACTGACCAGAGTATGCTGCCGGGCGGCATTGGCCGCCTGGGACATATCCAGCGCCTTGCCCTTGGCGATCTCGGGATTGCGGTCCCGAAGCATCACTTCATGACAGGTCCCCTTCATCGCCAGGGAGTAGGCGACGGTCGCGCCCACATTCCCTGCTCCGATAATCGTTACTTTCTTTCCTCTTGCCATAAAACTCCTTTCTCGGGCCGGCTCTCGATCGCCTGCAAAACATAGCTCAACATCTTCATAACGCTCAGCTCTGCTCTGCTTCGCTTTCGCGATCGGGAGCCGGCTCCCTTGAATCAAAGAGGCTCGATGCCTCTCAACGCTTTTTAGAGATTGTCGATGATCTCGTTGAAAGTCTGGCTGGGGCGCATCGCTTTTTCCGCCTTGAGCTCGTCGGGATCGTAATAGCCGCCGATATCCTGCTCTTTGCCTTCGACGGAGAGAAGCTCTTCGAGGATCTTCTCTTCGTTCTTGGCCAGCGCGTCAGCCACCGGTGTAAAGGTGTCTGAGAGCTCTTTGTCGACCGTCTGGGTGCTCAGCGCCTCGGCCCAGTAGCGGGCCAGCCAGTAGTGGCTCGCTTTGTTGTCGGGTTCGCAGCACTTGCGGCTGGGAGACTTGTCGTTCTCGAGGTAGGCTTCATTGGCCTTGTCGAGGGTATCGGCCATCACGCCGATCTTCTCGTTCTCGGACTTCATATACTCCATACGCAGCGACTCGGCCAGCGCCAGGAATTCTCCCAGGCTGTCCCAGCGCAGGTGTCCCTCTTTGAGGAACTGCTCCACATGCTTGGGAGCCGAACCGCCCGCACCCGTCTCGAAGAGGCCGCCGCCTGCGAGCAAAGGAACGATGGAGAGCATCTTGGCGGAGGTGCCCAGTTCGAGGATGGGATACATATCGGTCAGGTAATCCCGCAGGGCGTTTCCGGTGACGGAGATGGTATCCAGACCGGCCCGAGCCCGCTCGTTGGTGTAGTAGGTCGCCTCGGTGACATCCATAATGGGCAATTCCAATCCGGTGGTGTCATACTCTTTGAGGTATTTCTCGACCTGCTTGATCATATTGGCATCATGGGCGCGGTTCTTGTCGAGCCAGAAGACAGCGGGAACTCCCTCGATGCGGGCGCGCTCGACCGCCAGGCGGACCCAGTCACGGATCGCGTCGTCTTTGGCACGGACCAGGCGCCAAATGTCGCCCTTCTCCACTTCGTGCTTCATCAGCACTTCGCCGGTTTCGGAGACCACTTCCATCACGCCGTCTTCGGCCACTTCGAAGGTGGTGGGGTGCGAACCGTACTCTTCGGCTTTTTTGGCCATCAAGCCCACGTTGGAGACGCGGCCCATCGTGGTGACATCGAACTGGCCGTTCTTTTTGCAATCTTCCATCATCGCTTCATAGAAGCGGGCATAACTGCTGTCGGGGATGACCGCCAGGGTTTCGCGGGCTTCTCCGTTTTTGTCCCACTGCTTACCGCCTTCGCGGACGACGACCGGCATCGAGGCATCGACGATGACCAGGTTGGGCGCGTCAAGGTTGGTGATGAGCTTGTCGCTGTCGCTCATGGCCAGATCGGGCTTACCGTTGAGGATCACATCCTTGATCGCCGCTTCGATCTCCTCTTTTTTGTCGGAGTTTTGAAGCTTCTCATAGAGATCGCCCAGTCCCTGATTGGGGTTGACACCCAGGCGCTTGAACTCGTCGCCGTACTTTTCGAAGACATCCTTGAAAAAGACCTGGACCGCATGGCCAAACATAATGGGATCGGAGATCTTCATCATGGTCGCTTTGAGGTGCAGGGACCAGATCAGATCCTTCTCTTTGGCCTCTTCGATGGTCTTTTGATAAAAGTCGCGCAGCTTTCTGACCGACATAAAGGTGGCATCGAGCACCTCATCGGTCTCCGCCTCGATCTCTTTGAGGGTCTTGCCGTTGAGCTTGATGGAGATGGTTTGGGCCTTGGGGTTGATGATCGACTGCTCGTTACCGTAGAAGTCACCGTCACCGTTCATATGGGCCACCTTCGCCTGAGAATTCTCGGCGAAGGGCTTGAGGCGGTGGGGATGCTTCTGGGCATAGCGCTTGACTGCCAGAGCGGAGCGGCGGTCGGAGTTTCCTTCCCGCAGGACAGGGTTGACCGCGGAGCCGAGGCAGGTAGCGTATTTGGCCGCGATCTGCTTCTCCTCCTCGGTCTGGGGGTTTTCAGGATAATCGGGAATGTCGTGTCCATGCTCCTGAAGCTCGGCGATACACTCTTTGAGCTGGGTCAGAGAGGCTGAGATATTGGGGAGTTTGATAATGTTGGCTTCGGGCTTGTGAACCAATTCACCCAGCTGGGCCAGCTCATCCTCATGCTTGCCCATAGCCGCCAGAGTCCGGGCCGCCAGGGAGATATCACTCAGGCGCATATTGACGCCGGCTTTGCCGACATACTTTTTCACGACAGGATAGAGGGAGTAGGTCGCAAGTGCCGGTGCTTCATCGATTTTAGACCAGACGATGGTGGGTTTTTTACTCATGGGTTATTTCTCCTGAAAAGTTTGGGATGGTGTGGGTTTATTATATCGGGTCAAGGTAGAGGGATAATTGGATGGGGGGCCGGGAGTTTGCAACTCTTTAAAAGTGTTTCGGAGCTACACAATCAGAGGCTACATTTCAGGGCCATAGGCTTTCGCCACTCTTTGAAATACGGAGTTTTGGAGAAGAATGGGAAAAGGCGTAACCTTTTTTACAGCGTTGAGTGCTGAGCGTTGAGCGTTGAGAAAATTTATTTGCCCGCTTCCTCATTACATACTCAACTCTTATTCCAAAATCTAAAATCCATAATCCAAAATCATCCTCAACCTTCCATCCTCAATCTTCAATCTTCCATCAATTACCACTATGCGCTCTTCTCCGCCGGTGTGATTCCCAGGCTTCGAGCCGCTTCGATGATGGAGCGGCTGACGTGGACTTTGGATTCGATCACCACATCCGCCAGCTTGGAGCGGATCTGGAGCTGCAGGGGATGGGGGCCGGGATTGCGCTCCGCCAGGCAGTAGAGCTCTTCGATGATCTTGGGATCGGGCATCAGGTCCAGTGCCAGGATCACCGGAGGCTGTTCTTCGGGGGCTTCGGTGTGTTTTTGCTCCTTCTTGACCTTGACCTTCTCTTTGCGGGCCTCTTTGAGGGTTTCGATCTTGAGGATATTCATCCGGGTAAAGTCACCGTCTTTGGTCACTTTGACCTTGAAGGCGATGGGTTTGCTCAGGTCGAACTCCTCTTCGAGTTCCTTGAGCCGGTCGGCAAAAAGCATCAGCTCGATGTTCCCATGGAGGTCCATCACATTGGCAATGCCGAATTTGTTGCCCTTTTTGCTGATCTTCTCGGTGATCGATTCGATCTTGCCGATGAAGAGCGCCTGGGATCCGTCGGCCAATTCGTCGATCTCGGAGCTGAGGGTGTAATCGATCTTGGCCAATTCCTCACGGTACTTATCGAGGGGGTGGCCCGAGACGTAGAAGCCCAGCGTCTCCTTCTCGAACTCCAGCATCTGCAGGGGATCGAACTCTTCCATCGGGTCGAGCTCCAACTCCACATGGGTCATCTCCTCTCCAGCGCCAAAAAGGGAATTCTCCGCCATCTTCTTCGCCTGGGTCGCCTTGGAAGCCGCCTCCATGATCGCCTCGATCTGAGTCAGCATCGCTTTGCGGGTATAGCCCAGGCCGTCGAGAGCCCCCGCCTTGATGAAGGCTTCGATCACCTTCTTGTTGACCTTGGCAGTGTCGATCCTGGAGATGAAATCGCTCAGATCCCTAAAGGGCCCCTCCTCGCGTGATTCGAGGATGGAGCGGATGGCGACGTCGCCCGCCCCTTTGACCCCTCCCAGGCCGAAGAGGATCGTCGGGCGTCCCTCGATCTCGTCGGCGATGAAGGCCAGGTCGGAGCGGTTGACATCGGGGGGTAGCAGGTCGATCCCCATATGCTTGACCGCATCGACGTAGCGAACCACCTTGGTGGTGTTGTCCTTCTCCAGGGTCAGCTGGGCCGCCATAAACTCCGTGGGGTAGTAGCACTTGAGATAAGAGGTATAGAAGGTGACCATCGCATAGGCGGCGGAGTGAGATTTGTTGAATCCGTAGCCGGCGAATTTGACGATCAGGTCGAAGAGCTCCTCGGCTTTGGCACGGTCGAAGCCCTTTTTCTCTGCCCCGTCGGCGAATTGGCCCTTGAGCTTGTCCATCTCTTCTTTGATCTTTTTTCCCATCGCCCGGCGCACCAGGTCCGCCCCGCCGAGACTGAACCCTCCGATGGTCTGGACGATCTGCATAACCTGTTCCTGATAGACGATGACGCCGTAGGTGGGCTTGAGGATCGGCTCGAGTTCGGGGAACATATAGGTGATTTCCGCCCGGCCGTGCTTGCGCTCCACGAAATCATCGAGCATCCCCGACTCCATCGGCCCCGGACGATAAAGCGCCAGCATCGCGATGATATCTTCGAAACTGCTGGGTTTGAGCTTTTTGGCCAAATCCTGCATCCCCGCCGATTCAATCTGGAAGAGCCCCAGGGTATTGCCGGTGGCGATGTAGTCGTAGACCTTGGGGTCGTTGATATCGACCTGTTTGAAGTCGATCCGCTTTCCGTGGCGCTTCTCGATGAGCTGGAGCGCCTCTTCGATCGTCGTCAGGGTCTTGAGCCCCAAGAAGTCGAATTTGATCAGGTCCACATCCTCGACATACTTGCCGCTGTATTGGGTCGCCAGGGTCTCTTGGCCCGTGGGCTTGAAGAGGGGCGTCTTTTCCCAGAGAGGTTCGTTGGAGATGACCACCCCGGCGGCGTGGGTGCCCGCGTTGCGGTTGAGCCCCTCCAGGGCCAGGGCGAATCGCCACACCTGGGCCGCCTTGGGGTCCCGCTCGATGAGCTCTTTGATCTTGGGCTCTTTGGCGTAGGCATCCTTGAGGGTGATCCCCAGCTCGTCAGGAATCAGCTTAGCAAAGGCGTCGGCCTGGGCATAGGGCAGCCCCATCACCCGGGCGACATCCCGGATGACCCCCTTGGCCAGAAGCTTACCGAAGGTGATGATCTGGGCCACGTTGACCCGGCCGTACTTCTCCACCACATAGTCGATAATCTCCTGGCGACGGCTCTGGCAAAAATCCATATCGATATCGGGCATGCTCACACGCTCGGGGTTGAGGAAACGCTCGAAGAGCAGGCCGTAGGGGATCGGGTCGATGTCGGTGATGGAGAGGCTGTAGGCCACCAGCGATCCGGCGGCCGACCCCCGGCCCGGCCCGACGGGAATCCCCATCTCCTTGGCGGCCCGGACGAAGTCCCAGACGATCAGCATATAGCCGGGGAATTTCATCGAGTTGATGATGCCGATCTCGGTCTCCAGACGCTCCCGGTATTCGGCATGCTTCTCTTCGGGCACGTGTTCGAGGCGTTTTTCCAATCCCTTGCGCGCCTCGTGTTCGAAGAGCACGATGTCGTTGGCCAGGGAGTACTCCTCTTCCGGTTCAGGAAGCTCCAGCCCCGCCAGCTTGGCTCGCTCTCTGGTAAATTTGAAGTTGGGCGGTGTGGGATTGCCCAGCTTGATCTCCAGATTGCACTTCTCGGCGATCTCCTGGGTATTCTCCAGAGCTTCGGGGATGTCGGCAAAGAGCCGCGCCATCTCCTCGGGGGATTTGACATAGAATTCGTGGACACTGTGGCGTAGGCGGTTGGGGTCGTCATACTGTTTGTTCATCGCGATGCACATAAAGGCTTCGTGAGCCTCGGCATCCTCGGGGTTGGTGTAGTGGGTGTCGTTGGTGGCGATGATCTTGATCCCCGTCTCCAAAGAGAGGCGGATGATCTGCTCGTCGATACGCTGCTGATCCCCGATGCCGTGACGCATCAGCTCCAGATAGAAATCGTCGCCGAAGATCTCTTTGTATTCCAGGGCGATCTTTTTGGCCTCTTCATAGCCCCCTGCCCCGAATTTCTTGTTGCGGTCGCTAAGGTTGAGGTGCCAGTTGACCTCTCCCTGCAGGCAGGCGGAAGAGCAGATCAGCCCCTCGCTGTGTTCCCGCAGCAGCTTTTTGTTGATCCTCGGGTAGTAGTAGAAGCCTTTCAGATAAGCCTGGGAGCTGAGATACATCAGGTTTTTGTAGCCGATCTCGTTCTTGGCATAGAGGCAGAGGTGGTAGCGCTGGCGGGTCGATTTATCCCCCAGGTCATCGCTGTTGTGGAGGTAGGCTTCCATCCCGATGATGGGTTTGACCCCCTCTTTGCGCATCGTATTGTAAAAGTCGATGGTACCGAACATATTGCCGTGGTCGGTCATAGCGACGGAATCCATCCCCAGGGCTTTGACCTTCTTGGCCAAGGCTTTGATCTTGTTGGCCCCGTCGAGCAGGGAATATTCGGTATGCAGGTGCAGATGGGTAAATCGGGGGTGTTCGGACATACGTTCCTCTGGTTATAAATATTGTTTTTCGTTCAAGTGATTTCAGTGTAGCGAAGGGGGGCTGAAAGAGGCGTTAGCCCCGAAGATCAGCCGGAAATCTCCTCATATCTCTCAGGATCGAAGCCGACGATCACTCTGCCGTCCTCCAGCTCAATCACCGGCCGCTTGATCAGCAGATTCTCTTTGCAAAGCCACTCCCGCATCCCCGCTTCGTCGAGATCGAGCTCCTTGAGCTTGAGCATCCGGTATTTGGTCCCCCGTTTGTTGAAAAGGGTATTGATGTCAACCTTCTGAAGCCACTCGTCGATCTTTTCACAACCGACCGGAGTCTTTTTGAAGTCAACAAATTCAAACTCCACGCCTTTCTCTTTGAGAAATTTTAACGCCTTGCGCACGGTGTCACAGGTTTTGATTCCATAAACTTTGATCATTTTTATCTCCGTTGGGGAATTGTGTTACGTGTTATGTGTTACGTGCTAAGAAATGAACACTAATTTCTCATTTCTGTCTTCTATTTTCTCATTAAAAACGACTTTGGAGGTCCACTTACCGGTGACGGGATCGTACTCTCTGAAGCCGAAGGGGACTTGGAATTCCGGGTTACTGTCTCTTAGGATATTACCATAGCTGTCGTAGCGGATGGCTTTGACGAGTCGGAGTCTCCTGTCCGTGACGGCTCTGAGGCTGCCGACCTGGTCGTAGTGCAGATAATACTTCTTGCCGTTGGCGTCTCTCATCGCCACGGGCATACGCTCTCCGGCGTATTCGAAGCGTTGTACCAAGTTGTCATCTTTATCATAAACAGCAAGAAGTGTAGTAAGATCTGCCCAAAGATATTTTTGAGTAATTGTGCCGTTGACCTCTTTGGCGATCCGGCGGTTGAGGGGGTCAAGAAGGTAGTGAATTCGCGTGCCGTCGGGCAGGTCTGCCTCCGTAAGGGCCCCCAGAGTGTTGTAGGTATAAGTCGTCGTTCCCTGCGGCGTGGTCTTTTCTATGAGGTAACCGTCTTCATCGTATCGGTAGGTATTATCCCCATAAACCTGCAGAGCGTCATCGAGGGTAGTGCTGCCCTCATAGTGTTTGCCGTAGAGGGTCGCGCTTTTTCTGTTGCCGTTGGCGTCATAGGTATAGGATTCGACTACCCGAAGTCCTTTTCTCACTTTGGTGAGCCGGCCCCGCTTGTCATAGCGGTAGAAATAGAATCCGAAGCGGCCGTGAAGCTGCTCGAATTTGAAGATGATTTGTCCGGCTTGGTTACGCACGAGCCTGAGTTTCAGGGTCCTATCCCGGCTGGAGCTAAGTTCCCCGTAACCGTTAAAATCCTTTTTGAGGGTATAGCGGCCGTCTGTGATCTTCAGGCGCAGCCTCTTTTTCCCTTTACGCGTTATTGTGAAGTCGCCGCTGTGAACCAGGGCGCCGTCGGGGTCATACTCCAGCGCGGTGCTTCGGCCCGCGTACGAAATCTCCACGGGTAAAAATCGCTCATCGTAGCGGTACTTGATCGTTTGGCTCAGGGTACCGCCGAGGCTGACTTCAAGAGGAAGGACCCCGTCATAGCGGAGATCGATCCGCTCATTGCCGCGGACGACGCTTCGGGGATAATCGGCGCAGGCGTAGGCATAGACGGTGCTCCCTTCGGGGGTCTCGATGGACTCCAGGCGGCCGCCGGCATAACGCAAATTGATCGTTTTGCCGCTGGGCTATTGCGATTAGGTCCCCTTTTCTGGATGAAAATATAAATTTTAATCCCTAATAATTTCTAAAGCTGTTTCTGCCCAATCCCTTAAATTTGCATCATCGGATTCAAAAATAATATGTTTAATAGTATCTTCAACTTTTTTATTTCCCGGTTGTGATGACAGCGTCAACAATGCCGCAATTGCAACATCCTTATTCTCATCTTTTGTATATTCAATAATTTTTGATAATAGTTTTTCATCTATTTTGCACTTTGCCAATGAACATAGATGTGAAAGTGCATACAATGCTGATGCAATAGCCTTTTTGTCATTACTTGTATTTACGATATTTTCTAACAAGGGAAATGATTCACGCCAAAATGGCATATTCGGCGTACCTAATTGCCCAAGAATGTAGGTTCCAAGTTCTATCTTGTCTGCCTGATTACTTTCAATCATTTCTTTTGCAATATCAAAGCTTTTTTTTGTCGGATATTTTGTTTGTATTGTTTGAGCAGCAAGTGTACGTACTCTATAATCTTTGTCATTTAAGAATTGATACACATCATTTTCATCGCTACACATCATTCCTCTTGCCGCAAGAATGTCATAACTATCGTCACTACTAAGATATATCATTTTTTACACCGATCCTTACTATTTCTTGAATGTCTACAACCCCAAGTTTTTCTGTTCTTTTTACTTGTGCCTTTGACCATCTATAAGCATTTTCTTTTAACCAGTCACATCTATTTTTCCCACCACTTCCTTCTCTTTGTAATGCTTGGGTTATGGCCGTATCGGCAACATTACCTTTCGCTGCCATTTCCCACCAATGTGGTCCATTCCACCAATTTACTATAGCTTGTCCGATATGAGACTGCTGTGCTTCATAGATTGCTAATGTAGCTGTAAATGCAAAATAAGTTATTAATACAAAATCATCAACTCCAGCAATTGTACCCTCAGGGTCCACCAAATTCACCGGATCCCCCAGCACATACCCATAGAGGTTACTGTCCCCTCCTCCGAAGAGGAGCGGGTCTTTGGAGGTCCATTTGCCGGTGAAGGGATCGTACTCTCTGAAGCCGAAGTGGACAAGCTTCGTATCTCTGTCATAGAGCCCTCCGGCGAAGCCGAAGGGGACTTTAAATCCCGGGTTACTGTCTTTTAGGATATTACCATAGCTGTCGTAGCGGATCGCTTTGACGAGTCGGTGTCTCCTGTCCGTGACGGCTCTGAGGCTGCCGACCTGGTCGTAGTGCAGGTTGTACTTTTCGCCATTGCTGTCTGTTATGGTAAACATTCAACGTCTGACTCCCTCTGACGTATTTTCAACCTTGCAAGCATCGCCAGTATTTTATAATTATAGAAGGTAAGTCAAAGCAGACAGCATAAATACCTATTGCTGCCATCAATCCAAAAAAAAGCACATTCGTAAAAGGATTATTTGAAGGCGTCCCTCCATACTTGAAAAAGAACCCCTTTTTCATCCCAAAGATGAAATGTTGTATAGTAATGACAATAGCCAATATGGCGCCAAATAAAAAGAATAAGAATCCAAAGATGAAGCCGATAAATCCTGTCCAGGTACATTCATGCATTATCAATCACCAACTACCAGAGAAACCGGAACCTATAACAGCCCCAATAGCTGCACCGGCATTTTCATAATTCCCTATCGGTCCATACCATTCTATGGTATGGTATTTAATGTTTGTAATCACTGGAGTTGCGCGGCTGTAATCTTTTGTAATGACCCCTCCCTTTCTGCACACCTAAGCCGCTAAACGAAACACCTCTGCCGGTGTTTTGTAATGCAGCACCGAATGTTCACGTTTCCGGTTATAAAATCCAATCCAGTCTCCAATGATCTCATAAGCCTCTTTTCCGTACTGTCACTCCTGCATCTCCTACATTATACATTGTGCAGTCGGACCATGGTCAATATAGCCATAAAGAAATTATTAAATATAATATATAAATAGATATTGCGAAAACGATTAAAAAAGAAAAACAATAATTAATCCTCCAAAAACTATACTGTAAATCCCCTTCAGCTTCTTCAAATATCATAAATCCTTGGACTAATCCAAGAATAGATATTATAAATATAACAAACAAAACAAATGATTTTAAAAATATATTCGAATGCAAGATAAATCCAGCATTATATATGGCAAATACAATAAAAGTCATTGATAAAAACACCAACTTCATCCAATGCGGACGAAGGTTTTTTTTTAAATGAGTAATTTTTTTATTTTCACCAATTTTTATGAGTATAGAAATAATTTTTTTGCACATCATACGATCCATAATTCAAAGTGGGCATGAAATAACCAAACAGGCTTCAATACCAGCACCGATATCCAATCCTCCCCCGAAAGGCAAATCCCCAATTACACTGCTCCCCCCTGAACCATATGATATACTACCTCCAAATCCTTCTATCCCAAAGTGCAAATCCCCTCCAATTCCCAAGCTCCAATCGTATGTACACTTTTTCGGCTCTCCGTCACAATCTTTGCCATATGTGCCGCTAGGATCGATACCCGCATTTCCTTCTAGACCAACATTGAATCCAATACCCAGGCCGACCCTCCCGCAAATGGTTGTTATTTTAAAGCATCCATTAGAACTACAGTTGATATGGAAATGGACGTTCGCTCCACCAAAGCCGGCCATAAATCCGGCACCTGCTCCTCCCCCGGAGTTGACATCGGTCAAACCCCACGGATCCACCAAATTAACCGGATCCCCCAGCACATACCCGTAGAGGTTGCTGTCCCCTCCTCCGAAGAGGAGCGGGTCTTTGGAGGTCCATTTGCCGGTGAAGGGATCGTACTCTCTGAAGCCGAAGTGGACAAGCTTCGTATCTCTGTCATAGAGCCCTCCGGCGAAGCCGAAGGGGACTTGGAATCTTGGGTTACTGTCTCTTAGGATATTACCATAGCTGTCGTAGCGGATCGCTTTGACGAGTCGGTGTCTGCTGTCCGTGACGGCTCTGAGGCTGCCGACCTGGTCGTAGTGCAGATAATACTTCTTGCCGTTGGCGTCTCTCATCGCCACGGGCATACGCTCTCCGGCGTATTCGAAGCGTTGGAGCAGACGGTCCTCTCGGTCATAGACGGCCAGGAGGGTTACACTCTTGTCGTCAGACATCCATATTGCTGACCCATATCCCGATTTTATTTATTACTTTAAAAAATCCGAAACATTCACCTCTTTAATCGGCAATCCATCTTTAAGCGAATAAATCTCTAAACTGATCTTTTTGCACCCCTTTTTATCTGGTAGATTATTATAATAAGTATATTTTTTGTCATCGCTATAACACCTATACCGTACATCGCTTTCTAAAATATAATCTATTTCAGAAGGAGACAATATCTCATCTTTATTTATATCAATATCATTAAATTTTACAAATTTATACTTGAAGATAGCTAAGATAAAAAATAGCGAATAAACAAAAATCGCTATTAAAAAAATACTAAGAATCCTCCTCATTGATATTTCATCCTCTTACGTATATATGTGGGGTTTCTCCCGATGCCTGTATGAATCAATTCTAAGTACAAAGCCATTGGAACAGTTTGAGGATCAAAATCAAATCCGAGGTTCCTCAATCCCTTGTTTATCGGGTCAGTACATACATTACCCGGGAACCAATAACTATTATTATTGCTATAATTTTTTAAATATTTAGCAAATACCTTTTCTTGTGCAGTTGTTAATGGTAATGTTAGACGGATTCCATTTCTAAAATTGGTCTGAATTTTAATATAATTATCTAAATTTCTAATATCCATACCTTTCGGTCCCCAAGAATATGAAATATTGTTAATTCCTATGGAAACATGTCCAAATGCAGATTCTCCATATCCTACACCTTCCCATATATAAAGCTCTGTCAATAACCCCATCGGATCCACCAAATTAACCGGATCCCCCAGCACATACCCGTAGAGGTTGCTGTCTCCACCAGCAAAGCCAATTGGGTCTTTTGCTGTCCATTTGCCGGTGAAGGGGTCATACTCTCTGAAGCCGAAGTGGACAAGCCTCGTATCTCTGTCATAGAGCCCTCCGGCGAAGCCGAAGGGGACTTTAAATCCTGGGTTACTGTCTCTTAGGATATTACCATAGCTATCGTAGCGGATCGCTTTGACGAGTCGATGTCTCCTGTCCGTGACGGCTCTGAGGCTGCCGACCTGGTCGTAGTGCAGGTAATACTTCTTGCCGTTGGCGTCTGTTATAGTAAATGTTCAACGTCTGGACCCTATTTACGGGAAGAGCAGTTTTTCGGGGGGATTACCCTATCAACACTTTTTTAAAAATATTCCCAATATTGATAACAATATCACAGCAAGCGATATATAAAAGATAAAACCTGATATTTTTGCAACCAATATTAGTCTTTTATCGATAATATCGAATACACTATCATTGTGATACAATTTATCTTCAAATCGGATAAAGTTTAGTGGCCCCATTCCATATGTTCGATTAAATTTATTAGGATTTCCGTATCCTGGAAATATATCCGTCATCTTTTCTTGATAAAATTTTTCTAATTTGTATCCTATAAGCATTCTTGATATTGCATATATCAACATTGATAAGAATGTACAACTAAAAACTATAATTAAAAAGAGGATACATTTTTGTAGTAGCATATTAGTATTCCCATATCGTCTTTGTATGTGTACCGTAAAAACCATAACCAAAAGGAATACCAAGATTTAATCCAAAACCTATGCCACCATAATATCCATTGTAGCCGTTACCACCAAATGCACCACCCTCCAAATCTAAAATAATTCGTCCATCAGCACCATGCTGATAACCATAACCTGTTAAATCTTGTACACATTCTGCATTTGACCATTCAAGATCAATCGTTCCTCCAAACCCCAAACCTGCGTATCCTCCGGCTCCTTTGATCCACTGTATTTGAAAATTCCAATGTCCATCGAAGACAAAATTCAGTCCCGTTATAACTCCGGCTCCACCACCCCAACCAAAGTTAAATGAGATTCCAAAAGTCCAAAGACCTATCGGGTCAAACCCACCAACCGGATCCCCCAGCACATACCCATAGAGGTTACTGTCCCCTCCTCCGAAGAGGAGCGGGTCTTTGGAGGTCCACTTGCCGGTGAAGGGGTCATACTCTCTGAAGCCGAAGTGTGTTAACTCCGTATCAGAGTCGTAAAGACCTCCGGCGAAGCCGAAGGGGACTTTAAATCCCGGGTTACTGTCTTTTAGGATATTACCATAGCTGTCGTAGCGGATCGCTTTGACGAGTCGGTGTCTCCTGTCCGTGACGGCTCTGAGGCTGCCGACCTGGTCGTAGTGCAGATAATACTTCTTGCCATTGCTGTCTGTTATGGTAAATATTCAACGTCTGACTCCTATTTACGGGAAGAGTGGTTTTTCGGGGGGATTACCCTATGGCGACTAAGATTCTTGGATTATGTGATATATTAGGTTTGATTGGTATCGTAATTGCATAAAACACTAAATCTTATTACAAAATCTTTTAAAGTCATATCCAAAATTGTATGCAATAATTCTTCATCATCGATTTTCTCTTTACCAAACAACTTAGTATTGAGTGCATGAAGATTTATATCCTTGTTTATTTCTATGTATTTTTGATATTGCCTGTCTATAAAATACAACAAATCATAAACAGCATGCGAACAGTAATGATTATTATGCCTAAAAAGAAATTTATTTAAGGTAATATTTATATTTTTTATGGAAAGACAAAATATATTATAGATTTTTTTATCCAACAGATATGGGAGTTTTTCACAATTCAAGTATTTTGATAGATTGTCAAGAAAGTGTTTTTGCTTTTTTGATAATAGATTATATTCCTCGGGAATATAACTAATATCTTTTTTGCAGATTTCCGCAAAATGCTTTTCAATTTCCGACATCCAATCTCGTACACTAGTATATTTCAATCTGTCATAAATAAGTGCAAAGATCACAACGGTGAAAATGAGTATTAGATATATCATTTCAGACTACTACAATAACCGTTACATTTTAATGAACAATTCGCCAAAGCACCCAAAAAATACCCTGTTGAAAAAGCCCCGATACCAATGGCAATAGTTCCCAATTTTCCTATGGGTTTTCCTCTCGTAATGGCTCCTCCTCTTGGTTTTAACCCAAATCTTCTATCCACACTAGTCCATGGAGAAGCATTAGGACTTCTCCTTCGCGCACTTGCGAATTCTGATGGCGTTTTTAAATTTGCAAGTGGGGACAAGGAGCCCAAATATATCCATGAACCGGGATAATTTAATAAACATTTGCTTATACAGTCTGTTCCTCTTGGATCCACCAGATCCACCGGATCCCCCAGCACATACCCATAGAGGTTACTGTCCCCTCCTCCGAAGAGGAGCGGGTCTTTGGAGGTCCATTTGCCGGTGAAGGGATCGTACTCTCTGAAGCCGAAGTGGACAAGCTTCGTATCTCTGTCATAGAGCCCTCCGGCGAAGCCGAAGGGGACTTTAAATCCCGGGTTACTGTCTTTTAGGATATTACCATAGCTGTCGTAGCGGATCGCTTTGACGAGTCGGTGTCTCCTGTCCGTGACGGCTCTGAGGCTGCCGACCTGGTCGTAGTGCAGGTAATACTTTGTACCGTTCGTGTCCATTATAGTAAATGATCCCTATTCAGATTTAGACCTGAATTTTGGGGAAAATCAATTATCATACCATATTGTTATCTTGCCTTGCTTCTTTACCAAGTAATCGCTGTAAATAATAACGCAATAATAAAAAAAAGAATACCCATCACTAATATATATTTTACATAATCATTCTCTATTCTAAAATAATTAATAAAACCTCTCCTAGCATATCCATAAATTACTGTCATGAAAAACATAAATAACATATACTTTATAAAGGGTTTTGTCGTCTCAAAATTTGCAAAAATTAAAATCAAAAATATTTCAATCCAAATAAAAAAAGCAAATTTCTTATCTGAGGTTTTCATTTTTTTCATGATTAAATAATTACAATGGACATGTAATAATCAGACAAGCTTCAATACCACCGCCAATATCCAAACCATAACCGGTTTCAGGAATTCCCAAATCCAATATTGCACTTCCGCCCGAAGAGCCGTATCCAATACTACCTCCTGTGCCAAAAGCTCCAAAGTGCAAATCCCCTCCAATTCCCAAGCTCCAATCGTATGTACACTTTTTCGGCTCTCCGTCACAATCTTTGCCATATGTGCCGTTAGGATCGATACCCGCATTTCCTTCTAGACCAACATTGAATCCAATACCCAGGCCGACTCTCCCGCAAATGGTTGTTACTTTAAAGCATCCATTAGAACTACAGTTGATATGGAAATGGACGTTCGCTCCACCAAAGCCGGCCATAAATCCGGCACCTCCTCCTCCCCCGGAGTTGACATCGGTCAAACCCCACGGATCCACCAAATTAACCGGATCCCCCAGCACATACCCATAGAGGTTGCTGTCCCCTCCTCCGAAGAGGAGCGGATCTTTGGCAGTCCATTTGCCTGTGAAGGCATCATACTCTCTAAATCCAAAGTGTGTTAATTTGGTATCAGAGTCGTAAAGACCTCCGGCGAAGCCGAAGGGGACTTTGAATCTTGGGTTACTGTCTCTTAGGATATTACCATAGCTGTCGTAGCGGATCGCTTTGACGAGTCGGTGTCTTCTGTCCGTGACGGCTCTGAGGCTGCCGACCTGGTCGTAGTGCAGGTAATACTTCTTGCCGTTGGCGTCTCTCATCGCCACGGGCATACGCTCTCCGGCGTATTCGAAGCGTTGGAGCAGACGGTCCTCTGCATCATAGACGGCCAGGAGGGTTACGAGGTCTTAAGGTCTTTAGATATTTTTTGAAGATGCCTACGATTACGATCACTTCGTAGCCCCATCTTATAAAGGGAAAACGCCAAATAAATTATATATCTTATCACTTTCCATTTTTAGTTCCGGGAATTTTTTGAACAATGGTGTTAAGAGATTTATAATTATATTTTTTGACTGCTCGATTACAGCTTTAGAAATTCTACTTTCGTCAGCTTTGACTATGTCTGGCACTAGTCTTCCCCCAAGGTCATTGTAGGCACTTGTGATTAAATATGAAATTATTCTAGCTTCTTCAATTGAATCAATGTATTTTATCTTTCTGGCATTCCCATTTTTTGAAATTTTTAGATTTTCGAATATCATTTTTGTGTCATTCTCTATTTCAGGCGACTCATTCCATATTTGATAAAGTATTTCGTAACTTATTCTGGCGGATATCTCTAATATATCTTTTTTTAATTTTGCTACCAAGTCATCAACATCAGATCCCTTATCAAAGGAAAATACCGAAGCAAGAAACATTAACTTTTGATAGCTTGAATACGCAGAAAAAGCAATAATTTTCTGCTTCTGTCTACTTGTCAATCCTCTCTGCATGCTTTTTCCTCTTCACATTCACTAACACATTTATTAAATTCATCTGCACCATATCTTTCCAACAGATAAAGACATTGCTCGATACAATCATTTCGTTTGTTACTATTCTTTTTTGCTTCTTTTTCCTTGGTTTGTGTGTTCTTGTTAATGAGATCATCTAATTGTTTATTGAGCCAATCAGGTAAATAACTATTTGCCTGATTCACGAGATTTCGTGCATGTGGGATAGCTTCATATATTGCCCACGCTCCTAAAAATGCAATACCTACAATTACAATATCATCAACAACAGCAACTTTTCCACTTGGATCCACCAAATCCACCGGATCCCCCAGCACATACCCGTAGAGGTTGCTGTCCCCTCCTCCGAAGAGGAGCGGGTCTTTTGCTGTCCACTTGCCGGTGAAGGCATCGTACTCTCTGAAGCCGAAGTGTGTTAACTCCGTATCAGAGTCGTAAAGCCCTCCGGCGAAGCCGAAGGGGACTTTAAATCCCGGGTTACTGTCTCTTAGGATATTACCATAGCTGTCGTAGCGGATCGCTTTGACGAGTCGGTGTCTGCTGTCCGTGACGGCTCTGAGACTGCCGACCTGGTCGTAGTGCAGATAATACTTCTTGCCGTTGGCGTCTCTCATCGCCACGGGCATACGCTCTCCGGCGTATTCGAAGCGTTGTACCAAGTTGTCATCTTTATCATAAACAGCAAGAAGTGTAGTAAGATCTGCCCAAAGATATTTTTGAGTAATTGTACCGTTGACCTCTTTGGCGATCCGGCGGTTGAGGGGGTCAAGAAGGTAGTGAATTCGCGTGCCGTCGGGCAGGTCTGCCTCCGTAAGGGCCCCCAGAGTGTTGTAGGTATAAGTCGTCGTTCCCTGCGGCGTGGTCTTTTCTATGAGGTAACCGTCTTCATCGTATCGGTAAGTATTATCCCCATAGACCTGCAGAGCGTCATCAAGGGTGGTGCTGCCTTCATAGTGTTTGCCGTAGAGGGTCGCGCTTTTTCTGTTGCCGTTGGCGTCATAGGTATAGGATTCGACTACCCGAAGTCCTTTTCTCACTTTGGTGAGCCGGCCCCGCTTGTCGTAGCGGTAGAAATAGAATCCGAAGCGGCCGTGAAGCTGCTCGAATTTGAAGATGATTTGACCGGCTTGGTTACGCACGAGCCCGAGTTTCAGGGTCCCATCCCGGCTGGAGCTAAGTTCCCCGTAACCGTTAAAATCCTTTTTGAGGGTATAGCGGCCGTCTGTGATCTTCAGGCGCAGCCTCTTTTTCCCCTTACGCGTTATTGTGAAGTCGCCGCTGTGAACCAGGGCGCCGTCGGGGTCATACTCCAGCGCGGTGCTTCGGCCCGCGTACGAAATCTCCACGGGCAGGAAGCGCCCATCGTAGCGGTACTTGATCGTTTGGCTCAGGGTACCGCCGAGGCTGACTTCAAGAGGAAGGACCCCGTCATAGCGGAGATCGATCCGCTCATTGCCGCGGACGATGCTTCGGGGGTGATCGGAGCAGGCGTAGGCATAGACGGTGCTCCCTTCGGGGGTCTCGATAGACTCCAGGCGGCCGCCGGCATAACGCAAATCGATCGTTTTGCCGCTGGGCTTATCAATGCCGATGACCCGGCGCTGCTTGTCGTAGCGGTAGGTTGTGCTTCGTTGCTCGGGGTCGGTATAGCCGACGGGTCGGTTGACGCCGTTGTAGGCGAAGTGATGCTCCGCAGAGGTGGGGACGGTCCGGGTGAGGAGATTGCCGTTGGCGTCATAGCTAAAAGATTCGCTTGAGCCATCCGGATAGTGGATCTCCGTCACCCGCCCCCGCAGGTCGTAAACGTAGCGGGTGATTCGGCCCAGCGGGTCGGTGACGCTCTCAAGGTTACCCCGATCATCGTAGCGGTAGCGGATACGGCGGCTGCCGATCTTCTCTTCGATGACTCTTCCCGCCTTGTCATAACGGTAACGGATTGCTTTGAGCCCCCAGGGTTTTATGCGCCGCACTTTGCGCATCGCAGCATCATAATCGATTTCGCTGTGTTTACCCGAGGCTGATTTGATCTTGACGCGGTGGTGCCGGTAATCGGTCGTGAGTGTCGAAGTCCCCAGCGGGGTGCCAAGTGTCCGGGTGCGCCCGAGCAGCCGGTTTCCTTGGCTATCGTAGCTGTATCGTGTCTCGAAACGCTCCGTGTAATTCAAACCCGACGGGGTGCTTAGCGCGCGCTGTTTGAGCTCTCGGCGGTGGGTCAAGGGGTCTTTGTAGAGGGAGCCGTCACTCTTTTGCCTAAAGAGGCTACGGCTTTGCATCCCACAGCTATCCTCGAGCCTGTCTTCACGCTCATCCAACGATCCGCCGTAGGAGATGCGCTCCCCGCTGGGTAGCGTAACAGTAGAGTGCAGCCAACCGTTATTGAGCAGCTCCTCGGCATAGGTCACGGTATCGCCGGCGGCCCGGGTGACGGTGCGCCGAATCCCATCGGGGCCATACTCCGTTGCGAAGTCCCACTCCCCCTGCTCGGCATCGACCACCTTGACAATTCGACCCGCCTCGTCATAATAATGCTCAAAGCTGTTGCCGTTGGGATCGATCTCTTCGGTCATCCGGTGTCGGTCATACACAAAGGCGTAGCTACTACCGTCTTCATACTGCACCTCCGCCAGGTCCCCCTGGGCGTCGATATCCAGGAGTGTTCTCTGTCCGGTGGGAGCGACGATGGCCGTAGCGATTCCGTCGCCATTATAGACGATGCGTGTCGTTTGCCGATTCGAATCGACAATCTTCACCAGATGGCCGTCCGAATCATAGAAGAGCCGATACAGAGGGGTTTGGGTATAAGCGTCACGGATCATCTCCAGGGCGCCGTCGGCATTGAAGTGCCACTCTTTCCCTCCGAGGCTCACGACCCGCCGCGTACCTTCCTGAACGGGCTTGACCGCCAGGATCACCCCGTTGCCCAGATAGAGGGTCTGATCAAACAAGCGCGCATCGATACTCAGATCCCAACCCGACCCCAAGGCGCTATGGTTTATATCGGCGCTGGAGTAGTGCAGAGTATATTCCACCCCGTCAAGGGGGATATCTTCCTGAAAGCTCTGGTTATGGGGATCGACATAGGAGTTGATCGGCTCCGAACGCTCAATAGGGCAGCGATCGGTTGTGACGACACAGCGGTAGCGTTTTTTACAGCTAAAAAGCGCCTCCTGGACCTTCCCGCCACTCTCCGAACACTGTGCGCTGCGGTCCTCTCCCTCACCCCAGGTATCGATGGTGCGTTGGTTCTGTGCCAGAGGGGGGAAATTTTTGTCTTTTTGCTCACACCGGGGGACAAAACAAGTGGTTTCTGTGCAACATTTGGTCCTCCTGGAGAAAGTTTTACCCTTATGAGCAGCACATTGTTCTATGCTCCCTGTTTCTTCTTGTGAGCACCCATTAAGGTAGTAAAGATCTGGCCTGGGTTGCCAATTTTGTGGGGCGGTGTAGTTAGAATCACTGCTGCCACATTTTTGGCAATAATAATGGTCTGCAAAATGCTCAAAGTAGTAACAGTAATTCTTTTTAGGTATATTACCTTCAGTGTAATTTTTTGAAATATTTCTATGGTTTCCCCCATCTCTATTAGTCCAGTACGGTGTGGTATTAACATCCTTTAGATTTTGACTACATATAGTGCAATTTCCACTGCATGCTGCCCAAACTCCATCATAAGGCTTGGTGTGATAAGCATATCCATACACGTAGACGCGAGAAGAATGATAATATTGTTCACATAACTCTAATGCTTTTTGATAGTCGGATGCTGTAAGATATGTTAGAGTTATTATAAATAATGCAATAACCTCTACCAACCAACGCAGCTTGATCATCATCTCCTCCTTTTACAGATAACCAACACTAGCATAATGCATAGGATAGGGTCAAGAAAAAATCTATAGAAAATCTGACTAAAGGGATCCTATGAGGCAACAATGTAGGACACTTGAAAATCTTTGGGTCTGATAATTGGATTTCGGCTTAGATAACGGGATGTCGAAGGAAATGACACATTGTTACCGAAATTCCTCACTCCTCACTTGAGAAGATATCTTCTCAATCGTTCCACTCCCTCCGCCATATGCTCGATACTTCGGGTATAAGCGAAGCGAAGCTTGGTTTGGGTGCCATACTTTCCAAAGTCGACCCCCGGTGTGACGGCGATGTGGATCGCTTCCAGCAACTCCCGGCTGAAGGCGTCGCTATCCTCGGTATAGGCCGAAGCATCGCACCAGAGATAAAAGGCCCCGTCGGGATGGGCATCCACAGGCAGCAGGGGATCGAGCGCTTCATGGAGCCAATCCCGGCGTTTTTTGAAGGTTTCGCGCACCTGGGCCAAGTAATCGTAATCGAAGGCTTCCAGAGCCGCATACTGGCTCAGGGTCGGCGCGGAGATAAAGAGATTCTGGGCGATGATCTCCGCCGGTCGGATCAGGCGCTCCGGCACGATCATCCAGCCGATGCGCAGCCCCGGCATACAGAAGTATTTGGAGAAGCCATTGATGACGATCGCCTCTTGGCTGAACTCCAGGGCGGTGTGGGCCCGTTTTCCGTAGACCAGGCCGTGGTAGAGCTCATCGGAGATCAGCGCGACCCCCTCCCCTTCGCAATAGGTGGCCAAATCCCGTAAAGTCTCCGCATCATAGAGGGTTCCGGTGGGGTTGGAGGGGGAGGAGATGTGCACCGCATCGAGCCGGCTTCCCGCCAAATCCTCCGCGCGCAGAAGGTATCCGTTGCTTCGGTCCACCGGGAAAAATCGGGGTTGCACATCCACCATCGCCGCAAAGTTTGGATAGCAGGGGTAGGAAGGATCGGCCAAGCCCAAAACGCCCCCCTCTTCCAGGGTCAGCAGGTAGGCGACCAGAAAGGCATTGCTCGTGCCCGGGGTGATCAGAATGCACGCCGGATCGACCTCCACACCGTAGTCATGACGGTAGTGGGCGGCGATTTTCCTGCGAAGCTCAAAAAGTCCCATACTCTCGGTATAGGCGTAGCGGTCACTCTCCACCGCTTCAAGCAATGCCTTTTTGACGCCGGGAGGCGGGAGAAGATCGGGCTGGCCGACTTCAAAATGGATCGTATCTTCGTAATTCTGGGCCTGTCGGACCAGATCCATGACCCGAAAGGGAGTCATCTTTTCATAACGCAAGGGGATCCTTCTTAAATGTGTTACGTGCTATGTATTACGTGTTAAGAAAACTGGGGGAGCGACTTTAGTCGCTAAAATAGATTCCCAGTTGATGAGTTTTTTATTGTGCTACTGAAGTCGCATCCCCAGGTCTCGAAGGGTCGCTTAGCAGTAGCGGGCCAGGGTTCCCTCTTTGACGGTGGTATAGCTCTCTTCGCCTACCAGCTGGCGCACGATCTCCAGGGCGAAGCAGATCGCCGTGCCGGGCCCCTGAGACGTGATCACCTTCTCATCCACCACGACCATCTCATTGACCCAGTCCTGGGGACGGATCTGCTCTTCGACTCCGGGATAGCAGGTGTACTTGGGGCTGAGGACCCCCGCGACATGCAACGCATAGGGAGCGGCGCACATCGCGGCGACCCATTTGCCCTGCTCTTTGAAACTTTTGAGCAGGCTCTGGGCCAATTCATTCTCCGCCAGGCGGTTGGTCCCGCCCCAGCCGCCTGGCAGTGCGATGATGTCGTATTCATCTACCACCGCGTTGGCGAGGGGGATATCGGCCTGGACGGTAATGCCGTTGGCTCCCGTCACCAGGTCGGTAGCGAATTCACCCGGCAGGTAGGCACTATCGACCGCCACGCCGCCACGACGCAAAATATCGATAATCGTTACGCCTTCGATCTCTTCGAATCCTTCAGCCAAAGGTACCAGTGCTCGTGCCATAGTTCACTCCTTATATCGGTTGATGATCTCGGAAATATTATAACGGATTTGAGGAAATGAAGAAAAAGAAGAAATGGAGAGGTGATTTACTTCACCTTCTCCAGATATTTACCTTCGACGGTATCGACTTTGACCACGTCACCTTCGAGGATGTGAAAGGGAACCTGAACCACGGCACCGCTTTCAAGGGTGGCGGGCTTTTTCCCGCCCTGGGAATCCCCTTTGAAGTTGGGGGGCGTTTCGACCACTTTCAGCTCTACGGTCTGGGGAATCTCCACGGTAATGGGCTTGCCCTTGTGAAAGAGGATCGTCGCTTCCATCCCGTCGATCATAAAATCGAAGACTTCACCGACCTGCTCGTGGGTCAGCCCCATCTGATCGAAGGTTTCGCTGTCCATAAACTGCAGCATCTCCCCATCGTCATAGAGATACTGCATCTTTTTGTACTCCAGTTCGGGGACTTCGAATTTGTCGCCGGCGTGGACCGTCTTTTCGATCACCTTTCCGTTGGCGAGGTTACGGATCTTGATCCGGACAAAAGCCGCTCCCTTCCCGGGTTTGACGTGTTGAAATTCGATCACTTTGTAGGGGTTGCCGTCGATCTCGAGACGGGTGCCCTTTTTGATATCGCCCATGCCTATGGTTGCCATGATGACTCCTTGAAAAAATATGGGTGATTATAGCAATTTGCTCATTGCGTACCGGTTATTGTCTGAAGAAGGAAGCGCGCACTTCAGCATAGCGCTCTTACACGCCTGAAGCCTCAGCGCGTGATCGAGATGTCGTTTGGATCGTGATGGAGAGGATTGTCGTCGTCGAGTTCCATCGATTTGGCATTGTCCAGAAGCACCGGCACGAAGATCAGCGAAACGAAGACCGCCGCGACAGTCCCGGAGATCAGCGCGACCCCCAGCCCGCCGAAGATCGGGTCACTCGCCAGCAGCGCCGAACCGAGGATGATGGCGATCGCGGTCAGCATAATCGGCTTGGCCCGGGTAGCCGAAGCGACGGCAATGGCCCGGCGCTTGGGCATCCCCCTCGCTTCCATCAGAGACTTGGCGAAGTCAATCAGCAGGAGGGAGTTCCGTGAGCTGATCCCCATCAGGGCGATAAAGCCGATGAGGGAGGTGGCCGTCAGGAAAAAGGTGTCCTTAGTCACCAGATCAGCCACCCAGTGCCCGACGATGACCCCGATGATACTCAGGAAGCTTCCGATCAGTACGATGGTGGGCAAACCGTAGTTTTTGTAATAGATCACCAGTAGGAGGAAAATCAGCACCAGCGCCCCGATAAAGGCCCCGCCCAGATCCCGGAAAGTATCCAACGTCACTTTCATCTCCCCGTCCCAGCGGAGCAGATACTTCTCGCCCGTTTTGGGATCGGTCAAATGGAGATCGAACATATAGGTGGACATCCCGGGCTCTTTTTCCACCTTGTAGCCTTTTTTGGTGAAATACTTGATCATCCGCTCCCGTGCCTCGAGCAGAGGATAGACCTGGGACTCTTCGTCGGTCTCGGCCGTCACGTTGATCATCCGATGGAGATCTTTTTGCATGATGCTCGGCTTGGAATCGACCTCTTTGATGGTCACCACTTCGCTGATGGGAACCATCATCCCTTTCTTGTTCATCAGGTTCAGCTCGTTGAGCTTGCGCCGCAAAGCGTCGAGACTCTTGCTTTTAAAGAGTTTGGTGCGGGGATCCAGTATTTCGAAGATTTGGATCTGATCCGGCTCGTTCGCCGAGTTTTTATGAGCGATCGCCATCCCTTCAAACGCGAGGTAGATGATCTTGTTGACCTGATCCACGCTCAGGCCGCTTCGGGCGATCTTCTCTTTGTCGGGAATCAGTTCATATTTTTTGTAAATATCGTCTTCCATAATATCCACATCGACCAGCGTGGGAGTCTTTTTGAGGATCCCGGCCACTTCAGCGGCCAATTCACGGATCTTGGGAATATTGTGACCGGTCACTTCGACGACGATGGATGCCAGAGTCGGAGGACCGGCGGGTTGCTCGACAAATTGGATACGGGAACCGGGCACGACGCCGCTACAGGCTTTTTTTACCACCGGACGCAAGCGGTGGACCATCTCGATGGAGGTGATCTCCCGCTCGTGCTTGTCGGTGAGGTTTACGGCGATCTCGGCGACGTTCTCGGAATTCTTCATTCCCGAACCCTTTACCAGACCGGCATAGTCGAGGGGGATCCCCATACCGGCATAGATCTCCATATCGGTGATCTCAGGCTCTTTTTTAAGCTCCTCGACCACACATTGTCCCACTTGATAGGTTTGATCAATCGAACTGCCGGTCGGTGTAGTGATGTAGACCGAGAAGGTATTGTCACTCTTTCCGGGCAGCATCTTGGCCTTGACGATTTTGAAGGGCAGCATCGCCACCGAGCCCGCCAAAGCCAACAGGGTCAACAGAACCACCAAAGTCTTTTTCGATTTGTGTTCCAGAATGTTATAAACAAAATTCTCGAAGCGCTTCATCATTTCGCTCCTTCTTTCCCATCTTGCCCGTGATGGTGATGGTGGTGGGCTTTGGGCTTTTTCAAGAGTTTGAGACTGAGATAGGGGGTGAAGATATAGGCCACCACCAATGAAGCGATCAATGCCACAGGGACATTGAGGGGAATGGGCTTCATAAAGGACCCCATCATCCCCCCGACGAAGAGCATGGGGATCATCGTCATAATGATCGCCAGCGTTGCCACGTTGGTCGGAGCCCCGATCTCGTCGGTCGCTTCCACGAGGATCTCTTCCATACTGCGTTCGGGTGCGTCGTGGCTATGGAGATGACGGTGGATGTTTTCGATCACGATGATCGCCGCATCTACCAAAAGTCCCAGGGAGAGCAAAAAGGCGAAGAGGGTGATTCGGTTGATGGTCTGCCCGCTGATCCAGGCGATGAAGAGGGTCACCGCCAAAATCGCCGGTACGGTCAGCGTGACGATGATTGCTTCTTTGAAGCCCAAGGCGAAGACGAGCATGATCGCGATGATCAAAATGGTGACCAGAAGGTGATCGACCAATTCATTGACAGCATCGTTGGCCCGCTTTCCGTAATTACGCGTTACGATATAGCCGAAGCCGTATTTACGAAGCCTCTCCCGATACTGCGCCATCACTTTGAGCACATCGTCGGCGACAAAGACTGCATTGGTCCCCGCCAGCTTGGAGACGGTAAGGGTGATCTGCTCTTTGACGGGAGAGAGTTTCGCTTTTCGAATCTCTTCGGCACTCTTTCCTTTTTTGAACGCGACATAAGCGGTTTTGAAATTTTGGAAATCGATACCCCGTTCGACCGTTGCTACATCACGCAGGTAAATAGGCGATCCCATATATTGGGCGACAATAATATTCTTGACATCGTCGACGGTCTCGATGGCATTCTTCACACCAAAGATCAGGAGCTTTTTGCTTTTGGTGCGCCCTTTGACATCGGGGACGTTAACGGCGATGGATTGGATTGCCTTCATAATCTGCCCCAAGGAAAGATTGTAGGCACTGAGCTTGTTCAGGTCCACTTCGACGTTGAATTGGGGCTTGTGCTCTCCCTTGAGGGTCGTCTTGGCCACATTGTGCACGGCATTGATCCGCTGCTGCATATGCCGAACGAGGGGAAAGAGCTTTTCATAATCGGCTTTTTGCCCCTCAAGAGGGTAGAAAGCGAAGGTGAGGATGGGAATATCAATATCGATATCAAAGGGTTTGACCAGCGGCTGCATCACTCCCTTGGGCATTTTGTCCATATTCTGCATCACTTTATCGTAGAGCTTGAGGTTGGCGTCTTCTCTGCGCTCACCGATCTTGTAGACGACATTGACGATCCCCACATTGTGCATCGCAATGCCGTAAATATGGTCGATCCCTTTGATTTCACGGAGTTTGCGCTCCAGCGGGTTGACAATGACGTTTTCGATCTCCCGGGGCGTTGCTCCGGGCATCGGGGCAATGACGGCTCCTCCTGAGATAGCGATCTGGGGATCCTCCTCCCTCGGCATCACTTCCAGCGAAATGAATCCCAAGAGCAAGAGTGAAATTCCCAGAACCAGCGTCAAAGGGTTCTTGAGGAATGCCAGCGCCAGCTTTCCTGCGATATCTTTGGGCTTGTAGGAGATCATCGTCACTTATCCTCTTCGGGGATATAGACTTTGGCATACATACCGGGGAAGACGTTGGCATTCTTCTTATCGAAAGTAATTTTGATCTTGAACTTGTGAGTCATAGGATTCGACGCCGGGATAATCGCGCTGATCTTCCCTTCGGTTTGAAAACCGATGGAGGGGATCTCCACTTTGACCTTTTTGCCGATACGAATATGTTTGAGGTTGCTTTCACTGATCTGCACAAGGACTTTGAGATGCCTGAGGTCGGTGATGACCAGGGCGGGCATTCCGGGGATTTGCATATCCCCTTCGTTGAGCCTTTTGGCCACAACTACACCATCGTTGGGTGCTTTAATCGTCAAATATTTGTATTGATTAAGCACCGACTCTTTCTGTGCTTCGGCCTGCTCCACCTGTTTCTTGGCGATCTCGACCATATCTCTCATATTTTTCGCCGCCAATTCCAGCTGCTCCACTTCAAACTTGGAAACCATATCCTTCTGAAGGAGGCGCTTGTTCCGTGCCAGGTTCAACAAGACGTTGTTGAGCTGATTCTCATTCATCTGCAGGGCGAGCCGTGCCTGGGAAATAGCCAGATCGACCTGTTTGACCGCCGCTTCGATCTCTTTGGAATCGATCTCGTAGAGCACCTGCCCTTTCTTGACTCGATCCCCTTCGCTGACATTCATATCTTTGACAAAGCCCATAAAACGACTCGTGATCATCTTCTGGTTGTCGGAGATGACGGTCCCGCTGAGCTCCAGCTCACCGGAAAAAAGTGTACCGGCAATCGCCAGGACGGTAAGGATGATTTTTTTCATGAACGACCTCCCCAGTCGAGAATTTTTTCAAGTTCGAAGACTTTTTCACTGTGTTTGTTGGCGACCTGCAGATACTCCAGCAAAACCTGAAGCTCGATCGACTGTTTAATCAGCACATCGGTGATAGAAGCCAAGCCCTCTTTGTATTTCGTTTCATAAGTCTTATAAACCTGTTTGGCAAGCTCGAGCTGCTTGCGCTCGCTTTTCAAATCATATTCGAGCGAGCGAATGGAAGTTTGCAGTTTTTTGACCTGAAGGGCTATCCCCTTCTTCGCCAAAGCCACCTGGGTTGCCACTTTCATATGGCGCACCCGTGCTTTTTCCAGCTTGGCCTTGTCGCTACCGCCGTTAAAAAGGTTCATTTTGACCTGCATGCCCACGGTATAAAAGTCTTTTTTGCCGAAATCGTTCCACAAATGGTCATCGGCACTTCCGTACTCGCCAAAGGCTCCGACCATCGGGAGGAAATTAGCTTTTTCCGTCTGAATGGCATGACGTGCCACTTCGAGACCCATTTTCGCTTTCTGGATATCCAGGCTCATCCGCTCTATATCACTCTTGCTAACTCGTGGCGCATGTACGGAGAGGTTTACCTGCCGGATGGAATCCACATCGGTATCGATGAGGAAAGAGAGAAATTGAAGGGCGAGGCTCCGATTGAGTCTTGCCTGGTTGAGCATGCTGTCCACTTTGGCCAGGCGCGCTTCCACCTCCAGGACATCCGTCTTTTTGGTATACCCCTCTTTTTTCATCTCCCAAATGGTCCGCTTCAACTTTTCCATATTGTGACGAATCTTGTTTAGATTGTAGATATAACGATTGACGAGGGTAATATTATAGAAGGCTTTTTTCACCTGGAAGATCTTTTCATCTCGGAGCTTGCGCGTATCGAGCTTGCTCATCTGATACATCTTTTCGGTGATCTTCTTGTATTCGGTCAGTTTACCACCGGTATATAAAGGAACCTGATAAGTGAGTTTTGTCAAGAAATGGTTTCTTGCTTTTGGATAGTTCAAATCTTCGGGTTGACGGTGGAGGACATCCTGACAGTATGCGGGAGGATTTGCCCCCATACAGGCGAGAAAATCAGAGAAGCCAAAGTCTTCAAAGTCCGCTTCTCGGCTCTGGAGTTTGAATCCAAAGACGTTGCCGGCATCATTGGAACGCAGGGCCTGGAGACTTACCGTCAATGATCCCCAGTTTTTTCCTTCTACGACCAACTCATCGTATTTTTTCATCGTCTCTTCGAATTTCGAGACTTTGATCTCCATATTCTTTTTGTCCAAAATTTGCAAAGCCTGGTTGAGCGTTAAATGCTTCAACCCTGCGAGTGCCGGGATGCTTCCAATCAGCAATACCGAAATAGCGCGCCACATATAGTACTCCTCATTCCGCCAAAACTTGCGATAATGGCTTCATTATAGCAAAAAATATCAATTATGAATAGAGTGATAATCGATAATTAACTGATGATAAATATTCCGGGAATTATAGCGAGGGAGACTTATGGATCTCTTTAAAAATTTTGATCATTTACAGAATGAAAAAGTGAAGGGTCATCGACCCCCCTAGAGGGAGACAGCCTTGACACTGATGCAGGCGGGGAGTGCCGCCAATTCGTCGATGAGTTTTTTGGGAATTTCTCCATCGACACGGACAACCGCCAAAGCCTGTCCGTTGCTATCCCGCCCCAGACGGAAGTCGCCGATATTGAGACCGTTTTCGGCGATGATACGTCCCACATCACCGATGACACCGGGTTCGTCATTGTTCTTGAACAGGATCATACGCCCCTTGGGCTCCAGATCGAGAGTGTAGCCGTCGATATCGACGATGCGCTGGATCCCCTCTTCGAAGACAGTGCCGCTGATGCGGATCACTTGACCGTTTTGGGTCGTAAGTTTGACTGTCACGAGATTTTTGAAACCCTTGGCTTCAGGGATCGTCTCTTTGAGGATTTCGATTTCACGCTCTTTAGCCACATACTCGGCGTTGACATAGTTGATGCTGTCCGCCAGAGCTTCGCTCATGACCCCGACGGTAGCGAAAGTGGTCAGGGAATCGATATACTCCGAAACCGGTCCCTCGGCAATCACTTTGATCGCCTTGGCCCCGCTTTTTGCCACCTGGGCACTCATATAACCGATCTTCTGGGTTAGCTCCAGGAAAGGCATCACGAATTCGGGCAATTCGTTCTCCCGGATCGGAAGATTGAGTGCGTTGGGATAGGCGATCCCTTTGGCGGCAGCGATCGCGTTCTCGGCAGCCTGGACCGCGATGTTACGCTGGGATTCACGGGTGTTGGCCCCAAGGTGGGGGGTCACGGTGACATTGTTCAGATCCAGCAGAGGGTTGTCGATCGCGGGCTCTTTGCTGAAGACATCGATACCGGCCATAGCGATCTTGCCGCTTTTGAGGCCTTCGTAGAGGGCCTCTTCGTCGTAGAGCCCTCCCCGGGCGCAGTTGATGAGGATCACGCCGTCTTTCATCTTGGCGATCTCCTCTTTTCCGATCATCCCGATGGTCTCTTCGGTTTTCGGCGTATGGATCGTAATGATGTCACAGGCAAGGATGTCGTCGAAATTCTCGGTATAGGCGATATCGAGATCGGTCGCTTTGCGGGGATCGATGTAGGGGTCGTAGGTGATGACATCCATTTCGAAGGCTTTGGCCCGTTTCCCCACCCGGGAACCGATGTTGCCGAAACCGATGATTCCCAGTTTTTTGTCTTTGAGCTCGGTACCGTACCAATCCTGGCGCCGCCAAACCCGATCGAGCTTGAGGTTGTTGTGGGCATAAGGGAATTGTCGGGCACAGGCCAGCATATGGGCCATAGTCATCTCTACCGCGGCGATGGTGTTGGCCGTGGGGACGTTCATCACGACGATTCCAAGCTTGGAACAGCCGGGAATATCTACATTGTCCACTCCCACACCGGCACGGACGATGGCACGCATCTTCTTCGCCCGGGCGAGGAATTTCTCGTCGACATCGGTGGAGCTGCGGGTAATGGCGACATCGGCCAGGGGAATGTATTTTTCCAGAAGCTGGTCTTTGGGCTCATCGGCGGCATTGATGAGCTCAACCTCCGGATCGGAAGCGAGGATTTTGAGTCCGCTCTCATGAATATGATCACAGACTACGATGGTATATTTGGACATCGAATCGATTCCTAAAAGTTTATTTGTTGAGCTTGTCTTTGATCAGGTCACCCAGTGTCATACTGCTGTCCTGCTCCTGATTGAGCTGATTGAGGGCTTCACGCTCTTCCTGACGCTCGAGACGGCGGACCGAAACACGGATCCGGTCGTTGCGGGGATCGATATGGGTGATGACCCCTTTGATCTCCTGGCCGCGCTCGATCTCGTCGAAATTAAGCGGTGCCAAATCTTCGGTACGGATCAACGCATCGACATTGTCATCCAGAGCGATGAAGACACCGAAATCTTTTTTGTCCTTGACGGTTCCGGTCACGATATCACCGACCTTGTGCTCTTCGGCGAAAGTTTCGACCGGTGACTTCTCCAGGGCTTTTTTGCTCAGACTGATCTTGCCGGCATCGGTATCGATCTTGATGATTTTCACTTCGACTTCATCACCGACGTTGAAGAGATCTTTGGCCCGCTTGCTCTTGTCCCAGGAAGCTTCCTGGTTGTGCAGAAGACCTTCTACTCCGCCATCCAGGCGGACAAAAGCACCGAAATCGGTGACGGAAGAGACGGTTCCGGTCACGATGTCGCCGACGCGGTGCTTCTGGGCGAACTCTTCCATCGGCTTGGGAAGCAGGCTTTTGCGGCTGACGCGGAGGCGGCGCTTCTCCCGATCGATCTCGATCACTTCTACATCGATCTCGTCACCCACATTGAGGAAATCTTTGGGGTGTTTGACGTTTTTGTCCCAGGAGATCTCGGAGACGTGCAGGAAGGCTTCCAGATCCTCTCCCAGGTCGACGAAGACTCCATAGGGTTCGATGTTGCTTACGGTAGCGGTCACTGTATCGCCGACGCCAAGGATCTCATCGATATTCTCCCAGGGATCGGGGTTGGCCTCTTTGATGGAGAGGGAGAGGTGGCGCTTCTTCTTGTCGTAATCCAAAGCGACGACATTGACCTCGTCCCCTTCCTGATAATACTTGGAAGGATTGACCGGCCCTTTGTGGGAGATCTGGGAATAGTGGACCAGACCATCCATTCCTCCGACATCGACGAACATTCCGTAGCTGGTGATCTTTTTGACGGTTCCGACCACCGGCTCTTTGCTCTCCAGGAGCTTCTCGACGATCTCGTTGACCCGTGCCTTGTCCCGCTCGATGAGCTCTTTGCGGGAGATGACGACGGAACCCTTGTCTTTATCGACCTTGACAATGACCCCTTTGACCTTTTTGCCGATGGCATCGGTCTTGGAACTGAGGTAGGAGAGGGTCCGGGGGAGGAAGAATTCCAGCCCGTCCACATCGACGACATATCCGCCCTTGTTTTTCTTGGTAACGGTCCCCTCGACGATGTACTCCTGGTTTTCATCATACTCTTCGATGAATTCGTTCATCGCCTGGCGTTTCTTGGCCAAGTCATAAGAAACCATAGGCCGCTCGCCCCGCATACCGGTGATGACGACCGGAATGGCATCTCCCTCTTTGAAGAGCAGGTTCCCCTCTTCGTCCCGCAATTGATCCAGGCTGATGACCGCTTCGTTTTTCCGGCCGATATCGATGATCGCCTGGTTTTCATCTTCGTTGATTTTGACGATGGTGCCCTCGGTCAGGTCTCCACTGCTGCGGTCTTCCTTCTTGAAAGACTCCTCCAGCATTGCTTCAAAATCAACGTCCTCGATTTCGATGTCTTCGAACTTCATATACCTATCCTTACTTTACTCTGAGTTTGGCGCTAATTATACTCTATTTTGTTTAAAGAGGGGTGGGAAAGGGAGGAGGCTACTCGGATCGAAGGGCCCGCGTAACCTCTTCGATCTCCCGGATACGAGCGATAACGTTCTGCACGACCCAGTCGGGAGTCGAAGCCCCGGCGCTGATCCCGCAGAGCTCTTTGCCTTCGAACCAGGCGGGGTCGAGCTCGTTTTCATTTTCGATCAGATAACTCTCTTCGCAATAATTTTTGCAGATGGAGTGGAGCTGTTTGGTGTTGGAAGAGTGCTTCCCGCCGATAACGATCATCATATCGGCCTCTTTGGCCAGCTCCGCCGCGGCATCCTGGTTTTCGAAAGTGGCGTTGCAGATGGTGTTGAAGACCCGCACCTCCTTGGCCCGCAGCACCAGGGCATTGACGATCTCGAGAAAGTCGGCCGGTTTGCGGGTGGTCTGGGCTACGACGGCCACCTTGGATTTGAGGGGGAGGCTTTCCAGCTCCGACTCTTCCAGAACGACGAAGGCGTCCCTCGGATCCTCCGCATAACTGACGACCCCCTTGATCTCCGGATGGTTGCGGTCGCCGAATACCACGATGCTGTACCCTTCCCGACTCATCCGTTCGACGATCTGCTGGGGGGTCGTGACGTAGGGACAGGTGGCATTGATGATCTCTTTGCCTTCGGCTTTGAGCATTTTGAGCTCGTTCTTGGGGATCCCGTGGGTGCGGATGACGATGGAGTCGACCTGCTCTGCCTCTCCGAAACTCTCCACCAGACCGATGTCGAAGGAGCTCTTGAGCCGGTCGATCTCATCTTTGTTATGGATCAGAGGACCGTAGGTGGCGCTGCCGGGGTGTTCCTCGGCGATCTTGATGGCCCGTTTGACCCCGTAACAGAAGCCGTAGGAGGAGGCGAGTTTGATTTTCATCGTGTCACCTCCGTCAAATTCGAGAGAATCTCGAAGAAATTGGGGAAGGAAGTCGCCACACAGTCGATATCTTCGATCTCCATCCCGCAGAGCAATCCGGCGATGGCGAAACTCATCGCAATCCGATGATCGCCGTGACTGTCGATCACCGCCCGACGGAGGGTACCTCCGCGGATCGCATAGCCGTCGGGGTACTCTTCGGCTTCAATGCCACAGGCTTTAAGCGCCGTCACTACCGTGGCGATCCGGTCGCTCTCTTTGACCCGAAGCTCCGCCGCGTTTCGCACACGGCTGACCCCTTCGGCTGTGGCCATCGCCACTGCCAGGGCCGGCAACTCGTCGATGAGCCAGGCGATGCGGTGAGAGACTTCCACGGCACTCAACCGTCCGTCGTAGGCGACCCGGATCTCTCCGATGGGTTCGTAGCGGTCTTCCCGAAGCGCATACTCCACCGCCGCGCCCATCGCCTCGAGCACTTTATAGGCTTCGATCCGGGTGGGATTGAGGGTCACGCCGGGGATGCGCACCTTGGCTCCGGGGACGATGGCGGCCGCCACGGCAAAAAAGAAGGCGCTGGAGGGATCAGCCGGTACCGTGATATCGAGCGGGTTCAACGGCTTCGTCAGAGGCTTGACGACGATCCACCCCTCGGCGTCTGTTTCGATGGAAGCACCCATCCCCCGAAGCATCCGCTCGGTGTGATCCCGGCTCAGGAAATTCTCCCGATAATAGCTGGGGGCGTCGCCCCGCAGCGCCGCCAGGATCATCGCCGATTTGACCTGGGCGGAATCGATGGGGGATTCATAGCGGAAAGCCTTGAGCTTGCCGCCGCGGATATGGAGCGGAGCCAGATTCCCCTCCTCCCGTCCGTCGATCTTCGCCCCGATACTTTGCAGCGGCCCCGTCACCCGCTTCATAGGGCGAGAGCGCAGATAGCGGTCGCCGGTGAGGACGAAACTCCCTTCCACCCCGGCCAGGAGACCACAGTAGAGACGCATCCCCGTTCCCGCATTGCCGCAATCGAGAATATCGTCGGGCTCTCTCAACTCAACAGGAGGCGTAATGCGCAGGGTCCCGGCTTCATCCTCCTCCACCTCGGCTCCGAGCTGACGGGCGATGGAGAGGGAAGCCAGGGTATCTTCTCCTTTTAGAAAATTGCGAACCGTGGAAGGACGATCAGAAAAGAGAGAAAACATGGCACAGCGATGGGAGATCGATTTGTCGGGCGCGATGGTATCGAGAACTGTATCGAAGGGTTGCGAACAGGGGGAGACCAGGACACGGCTCATCGCAGCTCGGCTCCGCAACGGCTCTGGAGGGTTTCGAGGATCCGCGCCATCACCCCTTCGATCACTTCATCGGAGAGGGTCCCCTCGTCGGATTGGAGGAAGAAGCGCAGGGTCATACTCTTGCGCTCACCCAGCTGCTCATCTTCATAGCGGTCGATGGGGAAGAAGCGTTTCAGCAGAGGCTCTTCCAGGCTTTCGAGGGCCTTCTTCATCTTCCCGTAGGGAAGCTCCTTTTCCACCAGGAGACTCAGGTCTTTGAAGGTCCCCTGGAAATTGGAGACCGGCTGTGCATCGATGTGGGGCGGGATCAGTGCATCGAAATCGAGCTCCGCGAGGAAGGTCTCTTCGAGGCCGAAGGCTTCGGCAACGCTGGGATGGAGCTTGCTCACCCAGCCGGCCTCTTGGCCGTGCAGAAGGATCGTCGCCGACTGATAGGGATGGATCAGGCCGTTGCTTTCGCGACACTCTGTCATTTCGTACTCTCCCAGGATGCTGCCCAGTTTTCGGACGAAAAGGGCGAAATCGATCCGGGGGGGCTTGCCCTGGTTGCCGACATCGGGCTCTTCGGCGTCGCCGCTCCAGAGCAGGGTCATCTTCTCCCGCTCTCTGCGCTCCCGGTCGAAGACCGATCCGATCTCGAAGAGGGGAATACGCCGCTTGCCGTAGCTTACGTTGCGCTGCGCCGCCTCCAGAAGGTTGATGGTGAGGGTGCTTCGCAGGGTGTTGAACTCTTCGACGATGGGGTTGAGGAGTTCTTTGGAAGCTTCGACGACCGGGAAGCCGTAGGCTTCGAGCTTTTTACGGTCGGCAAAAGCGTAAGTGACCGCTTCGTAGAAGCCGGCGGCCACCGCTTCCTGACGCAGATCCCGTCGGATGCGGAAACGCTTGGCACTCTCGGTGAGCCGGTTGGCTTCCGTAAAGGCCAGAGGCTTGGCCTCAATGTTGTTGATCCCGACGATCCGCAGAATCTCTTCGGCGATATCCTGGATGTTGCGGATGTCGTGCCGCCATCGGGGGATGGTAACCCCGAAGCGTTCTTTGTCCCCTCCGTGGATGGTGAAACCCAGCCGCTTGAGGATGGTATGGACGGTCCCCAGAGGAATCTCCTGCCCGATCACGGCATTCAGACGGGCCGTATCGACCGCCAGGGTCCGCGCTTCGTAATCGGTCTCGATCCGCAGAGGGGTCTTGCTGACACGGCACTCCCCATCCCGGGAGCACTCTGCCATCAGCCGATCCATCCCCAGATCGATCTCCGGCTCGCTTCCCCGGGAACTGCGGTAGTAGAGGGCGTCGGGCTTGACCTCCGCGGCAGCCACCGCAGGGACAAGCCGCTCGGGATCGATGTAGGAGGCTTCCAACAGAAGCTCCCGGCTTTCGTCATCCGCGGTGAACTCGGCAGAAGCCGTCACACCGACGACGGAGAGAAGCCGGCCGGCACTCCGGACCTCCACAAGCCCCGGAGCGGTCTCTTCCAGCTCCAGAGGTACTCGACCCTCCCCATCCCTGAGCCGGCCGGCATCGTAAGCCCGCAGGATCACTCCCGTGGCGTGGGTGGCATAGGCCAGATGGGATGCCAGGGGACTTTCGCTCCACGCGTCGACATAGGCGAGGCGGAGCTCTATCAGCAGAGGAAGGCGGAGCGCCTCCTTCTCCACATAGTCGTAGAGGAGTTCCGCTTCGATCTGACCGTGGGTATGCAGATCCACGATCCGGGCGATCCCCAGAGGAAGGGTCTCCGGTTTAGGCTGAGGCTGAGCTACAAGTGGCCGGTCCAGAGCGGCGCTCAGGTCTCTCGCCACCCCGCGGATGCTGAGGCAATCCCCCCGGTTGGCGGTGAGCTCCAGCTCGATGACGGTGTCGTTGAAGTCAGGGTAGTCCCGAAGGGGTTTGCCGGGAACAAGTTCGCCGATGCTTTTGTCGAGGATAATGATCCCTTTGCCCATCTCGGGAAGCCCCAGTTCCGAAGAGGAGCAGATCATCCCGAAACTCTCGACGCCCCGCAGCTTCGCCGGCTTGATGGCGAAATCCCCGGGAAGTACCGCTCCGACGGTGGCGACGGCGACATACTCCGCCTCCCGTACATTGGCGGCTCCACAGACGATTTGAAGCGGAGCATCGGCACCCACATCCACCGAACAGAGATTGAGCTTGTCGGCGTCGGGATGCTTTTCGCAGGAGAGGATACGCCCCACCACGACCTTTTCAGGCATGGTATGCCGCTGCATACTGTCGACCTCCAGGCCGATGCTGTTGAAGGTGTCATGCAGCGCCTGATCGCTGATCCCTTCCAGATCGATATACTCTTCGAGCCATCTACGCGTAACGATCATCTGAACTGCTCCAACAAACGAATATCTCCCTCAAAAAGCGACCGCAGATCGGGAATGCGGTGCAACAGCATAGCAAAGCGCTCCACCCCCAATCCAAAGGCGTAGCCGCTGACGTTCTCATAGCCCACGGCTTTGAAAACGTTGGGATCGACCACGCCGCTGCCCAGGACCTCCAGCCAGCCGGTATGAGAACAGACCCGGCACCCTTTGCCGCCGCAGAAGATACAGCTGATGTCCACTTCGGCCGAAGGTTCCGTAAAGGGGAAGAAGCTGGGGCGGAAGCGCACCTCCACATCACCGAACATATAGTGGAGGAAATCGGTGAGGATCCATTTGAGGTTGGCGAAACTGACTTTGTCGCCCTCCTCGACCACCAGCCCCTCGACCTGGTGGAACATCGGGGTATGGGTCAGATCGTAATCCCGGCGGAAGACCGCACCGGGGGCGATGATGCGGATGGGGGGCTTTTGGCGCATCATGGTGCGGATCTGCACGGGAGAAGTGTGGGTGCGAAGCAGCGTGCCGTCTTTGAAATAGAAGGTATCCTGCATATCCCGGGCCGGGTGGTGCTTGGGGAGGTTGAGGGCTTCGAAGTTGTGAAAATCATCCTCCACCATCGGTCCGCTCTCCACGGCGAAGTTCATGGAGACAAAGTACTCCACGATCCGGTCCATCGTCTCCCGCACGGGGTGGAGCGCTCCCTTTTCACCGAAGCCGGAGTACATTGTAACATCCAGGGCCTCCGCTTTGAGCTGTTCCTGGAGTCTCGCCTCTTTCAAGGCTGAGAGCCGCTCATCGAAGCGGGCCTGCAGCTGGGCTTTTTTTCGGTTGAGCCCTTCGGCGAAAGCCTTTTTCTCGGGGCCGGGGACATCCTTGAGCTTGGCGAACTCCGCCGCCAGGATCCCCTTTTTGCCGAAGATCTCAATCCGAACCTTTTCCAACGCCTCCAGGGTGGAGGCTTGAGCGATTTTCTGCTCGAGATTTTCCAATTGGGTTCCTTCTTTGGGACTAAAATGTCTGGATTTTATCGAAAGCGGCTTAAGAGACCGCCGGGCCGCTCGTCGTGACGGAGGCGGGATTAGAGGTTTTTCCGGGCATCCTCGTGCTGATGATCCCAACGCAGTTTGCCGCCGCCCAGGATATGCACATGCAGATGGTGGATCTCCTGCCCTCCATCCTCTCCGTTGTTGACGATAAGCCGGTAGCCGGTCTCATCGATCCCTAGTTTGCGGGTAACTTCCTGGATGAAGGGGGTCATCTTGGCCATGGTCTCCCCATCGACCTCCTGGAAACAGCAGACATGTTTTTTGGGAATGGCCAGGACGTGAATCGGCGCTTTGGGATAGAGATCATGAAAGGCCAGGAACTCTTCATTCTCGTGAACTTTGTTACAGGGGATCTCTCCCGCCACGATTTTACAAAAAACACACATCTTACGCTCCTCGATCAGGTTTGAAGAATTATATCAGATTGAGCGTGTCGGCCGGCTCCTGCGCAAAAAGCCGTAGAAGAGCCCGAGCCCCGTCACCATCAAAAGCGCATTCCCCAGCAAGTCATGGGCCCAATGGAAGTTGGAAGGATTTTTTGCAACCAAGGCCGTTACCATCAGGAGGCGGAGCAGATTCACCGCACTGATCACCCCGTAGCCCAACACAGCCCAGGTCAAACGCGCTTTCCAGGAACGGGGGTAAGCCAGGATAGCCGCCAGATAGAGGTAATAAGGAATGAGCCCGTTGCAAGCCCGGGTGATGATGATGCGAAAATGGGGATGAGCCAGGATGTCTAGCCCTCGTACCCGATCCTCTCCCAAAAAGAAGCGCAGGGCATCGAGAAGCCATTGTCGTTGGGTTTCATTGATCCAGTGGGAAAGGGAATTGGTATCGAGATAGAAGAGAAGGAAAAGAACCGCTACCCAGGAAAGGTAGTGCAGCAAAAAACGCTGACTTTGGGTCATTGAAAACTCTTTAACGATCCGAGTGGTTCACGATTTTTCCCGGCATCAGAAGTGATAGGCGACACCCAATTGCCAAGTGTTGTCGGTGAAGTTGTTGCGGGTCTTGTTGTGAAAGAGGTTGACATAGTCGGTCCAGATTGACCACCCTTTACGTTTGCCCTCGATGCGCTCATTATCGAAGAAATACTCTCCACCTACACCCCATTGAAATCCGTGCAGATTGTGATGATGATGAGGATGGCCCGGGCAGTCACAGCTCAAACGGCTCCAGCCGTACCCCAGCAGTCCGTAGACATCAAGTCGGTCGGTCAAGGAGTAGCGGGGACGCAGGTAGAGCCCTCCATTGCCCATCTTCATAAAGTCACTCTCCAAAGGAGCCCAGGAGAGGCGGGCCTGTATCCCGAGAAAGGAGTTAAAATCATAGCCCAGCAATCCGGTCACTCCGTAGGTATGGTCATAGATCCTCACACCGCCGCCGCAGGGGCAATCCCGACCGAAATAACTCCCCAGCAACCCCAGCCCGGCATAAAGCCCCCAGGGCTCCTCCACCGCTGCCACTGGTGCCACGGCCGGCGCAACATTCTTCCCGGCATAAAGAAGGCTCCCGCCCGTCAGCAGGACCGCGGCGGTCACTGCTTTGATCAGCTTATCCATCTTCTTTTTTCCTTTAGGCATTACTTGCAAGCTCATCCCAGAACCTCACTCTCTTCTCTTCGGATCATCCAAAGCCCCAAGCCGGCACTCAGGAAGATCATCAACAATCCACTGATCACGCCCATTGCGGATCCGCCACCGCTGTCATTGGAAACCTGCTTCCGGTCACAACCACAGTTAATGCCGGCATCAAGGGTAACAATGTTCTGCCCGGCGTGGGGAGTGACCGTAACCGTGAACCCGCTACCGTCGGCATCACTATCTCCTGTATCACTTCCCGCATTGGATGGGGTGAAGACATAGCCATCCTCTTGCAAATTCTTTGGGATGATGAAATGCAGCTTATAAGTCTGGCCAGGCTCAACATCGAAGCCGTATTTACCGTTACTGTCAGTGGTGACACTGTGGTTGCCGTGGACATCGGAGACGGGATTGCCGTCGGCATCATAGAGCTCGACAACCACCCCCGGCGACCGGAGGTTCACCGGGATCCTGGATCCCGTTTTTATTCTCATCAATCCAAAAGTAATCCCCGATATGGGCAGTGGGGGTGATCCCCGCATCGATTGTCATATCCCGCTCACCCCAGTCAAGATGGGTCGTCTCCGTCCGGAAAGTGCTGCGGTTGACATCACTGTCGATCGTATCATCACTCCCGACATTCGGGTCGGTGTAGTAGTACTGATCGTCGAAGCTGACGTAATAGTCTCCCGCTTCCAGGTTACCAAAGTAATATTGGCCGCTGCTATTAGTATCTGTTTCAGCTACAACACTGCCGTCAGCTCGATGGAGCACCACATGCACTCCACTCATCGGGTGATTATCATCCTGTAAGCCATTCATATTGTCATCCATCCAAACATAATCGCCGATGGAAGCTGTCTGGGAGGCGACAGGGTAAATTCCCATATCCCAGGTCAGATCGTTCTCGCCCGCGCTCAGGTCCGTATCGACCGTAGCACCGGTGGCCGGATCGGCATCGGAGTCTTTTGTCTCATCGTTACCCTGATCCTTGGGCGAAACCACATAGCCGTTAGGCACATCAAACTTCACGTGGTAGCTGCCCGGCACCAGATTATCGAAGAGGTACTTACCGTTACTGTCGGTGGTGGCAGTCCGGCCGGTGTCTTGTCCATCCTTATAAAGGTGGACCGTCACACCCTGGATCCCGGCATTGGCACCATCATTTTGAATACCGTCACGGTTACTGTCAACCCAGACGTAGTCACCTAGGGTCGCTTTCTCGCCGGTGCTGACCGTTGCATTGCTCTCATCGTCATCGGGCTGTCCGTCATTCAAGTCATCCTGGGTATGGTCACTGGCCGGATCGGAATCGACATCGGCCTCATCCATCGCCGTCACCTCGGCCCAGTTGGTATGCTCCCCGCTCTCTTTGTAGTCAGCCTGGAAGCTAAAGCTTGCATCGGCGCCGACGGCCAGGCTCGCAACGGTGAAGCTTACGGTACTGCCGCTGACACTCGCACCGTTCGTCGCATCGCCTACATTTTCGTATCCGTCGGGAACGGCGTCGGTGACGGTCACGTTATGTGCCACGCTCGGACCGTCGTTATGCACGGTGATGGTAAAGGTCACCCGATTCCCCTCATAGGCGGTGCTCTGGTTGACATCTTTACTCAGGCTCACATCGGCGACAGGGTAAATTCCCATATCCCAGGTCAGATCGTTCTCGCCCGCGCTCAGGTCCGTATCGACCGTAGCACCGGTGGCCGGATCGGCATCGGAGTCTTTTGTCTCATCGTTACCCTGATCCTTGGGCGAAACCACATAGCCGTTAGGCACATCAAACTTCACGTGGTAGCTGCCCGGCACCAGATTATCGAAGAGGTACTTACCGTTACCGTCGGTGGTGGCAGTCCGGCCGGTGTCTTGTCCATCCTTATAAAGGTGGACCGTCACACCCTGGATCCCGGCATTGGCACCATCATTTTGAATACCGTCACGGTTACTGTCAACCCAGACGTAGTCACCGAGAGAAGAAGGTGGAACAAAGCCAAAATCAAGGGTGTGGTCGTTCTTACCTGCTCCCCCTGTGGTGTAATCTATGGTGGAGAATCCGGGGTTAAGGGTGCCGTTGTCTCCATCGCTGTCATGCTGATCATCGGAGTCAGGTGCTGAGGGATTAGCATCCCTGGTTGTCGGGACTCTTCCATTGAGATGCTGATCATTAAGTGCGATGCGGATTTGGTAGTGGGTATGGGGAGCGAGGGCCACACCTCTGGCATTGGAGGCTCCTCCAAAGTAATACTCTCCATTGCTATCGGTCGTCGTGGAGCCGATTTCTTGCCCATTAGCATCATAGAGTTTCACAGTGACATTGGCGATGGGGCTCTCACCGGGATCCTGAATCCCGTCCCCGTCGCTATCTTCCCAAACATAGTTTCCGATCTCGATGGGAGCAGGATCGCAAAGCGCTTCCAGGTCTCCGATTCCGCTCCCTTTCCCATAGAATTTATCTTGATCGTCTTCAGAGACAAGAAGGCGCTTGGGATTCCCCGACCCGTCTTTTGCCAACTCACCTGTATCGTTGCGCAGCCAACCTAAGCCATTATTCAGATAATCGGTAACATCCATCAACCCCGTCACTACATCCGGATATCCCGGGACCACAAGCAATCCCCCCATAGAAGTATCGCTGTGGCCTGCATCTCCCTGATAAGCGCTGCCGGCGGTACTGTGATTCGTCCCTCCCGGCCCCTGATCGTTCCAGTAGTACTCGCCTCCGCCGGGCCCCTCATGGTTATTCGCCCCATTCGTCTGCACACCGCCGCACTCACCGTTGTTTTCCAGAGTCCATCCGCTTTGCGGATTTCCGCAAGCTCGGAGAATGTCCCCCTCGCCATTCATATTTTGACGGGTGGTATCATTGGGATTGGGAGAATAGTTCTTGTATCCGCCGCGATCTCCGTTGACATCCCGTATCTGGATGATCATAGATCCGTCGTTGTCAAATACAATATCAGAGAGCAAGGGTTGCATATATTCGATCCAGTTATCCTGGTTCCCGATATCTCCCGGTTTCTTGTCATTGAAGACAATGTCATAATCCATTTGCCAAGGATTCCAATTGGCACGGTAGGGTTGCGTTTGATCATCCCAGTCCTGATAGGTACAGGTAGAAGGGTCTTGATTGCTAACATCGCTACTATGAATACAGCCTCGATCATAGGTGAGATTAATATCCAGAACTGCATTGGGCTCAAAGCTGGTACTGTCAGGATCAAATCGATAAATATGAGCCGAGAGTGCGTTGCGATCTCCTTTACGCGGGCCGTTGGTACTGTCATCCTGATTATCCGGATCCACCGTCGATTCCGCGGTACAGGTTACTCCCACATAGAGTTTTCCATCCCGATATCCCAATGCCATAGGGCGGAAGTCAGTATCATTGCCACAAGGGTTAGGAATGTCATATCCTGTATGGCCGGTGGCATCCCCGCTTTGATTCAGATCGATAACGTAGAGCTTGCGATCGTAGAGATCCACTGCAAAAAGACGCTGTTCATCCTCTGAAATTTCGATATCTCCGATTCCTGTTTTGCCCACCCAACGGTAAGCCTCGGTATCGTGATCCCAGTCATATCCCTGACCGGCTCCATTGCGCGGATCATAGGTAGGAAGAGTGATCAGGGTTGAGAAGGTCCCGGAAGCGTGATCATATTTATAAATCGCACCCATCCCCGAGGGACCGATGTCAGCGTGACGTTTGAGATAGGTGCCCAGATAGGTGATGTTGGCCTCTTTAAAATGAGCCAATCCATAAATGGACCCAATCTGCGAGTACGTTCCCAACTCCGCCTTCGGGTCGTCTGTACTATCATCATCTGTCGTGTTCGCCGTATAGGCATACTCCAAGAAAACGGAAATTTGTCCATTGCTTCCGTCCCGGTTATATTTGGTGAAACGCGTCACCAGAATATCCGGATTACTCTGACAATACTCCCCCGCGCTGATCAATCCCACATTGTGTGTTGCACCGTCTGTCACTCTATCAACCAGGGGTCTCGTATTCCCACTCAGAGATGTACCCGGTTTGAGAAAGGCGGGAACTCCACTCACCTCCACTCGATAGGTTCCCGGATCCGTCGCAAGGGTATAGTTTCCATCACTATTTGTCATCACGGTATCCACCGCCTGACCGCTATCGTCATAAGCAGCCACCGTCAATCCGGCGACCCCCGGCTCCAGCGTATCTTTAACACCGTTGAGATTGAAGTCTCTGAAAACGATCCCGGATATATCCGCCTGAGCAGATATCGCTGAAAGCAGTACAATCACACCTGAAATAAAAAGTCTGTATAGTGCCCCTTTTAATAAATACATATCTTTTTTCTCCCCCCTCTTTGTAACACCTAATGTTTTAAAGATCCTTCGCCTTTTCCCTCTCGACCTAATCTGATATGGGAAGAGAGCAATGAATCCTCTCTTTCACTACCATGACACATTTTATTAAATATTTTATAATACATTACTTAAGAATATAAGGAATTGGCTAGTTTGTTAATTATGGTTGTCTAGAGTTAAAACAGCTTATCGAATCGCCAAGAGCCCTCCAAGAAGGGCGGCAAAAAGATGGGGAGTTCCGCAGTATCGCAGTATTTTAGAAGTGATAGGCGACACCCAATTGCCAAGTGTTGTCGGTGAAGTTGTTGCGGGTCTTGTTGTGAAAGAGGTTGACATAGTCGGTCCAGATTGACCACCCTTTACGTTTGCCCTCGATGCGCTCATTATCGAAGAAATACTCTCCACCTACACCCCACTGAAATCCATGCAGATTGTGATGATGATGAGGATGGCCCGGGCAGTCACAGCTCAAACGGCTCCAGCCGTACCCCAGCAGTCCGTAGACATCAAGTCGGTCGGTCAAGGAGTAGCGGGGACGCAGGTAGAGCCCTCCATTGCCCATCTTCATAAAGTCACTCTCCAAAGGAGCCCAGGAGAGGCGGGCCTGTATCCCGAGAAAGGAGTTAAAATCATAGCCCAGCAATCCGGTCACTCCGTAGGTATGGTCATAGATCCTCACACCGCCGCCGCAGGGGCAATCCCGACCGAAATAACTCCCCAGCAACCCCAGCCCGGCATAAAGCCCCCAGGGCTCCTCCACCGCTGCCACTGGTGCCACGGCCGGCGCAACATTCTTCCCGGCATAAAGAAGGCTCCCGCCCGTCAGCAGGACCGCGGCGGTCACTGCTTTGATCAGCTTATCCATCTTCTTTTTTCCTTTAGGCATTACTTGCAAGCTCATCCCAGAACCTCACTCTCTTCTCTTCGGATCATCCAAAGCCCCAAGCCGGCACTCAGGAAGATCATCAACAATCCACTGATCACGCCCATTGCGGATCCGCCACCGCTGTCATTGGAAACCTGCTTCCGGTCACAACCACAGTTAATGCCGGCATCAAGGGTAACAATGTTCTGCCCGGCGTGGGGAGTGACCGTAACCGTGAACCCGCTACCGTCGGCATCACTATCTCCTGTATCACTTCCCGCATTGGATGGGGTGAAGACATAGCCATCCTCTTGCAAATTCTTTGGGATGATGAAATGCAGCTTATAAGTCTGGCCAGGCTCAACATCGAAGCCGTATTTACCGTTACTGTCAGTGGTGACACTGTGGTTGCCGTGGACATCGGAGACGGGATTGCCGTCGGCATCATAGAGCTCGACAACACCCCCGGCGACCGGAGGTTCACCGGGATCCTGGATCCCGTTTTTATTCTCATCAATCCAAAAGTAATCCCCGATATGGGCAGTGGGGGTGATCCCCGCATCGATTGTCATATCCCGCTCACCCCAACCCAATTCGACAGGTTCAGTACGGTTGCTGAGTCCGCCAACGTTAGAGTCGTTGTCTGCGCTTCCGGCACCTTTTGTGGTGTAGTAGTAATCGCTGTCAAACTCGACCATATATTTGCCCGGTATCTGAATCGTAAAGTCGTAATGACCCTCCGCATCGGTAGTCACCGTCTGCACTACGGTACCGTTCTCATCGAGAAGCCTGACCTCCACGCCGGAAACCCCCGCTTCACCTAGATCCTGAATGCCATTGCCGTCATCATCCATCCAGACGGTGTCACCCAGATGCATTTCACCGAGGAAAGGCATCGTTACCTTCGCCGGGTCACTTTCGATTCCGGCGGCATCCGTAGTAGTATAGGTAAAGACCATTACAGGATTGCCATCGGTCGGATCAACGGTGAGTTTGTCGGGATCGAAGTTTTCAATGACTTGTCCCGCTGTAACCGGCTGACCGTCATAGTAGAAAACACCCGTCGCTGGATCGGGCAGTGTCTTGATCGTAATGGTTGTGGGTGTTCCGTCTTCGTTGTCACTGACCGGCAGTGCAGGAACAGGATATTGTTTGGCGCCGGAAGGGTTGGGCTGAGCCGCTTCAGTCCTGTCTCTGGCAACCGGCTTCTTGTTGATCCCGAAATCAATCTTGGGAATCCCGCTAGTCCCCAGCGCGACATGGATCTTGCCATCGTTGTTTCCGTCGTTACCGTCCCCTTCGTTGTTGAGATGCTCGCCGGTGTTGTTCCAGTTGACAGGCAGCTGGGCGGCCGGAGCCGGATCGTCCGGCGTCCCCTTGATCGTGCTCAGGACAATATCGTATTCGGTATTGGCAGTCACACCATCCGATCCAAGGAACTGGTAGGTACCGTCATCTGCCAAAAGTTTAGAAGCGATCACTTTGCCATCCTCTCTGATCAGATTGACATAGAGAGGCTGGCCGTCAGGCTTGCTGATCGGAGTACCATCCACTTTATTGTTGGTGTTGCCATTGCCGTCATCGTAGAGCGTACCGGAAAGTCCAAGACCGTTGAAGGACAATGTTACCGTCGCCGGGTCACTCTCGACACCAACGGCATCGGTCGTAGTGTAGTGAAAGACCACCGTCTGATCCCCGTCAATCGGATCAACGGTAAGTTTGGAAGGATCGTAATTGGTGATTACCTGTCCAGCGGTGACTGGCTGTCCATTATAGTACAGAGTGGCATTGCTCGGAAGATCCCTGATCGTGATGGTTTTAGGTTTGCCGTCCTCTCTATCGGTGACATTGAGTTCCGGAACCTGTACCTGCGTATCCTGACCCGGGTTGAGCTGTGCAGGCCTACTTGTGTCGTTGGCGACGGGCTTTTTATTGATCCCGAAGTCATCATTCACGGAATCACTTGTACCGACTGCAACGCTCATTACTCCGTCCGGCGTACCGTCGGTACCGTTTCCACTGTTGTTCGGCTGCTCACCGTCGGCGTTGTTCCAATTTGCCGGCAAGGCCGCGGCCGGAGCACTCTGCCCTACGGTTCCCTGGGTTGTACTCAATACCACGCCATAAGTGGTATTGGCAGTCACCCCGTCTGTACCACCAAAGGCATAGGTGCCGTCAGCGGCAACGGGCTGTACTGCCAAAACAGTGCCGTTTGCATCGACCAGATTGGCATACAGCTGTATACCGTCAGGCTTGCTGATCGGCGTTCCATCAATATTGCCGTTGCCGTTTCCATCGTCAAATACGTGGCCTGAAAGCCCAAGCCCTGTAAAGGGCAGGGTTACCGTCGCTTCATCGGAAGTCACTCCGGCAGCATCGGTCACCGTGTACTTGAAGACCACGGTCTGGTCTCCATCCGTCGGATCGACGGTAAGCTTACTGGGATCAAAGTTGTTTATGGTCTGCCCCGCTGTTACCGGCGTACCGTCATAATAGAGAACCCCCGTCGCAGGATCAGGCAGTGTCGTGATCGTGATCGTACTCGGTGTACCGTCTTCCTGATCTGAATAGTCCAGAGCAGGCACGGCCACTTGCGTGCTACCGCCCGGGTTAAGTACAGCCGGTTTGGTCTCATCGTTGGCGACGGGCTTTTTATTGATCCCGAAGTCATTATTCACGGAATCACTTGTACCGACTGCAACGCTCATTACTCCGTCCGGCGTACCGTCGGTACCGTTTCCACTGTTGTTCGGCTGCTCACCGTCGGCGTTGTTCCAATTTGCCGGCAAGGCCGATGTCGTGGTATTTTGAGCAGTCGAAAGCACAACCGAATAGTTACTGTTAGCTCTGACACCATCATCGCCGTCGAAGCTGTAGGCACCGTCATTCGCAACAGGCGCACTGGCAAGTACCGTTCCGTTCTCATCGAGTAGGGTCACGTAGAGCTGGGTCCCGTCAGCTTGACTGATCAGCGTTCCGTCTACATTACCGTTGCCGTTGCCGTCATCAAAGACATGCCCAGAGATAATCGGCGTGTTGATCCCCATATCCACATTGGGATTCGTCTCATCGACACCGAGAGAAACCTGGGCGATTCCATTTGAATCCCCATCGGAATTTTCGCTGTCATCGCCCTGATTCGCTGGGCTCGCTTTGTATCCGGAAGGAATTTCAAAGCGGACCTGATAATTCCCGTGGCTGAGATTGGTAAAGAGGTATTTTCCGTTTGCATCGGTCGTGACCACATAGGGCTGTCCTGTCGTAGGATCATTGACCGGATTGCCGCTTGCATCGAGCAGATCTACTTTGACTCCGGAAATTCCGTGTTCATCATTATCCTGTATCCCGTCTTTGTTTTTGTCGTACCAGACGTAATCACCCAGAGAACTGCCCACGATAGGCACAGCGACCGAGTTGGAAAGGACCGGCAGGGTAATCCCTGTCGCCGAGGCGCCGGCCGAGTTGGAATAGTTGTCACCCATAAGGTTGTCGTCTACTGTTACATGAACGCGGAATTGGCAGATCGCCTGCGCTTCCATCCGTGGTCCCCGTACCCGCACTGCGGTCACCTCGGAATTGTCCGTAAAAGTAAACCCTGTCGAGGGAATGGTACAGCCGTTGGGCCCGTTCGCATCCCCCTGACACCAGATGGAACTGTTGCTGTTTACATCATTGGCATCACCGACTGTCGGTGCGATGTTGATCGTTTTGGGATCAGCATTGGTATAATAGTAGTCAAGCTGATTATAGTCACATTCGGTACTCGAACCGGGATGCTGTCCGAAATCGGCTTCGTGAAAGGCCAGAGTGCCATGATAGTTGGTCGGTACTTTTCTTTTGAGGGCCAAATCATTGAATTGGATCGCGCCGTCATCGCCGTCGCCGATAAACGGAAGAATATCAATGATATCAAGATCGGTGATCTCACCCGATTTTCCATTGCGCACATCCATTCGGAAAAAGATATCTTTGGGATCAGTAGTACGTTCCCGTTTGGAAGGGTAATCGGAATTTTCTTCGGTACTTTTGACGATATTGATCGAAGCGGGAATATCGATTGAGAGACCGATGTCCGCTTTACGCTGCGAAACCGGCGAAGCATCGGAAGGCGCTTCGATTTTGACTACATTGAGGTTGTTCCCGACATTGGCAGCCGCACCGATTCGTACCGTATAGTTCAAATCAGGAATATTGGGAGCGTTCACACCACGCTCTCCCAAATCCCAAATCAACACCTGGTTTTCTCCATCGACACAGGGGGCGGAGGCCGAAGTGATATCGCTCACATCGGCACAGGTACCCAAGATCGGTTCACCGAACTCCTCAGGAGACACAGAGCCCTGCTGATAGTTGAAATCTTTCGGAAGAACATCCGTTACCGTCACATGTTCCGTCAAACCGTTGGAGTTGACATCATCCGTCAGAGACATTTCAAGTGTATAGGTCACTTCGTCTCCGGGACTGGCCGAAGTACGGTTCTCGTGCTTTTTGATACGGACCTTCGGACCGGTAAAGAAGATACGGTCCCCTGTCCCATTTACAAAATTCTCGGGCTGTCCGTTGGCATCGAGCCCATGGGGGATGTAACTGACGGTACTCCACGTTCCCTGATTGCCGTCAAATTTGTGCGTGCCGTAGTTGACCATCATGGCACCGTTCTGAAGCGGCTGATTGTTATCGAGCCTGTTGGCACGGACACGGTGCAGGAGCATCCAGTACTCACGTTGTCCGGGGACCATGACCATATTGGGCTTCAGCTTCCAGCGGATCTTGGTCACAGCGCCGCCGGCGGCTCTTGCCTCATCGATGGTCGGGTACCATTTGTCAGCCGGTGCATTACACTCGGCCTTGATCTTCTCATCTACATTCTCATCCTGGCGATCGCCGTTGTTTGAGGGAAGGAAAGAGGGGTCTTCATAGTCTGCCGCATACTCGATATCGTAGTAATCGCTGATCTTCCCTCCCCTGTACATATGATTGTCCGGATCCCCTTTGTCGGTGTTGCTGGCATAGACGATGAAAGGCAGATCGTCTTCATGGGCATAGCGGGTATCGGTATAGTTGGTGCGTTCACTGTACTTGATGATCTCCATGTAATTCGCATCGATCACATCGCAGAAGCTGTTTTCGGTCTGGTCGATCCCTCCGGTGTTGGCTGCGTAGAGTCGGGAAGACCACTCGTACCCTTTCCCGACAAAACCGTCTCCCTCCCGTGAATGCGCAATACCTGCAGGAGCGTTCCAGACGCTGTTCTTCTCCCCCCAGTAGTATTTGTCAAAACTCCCGGCAGAGTAATACAGGGTATAGTTGCGGTAGTTGTCTTTTTCGCTCTCCCCTTGACCGGCGAAATTGTGATTGCCGCTTGGGGTGACAGGATCGAAATCTTTTGCCGTGTTTTTCGTATGAAGCTCTCCATCATCACAATTCGGGTCTCCGATACCGTATCCGTCACAGTCGACGGTACCATTATCCCCAGCCTTGACATCATCGAGCGGTACAAAGACGGACAGAGTCAGAATCGAAGCGATCGCCCTGTTGACCGGCAGGTCCCTCCCATAATAATCTTTGGTCGGATAGTGATTGAGTGTCGCATCGACATGCTCGATTTTGACATCGACCGTACTCCCTGTCTGGGTACAGGTGGGTGTCTGCTCCCCTTTGGGTTGCGGGATATGACGCTCCGGATACTGGCTGCCCCGGATGCATCCATCACCGATGCAGGTTATAGGCAGATTCGACCCCACATACCCATCTCGGACCGTATCGCTATAGGCACGCCCCGTCGTACGGCAGTCGAGCAGTGTGGCGTGGGGAGCAATTTCCGAAAGATCATCGGTAAAGGTAATGGTCGCATCGTCGCCCAACGATTCATTCCCGAGAAGAGAATATGTATTGTCAGTTTCTCCATTGACTTCATCTGTCTCGATCAGAATACGATAGTCGATGATATAGCCGGTCTCTTCCTGACCGTTGATGGTGACTTTCTGGCCGGAGCGTATACTATAGGCTCCGAATGCTTTATCGAGGTTCCAGCGGGGTGAAGCGGTCACCTTCAGTGAATGTCCATCGGTGGTGTCCTCTTTGGCGGCCGCATTGGGGGCTTCGACTTTGAATTTGATGTCACCCGGTTGTGTACCGTTGGAGGTGCCTCCCAGGACACGGACATTGAAAATGAGGTCCTCTGAGAAAGTTCCCACATCGTTTTTGTCAAAATCTTTGCGCTCGCAGACAATCGTCTGTTTGTCTGCGGAGATACTCGAATGGTCCGGGTTACAGGATCCCGGGATCTCCGTCCACTCATAGTATTTATTGCCATCGGGCGCCACAGGCAGCGTTCCGGTGATCGTCGCCACCTCTTCCGCTCCTCCCGGATTGCCGTTCCAGGTCCAGCCGGCAATCGCCTGAAAGTTGTCATTGGTCCGCACCAGCAGATCGCCAGTGTAATAATCATCCGTCGGGTCATCAACCGTACCATTGTTGTTAAACCCCGGATCATCCGCAAAGTCGCAACCCGGCGTCGGATCAGCCGGACAAACCTGTCTCCCGTTGATCAAATCTGACGTTGTATTCAGAGGACCGACAATCCCTCCTGTCTTTCCATACTTTGTTGTTACATTGACGCTGCTCGCCTCTCCCATCGACACGATCAATGCCATAGCGAAAAGCCATCGCATCCATCCTCTCCTTTTTTCCACTTCCGGCTCCTTGTAAGAAAAACTATAGATTTATCATTGTAGGGTACCGGATATTACAGAGCAATTAAAAAGTGTAAAAAAAAGTTTAAAACAAGTAGAAGGAAGCCCCCTGATGGGGAAAATTAGGAAAGGCGGACTACCTAGAAGTGATAGGCGACACCCAATTGCCAAGTGTTGTCGGTGAAGTTGTTGCGGGTCTTGTCGTGAAAGAGGTTGACATAGTCGGTCCAGATTGACCACCCTTTACGTTTGCCCTCGATGCGCTCATTATCGAAGAAATACTCTCCACCTACACCCCATTGAAATCCGTGCAGATTGTGATGATGATGAGGATGGCCCGGGCAGTCACAGCTCAAACGGCTCCAGCCGTACCCCAGCAGTCCGTAGACATCAAGTCGGTCGGTCAAGGAGTAGCGGGGACGCAGGTAGAGCCCTCCATTGCCCATCTTCATAAAGTCACTCTCCAAAGGAGCCCAGGAGAGGCGGGCCTGTATCCCGAGAAAGGAGTTAAAATCATAGCCCAGCAATCCGGTCAATCCATAGGTATGGTCATAGATCCTCACACCGCCGCCGCAGGGGCAATCCCGACCGAAATAACTCCCCAGCAACCCCAGCCCCGCATAAAGCCCCCAGGGCTCCTCCACCGCTGCTACTGGTGCCACGGCCGGCGCAACATTCTTCCCGGCATAAAGAAAGCTCCCGCCCGTCAGCAGGGCCGCGGCGGTCACTGCTTTGATCAGCTTATCCATCTTCTTTTTTCCTTTAGGCATTACTTGCAAGCTCATCCCAGAACCTCACTCTCTTCTCTTCGGATCATCCAAAGCCCCAAGCCGGCACTCAGGAAGATCATCAGCAATCCACTGACCACGCCCATTGCGGATCCGCCACCGCTGTCGTTGGAAACCTGCTTCCGGTCACAACCGCAGTTAATGCCGGCATCAAGGGTAACAATGTTCTGCCCGGCGTGGGGAGTGACCGTAACCGTGAACCCGCTACCGTCGGCATCACTATCTCCTGTATCACTTCCCGCATTGGATGGGGTGAAGACATAGCCATCCTCTTGCAAATTCTTTGGGATGATGAAATGCAGCTTATAAGTCTGGCCAGGCTCAACATCGAAGCCGTATTTACCGTTACTGTCAGTGGTGACACTGTGGTTGCCGTGGACATCGGAGACGGGATTGCCGTCGGCATCATAGAGCTCGACAACACCCCCGGCGACCGGAGGTTCACCGGGATCCTGGATCCCGTTTTTATTCTCATCAATCCAAAAGTAATCCCCGATATGGGCAGTGGGGGTGATCCCCGCATCGATTGTCATATCCCGCTCACCCCAGTCAAGATGGGTCGTCTCCGTCCGGAAAGTGCTGCGGTTGACATCACTGTCGATCGTATCATCACTCCCGACATTCGGGTCGGTGTAGTAGTACTGATCGTCGAAGCTGACGTAATAGTCTCCCGCTTCCAGGTTACCAAAGTAATATTGGCCGCTGCTATTAGTATCTGTTTCAGCTACAACACTGCCGTCAGCTCGATGGAGCACCACATGCACTCCACTCATCGGGTGATTATCATCCTGTAAGCCATTCATATTGTCATCCATCCAGACGGTGTCACCGATGGCAACTGCCTTGGAAAAGCCGAAATCAAGACTCAAAATATTTTCGGTTCCAATATCCACATAGGTACCTCTATTGTTGTGACTGTGATTATTTTCCTCCGCAAAAGTATCTGCCGAAGCTGTATCATCTTCGGAACCCACCGTGGGGTTTGTATTAGGCGGTGTCGGCGTAGAGACGGTACAGGTACCGATATTGGCGGGGACTTCGATCAGGTAGCGTCCCATCCCGTCGGTCTCCGCACTAAAGTTTTGATCGCCGCATACGGCGGTGACCGTCGCGCCCACAACTGGCTCCTCTCCTGGTTCGTAGATACCGTCGTTGTCATCTTCGATCCAAAGCTGATCCCCGATCTTGACCATTGGGGTGATCGCGAAGTTGACCTGGTTAATATCTGTCGTATCCATACGCACTGCTATACGACCGTCGGCGTTTCCGTCATTTCCGTCTGGATTCTTTGATTCGATATTCTCTCCATCATAGTGGCCACATCCCTCGGGGAGCGTCGCTTCAGGCGCAGGATCACCCGCTTCACCCCGAATAGTCGAGAGGATCAATGTATAGTCACTATTGGCAACTACGCCATCATCATAATGAAAGGCGTAACTACCGTCCTGATCAAGCGGTACGGCTGAAAGAACATTTCCGTTGCTATCCACAAGGTTGACATAGAGAGGGGTCTCTCCATCGCAACTTTGAGATACTGGCGTACCGTTTACCTTGTCGTCTCGTGTCATATCCAGATAGAGATTTCCGGAAATATTTACTGTCCTGAAGGGGGCCTCAAAGACAGCCTCATCGGAAGTGCGGCAGGCTTTATCCAAGGCACGATAGATGAAAGTCGCAACTACGTCACCGTCATCTGGATCGATACTGAATGACGAAATATCAGGACTAGGAATCACATCATTGATATGGACCTGGTTCGAATTATAATAAAGCTGTCCATTAGAAATGGAGCTGATGCGGATTGCGACTTCAGAGGTGTCTTCCAAGTCATCAATATAATGTGACGTCGGATTGCCGGAGAGATCAAACTGCACTGCCGTATTGCCTCCGGGATTTAATTCGAGGGGACGAATGTATCCACTGGCTCTAGGCTCTTTGTTGAGGGAGAAGTCGATCTCACTCACATTTGAAGTATTGACATCTATGCTGATCACCCCGTCGACGGTTCCGTCGTGTCCTGGATTATTATCCGGATCAATCTGCTCTCCCTCGTAATGCCAACCTTGAGGCAATAAAGAATCGGGAGCATCAGAACCCGGGATACATCCCTCTTGAGTAACAATAACTTTGTAAGTCGTATTGGGATGAATATAGCGGTCGAAATCGTAAGTACCGTTACTAAGGGTCTGGGTATCGACTACTTTGCCATCCGGTCCGATCAGACAAACATTCAGAGCCGTACCATCGAGGGAACTAATGGGGGTGCCGTCAACTTGATTGTCACTGGTGGCACATTCGCTGCTCGAAGCCACACCATCCGCATCGTCGTAAACCTTACCGGAGAGATGCAGGGGCTTACAGACCGCAAAACCGGCTGCGGCTAGGGCAGAACGTGTCTGACAGTGAACATCCGGGCCCGCCAAATGGGTGATGACGAGTCGCTTGATGGGAATAAAGTTAGAGGTCAATACGATGTGCCCATTGGTACTGTTGGGGGTTACTCCGGGCCCATGAGCCACATCTCCACCATTATAATGATCCGGATCAGTATGGACGGTACCGTTGGCATCCACGATTAGTCCGGCACCGCTGTTGCCGATTTTGGTCTCGACCTCCACCGGTTGATTGTTCGCATCGTAGGCTTCAACCTTGATACCGTCTTGCCAATTCCAATTGGGTTCATCATTACGAATGTCACCCGAATCCACATCCCGGAGGCGCCAATTGTCCAGAATGACCGGATCAGAGAAGTCAACCTCAAGCTGATAAGACTCCCCTGCCACCAAGTCATAGCTGTGTGCGGCACAATCTTGAGCGCTGTAGTTGCCGTCACCCGGTTGATCCTGATCCCCGAGGTAGAGGGTCAAATAAGGCTTGCCGAATGCGGCATTCGTACCAGAGTCACTAGGGTTGAACTCCTCATTGTTATCGTTGATGATTTCCATAGTGACATCGACAGGAATCCCGCCTTCCGTGGTAAAGGTCTTAGCGCTAGCCATATTGTTGCCATCCCAGGATGATGCCGTCCCCACATTCGCTCCCTCCCAAGTCAGAGAGGTGGGATTTGCACAAGTAGCCGTAGTCTTGGGATCGCGATTCTCTTCGCTAGGAAGCGTATAGGGGAAATCCTGTTCAGCACAAGTGTTGGGCGTACCGTTGGGGGTACTCTCTTGAACTTGTATCCTCACGGCACTCCCCGGAGGATTACTCCAAACTGCTCCTTCGGGGATATCTGTATCCGTCGTGTCGATAGCCATCTGAACTTGGCCGGTAGGGACCCCCGTCAAAGAGAACGATCCATGAGCATCGGTCTCTGTAGCGTAATGGTTTCCGTAGGCATCAGTGATCTTGATCGTGATATGCGCAGGGGCACGCTGATCAGTTGAATCCAACGCTCCATTACCGTTAACATCTTCATAGAGGATACCGGTTAGACACCCGAGGGCGGGCTGAATCCCAAAATCCAAATCATGATTATTGCTCGCCGTGGTGCTAAACTCAATGACAGCAAATCCATTCCTGTCTTCGGCATCATTATCATGCTGATCCTCAGTATTGTTGTTGACATCTTTCGTTGTCGGAGGTTTACCGTTGACTTCGCTCTCATCAATGCTAAGGCGACAGTTCTGTCCGCTACGGAGGGTCTTACCGTTGGCAAGGTTTACATTGTTCAGGCCGCCGAAGTAATAATGACCTTTGCTGTCCGTCGTTGCGGTACCGTAAGAAACGTAGCTTTGGCCTTCCTCACACTCCAGTGTAACATTCACATCAGAGAAAGCCGGTTCGTTGGGATCTTGGATACCGTTTTGATTAATATCCATCCAAACATAATCCCCTACTTCAATAGGCGCGGGATCACACAGAAGTTCCACGTCTCCCATACCACCTGCTTTCGAACCATAAGTTTCACGTTCCCCGCCATCAGACATTTTCCGATTGTCAATTACTGCCTGAGCACCGATCTTGTCTCCGCTCGTGTTATCGTAATTACCGATCGCTCCCGGCTGATACCAGTTAGTAGCATCGATCATTCCCACGATAATGTTGGATGCACCGGGCTTCTGGGCCAAAGCACCTGAAGCGGTCTCAGGGTGTCCATGCTCCCCATGATTGGATCCGTAGAAATCCCCTACATAAAACTCTTTATAAATCGTGGGATTGCCATCATATTGCTCGGTATGGGTCTGGCAGTCTGTATGAGCTATGTCGGAATCTTCATCCGTATAACTTCCATTCGCGTTGTAGCACATTTTCCGAATATCACCACGTAATAAATTATAACGGTTGTAAGTCTGCCGACTCGTGTAACCCAGAACCAAATCCCCACGATTGGTAAACTCGATATCGGTCAACATGGGTGCGTCATAATTTTCATCATTTCCATTGGACCAGTTCGTATAGCGGTAACCGTCTCCCTCAGATTTGTTGGCAGGTTCGTATGCGCGAGCACGTAAATAACGCAGTGAATTGGTTCGGGCAACGGTTTGGAAGGCTGCACCATCATATTTTTGGATTGCGGCACCTAAATCCGTAGTATAGTCACCTGTGTCAATCTTATCCTCACAGACAGACCCGATAAAGACATCATTTCCCCTTACCTTGAGGGCCCAGGGACGGACCTTTTCATCATTACAATCATTTCCATATGGGTTGGGAATTGAGATAGAGTCAATGATAGTACCATCGGAAGCATCAATCACTACCAACTTCTTATTCTTTAAATTGACCGTGTAGAGTTTTGTTTCATCTTCACTGATATCCAGGTCCCCCAAGCCTTGCCGACCGGCATAATGAACTACATCCGTGTCTTGATTGTAACCGTAGTCTCTATTGTGTAAACGATCAGCAGCTGTCGATGTCAGTACGTCAGGGACAACAGCAAAAGGCGATACTGTGTTTGTCTGTGTATCAATCTTGTATATAGTACCTGCTGACCGCTGTACAGCATCGGAAGAAGTTTCATCCTTAAGTGGTACATACCGTTTAAGCGCGGCAGAGACGAAAAGGTTTTTACCTCCTTTCTGCCAGGCCGCTCCCCAGATTGCACCCGTCTGAGCAACTTGTGCAAGCTTTGAACGTTTTGCATTGATACTATTGTTATCGTTAAAAACTCCATTTTTCGGTGCAGGCACTTTAAAAACCGTACCAAAATCATTTGGCGGTGGCGTCCCTCCGCCTGCATGATAATTTCCTGCAGTATAGTACCCCGGAAGAGCCGCCATCACAACATCGGGGTTATCCTGACAATAGGTTGCCGGGGAACCGGCTGAAATATTGTGTGTAGTGCCATCAGCAACGATATCTACCAAGGGAGACGAAGAACCGACCGCATTGCTTGCAGAACCAAGACCCGCACTACTTACATCTGCCTCAACACGACATTTACTTCCTGCGGGAAATCCCGTGAGCGTGTAAGAGCCGTCAGCATCCGTTATGGCCTGATAGCTATTACCATCATTACATACGGCGGTAATCGTCGCACCGATTACCGGCGCATCGCCTCCATCTTTGACACCATTGAAATTGAAGTCCTTATAGACGACACCTTGGATATCTGCAAAAAGCGAAAGACTAGACAAGCTGAAAAGCATCAGCACTTTACCCATCCTCAAGCCTTTTAAATGAATATAATGCAAGATTTTTCCCTTTATATTTAATTTAAATTTAATTCGAATTATACAAATATCTATTTAGAATCACCTTTTCATATTTAATTTTAAATATATGTTTTATATAAGATATAAATAATTATCTCTTATATAGTGCCCGCCAAGTAACCTTGACACCATTGACGATAAAAATTTCACGTCTTGTTTGGGAGTCCTCGTTCAGAAACTTATTAAATTTATTGCTATAGTTGGTGTACTGATATAGATAGGCTTAACGTAGAGAGGATTTTGAAAGCCGCATAATATTCCACTTCCGTGAACGGGTCGTTCTACTCGCTTCGTATTCAATGCGATATTCCCGGCCGTGCTCCGCCACCAATGAGTAGTTGAAGGGAATCGCCTCAAGCCGCAGTTTATCAGGTCCCAGGATACGAATACGCCGGATGTGCAGTTGTGGGTCAGGGAGTTCCAGGACCTTCACGGGAGGGCCCTCGAGTCGGCCCTTCTGGATGGGGAAAGCATAGAGAGCATTGTCCCGTGCGGAACCGGCCAGGAGAAGTTTTTCACCGGAGCTATGAGCCAAAGCAATCGTCAACGCATCGAAACCGGGAAGCTCCTGGAGAATCTGCCCTGACCGGGGATTGAGATGGTAGATGACTCCTTTTTGGGAGCGGTAGTCGCTCTCATCCAGAGAAGAGGTCCACAGGGTCCCATCCTCGCAATCATAAGCGAGTGAAATCAACCCGTAGGGGTTGCGGGCAGAGGGGTGGATATCTTCGAAACGCTTAAGGGGAGAAAGCCGGCCTGTTTGACTATCCATTTTATAGAGAAAACGCTGATGTTCGAAGGTAGTTGGCTCAATGCTGATGAAAGGCATAGGCGCTAAATAGAGATTTCCCATAGGATCGAGAGCATAGGTGCCCAGGGGGCCGAAGCGCTCCCACTCCTTGCGATGAAGGACCCGTCCGAAGCGGGGGCCGTAGAGAAAAGCGATTCCCCGGTAGGCGCGCTGGGTCAGGTCGATACGGATTGGGGTCCGGCCAAGCTGCCGGCTGAGGAAAGCCGGAGGACGGGCACAGCGGCGAAGAGGAAGGATCGGACCGCTCAAGACGGCGGGAGTGGCAGTGGGAGTGGGCTTAGCAGGAGCAGCAGAATGCCTGAACTTGAGTAAAACAGCAAAGAGGATTCCCACCGCCGCCAGGGCCAAAAGGATCGGGACTAATCGTCTCATCGTTTCTCCTCTTTGACGGAAGAGACCGGCACGAAGCGGGGCCCGACGGTGCAGGGCCAGACCCGCACATGCATATTGCCGTCCTCTCCGATCACAGTGTCGGCCCAGCAGTATTCGTGGCCGGGTCGGTCATCGTTACGGATCCGCGGGATGTACCAGAGCACCAGGTTTGCTCCTCCGGCGATCGATTCCGGAGGTGTGATGAAGCGCTCGGGGCCATCCTCGTCGAGTTTGCAGCAGGAACCCAGGGTCAACATATCCGTATCCCCCTCTTCACGATGAAAACGGGTCACAAAAAGTGAGGCGTGATCCCCCCGGCTCCCGTCGTGGAACTGTCCGTGATTGGGTTCGATATAGTAACCAGCCGCGGGATCATTCACCGGAGCGATACGGTAAGGAAAACGCCCGAGGTAGGCATCCGAAACCTCATCGGTGCGGCTCACCCCTTCGTGCTCCCAGAGATGCCAGCCGCTGCCGTTGTAGTCGGCGAAACTCTCGTGCTCCCCATCTCCCAGATCGGTATCGATGCGCATCACAGGCCGGTAAATGGCATGGTCGGCGCACCCTCGGCCTTTGTTGACACCGACGACACGGAAGGAGCCGTCTTTGTAAAATTCATAACGGTTCTCATAGCGGTAGTTGCACGCCATCGGCCATTTGGGATTGCGAAAATCCTGGGTGAGCATAAAGCCTTTACCCCCGGGCAAATCCCGGATCTGGGGACCGTTGAAGGCCAGGACCACAGAGGTGGAAAACATGGGACACCCCATCGCATCATTGTAGCCGAAGAGATAGCGGTCCCCCTCTCCCCGAACAAACTCCACCCGATGCCCGGCTAGGGTCACGGGATGGGAAGTATCGAGCCGCTCCCCTCCCCGTTCCTGATAAGCTACGTGCCAGTCGACGATCTTGGCCGAACGGAGAACCGGATGTCCCCGGAAGCTCACATCCCGGATCTCCAGGCCGTCCGATCCGGTCAAATGGTAAGTGATCTTCCATCCGTCACGCTCGATGTGCTGATCTTTCTGACAGAAGTTCTCCATAATGTAGCGGTTTTGGAGTGCCCGCTCGGAGATGCAGGCGGGAGTGGTGGTCTTGCCCAGGCCTGCCCACTTGGCGGCAGCCAGGCGCATCCGGGTCAGATCCACCACCGCCCAAAGCGCCTGGGCCTTGTCGGGCTGGGCGAAGGTGGGGGCGACGCAGAGATGGGTACTGTCTTCACAGGGAGACTCTTTCATCGTTCCCCGGACGTTGGCCATGGTGATCTCATCGGGTGCGGGGGTGTGTCCCAGTTCGCGGCGGACCTCCGGCGCTTTGAGGGCGATGGCTTTGGCGATACGGGTCAGCCGCAGGCTGATATCTGGCTGGCTCTGAGGGAAACGCTCCACAGAGAGGACCTTCATCCCGTCGCTGTCGACGATGGCCCGGGTGGTGGTATTGGTGACGAAATTGTACTTCTCTGCCTGATAGCAGTGGTGTTTGCTGCAGATCGGGCGAAGCTTATCGGGGAGCGCACTGACGAGCGCGGGGAGGATCCGCATCATATCGTTGTGGAGGATCTTGCCGCCGGAGCGGGTATCGGCCAGGAATTTGGGATCGTGCAACAAAAGCTGCTGCACCCTCCTCGCCCGTTCATCGAGCTCGTTGTCGGACAGAGGCAAAAAGCCCTCTCCTCTTCGGATGGACTCCTTCAATTCTTTCAGATAACGGCGCACTTCCGGGATATCGGCATAGACGCTGGCGTTATACTCGGGGAGGATGATCCGTTCAGCTGGGGCTGAGGTAGGTGCGGAAGCCGCCGTGGCCGGAGTGCTCGGAGAAGGCGAAGCGGATTTTGGGCCTACAAACCAAAAAATGACGGCGGCAACGATCCCCGCAACAAGAATGACCAGGGCGATTTTGTTCTCTTTTTTCATCAAACTTCAACGATCCATTTCAAAAAAATAAGGGGGTTGACTCTCGATCTGGATTATAGCACCCAGGGATAAAAGGAAAAGCCCAATACTGAAAACAAGAAGGGTCCTATCCCTCCATGCTTGGGCAGAGAATAGCGGCACCAGGGGGGAGAGGAGAAAAAGAGCCATAAAGAGATGCTGCACCCGGAAACCGTGCCAGGCATCGAGCCAGGAAGCTACCGCCGCGACTCCTACAGCGAAGAGCGCCTGCTGCCATCCTTTTTCGGGCGTGGTCCGTGGATCCGTGAGCATAAAAAGGATGAAGACGATGAAGGAGACGGAAAAGAAACGATAAATCACTGTCTCCGGGATCAGAGTGGGATCGGAGGCTCCCACCCATCGAAGCTGAAAAAAGAGATAGGCCAGGCTGAAGCACAGAGGGATGATCCAGCGCCCGACCCGCAGGAGTATCAAAGCCCCCAGAAGCAGCACCGCCGCCCCCAGCCATCGCTCGTGGCCTAGCTGTCCCAGGACGATGTGGGCCTGGCGGTAAAAGAGGAGCAGCCCCAGGATCAGGGCGAAGTTGGAGGGGTTGTAGAAATGGCGCCCTTTGCGGACCAAAAGATGCTTCTGTGCCAATCCCGCCACGATCAAAAACGCCAGGATCCAAAGCCGGGGAGCGACCATCATCAGCATCACCCCTGCGGCGGTATTGAGTGCGGAATAGGAGAGGTATTCCACTCTCCCCCGACGCCAATAGATCAGCAGATGCTCCGTAACGGCAGCGATGAAAAAGAGAAAGAGGATATGGCTCCAGGGAAGATAGAGATGCGCGGCGTATTTACCCAAAAGAAGGATCAGCAGCAGATTGAGCAGCTGCTGGAGCTGGGGGTGGAAGCGCTTGCAAAAGGAACGAAATCGGGTCACGGCCTCAATTCGAGTCCCTCCAGCCACTCCCGCATCTGCCCGATCTGTTCTCGGGTGCGCACGGTGGCGGTGCCCCCTTCGGAGGCGCGGGCGTTCATCGAAGCCCGATTGTCGAGAAGCGTGCAGGCTTCCGGGGCGATGCGTGCATCGACCTCCGCCAACTCTTCGGGAGTCATCTGGGAAATATCCTTGCCCAACTCCTCCGCCCGGTTGACGACGTTTCCGACGATATGGTAAGCGTCCCGGAAAGGGAGTCCCGCCTCCCGCACCAGCCAGTCGGCCAGGTCCGTGGCGGTGAGGTGCCCCCTCATGCAGGCGCGCTCCATCGCCTCACGGTCGACGCTCATTTCGTCGATCATCTCCCGCAGCACCCGCAGGGAGAGCTCGGCGGTATGCACACTGTCGAAGACCCCTTCCTTGTCCTCCTGGGTATCTTTGTTGTAGGCCAGAGGCAAGCCCTTCATCACCGTCAACAGGCTCACCAGATTGCCGTAGGCCCGTCCGGTCTTGCCCCGCAGCAGCTCGGGGATATCCGGGTTTTTCTTCTGGGGCATGATGGAGCTGCCGGTGGCGTGCTTGTCCGAAAGACGTACGAAACCGAATTCGCTGGTGCTCCAGAGGATCAGCTCTTCGCTGAGGCGGCTGATGTGCATCATCATCGTCGCGATGTTAAAAAGGATCTCCAGAGCGAAATCCCGGTCGCTGACGCTGTCGAGGCAGTTGAGGGTGGGGGCGCGGAAGCCCAGCTCTTTGGCCGTCATCTGCCGGTCGACGGGGTGAGGCGTTCCGGCCAGGGCGGCGCAGCCGAGGGGGGAGAGGTTGTTGCGCTCATAGGAGTCGAGGAAACGCTCCAAGTCCCGGCGGAACATCGATGCGTAGGCCATCAAATGATACCCCAGGTTCGTCGGCTGGGCATGCTGGAGGTGGGTCATCCCCGGCAACAGGGTCTCGGCATGCTCTTCGGCCCGTTCCAGGAGCGTAGTGATCAACTTCCGCAGGAGTGCGGCGATCTGCAGATCGTGGCGCAGCACATACATCCGGAAATCCACCGCCACCTGATCGTTCCGGCTGCGGGCGGTATGGAGCCGCTTGCCCGCATCACCGACGATCTCAGTCAGCCGCCGTTCCACCGCCATATGGATATCCTCATCCCCGCCGTCGAGGCTGAAGGCTCCGCTCTCGATCTCTTCGAGGACCTGACGGAGCCCCTTCTCGATGGCTTCATAATCTTCAGCCGAGATGATCCCCTGCTCTTTGAGCATCCGGGCGTGGGCCAGAGAACCGCGGATATCTTCACGGTAGAGGGCCTTGTCGAAGGGGAGGGAGTCGTTGAGCTCCTTGAGTAGCGCCGAGCTCTCAGCGGAGATCCGGGCGGAAGCGATCTTTTTGGACATAGCGAACCTTTGCAAGCAAAAATAGTGACGCTATTTTAGCTAATTGGTCATTAGTCACTGGTCATTGGTCATTGGGAAAATTTTTTCAATAGGAATATGTTCCATCGAGAAATGGACATTGAAATCAGGAGACGGTTGAGGCTTTTCCTTTCGGTTCCTCACTCCTCATTCCTCATTCCTCATTCCTTTTACCCTTTCTCCTGGTGGGATCGGCGGTGATAGCGCTCCACGATATCGGGGTCGTGATGGAGGTTGATGACGGCATCCTTTTTGCCCTCGTAGGGGATCCGGGAGAGGACATAGCGGATCGACTCCAGGCGTGCCCGTTTTTTGTCGTTGCTGTCGACGATGATCCAGGGGGCGTAGCTGGTATGGGTGCGGCTGAACATCTCCTCTTTGTAATAAGTGATCTTGTCCCACATCTCCTGGGCCTTCTGATCCACGGGGCTGAGCTTCCAGTGCTTGAGGGGGTTGGTCATCCGCTCTTTGAAGCGCTTCTGCTGCGTCTCTTTGCTGATGGAGAACCAGAATTTGATGAGGGTGATTCCATCGTCGATGAGGGCATGCTCAATCTCCGGGACCTCCTTCATAAACTTCTCATACTGCTCCTCGGTACAAAATCCATAGACCGGTTCCACGATGGCCCGGTTGTACCAGCTCCGGTCAAAAAAGACAATCTCCCCCGGATCGGGCAAATGCTTGAAGTAGCGCTGGAAATAAAACTGCCCCGTCTCTACCTCGGTCGGTTTGGGCAGCGCCGCTACGCGGAACTTGCGGGGATTGAGGTACTGGATGAAGCGTTTGATCGCCCCGCCCTTTCCGGCGGCATCCCGCCCCTCGAAGATGATCATCACCCGCTTTTTGTTGTCATAAACCCAATTTTGGAGCTTGATCAGCTCCACCTGAAGCTGGGTGAGCTCCTCTTCATACTCCACGGTACGGATGATCTTGCGGAGCTTTTTTTTCTTGAGCAGCTGAGCCAGGCCGCTTTTGGTCCGCAGCAGCTTAAAGTTTTTCTCCAGATCTTTGAGCGCCTCTTTGCCCTCCTTGTCTTTGACGTGTTCTTTGAGTACTTCCAGATCCTGAAAAATAGTCTTCATCCCTCCCCCTTGTTTTTTTTTAAAGTATATTTTTTGATTCTACTCCTGCCGAACTTAACGAAAAATATATTTGATACGATTCTAAAGCTCCCGGCTGTCCAGGATCAGAGTCACCGGCCCGTCATTGTGGATCTCCACCTCCATCATCGCCCCGAAGATCCCCCGCTCCACCGGCACATACTCCGCCAGCGCTTCGCAGAAAGCTTCATAGAGCTCCCTCGCCTCCTCCGGCACCATCGCCCGCTCGAAACTGGGGCGACGTCCCTTTTTGACATTGGCGGCCAGAGTGAATTGGCTGATTACCAGAGCCGATCCCCCGCAGTCGATCAGGCTGCGGTTCATCCGTCCCTCCTCATCGGGAAAGATGCGTAGATGGGGAATCTTGGCTATGAGTTTGTCGATATCTTTGCGGGTATCCTCTTTGACGACCCCCAGGAGAATATTCATCCCCCGGCCGATCTCTCCCACCACTTCTCCATCGACCCGGACCAAGGAACGGCTCACCCGCTGCAGCACGGCGATCATCGCTCCCGCTCCTTTTGCCAGCGGGCCATAATCTCCAAAACCTCTTCGTCACTCACATCGTACCAACGCTCATAGACCTGGGCTACGGCGTGGAAATTCGGAGGAGATTCCAGAACCACCAGATCGTCCGCCAAACGGGAGAATTCCGCTACTGCATAGGGGCCTGCTACCGGCACCGCCACCACCACTTTGGCCGCACCGGCTTTGCGGCACATCTCCAGAGCCGCGTGCATCGTCGAGCCCATCGCGATCCCGTCATCGACGAGAATGACGGTGCGCCCTTCCAAAGGGGGCAGGGACCGGCCGCCCCGCAGCACCCGGATCCTGCGGGCGATCTCTTTTTGCTGCTGCCGAATGATCACCAGGACCTCCTCTTCGCTCATAGGGATGGAGGCCCTTGGATTGATGTAGACCGTGCCATCCTCAGCGATGGCCCCAAAGCCGCTTTCCGGGTTGAAGGGATAAGGCAGCTTGCGGCAGATGATCAGATCGAACTCCGCCTCCAAATATTTCGCCACTTCGTAGCCAACCTCCACCCCGCCTCTCGGAATCGCCAGGACCAGCAGTCCCGGCGTCCCCCGATACCTCTCCAGTGCCCGGGCTAACTGTCGGCCTGCATCCTGTCGGTCACGAAACATACTGTCCTCCTTTTGTCATTCTCTATTCAATGATAGCACAGGCTCCGGGGAAATGGTGCTGTGTTATAATGGCAACGATTTTATCCAGCAGGAGCCCTTGACGGTGCAGACTCCCCTTCCCCTTATCGACGACTTCCGTTCCATTGTGACTGAAAACCGCCCCCTCATCGATACCCGTGCCCCGGTAGAGTATGCCAAGGGCTCTTTCCCCGAAGCTGTCAATCTCCCCCTGATGAACGACGAAGAACGGGAACGCGTCGGCACGACTTACAAGCAGGAGGGGCACGATGCCGCGGTGAAACTGGGCCACGAACTGGTCAGCGGCGAAGTGCGCCAAAAGCGGATCGACGCCTGGATCGATTTTCTGCGCGCCCATCCCGACGCCTATCTCTTCTGCTGGCGGGGCGGGCAGCGCTCCGAAATCGTTCAGCGCTGGATCTACGAGCACTGCGGCATCGCCGTCCCCAGGCTCAAGGGAGGCTACAAAGCCTTTCGCAACTACCTGATGGACGAAAGCCTCCGCCTGGTCCGAAACAGGGAAATCCTGGTAATCGGCGGGCGCACCGGCAGCGGAAAAACCCTGCTACTCCAGCAGATCGACGAGGCGATCGACCTGGAGGGCTTGGCACGACATAGAGGATCGGCCTTCGGGCGCTATGCCCGGCCCCAGCCCAGCCAGATCGACTTCGAAAACGCCCTCGCCTACGCCCTGATCCGCCACGACGCGGCAGGCCATCGGCGCATCGTCATCGAGGACGAGAGCCGCAACATCGGCCAGCGCTATATCCCCCCCGAGATCTTCGCCGAATTTCAAAAAGCGCCGGTGATCCTCCTGGAACGCCCCCTCGATGAACGCATCGAGATCAGCTATCAGGACTACATCCTCTACGGCCAAAAAGAATACGACGAAGCCTTCCGGCGGGGAGAGACCCCCTACGGATGGTACGAAACGATGCAGCACAACTTCAAGCGGATCCGCAAGCGGTTGGGAGATGAGCGGACCCGGCGCTTCAGTGCGCTGTTGGATGCCGCGTGGCAGGAGCAGCTACGCACCGGAAACCCCGAAGGGCACAAGATTTGGATCCGGGCACTGCTGGAAGAGTATTACGATCCGATGTACGATTATCAGATCGAGAAGAAAAAGGAGCGGATCGTTTTCAGAGGAAACGCGGAGGAGATTTTGGAGTATTTAAAATAAAGTCGCAAGTCGCAAGCACGGGGCTTCGCCCCTCACGTCGCAAGATTTTTTGTGTTAAAAGTTACGTGTTAGGTGCTACAAATTCCCTTATCCAAAATCTATAATCCAAAATTCTCCATTCTCAATTCTCCATTTGACCTATCGGACGATCAGGGCCGCTTCCTGGGGCTCGAGCACTTCGCCCACAATCGCCGCCGCCTCATACCCCTCGCTGCGCAGCCGATCCAGCAGGGCGAAGGCATCGTCCGGGCGCACCGCCATCAGCAATCCCCCGCTGGTTTGGGCGTCGTAGAAAAGAATATCGTCAGGCGTTTCGACTTCCCAGCGGGTTTTGGACTCCAGATAGCTGCGATTGTTGTAGCTGCCGGCGGGGATGATCCCCATCGCCGCCATCTCTCTCGCCTCGGGCACGAGGGGAAGCGACCCGAAATCGAAGCGCAGGCTCACCCGCCCCTTACCGCTCATCTCATAGGCATGCCCCGCCAGGCCGAAACCGGTCACGTCGGTGCAGGCGCTCACGTCGAAGCTGCACATCGCCAGAGAAGCCCGGTAATTGAGCTGGGCCAGGATCTCCGCCACCCGCCTGACCGCCTCCGCCGAAAGCAGATCGGCCTTGATGGCGGTAGTGAGGACCCCCAGCCCCAGGGGTTTGCCCAGGATCAGCAGGTCCCCCACCCTCGCCGTATCGTTGCGATAGATCCGCTCGGGATGGGCCAGGCCCGTCACGCTCAGCCCATAGGTCATCTCCGGCGCTTCGATGGTGTGGCCGCCCACGATTACGCCGCCGCACTCCCGCACCTTGGACGCCCCGCCAGCCAGGATTTCGCTCAAAACCTCCGGCGGATGGTTGCAGGCATCGAAGCCCACAATGTTCATCGCCGTCAGCACCTCGGCCCCCATCGCGAAAACATCGCTGAGGCTGTTGGCGGCGGCGATCTGCCCATAGACATAGGGATCGTCCACCACCGGCGTGATCACATCCAGGGTCTGCACCAGCGCCCGATCCACGTCGAGGCGAAAAACTCCCGCGTCTTCGCTGCTGCCGATTCCCACGATCAAGCGCTCATCGTCACTGCTCAGATCCGCCAAAATATGTGAAAGGTCCCCCGGACCCAGTTTGGCGGCTCAACCGGCAGCTTTGACGAATTTGGTCAATCGGTAACGGTTGTCCAATTCTTTCATTCTCTTCCTCGTCTTTTGACTTATCGCCAACATTATAGCGTCTCATACTATCGGTCATCGGGAGGATTATCGTCACAAGTCGCAAGCACGGGCCTGCGGCCCTCACGTCGCAAGAATTTTTGTGTTAAGTGCTACGTGCTAAGTATTACGAATTCTTTATTCATTACCGATTCCTTGTTCGGTTACTCATTACTCGGTTACTCGGTTGCTCGGTTATTCCTCCTCCATTCTCAATTCATCTCTTCCCACTTCCACTCAATAAATATGCTAAAATTTCCCAATGCATTTTGCCCGCGTGACGGGCCGACATAAGATGCCGGAACCACTCTCTGACACTCTTATCCCTATGCATCTATTTTTGTTGACAGATTTTTTACAAAAGGATGAATGATGCAACGACGTGATTTTCTCAAAACCCTCTCTGTGGCAGCCGCTGCCTCTCTGCTTGGCTCTGCCGGCACCCTGCAAGCCGCGACGATGGCCCCCGAAAGCGAAGAGGAGATTTCCAGAGAGAAGCGCCGCTTCCGTGTCCGCTACAGCTTCGACCTCAAAAATCCCGACGGCAAGGGCCCCTACCCCGCACGGCTCTGGAACCCGATGCCCTATCAGGCCCCCTGGCAGAATGTCCGGATCCTCCATTTCGACGGCAATATGGATGAGTGGAACCTCAACGACGACAACAGCTACGATGTCAACATCCTCTACGCCGGATGGAAAAAATCGCCCAATCCCAAAAAGCTCGAAATAGAGATGGAGATCGAGACCCGCTACCGCAGCGTTCCCCTCGAAGCGATCGAAGCGGCCAGCAAAAAGAACCTCCCCATCCCCGAAGAGGTGCAGCGTTTCCTCAAACCCACCGCCCACATCCCCACCGACGGCAAGATCAAAGCCAAAGCCGACGAACTCACCCAAGGCATCAGCGACTGTTTCGAAAAGGTCAAAAAGATCTACGACTGGGTGACCCTGACCACCTTCCGGGATCCCAAGGTAGTCGGCTGCGGCTCCGGAGATGCCGGCAAAATGATGAACAGCGGCTACTTCGGGGGCAAATGCACCGACATTAGCTCCCTCTTCGTCGCCCTGCTCCGCGCAGCGGGCATCCCTGCCCGGGAAGTCTTCGGCATCCGCCTGGGGCTCTCCCACTACTCCAAAGCTCTGGGCAAAGCCGATGACAAGGGCTTCGCCGACATCACGACCTGGCAGCACTGCCGGGCCGAATACTACATCCCCGGCCTAGGCTGGGTCCCCAGCGATCCGGCGGATATCACCAAACTGGAGCTCGTCGAGAGCCGTAAATACAATGACCCCAAGGTCCAGGAGCTCAAGCGCCGCTATCTGCACAGCTGGGAGATGAACTGGGTCGGCTTCAACTGGGGCCGGGATTTCATCCTCTCCCCCAAACCCGAGCAGTATCCCATCAATATGCTGGGCTACCCCTACGCCGAAGTGGAGGATGAACCCCTCGACTACTACTTCCCCAAAGAGTTCGCCTACCATATCACCAGCCAAGAGATCACCAAAAAGTGAAACTCGACTGCCGCGATCTCGACTGCCCCGTCCCGGTGCTCAAGACCAAAGAGGCGCTGGAATCTTTTGAAGAGGGCATCCTCGACGTCGAGCTCAACACCCTCTCCTCCATCGAAAACATTAAGCGTTTCGTCACAAGCCAGGGACTCTATTTCGAAGAGAAGCGCCTGGGGCCCAGGCACGTGATCCTGAGCATCGTCAAGGGCTACGAATGCACGATCGAGCCTCCCGTTCCTTCAGAGAGTGTCACGCCCGATGACAACCGAGTCACCCGGGAAACGGAAGGGGCACTTTCGAGCCTCAGTAGCCAGGATACCGCCGAAGCACTGCGAGCGGCCCAGATCACCCAGAGTGCCAAAGAGAAGCAGCAAGCAAGGACCTTCTACTCCCTGCTCTTTGGAGGGATCGTCTCGGCCATTTTGGCGAGCACCTGCTGCCTGGGGCCGCTGCTCTTTCTGATCTTCGGTGTCAGCGTGGGATCGCTGAGCTTCCTGCAGTGGTTCGCCCCCTACCACAGCTACTTCAGCCTTGCCGCTGTCGGCGTGGTGGGCTATCTCTGGTTCGACTGGTGGCGGGGGCGCAAAGAGCGCATCGCCTGCGCCACGAGCCTCTGCAAGAACTACACCCTCTACCTGAGCCTGGGGACTCTCTTTGTGGCGGTGATGGTGAGTTATCCCTGGTGGGCGGGATATCTTTTGATGATGGGAGATTGATTTTGAATGGAAAATTGAGAATGGAGAATGGAGAAGGAATAACCGAGCAACCGAGTAATGAGTAACCGAACAGGGAATCGGTAACGAATAAAAAATTCGTAATACTTAGCACGTAGCACTTAACACAAAAATTCTTGCGACGTGAGGGCCGCAGGCCCGTGCTTGCGACTTGCGGCCATAATACTCCCAATGACCAATGACTAATGACCAGTGACAAATTAGAGGAGAATACAAAATGAAAAAAATACTATTGAGTGCCGTCCTTTTGGCGGGCATCCTTCAGGCGGATAAGATCGCGGTGATCGAAGTGGAGGGGATGACTTGCCCGCTCTGCACCGTGGCGATCAAGCGCTCTCTTAAAAAGACCGAAGGGGTTTACAAGGCAAAAGTCAAGCTCAACACCCGCAAAGCGACGGTTCGCTTTCGAGACGATTTGAACACCAGCCGCCTCCTTCAGGCCATCGAAAAGGCGGGCTACAAGGGTAAAATCCTCTCCGTCAGTCCCGCAGAGCCTCAACCCTGATCTGCCGACCTTTGCGGTTGGCTTTGCAATACTCCACCACCATCCCGTGGCTCCGGGCATAGATCTGGGCTGCGGGCATCCCCGCAAAGAGTTCCTTTTCCCGTCCCGCGAGACCCTCCAGCATCCAGGATTGCACCGCATCGTAACTTTCCAGCTCATAGCCCAATGCTGCCAGCAGGCGTGCCGTGTAGCTGTCGACGACGAAGGCTTCCCGGTAGCAGGCGTAGTTGAGGATCGCATCCGCCGTCTCCGGCCCTACCCCCCGGCGCTCCAGAAGCCACTCCCGGCTTACCTCTTGGCGGAAGGCGTCAAAGGAGCCGAACTTCTCCAGCATCGCTCGGCTCAGCTCCCGCAGATTGCGCCCCTTGGCGGTGTGAAATCCACTGGGGCGTATCAAGGCCTCCAAGGAAGCGGCGGGATACTCCGCCAAGCTCTCCGGGTTCAAAAGCCCTTTGTTTCGCAAATTCTCCAACGAAAGCTCCACCCGCTCCCAGTTGGCATTCTGGGTTAATATCCCCCCGACGACTACCTCAAAACTCCCACTGTTGGGCCACCACCAGGGATCACGGGAAGGGTTATCATAGCCGACGGATTTTAGACGAAAAAGAAGTTCAAAGGAGTTATCTATCATTGGATATTTTGTTTAAAGAAGAGTAAAAAATTCTGAAAAGTGCGTTGCAACGCCTACCGCAACTCCTCACTCCTCACTTGAAATTAAGGATTTTTTCCGGCGAAGGGAAGCAGAGCGCTCGCCCAGGTCAGCCCTCCGCCGAAGGTATCGAGCAGCATCAGATCCCCATAGCGCAGACGCCCCTCTTCGTAAATGTCATTGATCGCCATCGGGATGGAGGCGGCGGAAGTGTTGCCGTATTTGTGGACAGTGCGGACGATCTGATCGTCGCGCATCTTCAGCGCGTCCCCAACCGCCTTGATGATCCGATAGTTGGCCTGATGGGGCACGAAATGATCGATCTTCTCGGCAGGGATCTCATTCTTCTCCAGGATCTCCCGCACATCCTTGGTGAGGGTCTTGACCGCCAGCTTGAAAGTTTCGTTGCCTTTCATCTTGACGTACTGCAATCCTTGCTCGATCGCTTCGCAGCTGGCGGGATTGACAGAACCAGGCGAAGGGGTCATCAGAAAGTCGGCGTAGCTACCATCGGCACTGGCGTGGATATCGATGATCCGCTCATCGGGGTCCTGCGTAGCGGAGATCACCGCCGCTCCGGCACCGTCGCCGAAAAGGATACAGGTACTCCGGTCGGTATAGTCGACGATGGAGCTGAACTTCTCCGCACCGATGAGCAGGACATTGCGTTTCATTCCCGATTCGATGAAAGCCTTGGCAATGCTCAGGCCGTAGACAAAGCCGCTACACGCCGCGGAGATATCGAAGGCTTGCACATTTTTGATCCCCAGTTTGTTGGAGATGATGCAGGCAGTCGCGGGCATATTGAAATAATCGGGCGTCACCGTGGCGCAGAGCACCAGGTCGATATCTTCCACTTCCAGCTCCGCCCGGGCGATGGCGTCGCGCGCCGCCTCCACCGCCAGATCGCTTGTGGCAACATCGGAATCGGCGATATGGCGTTCCTTGATCCCGGTACGTTTGACGATCCACTCATCAGTGGTATCGACTATTTTTTCGAGATCTTCATTACTGAGAATTTTCGGGGGGACATAGGCTCCGATGGAGCGCATAGATGCATAGATAGGTTTAGCAGTTGACATAAACTTCCTTCCGCTCTAGTGGAAGTGATTTTAACATAAAGGGGCTTTAGCGTGAAAGAGAACGGCGGCTCAGTCCTGAGCACCGTTGTTGCGTATCAGTAGCTCTTCGATCTTTTTGTTGACATTGGATTCTGAGTAGTTGATCGCCTGGAAGATGGCGTTTTTGATCGCTTTGGCATTGCTGGAGCCGTGGCTGACGATGGCACAGCCGTTGACCCCCAGCAGAGGAGCTCCGCCGTATTCGGCGTAATCGACCTGCTTTTTGAGCCGGGCGAAGACCTTCTTTTTCATCAGCAGCGCACCGATCTTGGCGGGCAGGGACTTTCGGATCTCCTGGCGCATCATGGTAAAGATGGCATCGGCCACCCCCTCGCTCGTTTTGAGAAGGATATTTCCGGTAAAGCCGTCGGTGACCACGACTTCCACACTGCCGTTGAAGATATCCCGCCCTTCGACGTTGCCGAGAAAGCCTGGAATTTTCTTCATCAGAGGGAACGCCTCTTTGGTCAACTCGTTGCCCTTGGACTCCTCTTCGCCGTTGGCCAGGAGCCCGACACGGGGTGATGAGATCTTCATCACCTCCTGGGCATAGACTTCGCCCATCACCCCAAACTCGTAGAGGTTGTGGGGCTTGCACTCCACGACTGCCCCGACGTCCAGGACCAGCGTCTTGGCATTGTTGACGTTGGGCATCAGCGTCGCCAGAGCCGGTTTGGAAATGTGGGGGAGTCGTCCGATCCGCAGGGTCGCCAGGGTCATCGTGGCCCCGCTGTGGCCGGCCGATACGACAGCATCGGCCTTCCCCTCTCTTACGAGCTCCACCGCCTTGTAGATCGAGGAGTCCTTACGGCGCAGGGCGTTGGTGGCCTGATCGTGCATATCGATCACATCACCGGCTTCGACGATCTCTACCTGCTCGAGATAATATTGGGGGAGGAAGGAGAGGATCGCTTCCCGATCCCCAACGAGGATCGGCTGAAAACGACGTTCGTCGATTGCCTGGATGCATCCTTCGATGATGGGTTCGGGACCGAAATCCCCGCCCATCGCATCGATGGCGACGCGGATCATCCCTTTGTCGGGAGACATTAGGACTTGTATTCGCCTGTAACAGGGTTCATGCGGTGGGGCATTCTCCAGGTACCGTCAGCATCTTTGACGGGGCGGGGGAGTTTGACCTTGTAGTGGGTGCGGCGCTTGGCGGCGCGGGTTTTACTGTGTCTTCTCTTGGGTACTGCCATGGGTTATCCTTTCTAATGGGTTTCAGTATTCAATATCCACTTCCCGCTCATCCTCCCGGCATTTCGGGCAATAATGATAAGCGGAGCGGTAGGAGGCGATCTCCCCCTCCATCAATCGGGAGATGTCGATCATGCCGTCCAGAAACTCTATGGTATCCAAATCTTCCGTCACCTTCCGGGCCTGATCGGTGAGGGTCAGGTCCAGAGGGAGACGAAGCTTTTCGGTAAATTCGGAGCCGCATCGGTCGCAAATCAGCCTGATCTCTCCGCTGATCTCCGACTCCATGCTCACTTCATGGGCTCCGGTCCTGAGCAAAGTGCCTTCGATCTCCAGATCTTCCATCCGATGGCGGAAGTTTCCGGGGGAGCGGCCCACCTTGCTAAACGTGATTTTCAAGGAAGTTCCTTAGAGAATCTCCCGCTGGGCGAAGAAGAAGGCGATCTCTTTCTCGGCATTCTCCAGAGAGTCGCTTCCATGCACGGCGTTAGCGTCGATGCTCTCGGCGAAATCGGCACGGATCGTGCCGGGAGCCGCCTCTTTGGGATCGGTAGCGCCCATCAGCTCACGGTTCTTGGCGACGGCATTCTCTCCTTCGAGAACGGAGACGACAACCGGGCCGGAGATCATAAACTCCACGAGCTCGCCGAAGAAGGGGCGTTCTTTGTGTACGGCGTAAAACGCTTCGGCATCGGCGCGGCTGAGCTGGATCTTTTTGATCGCGGCGACACGCAGGCCGTTGCTTTCGAATCGGTCGATGATCTTTCCGATCACATTCTTTTTGACAGCGTCAGGTTTGATGATCGATAGGGTCTTTTCCATCGTAGTTGAGTCCTGATTAAAAATTTGGAGGTGGATAATATCACAAAAAGTATAAAGGGGAGTTTAAAAACGGACGGGAGAGCTTCTTCCCGTCCGGAGGCTAAGGAGTATTTTAGTCCTCGATGACAGGAGCGTGCTCGGCACGTGCCTCGGCGGGGACATCTTCCCGGCAGGGCATTCCCTCGACACACTCGGCCCAGACGATGCACCCTTCTGTGGGACAGGCTTCCGCACAGGCGGGAGTATCATGGTATCCGACACACTCGACACACTTGTCAGCGTAGACGTAGTAAGTGTCCTCACCTGTGGGGTTATCGTCCTCGTCAACGATCGCTTCGACGGGGCACTCATCGATACATGCCGCACAGTTGATGCAGATGTCTGTAATCATTACTGCCATGTGTTTCTCCTTTGTTCGTTTTGTGAATCACACTATAGCACAGGAAGATTAAACGAGTCTTTAAGAAAAATAGGACAAATTAATGTGTAAGAAATGATACAAAATGTAACAGAAAAGGAAGTTATCGATGTATTTGCATATTAGTAAATAGGGAGATCGGAAGACATTAGCGGCAGTTTGAAAAATTATCGGGAAGCTATTTCCAATTCAAAATCTAAAATCCAAAATCTTCCATTCCCCAGAGGGGTCGGCCCTAGAGTCCCAGGTAGGAGCGGATCTCTTCGACCCGGTCGGTGCGCTCCCAGGTAAATTCGGGGAGTTCCCGGCCGAAATGGCCGTAGGCAGCAGTTTTGCGGTAGATGGGGCGCAGGAGGTCGAGGCTTTTGATGATCCCGGCGGGGCGCAGGTCGAAGACATCGCGTACACACGCTTCGAGCCGGGACTCTTCCACGTTGGCGGTGCCGTGGGTATCAACCATAATGGAGACCGGCTCCACGACCCCGATGGCGTAGGCGATCTGGATCGTTACCCGTTCGGCCACGCCGGCCGCGACCAGGTTTTTGGCGACCCAGCGGGCGGCATAGGCGGCGGAGCGGTCGACTTTCGTGGGGTCCTTGCCGCTGAAGGCTCCGCCGCCGTGGGGGCAGCTCCCGCCGTAGGTATCGACAATGATCTTGCGTCCCGTCAATCCCGCATCCCCCTGGGGGCCGCCGATGACGAAGCGGCCCGTGGGGTTGATGTGGTAGACGATATCCTCGGCACGGAGCTCTTCGGGGATCACTGCGTGGATCACCTCCTGGAGCACATCCCGGTGAAGCTGTTTCTGCTCGATCTCCGGGGCGTGCTGGGTGGAGACGACGACCGTGGTGACCTCCACCGGCTTGCCGTCACGATAGCGCACACTCACCTGGGCTTTGCCGTCGGGCCGCAGGTAGGGAAGAGTCCCATCCTTGCGCACTTGGGCCAGGCGGGCGGTGATCTTGTGGGCCAGGGAGATGGGCAGAGGCATCAACTCCTCCGTCTCTTTGCAGGCATAGCCGAACATCAATCCCTGATCCCCCGCTCCGATCTCGCCGGAAGCCTGGTCGACCCCCTGGTTGATGTCGGGGCTCTGCTCTCCGATGCCGTTGAGCACGCCGGCGCTGCGGTAGTCGAAACCGAAGCTCGCATCGGTATAGCCGATCTCGCGCACCACTTCACGGGCGATCTCCTGCATGGGAGCGTAGGCGTGGGTCTTGAGCTCTCCTGCGATGACACAGTAGCCGTTGCTCAGCAGGGTTTCGCAGGCGACTCTCGCCCCCTTGTCCCGCTCGATGATGTAGTCGAGGATTGCGTCGCTGATCTGGTCCGCCATCTTGTCGGGATGGCCTTCGGTGACCGATTCGCTGGTAAAAATATACTCTTTTGCCATAGGCTTCCTTTATCCTTTGCTTACGGATTTCTTTTCGGAATTATATACTCTTCCGTCTCCCCCATCCTTGGAGGACGTCTCCAGGCGTTGCGCCACCTTTCGGGCCAACTGATTCGGCCGCAGGCCCAGGTGCTCTTCTACTACCTCTGTTTTGCCGTGGGGGATGAAACGGTCTTCATATTCGAAGCTTTCCAGAGTGACCCCTTCGATCCCCTCCTCTTCGAAGAACTCCTCAAGCGCGGAGGCGACCCCTCCGATCCTGGCCCCCTCGCTGAAGACGAACCATTGCCGGTAGCGCCGGGCCAATTCCCTCAGAAGCTCCCGGTCGAGGGGCTTGACGAAGCGCAGATCCAGGATCGCGGGACGGAGCTCCTCCAAGTGTTTGGCAGTCTCCAGAGCCCGCCCGACCCCGTTGCCGTAGCCGACGAAAAGGACTTCCTCCCCCTCCCGGAGCAGATGGGCCCGACCGGTCTCATAGTCGGGAACGTCGAAATCCTCCGCCATAAAAGCCCCCCGCGGATAACGGATCGCCAGCGGCATGGGAAAATCGACGGCAAAGCGGAGGGCCTTTTTGAAGCTGCGCTCATTGAAGGGGGCCATCAGGGTCATATTGGGGATGGGACGCAGATAGGAGATATCGAAAGCCCCCTGATGGGTCTCTCCGTCTTCTCCCACGATCCCCGCACGGTCGATGGCGAAGGTGACCCCGACGTTCATCAGGGCGATGTCGTGGATCACCTGGTCGTATCCCCGCTGCAAAAAGGTGGAGTAGATGGCGCAGAAGGGTTTGAAGCCCTCTTTGGCCAGCGGGCCCATACTGGTAACGGCATGCTGTTCGGCGATCCCCACATCCCAGAAGCGCTCCGGGTATTTTTCCAGGAGAGGAGAGAGGCCGGTCCCGCCGGGCATAGCGGCGGTGACCCCCACGATCTTCTCATCGCGGGAGGCGAGTTCCTGGAGGGTTTCGCTGAAGATCTGCGTTGCACTTTTGGCTCCGGCGCTCTTTTTCAGCGGCTCCCCCGTCTCGATATCGAAGGGCCCCACCCCGTGCCAATGTTCCAGGGGCCCCTCGGCGATCTTGTACCCTTTGCCCTTGATGGTCTGGGCGTGGACGATCACCGGCTTGCCCATCGATTTGGCGATCTGGAGGGTGTGGATGATGGAGGGGATATCGTGCCCGTCGATGGGGCCGATGTATTCGATCCCCAACTCTTCGAAAAGCATCCCGGGAGTGATGAGGCGAAAGGACTCTTCGAACTTTTTCGCCATATAGGTCGCCCCCTCCGGGAGCATCTCCAGGAGGCTTTCGGTTTTGCGCTTGAGCTTCTGGTAGAAGGGGCCGGCCATCCCTTTGGAGAGGTAGCGGCTGATCGCCCCGATGGGTTTGGCGATGCTCATCTCGTTGTCGTTGAGGATGATCACCACCGGATATTTGCGGTCGCCCAGCTCGTTGAGGGCTTCATAGACCATCCCGGCGCTCATACTCCCGTCGCCGATCATCACCACGGGGATGCGGTCCTCCCCTTTGAGCCGGATCGCCTTGGCGGCGCCCACCGCCAGAGAGATGGAGGTGGAACTGTGGCCCGCCTTGTAGTAGTCGTAGGGAGATTCCTCGGGGTTGGTATAGCCGCTGATCCCGCCGAACTGCCGCAGGGTATCGAAGGCGTCCCAGCGGTCGGTCAGCAATTTGTGGGCGTAGGCCTGGTGGGAGACATCGAAGATAAAAGGATCCTTTTGGGCATCGAAGACATAGTGCATCCCGATGATCAGATCCACCGCTCCGAGGGTGGAGCTGAGATGCCCGCCGTTGCGGCTGACCACTTCCAGGATCCTTTGGCGGATCTTTTGGGCCAGCTCCTGCAACTCTTCGGGGCTTTTATCTTTGATCTGCATCCGAGTCCTCTCCTTTCATCAGCGCGGCGACGACCAGCTGCCTCGCTCTGGCGGGGCTGAGCCGTTTCCCTTTCAGGGAGAGCTCTTCGAGCAGGGCTTCGTACCATGCGTCATCGCAGCGATGCTTGTAGAAGAGCAGGCTGCGTGAGCCGCGCCCGGATACTCCCCACGCTTCGAGCCCTACCGGCTCTCCCCGCTCTCCGGGACGGGAGATCACCTTGGCCTTTCTCATCCCAGGACCTCATCCATGGCACTGAAGAGCCGGTCGTTCTGCTCCGGGGTCCCGATGGTGATCCGCAGAGCGTTCATTCCGTAGCTCGCCAAATCCCGCACGATCACTCCCCGACGCAGCAGGGCATCGGCGATCTCCGATGAGTTGCGCTCTTCATCGAAGAGCCAGGTAATGAAATTGGTATAGCTCTCGATGTACTCAAAACCCCGCTCCCGGGCATAAGCCTCATACCGGGGGAGCTCCTGCCGATGGATCTGTAGGGATTTCTGGACGAAGGCTTCATCTTCGTTGGCGGCGATGGCCGCGGCCAGGGAGAGGGTCGTGATGTTGAAGGGGGGACGCAGCTTCATCAGGGCTTGAATGATCTCGGGCCGAGCGATGCCGTAGCCGACCCGCATCCCGCCCAATCCGTAGGCCTTGGAAAAGGTTCCCAGATAGACGGCATTGGGGTAGCGCAGGATCTCCGCAGGGTCGATGCGGTAGGCCGGGTCCTTGGCCGCGGCGTACTCCATATAGGCACCGTCGACGACGACCAGGGTCTCGGGATCCGCCGCTTCGATGATCGCGAAGAGGTCCTCCCTGCTCGTCGCGTCTCCTGTGGGGTTGTTGGGAGTGCAGAGGAAGACGACGTCAGGGCGATGGGCTTGCATCATGGGGATGAACTCATCGGGGCGGTGGCGGTAATCCTCGGTACGCAGGATCCGGGCTCCCTGCTGGAGGGCATAGATGCTGTACATCGCGAAAGTGACCCGGCTCATCAGGACCGAGCTCTCTTCATTGAGCTTCGCCCGGGAGATGAACTCAAGGATCTGGTCGCTCCCCGCACCGATGATCAGAGACTCTTCGGGGACCCCGAAGCGCCGGGAGAGGGAGGCTTTGAGCTCGAACATGCTGTCGTCGGGGTAGAGGTGGGCCTTGTCTGCATTGGCCCGGATCGCCTCCGCCACTTTGGGGCTGGTCCCCAGAGGGTTCTCGTTGGAAGCCAGCTTGACCACCTGATCGGGCTCGATACCGAACTCCCGGACGACCAGTTCGATCGGCTTGCCCGCTTCGTAAGTTTTGATTTTGTCAAGCGTTTTATTGAATTTCACTCCACTCTCCTCTGTTTTTCTGCTCTCTGCTCTATCTTATCGATTAAAATATAACTCATTTTCTCATCGCTCAGCTCTCAACGCTCAACGCTCAGCTATCATTCCTCATTCCTAATTGGTCAGACGTCGTCCGCCTCTTTGACATAGGAGCCGAGGAATTTGATGGATTCTTCGTGTTTCTCGAAAATCTTTCGGATCTTCTCATCCTCTTTGTGTCCGTCAAATTCGATGAAAAAGATCGAGACTCCGCCCACGATGTGGGATTTGATCTTGGTCAGGCCGATCTGCGCCTCTTTGAAATCGTTGAGGAAGTCGACCAGGGCCCCGGGACGATGGGGGAGACGGACCAGGATCGTCGTCTTGTCCCGGCCGCTGGGGCGGTTTTCGAAGTCGCTGACGATGAAGAAGCGGGTGCGGTTGTTCCCTTCGTCTTCGATATTCTTGAAGAGGATCGGCAAGTGGTAGAGCCGGGCGGCGACTTCGGAGCAGATCGCCGCAGCCTCCGGGTCTTTGGCCGCCATCTGCGCCGCCTTGGCCGTCGACTCCACGGGGATCTGCTCCACCAGATCCAGTCCTACATCTTCGAGAAACTGATTGCACTGGCCAAAGGCGATATCTTTGGAGTAGATCCGTTTGATCTGCTTCACATCCTCAGCCTTGGTCGCCAGGACATGGTGGATCTCGATCAGCACTTCGGCGACGATCTTGAGGTCGTAATCACTCAGGCAGTTGATGGTGTCGCTGACGATCCCGTTGAAGCTGTTTTCGATGGGGACAACGCCGAATTTGGCCTTCCCTTCGGCCACTTCCCGGAAGACCCCCTTGATGGTATGGATCGGCAGATAGGCACTGGTCGCCCCGAATTTCTTCTCCGCCGCCTGATGGGTGAAACTCGCCTCCGGCCCCAAAAAAGCCACCCGCTCGGGAAGCTCATAGTTGCGGGCGACGGCGAAGAGTTCCAAAAAGAGAGCTTCGATCGCTTCGTCGCTGAGCAGGCCGCCCCGCTCCCGGTTGCGGCGTTTGAGGCGTTCAAGAATCTCCCGCTCCCGCTCGGGACGATAGATAGGCGCGCCGGTACTGTTTTTGAGGCGCCCCACTTCTTCGACGATCTTGAGGCGTTCATTGTAAAGATCCAGCAGTTGGTCATCGATACGGTCGATCTCTTTGCGCAACGCTTCCAGTGTCATTTCAAGCCTCCAAATGCCCTTTTTCCAGGCGGATCTGATCTTCGAAGTTCTCCCGGTCCCTGATCAGGCGGCACTGCCCCTGCTCACAAGCCACTTCGGCGGGACGTCCGCGGGTGTTGTAATTGCTGGCCATTGTGAATCCGTAGGCTCCCGCACTCCGGATCGCCAGCAGATCGCCGCTGCGGGTGGGGGGCAGCAGCCGTTCTTTGGCCAGCCAGTCTCCGCTCTCGCAGATGGGGCCCACCAGGTCCGCCGGGGTCGCCTCCCCCCGCTCCTTAGCGTCGGGCTCCAGGTACTCCACTCCGTGGTAGGCCTGATAAAGGGTCGGACGCATCAGATCGTTCATCGCCGCATCGACGATGACGAAGCGCTTGGCGCCGTTGTTTTTCTCGTAGAGAACCCGGGTAAGCAGCCAGCCGGCGTTGGCGGTAAGGTAACGCCCCGGCTCGCAGATGATGGTCAAATCCAGCCCCTTGATCGACTCGGTGATCACTTTGGCGTACTCCTCCACATCGATGGGAGTTTCATCCCGGTAGACGACCCCCAAACCTCCCCCGACATCGAAAAAACGGATCTCGATCCCGATGGCCGCCAGGGAACGGACCAGGTCGGCGACGATACTCGCTGCCTCCTTGATAGGCTCGAGCTCCGTCAGCTGGGAACCGATATGAAAATGGATCCCCACCGGATCGAGCCAATCGGAGTTTTTGGCGTAGATGTACATCCGCTTGGCCCGGTCGATCTCGACACCGAATTTGTTCTCGTGAAGCCCGGTGGAGATGTAGGGGTGGGTCTGGGGATCGACATTGGGATTGACCCGGATGGAGATACGCGCCTCCTGCCCCAGCCTCTGGGCCACCTCTTCGACCCGGTGCATCTCCGCTTCGCTCTCCAGGTTGATCATCAAGATCCCCTCTTTGAGGGCCGCTTCGATCTCATCGTCCCGCTTGCCGACGCCGGAGAAGATGATCCGATAGGGCTCGATGCCGGCGGTGCGGGCACGCAGGATCTCTCCCAGAGAGACGCAGTCAGCCCCGGCGCCGAGCTTGCCGAACAGGGAGATGACCGAAAGATTGGAGTTGGCTTTGACGGCATAGGCGATCAGGGATTTGCTCCCGGCAAAGGCCTCTTTGAGGCGGCGATAATTTTCGCGCATTTGGTCAAAATCGTATACATAGAGCGGGGTTCCGTACTTTTCCGCCAAGGCGTGGAAATCAATGGGCATTGTTGCATCACTTTATCGTGGAGTTGTTCAAATAGGGGATATTTTATCCTAACTGGGCACCATTTCCTCTGAGCCTCGCCAGGGGGGCCTCCTGGCGCCTGATGCGGCGATCGAGCCTCCAGGCATAGAGGATCAGGATCAGGATGGGGAGTGTCTGGCCGAGATCGGGATCGATCACTCCGTTCATTCCCAGACGGAAAAGCGCGAAAAGGAGTGCCCAGGTCAGCAGTGCACTCCCCAGAAGGGCTGTCCAGAGTTGCTCCTTGCGGACAAATCGATGATAGAGCGGGGTCCGATAGAAGAAGATCACCATCATCGCCAGAGCGAAGAGAGGCGTAAGCACTTTGTTGTAGAGGATCGCCTTGACCTTGTCCGCCGAGAGGCCCTGCTTTTTCAGGAGATGCAGGGCAGCCAGAGAATCGACAAGGGAGAAGGTCCCCCCCTCGTAGATCTTGCGAAAGACTTTGGGACGGTAGCCTTTGAGGAGGATCATATTCTTCAACTCCTTATCCTCGAAGCCCGTCAATTCCCCCTCTGTGTCGAAACGCTTGCTCCGCACCAGCGCGCGGGGGGCGATCCATTCTCCATCGTGGAAACGGGCTTCATCGAAACGAAGGGTGCGGACGACCTGGTTCTTCTTCACTTCGAAAATCATCCCCCTTAACAGAGCTTTGTGCAGGGGATCGAGCCGGGAAGCGTAGACGAAGGAGTCGTTGTATTTAAAAAAGAGATTATTCAGGGCATCTTTGTAACGGTCGGCGTGGAGAATCATCCGGGCCCGATCCTGCCCATAGGCGAAAGAGGTCATCTGCAATCCGGTAAAGACCAGATAGATCAGAACCCCGGAAGCGAGAAAAGGGATCAGGATTTGACGACGACCAAAACCGAAGGAAAAAAGAGAGACGAAGACATTACGATAGATAAAGCTGATCTGGGTCCACGCCATCGCCATCAGAATCACTAACGGGTAGATCAGCGCGACCATATACTCCCAGGTATAAAAGGCATAGAGGATTTTCCGGTTCGCGCCCCCGTGGAGCCGCTGGGCTTGTTGGAGAAAGTCGATGAAAACGACGGCCAGACTCAGGCCGATCAGCAGGATCAGGAAGTTTTTCAGATAGTGCCGGGCGATATAGAGAAAGGTCCGTTTAGGTACCCCCATCGACCCCCCCTTTGAGGCTGTAACGCGACTTGAGCTCATCGAGGGAAAGGCTGGGGATCTTCAGGGCGACCTCGGCGGCATAATCCACCAGGCGCTCCACCTCCGCCTCCTCTTCCGGCGTGAAAGGGGCGAGCACATAGCTGACCACTTCACTCTTTCGGGTGGGCTTGCCTACACCCATCCGCATCCGAAGATACTCTTTACCCACATACTCGTCGATGGACTTCAAGCCGTTGTGCCCTCCGGAGCTTCCGCCGACCTTATAACGGATCGTCCCCAGAGGCAGATCAATATCGTCATGGACCACCACCAGGTCTTCGAGGGAAATTTTGAAAAAATTCATCACGGCTTTGATACTTCGACCGGAGAGGTTCATATAGGTAAGCGGTTTGAGGAAAAAGAGATTGCCCTGGCGATAGAGTTCGCCTTCGAAGGCTTTTTTGGAGATATTCCTGGCACCGGTCTCGGCCACCAGGCGATCGATGACCCGGAAACCGATATTGTGCCGGGTCTTTTCGTATGCCGGTCCGGGATTTCCCAATCCGACATAGAGGGTCACGGGAATCCCTTAGCGGGCTTTGATTACACCGCAGACGGAGACGTGGGGGCGATCCATCAGCCGGCACCCTTCGGGAGCTTCGATATCCCGAACGAGAATCGACTCGTCCCGATCCAGATCGCTCACGTCGAGGGTGAACTTGGCAGGGATCTTCTCAATGGGGCCGCGGACACGCAGGCGACGCTTGGTGATGACCAGAACACCTTTGTTCTTGATCCCTTTGGGAAGACCGACGGTTTCGACGGGGACCAGGTAGTCGGTGACATGGCCGGGGATCGCTACCCGCAGGTCTACGTGCATAATTTCACCGGTCACAGGGTGGAGTTGATACTCCTGAATAACGACATTGTACTCGGTATCCCCCACTTTGACAGGGAAGTCGAGCTTCTCTTTTCTACGGACGGTTCTGATAAATTCACCCTGTTTGAACGCGGCATGAACATTGTCGACCCCGTTCGCATAGATGTTGGCAACCAGATAACCATCTCGTCGGAGCTTTTTGGCGTTGCTCTTTCCGATACTCTCTCTAACGATGCCTTCCAACATGGTTGAATCCTTTGTGTGTGTAAAATAGGGCGGAATTATACTCCAAAGAATCTAAAAGTCTCTTGACTTGAAGGAATGAGGACTACGCTTCATCCTCTTTGAAGTCGTAGGCATCCAAATCTTCAACACTTGGGGCCGCCTCTGCCGGGGCGGCGCTCTCTTTGACCGTTCCTCGGCCGATCCCTTCGAGGCGGAGTTTGAGATCCGAGGGCGAGGTGGAGAACTCCATCGCCACCTCTTCGGTAATGATCCCCTGGACCACCAGATCGTAAAGGTGCTGGTCGAAGGTCTGGGAACCGTAGATTTCCCGCCCTTCGGCGATGGCATCGGGGATCTCGAAGTCCCGGTTCTCCGCGATCAGCTCTTCGATCCGTGCCGTTTTGACCATCACTTCCACCGCGGCAATACGCCCACCCGCCCTCGTGGGGGCCAAACGTTGGGAAATGACCCCTTCCAGGACCGAGGCCAAAGAGAGGCGTACCCGATTCTGCTCCTCTTCAGGGAACATGCCGATGACCCGGTTGACGGTCTCTTTGGCATCGAGGGTATGGAGGGTAGAAAAGACCAGGTGTCCAGTATTGGCGGCATGCAGCGCCAGATCAATGGTCTCGGTATCCCGCATCTCTCCGACCAGGATAATATCCGGGTCCTCCCGCAGCGCGGCGGGAAGCGCATCACGAAAGGAATTGGAATCCTGACCGATGGAGCGCTGATTGATCAGGCATTTCTTGTCTTTGTGGACAAATTCGATGGGGTCTTCCAGAGTAATGATATGCTTAGAGTATTTTTCATTGATCCGGTTGAGAATTGCCGCCAGGGTCGTCGACTTACCGCTACCGGTCACCCCGGTGACCAGAACCAGGCCTCTCGGTTTGTCGGCAAAAGTTTTGATCACATTCGGAAGTCCGAGGCTCTCGAAGTCGGGGATCTCCACCGGGATCAGACGCATCACGATACTCAGGCCGTTCATCTGATGAAAGATGTTGACCCGGAAACGGCTCTTTTCGTCAAGGATATAAGCCATATCCAAAGATTTTTTCTCTTTGAGCTCGACGTATTGATCCGCGGTAGTGATCTCCCGGACAAGTGCCTTGACCGCTTCGGGTTCCCAAAGCTCATTTCCCAGTTTCCGCAACACCCCGTGGACCCGCACTCTGGGAATCGCTCCCGCCTTGATGTGGAGGTCGCTCCCCTTGTTGGCTACCAGAGTTTTCAGGTATTGATTGAGTTTGTTTTTCATTACGCTTCCAGCTTTTTCAAAAGCTCTGCAAATGCATTTTCAAAGGCTTCCAATCCTTCGGCCATCAATTGAGCGTAGACCGCATCCATGATGATGCCGTGCTTTCCAAGCTCTTGGAAATAGGCTTCGATCTCCTCTTCGGAGCGGGGAAGCTTGACGATGGGTGCCTCTCCCTTTTCAAAGGCTTCGATGGTCTCCAGGGGCGCAGTGTTGACACAATGGGGGCCGTAGAGTTCGCGGATGTAGTAATCGGCAGGGAAGGGTTGGCCGGCTTTGACCCCCGTGCTTGCAAACAGGGTCCGGATGGAGGGAGTGTGATTGGCTTCAATGATGTTGTAGATCTTCGACGCGTTCATAATCCCGGTGCGGCCCACAGGCAGGCCCGCCTCTTTCAATCGGGGATCCAACAGCCGGTCGAAGCGGCTCACGAAGACGCTGATGACCGCTTCGACCCGCTCACCGCCGGTATTTTCGAACTCGTCGATCCCAATCTTCATCGCATCGAGGCAGGCCCGGGTCTGCATCGGCGAGAAGACAAGCGTCGCATTGACGCTGATCCCATCCGCCAACAGTGCCTGCATCGCGGGATACCCCGCTTCGGTCGCAGGGATTTTGATCATAACGTTGGGTTCGTCGATCTCGGCAAAGAGGCGTCTCGCCTCCGCAATCGTCCCCTCGGTATCGTTGGCGAGAAAGGGATCGACTTCGATACTGACATACCCTTCGCTCCCCTCATCGTAAACCCCACGCAGAGCGATGGCGGCACTTTTGATATCTTCGATCGCCAGTTTTTCATATTTGGCCTTGGGAGAGAGGCCTTTGAGCTCTTCCAACGCCTCTTCGTAGGCCGGAGAGGTGCTGATCGCCTGGGCGAAGATCGAGGGGTTGCTCGTCGCACCGTTGACGATGCGCCGTTCCACCATCTCCACGAAACGGTGGCGCAGGAAATCCCGTTCAATAAAATCGAGCCAGAGTGAAAAACCTATATTGTCATCTATCATCACGATACTCCCATCGGTAATTTGACCAACTGCCCAGCTCTCCGGCCGTCTGCAGCGCCGTCTCCAGCTCCCCCAGAAAGCGTGCCCGCGGTACGGGCTTCGCTCCCAGGCGGACCAGGTGATCGCTCACCACCTGGCAGTCAATAAAATCATAACCTTTTTCACTTAAAACGTCACTAAGGGCTTTGAGGGCGATTTTGGAGCCGTCACGCTTCCGGGAGAACATCGATTCGCCGAAAAAGGCCCGTCCTATGGCGATCCCGTAAAGCCCGCCGATCAGTTCCCCCGCTTCATAAACCTCCACGCTGTGGGCGAAGCCCCGGTGATGGAGCTCGGTATAAGCCTCCTGCATCTCCGGCATCAGCCAGGTCCCTTTCTCCTGCCGCTCGGGCATCGTGGCGCAGGCTTGGATGACCGCTTCAAAATCGTGATCGAAGGCCACCCGGTACTCCCGGTTGCGCAGCACCCGGCGAAAGGAGCGGCTGACACGGAAATCCCGGGGATAGAGCAGCAATCTCGGGTCGGGAGACCACCAGAGGATGGGATCACCCGGGTTGTACCAGGGGAAAATCCCGCTGCGGTAGGCTTTGAGGATCCGGTCGGGGTGCAGATCGCCCCCAAAGGCCAACAGCCCCTCTTCCGCCGCCTGGGCGGGATCGGGAAAAGTGTGGGAGTAGGGGCTCAGGGGGGTGATGAAGTAGTCGGGATCGTAGATCGAAGACATCGTCAGGATTTCACGTCGAAGAGGAAACGAAATTCCCCCTCTTCCCAGCGTACCTCGACCCTGCCCCCCTCTTTCAGAGCACCGAAGAGGATCTCGTCGATCAGGGGCTCTTTGATCTTCTCGTCGATGACCCGGGCGATCTCTCTGGCCCCGTATTCGTCGCTGTGGCTCAGCTCGGCGACCTTTTTCCGTGCCGCCTTGTCGAGCTTGACCCGGACCTTTTTGTCGGCCAATTGCTCGTTGAGATCCCCGATCTGGAGCTTGACAATCTTTTCAAGCTCTTTGAGGCTCAGGGGAGCGAACTCCACCGTCGCGCTGAGGCGGTTGCGGAATTCGGGGGAGAAAAACTCCCTCATCGCCCGCTTGCTCTTGGCCCCGCCCTCTTTGGTAAAGCCCATCACACCGGGTTCCTTGGTTCCCAGGTTGGAGGTCATGATCAGGATCACATTTTTGAAATCGCTGACGATCCCGTTGTTGTCGGTGAGCTTGGCGCTGTCCATGACCTGCAGCAAAATGTTCATAATGTCGGGGTGGGCCTTTTCGATCTCATCGAGGAGCAATACGGTATGGGGATGCTTCTTGATCATCTCCGTCAAAAGCCCTCCCTGTTCGTAACCCACATACCCCGGGGGGGCTCCTATGAGGCGGCTGACGGCATGCTTCTCCATATATTCGCTCATATCGAGGCGTTCGAAATGCACACCCAGAGTTTCGGCCAACACCTGGGCCAGCGCCGTTTTGCCCACACCGGTCGGCCCGACGAAAAGAAAACTGCCGATGGGAGACTCAGGGTGGTTGAGCCCCGCGTAGGAACGTTTGATCGCCTGGCTCAGGCGGGTGATCGCCTCTTCCTGGCCGACGATCCGTTCCCGGAGCCGCTCTTTAAGCCGGCGCAGACGCTCGGTATCCTCCTCTTCCAGCGTAGCGGGGGGGAGTTTGAGCATCCGAGAGAGGATCTGCGAAATATCCTTCGGACTTATCTCCACTCCTTTTTCACCCCGGAGCATAAAGTGGGCTCCCGCCTCGTCGATCAGGTCCATCGCCTTGTCGGGGAGGAAACGTTCGTGAAGGTATTTGACGCTCAGGTCGATGGCGCTTTGCAACGCTTCGTCGCTGAAGGTGATGCCGTGGTGCTCCTCGTATTTGTGCTGAACCCCCTTGAGGATCAGGAAGGTATCCTCGATGGAGGGTTCCTCCACATCGACTTTGGCGAAGCGGCGGGAGAGGGCTTTGTCCTTATCGAAGAAGTTGCGAAACTCCTGATGGGTCGTTGCGCCGATGCACTTGATCTCTCCCCTCGCCAGAGCCGGTTTGAGGATATTGGACGCGTCCATACTGCCGCCTCCGGTGCTTCCCGCCCCCACGAGGGTATGGATCTCATCGATAAAGACGATGGCTTCGGGGACCTTGCGCAGCTCTTCGATCACTCCCTTGAGGCGCTTCTCGAAATCCCCCCGGTATTTGGTCCCCGCCACGAGGGCTCCCATATCCAGGGCATAGATCCGCGACTCTTTGATCGCCTCGGGGACTTCACCTTCGGCGATCTTCAGCGCCAATCCCTCGGCGATGGCGGTCTTGCCCACCCCCGGTTCCCCTACCAACAGCGGGTTGTTCTTCTTGCGCCGGCAGAGGGTCTGCATCACCCGCTCGATCTCCTCTTCCCGGCCGATCACCGGATCGATCTTCCCTTCCTTCGCCAGCGCGGTGAGTTCGACGGTAAATTCGTCCAGGTTGGGCGTGGTGCTCGCAGGGGCCTCCTTCTCTTCCGTCTGGGGTTGGGGAGAGGAAGAGGGATGGGAGATCGCTTCGAGGATATCGAGGCGGCTGATCCCGTACCGCTCCATCAGATAAGCGGCGTAGCTCTCCTTCTGCTCCCGGATGGCCACCAGCATATTCCCGATGGTCGCCTCCTTTTTCCCCGCGGCCTGGATCTGGGTGATCATGGCATTGACCGTTCGGGAGAGGGAAACGGTCTCCACCGGATCGCTCTCCTGCTCGACCTTTGGTACATGGGCATCGATGTGGGCGGTGATGGCCCGCTTCATCTCCTGGGTATCGGCTCCGAGCAGCCGCAGGAGTTGCTCTCCCACACGGCTGGCAAGGATGGAGAGGAACACATGCTCGATGGTCAGATACTCGTGATGCTTGCGCTTGGCGTATTCCACCGCCCGCATAAATACTTTATTCAATTCGACACTGATCATAATATTTGACTCCTTATTCGTCTGCTTCCAGGGTTGCCAGGAGGGGAAATCCGTTCTGCCGTGCCTTGAGCTTGACCTGCTCGACCTTGGTCTCGGCGATCTCGTAGGTATAGACCCCACAGACCGCCTGGCCCTTTTCGTGAACGGTCCACATGATCTCTTCGGCTTCCCGGGTGCTTTTGTGAAAAATACTTCGAAGGACGTCGATGACGAACTCCATGGTGGTGTAGTCGTCGTTGTGCAGAATCACCCGATAGAGTTCGGGTTCTTTGAGTTCGACCTCTTCTAGGATCTCCTCTTCGATTCGGGGCACGGGCTGTCCTTTTCTTCTAAAATCTCTTTACTTCGTGATACAATCAATTATACATATTTTATAAGGAAATGCAAGTGCCCAGAATCTTTATCACCGCTACCGGCACCGGGGTCGGAAAGACCTATGCCTCCTGCCGTATCATCGAAGCTTTGGGGGCACGGGGGATCAGGGTGGGCGCGTGCAAACCCGTCGAAACCGGGGTGACTTCCGTCCCCGCCGATGCGGCCGCTCTCCTGCAATGCGTCCAACGCTTCAACCCGGCCTTCGCCCCGCTCAGTCCCGAAGATCTCTGCGCCTATACCTTTCCCCTCCCCGCGGCCCCCTTTTGTGCCGATACCGAAAGGATCATCTCCCTGGAAACCCTGTTTGAGAAGATCCGCCATCTCGAATCCCTCTGCGACCTCCTCGTCATCGAAGGGGCCGGCGGTTTGATGGTCCCCATCACCCGGGACTACGCTATGGTCGACCTGGCCCGGGATTTGGAAGCTCCGGTCCTCCTAGTGAGCTCCTCGGAGCTGGGCGGTATCAATCCGACCCTTCTGAGTCTCGAACTCCTCCGAAACCGTCGGCTCCCCCATGACTGGTGTGTCAACCTCTATCGGGACAGTGATTCATTCGTTAGTGTCACCCGGCCCTACTACGATGCCGCCCATCCCGGATGGTGGAGCCTCCAGGAGGGCTTGGATCGCTATCTGGAGAAGATTTTGGACCGAATCGGGAAGCCGGATTCCGGGCAGATTGGGTAAAATATCTCCAAAAATCAGGAGAAGCCTATGCAGCATCTCGTCGATACCGATCAGCTCTCCGACGCACAGATCCGTCAAATACTCGAGGACGCTTCACGGTTCAAAACCCGCAAGCCCGCCCCACTGCTCAGCGGCAAACTGCTCATCACCCTCTTTTTCGAAAATTCCACCCGAACCCGCAGCTCCTTTGAAGTGGCCGCCAAACGGCTCGGAGCCGATATGGTCCACCTCGACCCTTCCCGAAGCTCCACCAAAAAGGGAGAGACCCTGGAGGATACCTTCGCCAACCTCTGCGCCATGGAACCCGACGGGGTCATCATTCGCCACAGCGAAAACGACACCCCCTCCCGCCTGGCGGAGATGGACCAGGTCCCCGTCATCAACGCCGGTGCCGGCAACTATGCCCATCCCACCCAGGCGCTGCTCGACCTCTATACCCTTTACGAGTGGTTCGGAGAAGAGATCGAAGGATTGCGCGTCGCGATCGTGGGTGATATCGTCAATTCACGGGTCGCCGCCAGCGATATCCGGCTCTTTAGACGTATGGGGATCGAAGTCTCCCTGGTCGCGCCCAAGCCCTTTATGCCGCCGGTGAGTGACCTGCCCCAGTTTGAGCGGCTCGAGGATATCATGGATGAGGTCGATGTGATCATCAGCCTCCGCGCCCAGCTCGAGCGCCATAAAAAACCGATCTTCGACGATTACAGCGCCTATGCCGAGCACTACTGCATTACCGAGGATCGTCTGGAGGATCGCGGGATCGTGATCATGCACCCCGGGCCGGTCATGCGCAATATCGACATCTCCGACGAGATACTCGAAGATCCCCGCTGTATGGTCCTCGACCAGGTGCGCAACGGTGTCTATGTACGGATGGCGGTCCTGAAACTTCTCCTCCTCGATGCCAAGGAGTACGGATCCGATCCTCTCCATCGCTAGGTATCTTTCCCCGATGGACTTCCTGAATCAGGTGGAGGGTTTTGCCCGCCTCGATGCTCTGGGCGCCTCAGGAGCGGATTTTTTCTTCCTCATCTCCTATGATCGGGAGCGTATCCTCGCCGCACCGCTAAATGAGCTGCCGGATGGACTTCGCTACCGCCTGGGGTCCTGGAGCGGTGAACCCCCAGACACTGATACCCCTTTTTCAGGGGAAAAAGATCTCTACATCGAGCCGATCCCCTACCGAAGCTATGCCCAGGCCCTGGAGAGGATCAAAGAGGAGATCCGACGGGGCAATACCTATCTGTTGAACCTCACCTTCCCCTCCCTGATCGAAACGACTCTGAGCCTCGAGGAGATTTACCGGGCAGCCGATGCCCCCTACAAGCTGCTCCTTCCTGAACAATTTGTCTGTTTCAGTCCCGAAAAATTCATCACGATTCAAAAGAACCGGATCTATACCTATCCAATGAAAGGCACCATCGACGCCACCCTCTCCAATGCTGCGGAAAAAATCCTCGCCGATCCCAAGGAGATGGCCGAACATGTGATGATCACCGATCTGATGCGCAACGACCTCAACCGAATATCCGAAAAGGTACGCGTTGAGAAATTCCGCTATCTCGACAAGATTCACGCGGGAGAAAAGGAGCTCTATCAAGTCAGTTCGGAAATCGTCGGAGAGTTGGGGGGAAATTGGCGCAGCCGCATCGGGTCGATACTGCGTGAAATCACACCGGCCGGCTCCATCAGCGGAACCCCCAAGAAAAAGACCCTCCAAATCATCAAAGAGGTCGAAGGATACGATCGGGGATTCTATACAGGAATCTTCGGAGTCTGCAAAGGAGAGGAACTTCGTTCCGCTGTCTTGATACGCTTTGTGGAAAAGAGTGGGAAAGGATTGGTCTATAAAAGCGGCGGAGGGATCACGATTGACAGTGATCCCCTTTCGGAATATCGGGAGTTACTGGAGAAGATCTACTTCCCCTTTTGATTTTTTGGGCTCTTCTCTTCCGGAGAAGCGGCTTAGAACTTCCGCCCCATAGAGAATTCGAAGACAGAAGTATCATCCCCGCTCTTTTTGTTGATGGGATAGGCGAAGACCAGGTTGATGGGACCAAAGGGCGAGCGCCATTCGATCTGGGCCCCGGCAGAAGCACGATCGATCCAACCGCTATCATCCACATTCTTATAAATTGTGTTGCGGATCATCCCGTAATCCACAAATCCGGTCAAGCGCATATTGTTAGTGATCATATCGAGCGGAATGCTCGCTTCGACACTGTTCACGACGATCTGGTTACCTCCGGCAATATATTTCCTTCCATCGGAATCCGTGTACCGCGGGGAGATGGATCCGGGAGAATAACCGCGCACACCGTCACGGGCTCCTCCAAGGGTATACATTTCAGCAATGGGCGTGTATCCGTCGTCATCCATATAGCCCGCGTGGAGTTTATATCGCAGGATCAGGTCATAATCGATCATATCTTCCATTCCATAGTAGGCGGCGAATTTCAAATCACTCTTCCAGAACTCCGCATCGCCACCCGCACCCGCATATTCAAGGCTCAATTTCGAATATATCCCTTCACGGGGAACATAATAGTCATCTGTATTGTCGAAAACCACCGAACCGAGAATCGAGGATTTCTTGTAGGATTCATATGGTTTTATATCTTCCGTGTCAAAATCATCAGATAAGACATAATCATGATAATCTACATCACTGTAGCTGTATCCCAGAGAGGCATGCCAATGTCTTCCGATCTTTCTACCAAAAGAGAACCACCCTCCGGTCCGATCGACCGTATAATCCTGAGTATCGTCGGTATCATCGTAATCATACTCCTGACGTGAATCGTAGACGCCCACCGAGAAGCTGAAAAGGGTATTGAATACTCTGGGATCTGTGATGGAGAGGGCATAGTTGTGACTTTTCTGCCCATACTCGAGATTGAGTGACCCGGCGATTCCGGTTCCGAAAAGGTTCCGATCCGAGACGCCGGCATTGATCATAAAGCCGTCATAGCTTCCATAGCCGATACCGCCGGAGATGCTTCCGGTCTGGGCTTCGGTCACTTCGACGATCAAATCCATCTCCTGATCGTTGATCCGCTGAGGCTTGACGACCACTTTGTCGAAGAAACCGGTGCGCTGGAGCTCTTTCTTCGTATCCTGCAAATCGGTATAGCTGAAATAATCCCCCGGGGCCAAATAGACATAACGCCGGATCACATAGTCGAGTGTCTTGGTGTTTCCAGTGATGATGACGTCGTGGATTTTCACTTTTTTGTGGGGATTGATTACGTAGGTGGCGGAAACGGTATGTTTTTTAGGATCTTTTTTGAACAGTGGCTTGACTTCGGCAAAGGCATAGCCCAGGTCCCCCACTTTCTCCTGGATCGTTTTGAGGTCGTGGCGGAGTTTGCGTACGTCGAAGACTTTGCCCGGCTTGAGTTTGAGCTCTTCCATCAGCTGATTGGTATCGAGTCCGGGAACCTTGCCCTGGATCTTGATATCCGCAACCTTATATTGCTCCCCTTCATGGACCACATAGGTTACTTCGGCTTCGTGCTTGTTGAAATCCATCTTCATCAGGGGTTCAGCCACCTTGGCATCGAGATAGCCGCGCTCCAGATAGGCTTCGCGGATACGGAGCTGATCGTAGGGGAGCTGATCGGGCACGGCCTTGCCGCCGCCACCGCCGATGATGGGGATCCAACTGAACCAGGTGCCCTCTTTGTTGACCAGGTGATCTTCGAGATCGGAAGCAGGAACTTGTTTGTTCCCGACGAATTTGACCTTTTTGATCTTGATCTCTTCACCTTTATTCACATCGAAGGTGATGGCGACCCCGTCATTGACCGGCTTGACCTTGGTCTCTACCGTAGTTCCGTAGAGCCCCTGGGCCTCCAGGGATTTGATGATGGCGGTCTTGGCGTGCTGAATCTTTTCGGGAGTATAGAGATCCCCTTTCTTCAGCCCGATGACCTTCATCAATTTGTCGGCATCGCTGATTCCTTCGATCTCGATGTTGGTGATCGCCGCCTTTTTCGGCAGGGCCGCCGAAGCCTCCACACTCACCACGGCCAGGGCCATCACCAGCATTATCATCACTTTTTTCAGCATATAAATCCCCTCTTTTCCTCTTTGGAAAGTTTTTCAACAATATACTACCTCTTTTTGACTAAAATAAAATTGATTATTTTTTACTATTTATTAATATTTTTATTTAAAACTTCAAAAAAGGATTTCAAGTGATGAATGTCGGGATTATCGGACTCGGTTTGATGGGGGGATCCTTCGCCCTCGCGCTGAGAGACCGCTACAAAGAGGTGGAGATCCTCGGCTATGACCACAACGACCAACACTGTATCGAAGCTCTGGAGTTACACCTGGTGGACCGGATCTCCGACGAGTTGGAGGATTTCAAAAACCTGGACCTCATCGTCCTGGCCATTCCCGTCAACGGAATCATCGCCACACTCCCGGAGCTCGTCGGGGTTGATGAAAAGACGACCATCATCGACTTCGGAAGTACCAAAAAGCAGATCGTCGAGTGTGTCCCCGATGAAATCCGACGGAATTTCGTAGCCGCCCACCCTATGACCGGCACGGAAAAGAGCGGCCCCGTTGCCGCCAAAGCCGATCTCTATCGGGGCAAAGTCGTCGTTCTCTGTGACATCGAAGAGAGTGGAGAGATCCAGCGGCGCCTGGCCAAAAAGATCTTTACCGATCTGGGGATGAAAATCTTCTACATGGATGCCGAGGAGCATGACCGACATGCCGCCTTCATCTCCCATATGCCCCACGCCCTGAGCTACGCTCTGGCCAATGCCGTCATGAAGCAGGAGAATCCCCGAGCCATCATCGCCCTCGCAGGCGGCGGCTTCAAGGATATGAGCCGCATCGCCAAAAGTTCGCCCAATATGTGGACCGACATTTTCCGTCAAAACCAGGTCAATCTCTTGCAAGCCATCGAGTGTTTCAAGGGGGAATTGGAGCGTTGTGAAAACCTGGTCAAAGAGGAGAAGTGGGAAGAGCTTCACCACTGGATGGAGCGCGCCAACGATTTGCACAAGATTCTCTGAAGTAGCGTTTAATTCTCCTAAATATATAATAGAAATTGAATATCTACTATTATAAAAAGGAATAAATATGATACGTATGACGAAAGTTCTGGGAATCTTGCTGCTGATGATGGGAACGCTTGGGGCCTTTACCATCGATTCCTTTCCGAAAAACGGAACACTCAACGATGTTTTCAACACCAACTGCCTCCAGATGACCCAATCGCAGCAGATGCTCAAAGCCTACATTATGAAAGGGCTCAACAGCACCTTCGACAACCCTTCCCAAGACCTCAAGCGGGCCATTCCCGCCTACGACAAGCGTTTTCGCCAAATCAAGGCCTACTTCCAGCAGAGGCTCAAGGATCATCCGGAATCGATCAAAGCCTTCGACCGAGCGCAACAGATCTGGGATGAGAGCAAAAAGATCCTCCAAGCTCCCCCAACAAAGGAGGGGGCGCTCAAACTCAAGGCCAATTTCAACCGGATGATCCCTCTGCTCCTTCAAGGCTCCAAACCGGCAGCCAAGGGGGGCCTCGAACTCCTTTCGCTCACCGGCAAACTCTGTCGGGGCCCGATGAAGATCACCAACGATTATCTGCTGAAGATCTGGGGAGTCGACCTCCCCGACTACGAAGCGGATGTGGAAAACATCATCGACGACTTCCACCAACATCTCAATGAGCTCAAAGCCAACCCCTTGAACAATGAAAAGACCCTCACTCTTTTGGAAAAGGCACGGAAGGGCTTTATGTTCTACGAAATGATGTACAACTCCAAATCACGCTTCATCCCCAGTCTCCTCTCCCGCAAAGCCGACGACAACTTCAAAATCATCCGCGCCATCAAAGCCGAGTATAAAAAAGAGCTGGATTCACAGAAAAAATAGCTTCGGATGAGAAATCCCTTTTCTCCTCGGCTGTCTATTCCTTCTCCCGATCGTAGTGGGCCGCTATGCGATCAAGCTGTTTGCGGTCGATTGCCGCCTCTTCTCCCCGTTTTCGGGCTAAGAGTTTTCGGACCGTCTCTTCCACCTCGGGATCGTCGTTGATGTGGGGATAGAGGATCTTCAGTGCTTCGTCAAAGGTGTAGTGTTTTCCCTTGCCCAGGAGCGATGCCCCGCCTCTTTTGCCCCGAAGCTTCCAGAGGCGCAGGATCAGGAACATCAACCCCATTCCCGCCAGGAAAGTTCCCAGGAGATACCATTTGAACCGGGCCGCTTTCTCTTCATAGGCTTTGCGGGCATAGTAGGCCGGATCTTCGAGGAGGTTCTCTTTTTTATTGGCTCCTTTTGCGGAAGAGGCCGGATTTTTTTCCGGATTCGGAGCCTGGGGCCTCATTCCCGCCGGCACATTTTTTGCAGGAGCGGTAGCTGCAGTTCCCCCTTCCACCTGGATCGCGAAACTGGGGGTCTCGAGTTTGCGCCGCTTGCCACTGGTGTAGTCGAACTCCGTCAGTCCGATCGCCGGGATCGTGAAATCCCGATCGGAGATGAAGACATACTTCTTGCTCCACCGGCTGTAGAGATGGCCCTTTTTGACCGTACTCTTGACGACGGCATCGTCACTGTAAACCGTCACACCAGGAAGGTCGAAGCGGGGGTCGGAGAGATCCTCCAGACTCCCCTCTCCCACGATGCTCAGGGTATAGTTGACCGGTTCGTTGGCTTTGACTTTGCGCTTGGAGACCTTGGCCGAGACTTGGAAATGGCCTACCAGATCGGCCTGGGCCGGGACCGGTTTGACGAGAACCTCCGGCGAATCGGAGCGTAGAGAGATCCACTTCAAAGAGGCACCGAAGATCCCGAAGGGATCCGACGGAGCGTTGAGATCCCGGATCCCGACCCTCAGGGAGGCGGGCTCGATCCGAAGTCTGCCGGCCTTTTTGGGCACCAGGAGATACTGCAGGCGGTGAATGGTGGTCTTGCCCTGACGAATTTGACGCTCTCCGCCCAGAGGTTTGACGAAAAAATCTTTGAAGGCCGGAGGGGCGTACTGCATCTGGGCGACGGTACCGTTGATCGGCTCGACCGCATCGACGGTCAAAAGCAGGGGCTCGCCCATATAGACCGATTTTTTATCGAGACTCATCCGGATCGCAAAGCCCCCTGCCGCGGCATTGGCGGCGGCTCGGCTCACTTCTACTTTGACCGGAGCGGTACGATACTTTTTCCCATCGATCGTCACGGTAAAGGCGGGGATCGTCAGGCTCTTTTGGGGATAGATCTCGAAACGGAGTATCTTTTGGGTTTTGGAAGTGAATTTCCCATTCTCATAACGGCTCTCAATTTTGTTCATCCGGCGCAGATTCTCCACCGGGTAACCCGCGACCTTCTGCAGATCGGGGAAGCGCACATCCGCCCCCTCGGCGGTGATCTTGACCTGGAGGCTCTGGCCCGGGGCGATGCGGGTGGAGCTGACCTGGACCCTGGCCCCCTCGGCACGTAGAATTCCCAGGAACAGGGTCATTGCAAGTACAAAAATGCTCAATATTTTTTTCATCTTTTCAATCCTTTATTCAGACTTTTTCCCTACCAGGGGTTGAGCGGCTCTTGGGAAGTCGTTTTTCTTCCCCCGGTTTGATACATCAGCGTCGGCATCTTCTCTCCGCCCAGCCGCTTCATCAGGCGCCGGATCTCTCTGGCCTGGAGGCTGCGCACCCGACCCACTTTCGCCGCACCCTTTTGGGCTTTTTCACCTCCGCTGCCTTGAGACTGTGCCCCTTTGGCCTCCTGGGGCTTTTGGGATTGAGGTTTTTGGGCCGGTTTGGGCTGGGAGGGCTTGTAGCGGGCCTCTTTGCGCTGCGCCTTTTTAGGGGTCTGGGACTGTCCCTGCCCCTGTTTGGGTTGGGACTTTTTCTCCCGGCCCTTCTCTTTCCCTTTGGAGGGTTTTTTCGATTCATTCCCCGAACCGGAGCTTTTCTGCTCTTTTTGCTGGGAAGAGCCCTCTTTGGAGCTTTGCTTCTCTTGCTTCTGCTTTGCTTTGTTTCCCTGCTTTTGCTGCTGTTTCTTGTTCTGCCGGCCCTGCTTTTGCTTTTTATTCTGGTTTTGCTTGTTCTGTTGTTTGTTCTGCTGCTTCTGTTTGTTTTGTTTCTGCTTCTTCTTATTCTGCTGTTTTTGTTGCTGTTTCTGCTGTTGCTTCTTTTTCCGCTCTTTTTTCTTCAGCAGCTTTTTCGCCAACTCCAGGTTGTACCGGGTCTCGGCATCGTCGCGGATCTTCAATGCCGCTTCATAAGCCTGGATCGCCTCTTTGAGCCGATGCATTTTGAAATAGGTATTGCCCAGGTTGTGGAGGCGGGCATGCTCGTCGACCCCCTTTCCTTTGGCCCGTTTGTAGTGCAAGAGGGCCTTTTGGTATTTACCGGCTTTGTAATAGGCGTTGCCCAAATCGTATTGCAACGGGGGATTCTCTTCCCGCAGTTGATTGAGCAGTCGGGCACTCTGATCGTATTTGCCGGCTTTGTAGGCGGCTTTGGCCGCTTCGATGAGTTTGAAATCCTGCAAGCCGGCGCTCAGAAGGAGCGGGAGCAGGAGAAGCCCGAAAAGTTTGAAGAGTCGCTTCACGATCCCCTCCTTGCACGGGATTTTCCCCGGCGGAAACCCTGTCCGCTTCGGGGCATCGAGCTCAATCCGATCAGCAGCAGCAGTACCGCCCCCATCAGAGGATAGATGAAGAGCTCCACCCGGTCGTGAATGTGAACGGCCCCCTGCTTCTCGCTGGAAAATTTGCGATGGATCTCCTCCGCCAGGCGCCGCATATCCTCCCGCCCGTTGCCGGCGATGACATAATCCCCGCCGGTCTCCCGGGCGATCTTGCCCAGGGCTTCGTTGAGCTGGGTGATGGCGATGGTGCCGTCACGCTTGGTCATCGGCCGTCCCCGCCGATCGAGAACGGGCGCGCCCTTTTTGGTACCGACCAGGACGGCATAGAGGGTAATCCCCCGCTCTTTGAGCGCCTCTTTGAAACCCTTGAGGGCCTGGGGGTCCCCTCCGTCGGTGAAGACGACGAGGATCTTCTCTTTCTTCTTCGCCAGGAGCCTCGCCGCCTCTTCGGCCAGGGAGACGAAATCGGTGGCAGCCATATTGATGTAATCCTCGTTGACCCCGTCGACGATCTGCTTCAACGTCGCCGTATCGCCGGTGAAAGGGGCCAGGACGAAGGCGTTGCGGGCAAAAGCCATCAGCCCCACCTGATCACCAGGCAAAGCGTCCAGGAACTGCTTGAGCTTGACCTTGGCGAACTCCAGACGGTTGGGGTAGCGGTCCTTCGAGCGCATCGAACCGGAAATATCCAGTGCCGTCAGGAGGGTGATCCCCTGCAGAGGCACCACCTTTTCTCCCTTGTCGATCACGGGGCGTGCCAGAGCGACGATCATCAGGAAAACCGCCGTAAAAAGCACCAGATTCCTCAGTGAGTTGGGCAGGGTTTCGCTGTCGGCCCGGAGCCGCTCCAGCACCTGTTCACTGAAGACCCGGGCCACCTTGTCCCGGTTGGTTGTCACCAGAAAGGCGAAGATGACAAACGGAACGATCATCACCCAGAAAAATTGCGGATAGACGAATTCCATCACTCCACCCCCTTGGCGCTTCGCAGATAGATAAAAAAGAGCCAGGCCAGAATGGCAACAAAGAGCGGGTAGATATAGAGATATCGGTGCTGAACCACCCGCTTGCTCTTGATCTTGCTGGTCTCCAGGCGGTCGATCGCTTCATAGATCTTTTGCAGACTTCGGCGGTCGCTCGCGGCGAAGAAGCGTCCGTGCCCCGCCTGGGCCAGTGCCTTGAGATAGGGAGCGTCGAAATCCCGGTAACTGCCGATCCCGATGGTGTAGAGCTTGATATCGCTGTCGCTGATGAGCCGGCGGATCTCGTCGAAGCTGATCCGGCTGGCGTTGTCGATCCCGTCGGTGAGCAGAATGGCGATCTTGCTCTTCGCGTCACTCTTGCTGAGAATGTTATAAGTCTGCAGCAGGGCGTCGTTGATGGCGGTGCGTTTTCCGGCGATCCCGGGTTCCTGCATCTGCAAAATCTTGCGCAGGAAATCCTTTTCGAAGGTCAGAGGCGACGCGACGAAAGCGACGCTGGCGAAGTTGATCAAACCGATCCGGTCATTCTTGCGCTTATCGATAAAATCGCCGACCACCTCCTTGACCACGTCGAATTTACTCTTGTTGGGGTCGCCGGGATCGAAACCCCACTGGTTCATCGAATCGCTGGAGTCGATAACCAGCATAATGTCCCGGCCCTTTTTTTTAATCTCTTTGTACTCGTTGGTCAGCACCGGAGAGGCCAGAGCCAGGAGCAGAGAGATGATCCCGATCCATTTGAGGATCTCCAGCCAGCGACTCTTGTGGGCGTGGACCGAGAGCAGGCGCCGCACGTGGGGAAAGTAGATCGCCTGGGTCCGGGCAGGGCAGTAACGCCCGCAGATCCAAAAGAGCAGGATCAGCGCCAGTGCCCAGGGGTACTGAAAGCTAAACTGATTCATCGCAGACCTGCCTGTAGAGTTCGAAGCGGCGCCGCGTCTCTTCGTCGACGGGGCCCACCTCTTTGCGGTATTTGTAGCGCTCCAGCAGAGGGAGCAGCTGGCTAAAGAGCTCCTTCCTCCGGTCGTCGGTAGCCAAAAGCCGCCCATACTTCGTGATGGTATAGGCTGCCCGCTTGGGATCGTGCCAATCGACCCGGTGGAGCGCCTCGAGATACTCCTTGGCCCGGTTGACGTGGCGGTGGGCCAGGATCCAGCGCACCAGGAAGAAAAGCGCCAGCGCCAGGATGGCGATCCCCAGGATCACGACCCCCCAATAGAGCCAGAGGCTGTGGTCGGGGATCTCCGCCATCGGCTTGATATCCTTGATGGGAGGAAGGGTTTGATTCATATCGGGCTTCATCGCATCCTCCTAAGCAGTTTGGCGAAAGGCTCTTCATCGGTATAGAGTTTGACGTGGCGGATGCCGTTTTGCCGCAGGTGGCGGTAGAGCCGGCGGTCGTTGGCGATCATCGCCTTGCGGTATTCGCCCATCACCCCCTCGTTGATATCCCCCTCGAAGCTCTCCCCCGTCTCGGGATCGACAAGCCGCAGGTAGCCCAGAGAGCGGGGGTGCTCCTCGAAACGGTCACGCACGATGATGACGAAGAGATCGTGCTTGCGGCTCAAAAGGCGCAGGTCCACTTCGCCGACGAAGTCCCCGATGAGGAACATCAGCGCTTTCTTCTTGACCCGGCGGAAGAGGGTGTCGGTCCAGCCGGCATAGTCCGCCTCTTTGCCCAGCGGATCGAAGGCCAGCGCCTCCTCCAGCTCCTGATGCACGGCGTAGATCTTCTTGGAAGGGCGGCTCATCCGGTAGAGGCGGTCGGCATAGATGATGTGGGAAAAGAGATCGCTGTTCTTGACCGCCGAAAAGCCCAGCAGCGCCAGGATCTCCGCCATATATTCGCTCTTGGGGCGCTGGGTGCCGAACCAGGTGGAGCCGCTGAGCAGCGTGGAGACCACCACATTGAGCTCCCGCTCCTCGTGATAGATCTTGACGAAGGGGCGCCGGAGCTTGGCGGTGGTCTTCCAGTCGATCTTGCGCACATCATCGCCGTAGATATACTCCCGAAGCTCGGCAAACTCGAACCCCTCTCCCTGAAAGAGGGAAGCGTTGTTCCCCAGCATCTCCCCGAAGACCTGCTTGCGGGTCTTGAGGGCAATCTTTTTGGCGGTGAAAGTCATCGCTTCCTCCTATCGGAGGAGGAATGAGGAATGAGGAATGAGGAATGAGGAACTGTGGTATGTTTTTCTGCGAAAAACTTTTTACTCGTTACTTTCACATCCATCCTTTCAATAAAACGCTTTTCGAAGAAAAGCTTTCCAAAATTCCTCATTCCTAGTTCCTCATTCTTCAATTCGGCTGTTCCCATCCTACGGAATGGGAACAGCCGAGAGGACCTCTTCGATGATCCGGTCCTGGCTCACCTCTTCCGCCTGGGCTTCGTAGCTGAGGATGATCCGGTGGCGGAGCACCTCTTTGGCGATGTAGGCGATCTCGACGGGGGAGACGAACTCCTGGCCCTTGAGATAGGCCACGGCTCTCGCCGCTTTGTACATATCTATACTGGCCCGGGGAGAGGCGCCGAACTCGATGTAGGGTTTGAGCTTCTCCAAGCCGTATTTCTCGGGCTCCCGGGTGGCGAAGACCAGCTCCACGATGTAGCGTTCGATCTCCGGGTCCATATGCACCCGCATCGCCTCTTGGCGCAGGCGGTCCAGGTCTTCAATGCTGGCGACTTGTTGAATCTCTCCAAAAGCGTTGTTGGCGACGCGGCGGGCGATCTCCAGCTCCTCTTCGCGGGTGTTATACCCCACAACCACTTTCATCATAAAACGGTCGAGCTGGGCTTCGGGAAGCTCGTAGGCCCCCTCCTGCTCCACCGGGTTCTGGGTGGCCATAACCAGGAAGGGAAGAGCGATTTTGAAGGTCTCATCCCCGATGGTCACCTGCCGCTCCTGCATCACCTCCAGCAGGGCCGACTGAACTTTGGCGGGAGCACGGTTGATCTCGTCGGCCAGCAAGAGGTTGGTGAAGACGGGGCCCTTTTTGATCTTGAAAGTATTGTTGGTAGGATCGTAGATCTCCGTTCCGATGATGTCGCTGGGAAGCAGGTCGGGGGTGAATTGCACCCGTTTGAAGGTCAATCCCAGCGTTTTGGCCAGGGCGTTGACCGTGGTGGTCTTGGCCAGGCCCGGCACCCCCTCGAGCAGGATATGCCCCCGGGTCAGCAGGCCCGTAAGCAGGGCTTCGACCATCTTCTCCTGGCCGACGACGACCTTATGGATCTCGTTTCTGATTTTTTGAATCGTCTCCACGCAAGACTCCTAAATATATAGTATTGTCTTGATTTTACTTGCCGGAGTTTAACTAAGCGTTAATGTTTCTATAAGGTTGTCGAAGAATTACAACTTAAATGTGATACAACGCTTTCACTCGATAGCTCTGGCAGTCGCAAACACCTGCGGTGCCCCTTCGGGGTTGAGTGCTCCTTTGTCGCCATCGAGTGAAAGCTCCGTCAAATCCCAGGTAAATGCCCAGCGGCATAGTCACCTGTATATTCCGCAGCGATTCCCCACCTACTTTGAAACGGTGTAGCTGCTCCGTTTCAATTCGATGAGCGCCGCCTCATCCTCGCTCAAGCCCAGTTTTTTCGTCAAAGGAGGAGGGAGCAGCCGCGCCCCGAGGATCACTTCGACCCGATCCCCTTTCGAAAGCTGAGTATCGAAATGAAAACGCTTGACCTCATTGGCTTTGGGGATGTCGTTTTTCAAAACGCTATCAGCCAGCCAGGGCGGGGTGGGTTTCCCCCCTTTGCCCAGGACTTTTCGCAGGGTCACGGCGGGAAGTTTTTGGATTTTCCCCTGGCGATCGATCGTAGTATCAAGCTCAAGCACCCGGGCGGGATGGGTCAGCAGCGGGTGAGGGGTCTCGTTTTTTAGCGTGACGGTGAAGCCCCGTTCATCGGGAGTGACGGAGAGTTTCAGATATTGAGCGAGTTTCTCGCTGCCGTGATGCAGACCCGCCGCCCCGTGCCAGGCGTGGGTATCGCTCTGTCGGATCGATGTGGCGCTGCCAGGGACCTTGGGCATATGGCACGTGATGCAGTTGGGTTTGCCCTTTTTCACCCCCTCCTCTCCCATCCGGCAGAGATCGAGTCCGTGACCGTTGACCTTGTGGCTGTGGCAGCCCATACAGACTTCCCCGGTATAGAAAATCTCTTTGCGGTAATCGATGTCGTGGTAAGGAGAGCCGACCCTGCGGGTCTTCAGCCCGAACCAGATGCTCTCTTCGTGATAGCGGATCACCTTCTCTTCCCGCCCCTCCTGAGCGGAGAAGAGGAGTTTATCCTGCTCTTTGCGGTAAATATTCCGATTGGCCTGGGCGTGATTCTCGATACTTTCGATCCGGTGGCAGCTCAGGCACGTCATCCCCTGCTCCCCCTCCGCACTCTTCGCCCCGGGGGCGTGGCAGTTGCGGCAGGACTTCTTCTCCGGGCTTCGCTTGAGCATCGCCGCGAAGAAGGGATCCTTCTTTGCCGACGAGTTGGCGTGGGCCGAAGCCTCGAACTCCTTGACGATCGCCGGATGACAGCTCCGGCAAGCCCCCAGATCAAAGGTCGCGCCGAAAGCAAAAAGGCTCAGCAGGGAGATAAGGGTCAGTTTTTTCATATACATCCTTTAGTTTTGTCATTGGTCATAGGGAAACGAAATATCCTATCTCTTTTCGGTTCCTCACTCCTCACTCCTCATTCCTCGTTCCCTTCAGGTATCCCATCGCCGTTGCCAAGATATCGTCGTCGTCTTTGCTGGGGGCTTTGAGGATAACCCGGTCGCGGCCGTCGTGGAATTCAAAAAAGACCCGATCCTCGTAGCTGGAGACTTTGCTGATCCCCCGCTCTTTGGCCAGAACCTTGATCGCCATCGTTTCGATGAATTGGCGGGTCACCTCGTCGGGCTTGCCGAAGCGATCGACGATCTCCTCTTCGATCTCGTAAACCTCCGCCACACTCTCGGCCTGGGCCAGACGGCGGTAGAGCTCCAATCTCAGCCGGGCTTCGCTGATGAGTTCGTCGCTCAGATAGGCGTCGATCTGCAGATTGAGGTCCACCCCCTTCTCGCTCTCCTCCTTGCGGCCGCTGAGCTCCTTGATGGCGTCTTCGAGCATCCGCAGGTAGAGGGAGTAGCCGATCTGCTTGATGTGGCCCGACTGGGCTTCGCCGATCAGGTTCCCCCCACCCCGGATCTCCAGGTCGTGAAAGGCCAGCACGGCGCCGCTGCCCAGCTCCGAATGGCTCTCCAGGGCCAGGAGGCGACGGCGGGCGTTTTCGGGCAGGCGTTCTTTGTCTTCGACCAGCAGGTAGCAGTAGCCCTCTTTTCCTCCCCGCCCCACCCGGCCCCGCAGCTGGTGCAAATCGGCGATCCCGAAATTCTCGGCACCGTCCACGATCATCGTATTGGCGTTGGGCAGGTGGATCCCCGATTCGACGATGGTGGTCGAAAGGAGCAGGTCATACTCCCCTGCCTCGAACTTCATCATCTCCTTTTCGGTTTGAGCCGCCGTGACCTTGGAGTGGAGCACCGTCATCCGCAGGTCGGGGATGAGCTCCCGCAGCTGCTTGGCTTTCTCCTCGATGCCGGCGATGGAGTTGTAGACGTAGAAAGTCTGCCCGCCCCGGCGCCGTTCTCTGAGGATCGCCTCTTTGACGATCTTGGGGTCGAAGCTCTTGACGAAGGTGCGCACCCCCACCCGCTCCGTGGGCGGGGTGAGGATTTCGCTGAAGCTCTTGATCTTGGAGAGGGCCATATTCAGCGATCTCGGGATCGGCGTGGCCGACATCGAAAGGAGATGGACATTGAGGGCCATCTCTTTGAGGGCCTCTTTTTGCTTGACCCCGAACTTGTGCTCCTCGTCCACCACCACCAAAGCCAGGTTCTTGAACTTCGCCCCCAGCAGGGCGTGGGTGCCCACGACGACTTTGAGCTCCCCCTCCTCCAGGCGGCGCAGGATCTCCCGTTTCTGCTTGGCGGGGGTGTAACGGTCCAGCTGGGCCACTTCGATCTCCCAGGGGGCGAAGCGCTCTTTGAGGCTGCGGTAGTGCTGGGCGCTCAGCAGGGTCGTAGGGACCACCATCATCGCCTGATAGCCGTTGCGCACCGCGGCGAAGATGGCGTTCATTGCCACTTCGGTCTTGCCGAAGCCCACATCGGCGCTGAGCAGCCGGTCCATCATCCCCCCGCCGGACAGCTCCTCCATAATCTGCCGGATCGCTTCCATCTGATCTTCGGTATGCTCGAAGCCCGCCTGAGAGAGGAAGAGGGCGTGCTCGGCGGGATCGACTTTCAGGGGAATTCCCCGCTGGAGAAGGCGCTGGGCGGAGATGTTGATAATCTGGGAAGCGATAGCAAAGAGTTTTTCGCGCACCTTGCCCTTGAGACGCTTGAAGCTCGCCTTGCCCAGGCGGTCCAGTGCCGGCAGAGTGCCGCTGTCGGCGATGTAGCGGTCGATCACCTCCAGGTTCTCCACCGGAACCAGCAGGGTATCCTCCCCCTGATACTGCACCACCACGAACTCCCGGGTCGCCCCCAGGACCTCCCGCTTCTCGATCCCCTTGAAGATCCCCACCCCGTGGGTCTCGTGGACCACATACTCCCCGGGGCGCATCTCATCCAGCACCAGGCTGGGGCGCTTGACCCGTTTGCGTTTGACAGGTTTATTCAGCGATAGGATCAGCTCATCGGGCCCCATCAGGTTGAGGATCCCCTCTTGATAGACATAATTGAGCCGCTCCATCTGCACCAGCTGGCTGCCCCGCACCAAGGATTCGCTGCGGGCGACGATGGTCACCTTTTTGTCGGGATGGGCCTCGATGAGCTTGTTCACATCGGCCACCTCCAACTCCCGCCACATTTTGGCGGCGGGAAGGCGGCTCGTCGGATAGCTGGAGCGGGGGATGAGCGGAGTCGTAAGGCTGTAGAGCTCCTCCAACTCTTCGCCCAGATCCTCTCCGGCGATCGCCCGGAACTCCTGGAGGTAATCCATCCCCAGCTCCTCCAGGTGCCAAAGCCCCAGGGAGTCGATATCCTTGACGAAACTCTCATAAGGGCTCTGCTCCACCCGCTCTTTGAGGGCCTCGAATTCTTCGCTCTCCAGAGCCAAAAAGGCGGGATGCAAGGTCACCGCCTCCAGCTCCTCATCCCCCCGGCGTTTCTGGGTATCGGGGTCGAAGGGATGAATGCTCTCGATCTCCTCGTCGAAGAGGCTGATCCGCCAGGGATGCTCCGCTCCCGGGGAGAAGATATCAATGATATCCCCCCGCACCGAAACCTCCCCCGCTTCGCTGACCAGATCGACGAAGTGGTATCCCCAGCGGTAGAGGCGGTCTTTGAGGGCCTCCAAGTCCAGGGTTTCGCCGAACTCCAGCCTCAGCGTCCCGAAGGTCTCGGGCCTGGGCAGGGGAAGGCTCAGGGTGTGCAGCGGGGCGATGAGCAGCTTCTCCCCCTCGTAGCGGTGGTAAGCCGCCAGTTCCGCCAACAGCTCCCGGATCTCGGGCCCGTAACTGCGCAGATCCTCCCCCGGACTCAGGCGCAGCTGAGGCAGAACAAAGGGACGGACCGCCCGGTATCGGGCCACCGCCTCGGCCCGCTCGGCGCTCTTGTCATCCCGGACAACCAGCAGCTCGGCCCGCTCTTTTGCAGGTGTGGAGAGAAGATATTCATAGAAATCGGCTTGATTCACGCATTGGCTCCGTTAAAGGTTTTTGAAAAAAGTAAAAGGATTGATTTCCGGGTCTAATCCGCTTCCATAGAACGCAAAAAGGCTTCGACCGTATAAAAGGAGCCGAAGACCAGGTACTTTTCGTGGCTAAAAAGCAGGCCGTCGTAACAGTTCCAGGGGATCTCCAGCTCCTCCAGGGCCTCTTCGATCAGCCCCAAAGTCGCTGCCCGCTGGCTCTCGATGGGGATCAGCTCCACCCGCTTGATCTTGGGCTTGAGGGTGGAGAGAACTTCCCAGTAATCCTTGTCATCCAGGGAATTGTAGATCAGCACCGTTTCGGGCTCCAGCGCCTGGGCGATGACCCGGGCCGCCAGAGGGTTGTGGCCCACGTCGATACGGATATTCTCCCGCAGAGGATAGAAGCGCCCGAAGAGTTCCAAATCCCTAAGCGCCTCCGGATCGGCCTCGATCCCCAGAAGCTCCAGCGCCTTCAGAGCCGTCAGAGCGTTTTGAAGCAAAAAGTCAGGCCACCCTTTCTCTTTTCCTACTTCATTGAGCATCTCTGCCCATTTTTTCTCTGTGTTCTCCCCTAATCCGGAATCCAAAATCCAAAATCCAAAATCTTTCACCATATGAAGTTCCACGCCCCTCTCCTGGGCCACCTGCCGGGCGACTTTGGGAACTTCGGGATAGGGCTGGGGAGCCAAAAGCGCCCGGCTTCCGGGAGTGAAACTCTTGCACTTGGTCCGGGCGATCGATTCGATGTCGTCTCCTAAAAAGGCCTGGTGATCCAAGCCGATGGGAGTCACGACGCTGAGCCGCTTGTTCTCCACCACATTGGTAGCGTCGAACTCCCCGCCCAGACCCGCCTCCAAAACGATCAGGTCACAATGCTCAAAAAGCAGCAGGGCCAGCAGAGTGGTGTATTCAAAATAGCTCAACTCTTCGCTCATCTGAGGACCCAAAATCTCATAGAGCCGGCGGTGCCCCTCCTCCAGCTGCTCATCGGAGACCTCCGCCCCGTCGATCCAAATCCGCTCGTTGAAGCGGAGAATGTGAGGGGAAGTGTAATGGCCGATAGAGAATTTTGGATCTTTTTCTATTCGGTTCCTAATTCCTAATTCCTCATTCCTCATTCCTTGCGAAGCAAGGTACGCGATCATCCTCCCCGTGCTTCCCTTGCCGTTTGTTCCTACGATATGCACAGCGGGGGGATGGGCGATCTGGTCTTTGAGCAGGGCGTAGGCGTTGTGGATGCGTTGGGTGTCGATCTCTTTGTAGTAGAGGGGTTTTTGCTCGAGAAAGTCGAAAAAGGCGGGGGTCACTTCCCGTACCCCTTTTGGGTCACGTAGGCGATGAAGTTGTCCATCGCTTTGCGGATGGCGGTGCGGATGGCGTACTCTCTCGCCGTGGCGCTGGTGAGGGATCCGGGCTGGATATTGACATCTTCGGTTCCGCCGATATGTTTGCGGAGTTCACCCTTGGGAGTACGGAGAATGAAATCGATATCCACCGTGACCCGGTAGCGGATCACATAGCCGTGGGTATCGTAGGCCAGAGGCGAATAGTCGATCTTGTAGCCGGGGACGATCAGTCGGCTGACGGCGGCAGACTTGTCCGAAACCACCCTCTCCTGGAAGTGGGTCCGCAGGATGCGCATGATCTCCTCTTTGAGGAAGACGCCGTTTTGGGGCTCCATCCCGGAGAGACGCACATCCACATAGACCGGATCGGGAATCTGTTCCCTGCCGTATTGGGCCACAGGTTTGTAGCCGCATCCGGCAAAAGAGAGCAGCAGCACCGTCAGAAGGAGCGGGGAGAGGAAATTCCTTCGCCCTCTTGAAAAATATCCAAAGTTTTTCATACCCGCTCCTTCTTCGGCTTAGGCCGGTTTGACGACGAAGTTGACCAGTTTGTTCGGCACCACGATCTCTTTGACGATCTGCATCCCCTCCAGCCATTTCGCACCCGCCTCTTTGGCCAGGGCCAGGATCTCCTCTTTCTCCGCGCCGGCGGGGACGGCCACTTCGGTGCGGCGCTTGCCATTGATGCTCACGGCGTAGGTGATGCTCTCGGTGACGAAGACCTCCTCTTTGAGGGGGATGCTGCGGCGCAGATTCTCCCGGCCGAAGAGCTCTTCGCTCAATTCGCTGGCGATGTGAGGCACGATGGGCTCCAGGAGGTGAAGCAGGATATACATCCCCTCGCTCCAAACCGCGGGGTCGCTCTGCTTGTCCAGGGCGTTGAGGGCTTCCATCGTCGCGGCGATGAGGGTATTGAAGGCAAAGGTCTTTTCATAGACATCCCCACTCTTGCGCAGGGCTTCGTAGACCTTGGCGCGGGCCTCCTTGGCTTCGGGGGCCAGGGCATCGTGGTCGATCTCGGGGAGACTGCGGTGGCTGACTTTCTCTTTGCGGCTGTAGAGCTTTTTAAGGAAGCGGTAGGCCCCCTCCACACCGCTGTCTTTCCACTCCAGCTCCTTCTGGGGCGGCGCGGCAAAGAGGATGAAGAGCCGGGCGGTATCGGCACCGTAGCGCTCCACGATGGCGTCGGGATCGACGGTGTTGCCCTTGGACTTGGACATCTTGGCCCCGTCTTTGAGCACCATCCCCTGGGTCAAAAGCCGGCTGAAGGGCTCGTCGATATCGTGATAGCCCAAGTCCCGCAGCGCTTTGGTGAAGAAGCGGGCGTAGAGCAGGTGCAAAATGGCGTGCTCGATCCCGCCGATGTATTGATCCACCGGCATCCAGTAGGCGCTGTCTTCCTTGTCGATCCCCGTTTCGTTCCATTTTTTGGGATCGGTAGCATAGCGGAACTGATACCAGGAGCTCTGGATGAAGGTATCCATCGTATCGGTCTCCCGGGTCGCTTTGCCGCCGCACTGGGGGCAGGTGCAGTGTTTCCAGGTCGGGTGGCTTTCCAGGGGGTTGCCTTCGCCGGTGATCTCCACATCATCGGGCAGGGTCACGGGGAGGTTCTCGATCTTCTCGGGCACCAGGCCGCAGGTGGGGCAGTGGATCAATGGGATGGGGGCGCCCCAGTAGCGCTGACGGCTGATTCCCCAGTTGCGCAGTTTGTAGTTGATCTGGCTTGTCCCCAACCCTTCGCTCTCGAAGAAGGCGACGATCTCCTTCATCGCTTCCCGGTTGGGCTTGCCGGTGAAGACGCCGCTGTCGACGAGCTCCCCGTCGCCGGTATAGGGAAGCTCGCCCCCCTCGATGACCCGCTTGATGGGCAAGCCGTATTTGGTGGCGAATTCGTAATCCCGTTCGTCGTGGGCCGGGACCGCCATCACCGCCCCGCCGCCGTAGCTGGCCAGGACGAAGTTGGCCGTCCAGACGGGGATATCTTCGCCGGTGAGGGGATGGATGACGCTGATCCCCAGAGGGTAGCCCTCCTTCTCCGCCTGGGCCCGCTCCCGCTCGCTCATATTGATGATCGCTTCGATGCGCTCGATCACCTCATCGTCGAGGAGCTTGTGCTCGATGAGATGCCGGACGATGGGATGCTCGGGAGCCAGAGCCGAATAGGTGACACCGAAGATGGTGTCGGGGCGAGTGGTGAAGACTTCATAGCCGTCGAAACAACCGTTGAGCTTGGCTTTGCTCGCATCGTTCAGCTCGAAGCGGAACTCCAGCCCCTGGCTGCGCCCGATCCAGTTGCGCTGCATCGTCAGCACCTGGGCGGGCCACTTGCCCTCCAGCTGCTCCAGATCGTCCAGCAGTTCCTGAGCGTAGCGGACGATATCGATATAGTAGCCGGGCATCTCCCGCTGGACCACCGGGTTGTCGCAGCGCCAGCAGCACCCCTCTTCGACCTGTTCGTTGGCCAGGACCGTGTGGCAGGTTTCGCACCAGTTGACGGTGGTACTCTCCCGGTAGAGGAGCCCCCCTTCGAACATCCGGATGATAAACTCCTGCTCCCAGCGAGTGTAGAGGGGATCACAGGTGGCGAACTCCCGCTCCTTGCTGAAGCTCAGTCCCAGGGCGCCAAGTTCCTTGCGCATATAGGCGATGTTGTCGTAGGTCCACTCCTTGGGGTGGCGTTTGTGCTTGATCGCCGCGTTCTCGGCGGGCATCCCGAAGGCATCCCAGCCGATGGGATGGAGCACATTGACTCCCTGCTTGCGCCAGTAGCGGGCCAGGGCGTCGCCGATGGCGTAGTTGCGCACGTGGCCCATATGGATCCGCCCGCTGGGATAAGGGAACATACTGAGGATATATTTTTTGGGCAGGCTCTGGTCCTCGGAGGGCTCGAAGGCCCGCTCCGCTTCCCACTTCTGCTGCCACTTGCTTTCGATCGATTTGGGATCGTAGTTCACGGTGATACTCCGTCGGTGAAATTGAAGGGATTATACCCTATGGAGGATTTGAGACAGCTCATAGAAACCGGACTGCGGTCCGAGAGGATTTGCCCGGGTAAATTAGGATACAATATAATCTAAGCAATGGAAGGATCCTAGATGCAAAAGGGGATGATAGACCCGCGGGAATTCGAAGAGCTCTGGAGATTGACGGAAGAGGTCGGTGAAATCGGTTACTGGAAATGGGATATCCGCAACGACACAACCTACTGGAGCCCCCGCAAACGTACGATCTACGGCTTGGGAGAAAAGGAAAAGGGAAGTTTCGAACTCTTTCTCTCTGTTCTCGACGAGCAGACCCGGCGTCTGGTCGAAGAGGAGATTTCCCGGGTCCTCAGCGGCGAAAAAAAATATTACGATCTTCAGCACGAAATTCATCTACGTGACGGACGTACCGTCTGGGTCCACGAAAAAGGCTACCTCCTCTACGACAGCGAAGAAAAACCGATCAAACTCATCGGAGTCGTGCTGGATATCACCAAAAGAAAGCAGGTGGAGCAGGATCTTCTTCAGGAAAAGAACCGGAGCGCTTTTTTAGAAAATTTCGATCCCCTGACACGACTTCCCAACCGTCACGCACTCCATCTCCGTTTAACTCGGGAGATCGGAGAGGGTGAATCCTTTGTATTGCTTTTCGTCAATGTCGAAAATTTCGGTACGATCAACAACCTCTTCGGACACCATTTCGGAGATGCAATCCTTGTCCGTCTCGCCAAACAGCTCGAAGAGTTGGCGGGCTCAACTAATGTCTACCGCTACGGTGCCGATGAATTTGTCCTCCTCATTCCCCGACTACAGGAGACCGGAGGGTTGTTCGAGCGGCTGAGACAACAGCTCTTCGATCTGCCGATGCAGATCGAGGGTCAAACAGTTACTTTACGTTTCAACGTAGGGGTGATCCATTATCCTGAAGACACCCGGGATATCAGCACACTGATCAGCGGTGCCAGTACAGCACTGGCCCACGCCAAATCTCTCTCCGGCAGCCAAATCGTCCGCTACCATCCCCATATGCAGAAACAAATCTCTCTGACCTATTATGGAGTCGATTCGCTGCAGCGGGCCATCAAACAAAAGGCTTTAAAACCCTATTACCAGCCGATTTTCGATACCGAAAGTTCCAAGATTGTGGCGGTAGAAGCGCTGGCGCGTTGGATAGGACCGGAAGGGAAACCTGTCGCTCTCCCGGGAGAATTTCTGCCGCTCGCGAAGCAGCAAGGACTCATCCACCAAATCGACCATCTGATTATGGAACAAGCACTAGAGGATCTTCAAAAGTGGAAAGCCAAAGGTTTGACCCCCCGGCTTGCCGTCAATGTCTATTTAGAGGATTTCGGACAGGCGGCTTTTTCTCCACTTTTTAAGCGCTATCAGGAGTTGCTTCCCCAACTGATTCTTGAGATCTCCGAAGAAGAATTTTTGGCCTGTTCCCGGGATGATCGGGAGCAGCTCGACCTGTTGCGTGATCTGGGAATCCGTATCTCCATTGACGACTTCGGAACCGGATACTCTTCTCTGCGTTATCTCCATTCTCTCCCCATCGATGAGATCAAGATCGACCGCAGTTTCGTGGAAAACCTGCCGGAAGACCCTCAAAACGGTGATCTGGTCCGCGTCATCAAAAAAATCACGGAGATCTATGCTTTGGATTGTGTCGTCGAGGGAGTGGAGCGGGAGGAACAATCCCGCTTCCTCACCTCCATCGGCCTGCCGATCCAGCAGGGCTTTCTCTTCGCCCGTCCTATGGACGCCTCGAGCTGTCTTGAGCTTCTGGAGTCTCAGGGCTGACGAAAGGTGTCGCAGGCTCGGATATCACCGCTTTTGAAGCCCCGCATAAACCACTCCATCCTCTGACGAGAGCTGCCGTGAGTGAAGCTGTCGGGGACCACATAACCCTGGGAGCGTTTCTGCAGAGTGTCGTCGCCGATCCGGGATGCGGCGTTCATCGCCTCTTCGATATCTCCGGGTTCCAGATGGCTCTGGGCATAGTGGCCCCAGACCCCGGCGTAACAATCGGCCTGGAGCTCCACGGGGATCTGCAGATGGTTGGCCCGGGTCTTATCACCCCGCCGAAGCGCTTGCTGCTGGAGCCGGTGAACCTTGTCCAGGAGTCCCAACTGATCCTGCACGGCGTGGCCGACTTCGTGGGCCAGCACATAGGCTTGGGCGAAATCCCCGGGAGCCCCCAGTTGGCGCTTCAACTCATCGAAAAAGTTCAAATCCAGATAGATCTTTTTATCCCTCGGACAATAAAAGGGGCCCATCTGGGCCTGGGCATAGCCGCAGCCGCTTCGGGTGGCCCCGCGGTAGAGCACCAGGGTCGGCGGATCGTAGCGTCGCCCATACTTCCCCAGGATCGAAGACCAGACCTGTTCGGTCGAACGCAGGACCTTCTTCATCCGCACCGCCAGCTGCTGTTCCTGAGCTGTAGATGTTCTTGAGCTGACCCCTTGACTCCCTCCTCCCAGGAGGCTGAGGGGGTTGAATCCCGCCAGGTAGGCGAGGGCGCCGATCCCCAGGATCGCCCAGCCGATCTTGGTCCGTAGCAGCATCCTGATCAGCGGCCAGAGCATCATCAGAGTCCCTGCCGACAGCCGCCCCCCTCCGCCGCTGCTGTTTCGGCGGTCCTCTACGTTTCTGCTCTCTTCTATATCATCCAGTCTCACGTGAAACTCCTTCGTTTTTGCAGATCCAATCATAACAAAAGATATTTGGAACTACAGAGTCACTTTTATATCTCCAAAAGCAAAGATCGACTACAATAGATGCTCTTTTCCCAAAAACCGACTCAAGGAAGATCCGTGGCATTGGCACTCGCACGCAAATACCGTCCCCGCTCCTTCGCCGACCTGGTGGGCCAGGAGACCGTCAGCCAGACCCTCGCCCAGGCCCTCGACGGGGACCGGCTCTCCCACGCCTACCTCTTTTCGGGCCTGCGGGGCAGCGGGAAGACCTCCACCGCCCGGATCTTCGCCAAGGCGCTTCTGTGTGAAAAAGGGCCCACGTCCCAGCCCTGCGAAGAGTGCCCCCACTGCATTATGGCCAACGAATACCGCCATATGGACATCATCGAGATGGACGCCGCCTCCAACCGGGGGATCGACGACATCAAAGAGCTGATTGAGCACACCAAATACAAGCCCGGCAGCGGCCGCTTCAAAATCTTCATCATCGACGAAGTCCATATGCTCACCACCCAAGCCTTCAACGCCCTGCTCAAGACCCTCGAAGAGCCCCCCGAGTTCGTCAAATTCATCCTGGCCACCACCGACCCCCTCAAGCTCCCCGCGACGATCCTCTCCCGCACCCAGCACTTCCGCTTCAAAAAGATCCCGCCCCGGCTGGTCAAAAGCCATCTGGAGCACATCCTCCACCTGGAGGGGATCGACTATGAGCCCGAAGCTCTGGAGATCATCGCCCGCAGCGGGGCGGGGAGCCTGCGGGATTCCCTGACCCTCCTGGATCAGGCCATCGTCTACGCCAAGGGGAAAGTGGACCTACCCACCGTCACCGAGATGCTGGGGATCATCGATCCGGCCAAGCTCGACGATCTCCTCGACCGGATCCTCAACAAAGACGAAGCGGGAATCCTCGCCTTTATCCACGAGAGCAGCGAATACGAGACCGAAATGATCATCGATGAGCTGACCCTGCATCTCAAGGACCTTCTCTTCGCCAAAGACCCCCGCTTCCCGCCCCTGATCCTGGATCGCTTTTTCCGGATTTTGGCGGAAGCCAAAGAACTGCTCTTCCTGGGAAGCGACGGGGAGTTCGTCCTCTCTCTGACCCTCTTCAAAATGATGGAAGCCCTCTCCATCAAAGAGATCGATGAGATGATCCGCACCCTGCAAAAGGAGCTCTCGGGAGTGCAGAGTACCCCGGCTCCTACGACGTCTGCCCCGACCACAGCAGCTGCAGCCGAATCGCGCAAGCAGCCCGCTCCGGCCGCCGAGAGCCCGGCTTCGCAAAGCACCCTGCCCCAGGCTTCCGCCGAAGCAACTCCTCCGAAGAGCGCCCCGGCCGAAGAACCCCGACCCGCTGAAACGCCAAGTCCCGCTACCGAAGCACCCGCCGCACCCGCATCCGGAACCGCGCCCGACGCGGGAGCCCTCAAATTCAAAGCCCTGCTGGAAAAACTCTACGACCGGGATTACGATCTGGGAGAGACCTTCGAGCGCTGCATCCGCTACCAAAGCTTCGACGGCGCCTCCCTCACCTGGGAATCGACCGCCCAGGGAGCGGACAAGAAGCGCCTGGTGACCTACTGGGGGATCATCCGAATGTTTGTCCAGGAGATCTTCGGTCTGGATGTGAAGATCCTCAATATCGCCAAAGAAGCGGACAAAGCCCCCGAAGAGGATAAAAAAAAAGTGAAAACTCCGGCGGCTGAGGAGCGCCCCGCCGCCGTCATCAAGGAAGAGCCTCCTGCTTCCGGGCCGGAACAGGAGGAGTGCGCCCTCCCCGACAATGCCCAAACCGCCAGCACCCTCGAAGCGGTAGAACTCCCCTCCAGCTGTATGAACCCAGATACCGGCAGCAGCGAAGCCTCCAAAGAAATAGACCCCAAAGAGCTCCTCAAAGAGCCGATGGTCAAAGAGGCGATCGCTCTTTTTGATCCCAAGAGAGTGAGGATCAAGCGGAAGAGTTAGGGGCTAATTGAGAATTGAAAAATTCGTAACACGTAGCACATAACACGTAACACAATTTCTATCTCAACGCTCAACTCTCACCCCTCAACTCTTCATAATAATTGCCTCCCCAAACGGCACCTCCGCCTCCCGGCTCAGCACCCAAAGCACCTCATAGGCAGGCTCTGTTTCCGGAAAGCTTCCCGCCCCGTCGGTGAAGTAGATCAGCAGCCTCGGCTTTTCGTGGATCTCATTCTCCAAATAGTCGAAGACGGGGCGGAAATCGGTATGCCCCCGCCCTTTGACCTCCCACTCCAGCGGCTCTCCCGGGCTCAGGGTCCGGTGGCTGCGTACTTGGGCGTCGGCCATCATCAGTTCCAGGCGGTAGTCGGGGAAGTGCTGCAGGATCATCTCCACCTCCCCCGCAAAGAGCTCCAGCAGCTCCCGGTCCACCGAACCGCTACAATCGAGGGCCACGGCGATATGGAGCGTCTCGGAGGAGGGCCTGGGAAGGGCGATGCCCCGATAGAGGTGTTTGAGATTGGGCGGGCTGAAGCTGTAGCCGCTCTTGAGATAACTCTCCAGGTAGCGCCCCAGCCGCTCCCGCCAATCGATGCGCCGCTGAAAATAGCGGGGGACCAGACGCTCCAAGCCTTTGGGGAGCTTCCCCTCCCGCTCCGATGAAAGGGCAATCTGCTCCAAAAAGGCCGCCTCCAAAGCATCGCCCTCTGTAGGCTCCTCCTTGGTTTCCGACTCCCCTGCCTGAGTCTTGAAACGCTCCTGTTGACGGGATTCCGGAGCCGCCTCCGATTCCTGCATCTCCTCCCGTTCTTGAACCTCATCACTCTCCTCCACCTCTTCAGGCGGCCGCTCCTTGAGCAAACTTGCGTAGATCTCCTCGGCATACATCCCCCGGTAGCGGGGATCGTAGTTGGCTTCCAGGGGCAAATCAAAACCGTTATCCGCCAAAAGGGCGTTGATCGCATACTCCGTCGCCAGGTGCCAGAGCTTTCCGTGACGCCCCCGGCCCCGCTTCTCGTGCCAAAGCACCTTCTGCAGCGCCGCGTGGGCCAGGACCGTCTCCAGCTCCGCCCCCTCCAGCTCAGAGAACCAGGCGGGGTTGTAGCACAGCACACCCCCCTCGGCCCGGAAGGTGGGCAAATCCTCCGAAGCCGCCGGCTTGAGCGTAGCGGCAATCTGCCCGAAATAGGGAGAACGGGCCATCAAACGGGCCTTCGCCTCATCAAGCGGATTTGACATCAACGCTCCTTTCGTGTTGCATTTTGAAGTCGCAAGTCGCAAGCACGGGGCTTCGCCCCTCACGTCGCAAGAGTTTTTGTGTTACGTGCTATGTGTTAAGTGATACGTGTTATGTAACTGCTCATTATTCGGTTACTCGGTTGCTCGGTTACTCCGTTACTCGGTTATTTAAGCAGATAGGCATACCGCCTCACCCACTCGCCCCACGCTTCGCTCTCCTCCACCCGGATCCCCGCCAGTTGCAGCTCTTTGACCAGCATCACGGCAAACTCCCCGGGCAGGCTTATGCTGAAACGCAAGACCCGATCCAGGACCTCGGGCTCCGTGGAATCTTTGAGCCGTTCCACCAGGCCTCCCACCAGGATCGCCAAAACCCTGGGGTCTTCCTCGATCTGTGGCATCTCTCCTGCAAGGATCGCCTGAAGATCGGGCAGGCGATCACGCACTTGAAGGAAACTGACGAACTTCACCGCCGCCTCCCGGCCCACCGCGCCGCTGATTCCTTCCAAAAGCCGCTCCCCCTCCAGGCCACTCTTGAGCATCCGGTCCACGAAGCTCCAGGAGCGGGGGGTGGGAAAGGCCTTCTCTTTGCTAGTGGGATCGAAGGCGAAGAGGGCTGCAGGCTCGAAGCCCAAAAAGGCGATCAGCTCCGAAACTACTCCCTCCCGATAGGCCCAGGCTTTCCAATCCTCCAAAGCAACCTCCATCTCCAAATGGACGAAGCGGTTGGCCAGGGGCGGGGGCATGCGATAGACCACCCCGCGATCGCTCTCCCGGTTCCCCGCGGCGACGATGCTCCAGCCCTCGGGGAGCTCATACTCCCCCACCCGCCGGTCCAGTACCAGCTGATAGGCCGAAGCCTGCACCGCCGGCGGAGCGCTGTTGATCTCGTCCAAAAAGAGGATCCCTCGGGACTCTCCCTCTTTAGGCAGAAAGCTCGGCGCCGCCCAGACACCTTGCCGGCTCTCGGGATCGAAAAAAGGGATCCCCTTCAAATCGGTAGGATCCAGCAGCGAAAGGCGCAGATCCAGAAACTCCAAGCCCCGCTCCTCGGCAATTTGCCGGACGATGGAAGATTTCCCGATCCCCGGAGGCCCCCAAACAAAGGCCGGCAGACGCGTCTCCACCAAACGCCCCAAAAGTTCCGTCAACTCAGACGCTTTCATTTGAAACTTCTTTCGTGTTATGTGCTAAGTAAGAATTTTCCCAATCCAAAATCCAAAATTTAAAATCCAAAATCATCCTCAATTCTCCATTCTCAATTCTCCATTCCTACCGCATTCCCATCTCCCGATTCGCCTCCTGCACGAAGGTCTCATTCTTTTGCAAGATCAGCCAGAGCCGGTGATCGGTCTTGAGCTGATGCAGGATCGCCATCGGCGTGGAAGGATTGGCCGCCAAAGCTTGATGGTAGCGAAACTCCCCGCTCTCAAAAAGCTCTTTCAAAAGCTCCGTCGGGGTGGAGGGGTTGGCCGCCAAGATCTCTTTGAGGGACTCCTCTTCACGGTAGAGGCGCCGTAATAGATCCTCGGAGATTGCGGGATTGCCCGCTAATAGGGGCCAAAGCTCCCGATCCTCCGCCAGGCGCTCCAGCAGCTCCTCGGGCAAATACTCGTTGGCCGCCAGAGCTCTCCGAGGCCCCGGACCGCCTCTCTCAATCATCGCCTCTGCCGCCTTGGTACATAGCCCCGGATTCTCTCCCAGGAATTCCGGAACCCCCTCTTCGGCAAAATGCTCCACTATAAGCCTCCAGCGCTCGGGCCTAATGCTCTGATGACGCAGCAACTTCTCCGTCACCTCACCCCCCATTTTCAGCAGATCAGCGAAGAGCTCCTCATCCAGAGCCGGGTTCAGCGCCAGAGCTTCGGAGATCTCTTCACCGCCGCTCTCCAGCAGACGCCTCTGCCAAGGGCCTTTCAGGGCCGGATTGGCCGCCAGGATGAGCCGGACCCCCTCTTCCCTCATCTTGAGCAGTTTTCGAACGGTGCTCTCTTTGAGGATCTCCCGGGAGGCCACCGCTTCGGCGATGCTCAGGCGCATCCCCCTGCGCCCGCGGAACTCAAAGGGAGGTAGACGCAGCAGCGCCTCCATCAGATCGGGATTGTCGGTACTTCGAATCAGGCGCAGCAGCGTCGCGGGAGAGTGGAGCGCGTCCCGCTCGTAGGGATCCAACTCCAAAAAACGCTCCATCATCGCGTGCAGCACCCGCCGGTCCCGATCGCTCTCCATCAGCTCCTCTCCCTCCCACGTGTAGAGCTCCAGAAGGCGGAGAAAGAGCCCATCCTCCAGATGGGGATTGCCCAGCAGCCTCAGCAGGCGCTCCATATCATCACCAAGCTTCAGCGCCATCAGCAGCTCCTCAGGCCGGATCGCCTCGCTCATGATCCGCTCCAGATCCTCCAGGCGGTAGAGAGCGATCCCCTCGGCGTAGGCCTGTTCGCTGAGCAGCTCCTCGGGCATACTCAGCCGCCGCCCCTCCAGCACCGCTACCACAGCAGGGGAGAACTCCCTTACGATCTCAAAACCTTGCCGCCGGCAGAAGCGCTCGATCTCCTCAAAGGTAAAAGCGTCCCCCTTGCCCAGCAAAAGCAGCTCCCCCGGCCCGCCCGATTCCAATAGCTCTTTCAAATTCCGTCTGCCCATTCTCTCTCCTTGAGTAACTAGTAACTAGAAACTAGTAACTAGGAATTTTTATCTGCCCTCTCAATGCCCAATGCCCAATGCCCAATGCCCAATGCCCAATATACCAATAGACCAATTAAACAGGAGTTAAATACTCCGAATTAATCCGGAGCCTCCCTCCCTTATGGTAGAATAGATGCCTTAATTTTCACGTGCCCCCCGAAGGGGCACCCAGGAGCAGGCCATGCGGCATTTTCTGACGCTCAAAGATTTCACGCGGGACGAACTTCAAGAGATGATCGACCTCGCCATCCGCATCAAAGCGCAGACCAAGGCGGGGGAGTATGTCCCCTACCTCAAAAACCAGACCCTGGCGATGATCTTCGAAAAGTCCTCCACCCGCACCCGGGTCAGTTTCGAAACCGGCATCTACCAACTCGGCGGCACCGGGCTTTTCCTCTCCAGCCGGGACATCCAGCTGGGCCGGGGTGAACCGATGAAGGACACCGCCCGGGTCATCAGCCGTATGGTCGATATGGTAATGATCCGCACCTTCGAGCAAAGCAAGCTCGAAGAGTTCGCCCGCTACTCCCGCGTCCCCGTCATCAACGGCTTGACCGACAGTTACCACCCCGTCCAGCTGATGACCGATTACCTGACGATGCTGGAGTTCGGCAAGGAAAATCCCGTCGTCGCCTATGTGGGTGACGGCAACAATATGGCCCACTCCTGGCTCTACCTAGCGGCGATTATGGGCTTCGAGCTGCGTGTCGCCACCCCCGAGGGCTACGAGTGCGATCCGGAGGTGGTGGCCGAGGCCAAAAAACTGGCCGAGCGCTACGGTAGAACCCTGATCCTGGGCCACGACCCCAAAGAGGCGGTCAAAGAGGCTGATGTGGTCACCACCGATACCTGGGTCAGTATGGGGCAGGAGGAGGAGAAAGAGCAGCGCGTGAAAGATTTCGCCGGCTTTATGGTGGACAAAGATCTAATGGCCCTGGCCAAAGACGACGCCATTTTCCTCCACTGCCTCCCCGCCTACCGGGGTTACGAAGTGAGCGAAGCTGTCTTCGAAGAACATGCCGAAGAGATCTTCACCGAAGCGGAGAACCGCCTCCACGCCCAAAAAGGGATTATGGTTTGGTTGGATCAGCATCGTTTCGACGATGCCGAAATTGAGAATTGAGAATAGTGAAGATGCATTGTTCGCAATGCCAACCGAAATTTCTCATTAGGAAAAAAGGACTTTTTTGAGCACCATCGATCTGGAAAAATTCAGCCGCTACTCCCGTCCCGGCCCCCGCTACACCAGCTACCCCACCGCTCTGGAGTTCAGCGACGCCTTCAGCTACGAGCGCTACCTGGAGCGGCTACGCTCCGAAACGGGGCCGCTGTCACTTTATGTGCACCTGCCCTTTTGCCGGAGTGCCTGCTACTTTTGCGGCTGCAACGTGGTCTTCACCTCCAAGGAGGAGAAGCTGAGCGAATATGTCGATTACCTCAAGCGGGAGATCGAACTCCTGGCCGATCAGATCGACACTTCCCGGGAAGTGATCCAGTTCCACTTCGGAGGCGGGACCCCCACCTACTACAAAGCTTTCGAACTTGATGAAATTATGAAGCACATCAAGAAGCACTTCCCCAACTGGAGCGAAGAAGCCGAGATCAGTGTGGAGATCGACCCGCGCTTTTTTAACGAAGATCAGATGAAGGTCTTCAAGAGCCACGGCTTCAACCGCATCAGTTTCGGGGTCCAGGATTTCGACCCCAAGGTCCAGCAGGAGATCCATCGCATCCAACCCTACGAGACCACCAAAGCCGCCGTGGAGCTGGCACGGAAATACGGGATCGAGAGTATCAACACCGACCTGATTTACGGGCTTCCCTATCAAACCCTGGAGAGCTTTCAAAACACCCTCCGCCTGGCCCGCAGCCTCGATCCCGACCGGCTGGCGGTCTTCAACTACGCCCACGTCCCCTGGCTCAAAAAGACCATGCGCAAATTCGACGAGACCACCATCCCCAGCCCGGAAGTGAAGCTTCAGATTCTCCAATACACCATCGATTACCTCACCTCCGAGGGCTACGAGATGATCGGGATGGACCACTTCGCCAAGCCCGAGGATGAGCTCTTCGGCGCCATCGCCAAAGGGGAGCTCCACCGCAACTTCCAGGGCTACACCACCAAGGGAGGCGCCAACCTCATCGGCATCGGGCTCACCAGCATCGGGGAGGGGCAGCGCTACTACGCCCAGAACACCAAGGATATGAAAGCCTACGAAGCCGCTATCGACGCGGGGCGGCTGCCTTACGAGCGGGGGGTGGAACTCAGCGACGACGATGTCCTGCGCAAGAGCGTCATTATGGAGTTGATGGCCAACTTCAGCGTCGATATCCCCCGGGTCGAAAAGGAGTTCGGCATCGATTTCGCCGACTACTTCGCCGACGCCCTGGAGAAGCTGGAGGAGTTCGAAGAGGCCGATCTGCTCAGCATCACCCCCGAAGCGATCCGGGTGCATCCCACCGGCACCCTGCTGATTCGCAACATCGCCATGCCCTTCGACGCCTATATGAACAAATACGAAGGCCAGAAAAAGAGTTTCAGCAAAACCGTCTAGGAGCCCGGCGCTCCTGAAGCAAGGAAATCCTATGGAAAAGTTCCACTACACCTCCGTCAGCGACGCCTGTATCAAGTGCGGAAAGTGCATCCCCGGCTGCACCATCCACCTCATCAACCCCGACGAGACCACCTCCCCCCGCGGCTTCATCGACCTGCTGGGCGCCTATGAACGGGGCGAGCTGGAGCTGGACAAAAACGCCAAGGATATCTTCGAAAGCTGTTTTCTCTGCACCCACTGCACCGAGGTCTGCCCCAACTCCCTGCCGACGGATATGGTCATCGAAGAGGTGCGCCACGAGATCGCCGAGAAGTTCGGCATCGCCTGGTTCAAGCGGGGCTTTTTTTTGCTGCTGCGCCACCGCTGGCTGATGGATCTGATGATGAAGCTGGGCTATACCTTCCGCACCTGCGGCTTCCAGGACCAGCCCGAAAAGGGCGGGATGACCCCCCGCTTCAAGCTGCCCATCATCAAAAGCGGCCGTCTCCTGCCCAGCCTGGGCAAGACCAGCTTTCTCAATAAATACCCCGAAGAGGTCTCACACGGCGGCAAACGCCGGGTGGCGATCTTCATCGGCTGCCTCGCCAATTACAACTACACCGGCATCGGCGACAGCCTGATGGAGATCCTCGAAGAGCTGGGGATCGATGCCTTCATCCCCAAGGATCAAATGTGCTGCTCCGCCCCCGCCTACTTCACCGGGGATTTCTATACCGTAGAGCAGCTCAGCAAAAAGAACATCGAATATTTCGAGAGTTTCATCGACGAAGTCGAAGCGATCCTCATCCCCGAAGCCACCTGCTCGGCGATGATCAAGCACGACTGGGCCGTCTTCTTCCGCAACCGCGGGATGAGTGAGTGGGCCGAGCGGGCCGAAAAGCTCAACGAAAAGATCTTTATGGCTACCGAGTGGCTCGAGAAGCATACCGATCTCAAAGAACGCCTGGCCGCCAAAGGAGTCACCATGCTCCAAAGCGTGACCTACCACGACGCCTGCCACGCCAAAAAGGTCCAGGGGATTTGGCAGGAGCCCCGCTCCCTGCTCAGCCAGAACTACGAAATCAAAGAGATGAGCGACCCCAACCGCTGCTGTGGCTTCGGGGGCGTGACGATGCAGACGGAGAAATACCACCTGGCCGAAGCCGCCGGTAAACCCAAGGCGGCGATGATCGCCGAGACGGGCGCCCAGATCGTCAGCGCCGAGTGCAGCGCCTGCCGGATGCAGATCAGCAATTCCCTCCACCAGGCCGATGTGGATGTGGTCTTCAAAAACCCCGTGGAACTCATCGCCGAAGCCCTCAAAGCGGAGGCCTCCGACGATAGCAAATCATCACAAAAGTCCTGAGGCAGAAAGCTTGGAAGATTTGCCCGGCCTCTTCTTCTCGGAGCGCTTGAACGAATCTCAAATCCGGTAACTCCATCAACTTTACCACCGAAAGTGGTGGACAAAATCCCGCACCCTGGAACAGACCCGAAAAGTCGTGGAAGGCTCTTCGCTTCTCTTCGCCTATCTCGATGAGGAGGAGCGTCTCGTCGCCTTCGCCCGGGTCCTCAGCGACTTTGTTTTCAAAGCCTGCATCTTCGACCTCATCGTCACCGAAGATCATCGGGACAGGGGGCTGGGAAAGGCACTGATGGGAAAAATCCTCTACCACCCCCGACTCGAAATGGTCCCCTCTTTTGAACTCTACTGCCAACCGGAGATGACCCCCTACTATCAGAGCCTCGGGGTCACAGTGATCAACGACCAGTTGATTCTCATGAGAAAAGGTATATGAAAACGGTGACTTCAGGACGGCTCACATCATCGAAGCCCTCAAATCATAAATTTTAAAATTTATGGAATTAAGAATAATTTCTTAAGATTTTTACAAGGAGTCTGCTGTTAGACTTAATTTTGTAAATCAGAATAAGGAGTGAAGAATGAGAAAGAATCTTTTGATTGGTATCAGCGTTGTCACGGCAGCAGTTATGATGACGGGATGTGGGGGCGGCGGCGGTTCTGCCGGCAACCCTAACAATAACGCTCAAACAAGCGGCCCCGAAGAACCTAAGCAGCTCAACCAACCGGCAACTGTAAACAGTGAAACAACGGCAGGATGGTTACTGGATAGCGGAATCGCGGATGGAGATGTTTTTATAGATAGTACCAGTGCAAATACCTATGGAATGAAGCTTGCCGGAAACTCTCGTCTGGGCAAAAAGTTCAAAACAATTGCGGTACGTAAGCTTGAGGCAATCGAACGTACGTTAGAGGGAGGTGATGAAATAAACCTCCGTCATCAATGTAGCGGAGGAGGAAGTGTAGAGGTCCATATGACGAAGAACTCATCAGAGACAATCGAAGATGGCAAAACTACACGTAAAGGTGAATGGACTGTTAATTGTAACAGCAGCAATTGTGATGCCAATGAGACAGAATTTCATGACAATCGTTGGCTTAGGTTGTGCATACCTGAGACGTATGCTCGTGTGTATATACCTTTGGCGGCAAGTGATACCAGATTCTACTTTGACGGAAAAGGCTCATTAAAAGAGTCCAAAACGATTACCGAAGACGAGGATGCCAATCAAACAACAGGGAATATTGTTGTTGAGAGTAAAACCGAAAACCTTCTTTTTAAAGTCGATGAAAATAGCAGTGATAATATCACCGACTACAAGCAGTTTGGAAATTTCGACTTGAAATTCACGTTGAATGCTACAGAAAATGGGGTAGACGAGGATGAAATAGAGAGTCGAAAACTAATGACGGCGGAGGAGACGGAAGTCTATCTCCTCAAAGCCCAAGGCGTCTTAAAAGATTTTGATGCGAACGCAAAAAAAGGCGAAGCGATAGAGGGTAATTTCCAAGCCAAATGGAGTGCTAAAGAGTACGATGATCAAAACGATCTCTGGGAAGGCCAAGCCCAAGCAGACGGTTTTGCAGCAGATTATGATGTGGTAGGGAATGAAGACAATAAAAGCCTACACGATGCCGAGAGTGAAGATAACCTGATTGTGGACTGGAAAGAGCTCGATGAGAATACGACCCGCTACGCGATAAACGGAGGTATGGCAGAAGCTTATCGGGAATCCAACGGCAGCTTGTGTGCTGGAAAAGTGACACTGGATACCACCAAAGATATCAAGCGCAACCCCTATCAATATATGGACGACGACAATAATACGGGTTGGACTGTCCTGCCCTTCGAAGGGAATGTAACGATCAGTGGAGACGGCACAGCCTATGCGGGATTCTTCGCGGATGACCAAAACCACACCCATGTCATCGTCAAAGATTCCGCCGGTGGCTTTACAGAATACAATGGTACGGATGAGCTCCCTGATGATCTCTGCAATTAATACCGCGATTTTTTAATAAAAAGCAATGGGGCAGGCGGGACCTGCTCCCATCTTCCCTTTTTCTGTTATCATGCTTTTTTTACATTCAAAGATTTAAAGGATTTTCGATGTCCAAGAGTGTCTTATTCTTCAAAATAGGGGCTGCAACGCTTTTGAGTTTCTCACCCCTCATTGCCGCCTCTACGGCACCCTATGCCCCCGGCGAAGTCATCGTCACGTACAAAAGTCTGACCCAATTAAAAGGACTGAGAGGGCTCGATGCCAGACTGCATCGCTTTGCCACCCTCTCCCGCTTGGAAGGACGCAGTATCCTCGCCGTGCACTCATCTTCGCTGAGCACACAGGAGCTGATACGTTATTTCCAAAACGACCCCAATGTAGTTGATGTCCACCCCAACTATATCTACCATCTCAATCAAACCCCCAACGATACATATTTTGACCAACTCTGGGCAATGAAAAATACCGGACAAGAGATCAACGGCAAGAGTGGAACGCCCGGTGCCGATATCAATGCCACCAAGGCGTGGGATGTCAGTACCGGTTCCAGCGACTACGTAGTCGCCATACTCGATACTGGTGTGGACTACCTCCACGACGACCTCAAAGAGAATATCTGGAGCAACTCGGCTGAATGCAACGGCAATGCCGGAGTTGACGATGATGATAACGGCTATACCGACGATTGCCACGGTTACGACTTCGCTGCCGACAATGACGGGAATAACGATTCTGATCCCATGCCGGACGATCCTGTCGATGATAATGGACATTATCACGGCACCCACGTAGCCGGGACAATCGGCGCCAAAGGGAACAACAACCTTGGGGTGACCGGAGTCAACTGGAACGTCACACTCTTGCCGGTGAAAGTTTTTCGTCCGAGTGGGGGCGGCTATGAGAGCGATATTTTAGAAGGGATCGATTATGTAGCTACCCTGAAAAACGCCGGGGTCAACATCGTCGCCATCAATGCCTCCTATGGGGGGAGCGGCAGTGACGACACGATGAAAAATGCCATCAAAAGCCTGGGAGACTTGGGGATCCTTTTTGTCGCCGCGGCAGGAAACGACGGTGATAACAACGATCGAAATCCCCAATATCCCGCCTCTTATGATTTGGACAATATTGTCGCCGTAGCCGCCACCGATCAAAACGATCAGCTCACCTCATTCTCAAACTATGGCAGAAAAACCGTCGACTTGGCGGCTCCAGGAGAGAATATATTGAGTACCTACCCCCGTGACGACTCCAATGTCAGTCGGTATGCCTACGCCGACGGTACATCTATGGCCACTCCGCACGTGACCGGCTCCGTAGCCCTGGTCTGGGATGCTCTGCATACCAAGATCTCCGGCGAAAGCAACGCGTCGGTCCAGGCCCAAATTATCAAGCGACACATCCTCGCCAATGTAGATCATTTGGCTGACCTCAACGGAAAGGTCCTCACCGGCGGCCGCCTCGATCTGGGTGCCGCGGTAATCAACCATGTGCAATTGCAACAAACCTATGCTCAAACCAGGGTTAATAAAAGCGTCACCATCAAAGTGGCCGGAGATAACGGCACCGACAGAGAGGGAGATGCTCTGAGTGTTCGCAATCCCAGCGCAAGCCACGGTAGTGTCGTTGTCAACAGTGGCGATGAGAGCCTCACCTATACCCCCGATGACGGCTTTACAGGAAGCGACACCATTCGTGTCGACATCAACGACAGTCTAGGAGACAGTGCCACGGCGACCGTTGTCGTAGATGTTTTAGAAAATCATCCTCCCCAAGCAGTAGATGACCAGGCGCGTGTCCAGGAGAATGGCTCGGTCCGTATTGCGGTATTGGCAAATGACAGGGATGAAGACGGCGACACACTCACCTTGGTAGAGATCAGCCAAGCTCCCAAACATGGAAAAGCTGAAATCGATGGCAATTACATCGTTTATACTCCTGAGGAGAGCTACATAGGCAACGACTCCCTCCGCTATACCGTCAGTGACGGAGAAGCCAACGCCAGTGCTTCGGTATCGATCGAAGTATATGCTTCTACAGACGATGGTGGTGGAAGCGGCGGCGGAAGTGCAGGAGGCTTCCTGAGTATCCTATTGAGCTTGGCCGCCTTTCTCTTGCTTGGAATCCGGGGAACTTCTCTTGAAAATAGGAAGCATTAAATGAAGCCCGGATTCAGATTCAGCGGATCCCTTCGCTGGCCCCATATTTCCCTCTTTTTTTTGAGTGGTTCCTTGCTTCTTGTCGGATGCGCCTCCGACGCTAACAGCCACCAGACAACAATCGATACACAGAGAACATCCCCATCGAATGTTCATAAAACGACACTCATTTTCACCTTTGTCAAAGGGATCGATATTCCCACGGCTCAACACTTTCTCAAAGAGCACGGTGCTCTTTCCATAACGATTTACAAAACTCTTTCCAAGACAAAAGGCCAGGTAATGGGGAGCGCTACTTTTCCCGCCTCTCCTACTCTTCTAAAAACCCTAAGCAGCAACCCGTTGATCCAATCAATCAACGAAGAGCACGTCGTTAAACCCCTCTGAGTGCTCTCTTCGACCGCACTCTACTTCATTTGTCTGCAGGATTGAAAAATCCTTCAATCCATAATCACTTCAAAGACATTCTCTTCCGTCTGCTTATCGTAGCGGTAGCGGAAACCGTAGCCCAGCTTCTCCAAAATATTAGCCACGATATAGAGTCCCAGGCCGAAACCGTGGCTGCGTTTCTCTTCCTGACTGAAAGGTTCGGTGTAGTAGCTCAGATCCTCTTTGAGGGGTTCGCCCACGGAGCGAACTTCGATCCGCTTGCCTACCGTCATCAGCCGCACGTGATGGTCGGGGCTGTATTTGATCCCGTTGTCCATCAGGTTCTTGAGCACCAGGGCCAGGAGCTTCACGTCGGTATGGAGCGGGCGGTCGCTCAGCTGGATCTCATATTTGGACTTATCGGTCATCAGGATCCGCTCGGTTCGATCCACAACCTCCTTCAGCGTCGTATCCCGAAGCTCCGGCTGGAAATTATACATCGTGATCCGCTCCACCTCCGCCAAGTCACTGATGAGTTCATTCATCCGCTCAAAGGCATTGGTGAGGACCTGCTTGGCCATCGGATCCTCGATGGTTTCGACAATGATCCGCCCCTTGGTGATAGGGGTTTTGAGCTCGTGCATAATGTTACGCATAAAGAGGTTTTTTGAACTCATAAGCTGTTTGATGTGCCGGATGGCTTTGTCGAAGCTTCGGCCGATCTTCCCGATCTCATCCTCCCCCATCTCGTCGATTTTGACATTGAGATCACCGGCGGCGAACTGTTCGATTCGCCTATGAAGACGTTTGAGCGGATAGAGTTTGCGCAGAACCATCACATACATAAAAAGCAGCAGCAGCACCAGGATCGTTGCGATGGTCAAGAGCAATTCGTAGATGTAATCCTGAGGATGCTTGTCCAGCAGCATCAACATATAGTCATAGCGATCCACATAGATATAGTTGTGTTTCGGGGTTTTGAAAACCCGAACATTTCCGTAGATCGAACGACCGCTGAAGATCGTTTTCCCCTCGCTTTCGATCTCATCTTTCACCTTATCGGGATCGACAGGTTCCAATCCGTAATGCTTGTAGAGCTTTTTCAAAACGGTACCGTTCTCATCGAGCTTTTCGCGGGTCAGGAAGGTATCGGAGATCATTTTATAGCGGTTGATCTGCTGGAGTTTACGCTGATCCTTCCCCGCATAGAGCAGATAGTAGAAAGTCGCTCCCAAGACGATCAGGGCGATAATGAAAAGGATATGGATGAAGGTGGTGACGGAGACGTTTTTCATTCTTCGTCAGTCGGTTTGTCGGTCAGGAGATAGCCCACCCCCCGAACCGGCCGGATGTAGGTGTGATTCGGATCGATCTTGGCAATCTTCTTTCGGATCCGGGAGATGATGACATCGATATTCTTGACGGAGCTCTCATCGTCGATATGCTCACTCTCATAGAGCAGCTGCTCCCGGCTCACCGCCGCGTTCATATGCTGAATCAGCATCGAGAGCACATCGAACTCCGCGGCGGTCAACTCCAGGGGAACCCCTTTGAAGCGGATCACCCGCCCCTCTTTGTCCAGCTCGAAAAGAGCTTCCTCTTTCTTCTTTTGGCCTCCCGTGCGCCGCAGGATCGTTTTGATCCGGGTCACCAGTTCCCTGGGATCGTAAGGTTTGGGCATATAATCATCGGCTCCCCGTTCCATCCCGATCACCTTGTCGGTGATATCGTCCCGTGCGGAGGAGATGATGATGGGAATATCCGAATGCTCCCGGATCTTCTCCACCACTTCCAGGCCGTCCATCCCCGGCAGGGTCAAATCCAGGATCACCAAATCAAAATCCTTCTGGGTCAGGGTCGAAAGCCCGATATAGGGATCCTCCACCGCCGTAACCTCCATCCCGTGCTTGCTCAGGTAGCTGCTGAGCACCATCGCCAGCTCGGGATCATCCTCGATAATCAGAATCTTCATTTTGTTCGTACTCATCATCTATCCTCTTAAGTCTTTACACATTTTACAGTTTTCGTTAACAAATCATAACATGGCTCGGCTAAGAGCCCCTCCGCCGGCCGGCTCACTCTTCCAAGGCGCTGCTGTAGACCAAGTAAATCCGCGTCGCGGCGAAGAGGAAGGTGGTGATCGCCGGACCGAGGATCATCCCCCAGAAACCGTAAGTGCTCATTCCGGCGATGATGGAGAAGAAGATCACCAATTCATTGATCCGGATCTGCACATGGAGGAGTTGCTCTTTGATCATTTTGATAATGATCGGCTTGATGAAGGTATCGGCGATGATGGAGATCATAACCACCGAATAGATGGCGATGGCCAGGGCCGGCTGAGGACCCAGCTCACTCCAGGCGTAGAGGGAGAGGGGGACCCAGACCAGGGCACCCCCCACCACAGGAACCAGGGAGGCAAAACCGTAGATCGCCCCAAAGAGCAAGCCATCGAAACCGAAATAACTAACAAAAATACCGAAAAGGAACCCCTCGAAAACCGCCGTAACGATGATGGAATAGATCACCACTTCCATCGTCGAAGCGATCTCGGCAACCATCTCTCTGCTCTCACGCTGGGGGGCGGGGATCAGCGCTACGAGGGTCGCGATGAAACGATCCTGGTTATACACCGCTGCCGCATAAAAGGCAATGACCATCACCGTATCTTTCACGAAGCCCAGGCCCTTGCTGCCCATTTTGGTAATGTAGAGGGAGATCCCTTTGAGGTAGGGAATAACTTTGTCGACCTGGAGATACTCTTCGGCCCAATGATTGACATAGGGAATGTTCTCCGTCAAGCTCCTTGCTTTGGCGAAGATCTCCCGGATCGTCTGCTGATCGAGGTGGGTCAGATATTCGACACCGGTGGTGGCGATGTAGATGATGGGAGCCAAAATCAGCAAGAAGAGCAGCAACACCATCACCAGGGTCGCGATCTTGCGGGAGCGCAGGGTCCGGGTCAAATATCGGGTCAGGTTGCTGGTGGCCATAGCCAAAAGCACCGCCACGACCATACTCAGGAGGAAGGGTGCATAGATACTGTACGCTCCCCATAGCGCGATGGAGAAGAGGATCAGGACAAAAAGGGTGCGCCTATCCAAAGAGTCCCCCTTCCATAGCCGGAGGGGTCAATCGAAAGAGCTCGTAACTCTTGGGAGTGGCGATCCGTCCCCGGGCGGTCCGCTCGATGTAGCCGTTGGCGATCAGGTAGGGTTCGAGAACCTCTTCGATGGTCCCCTCATCTTCACTCAAAGCCGCGGCGATGGTACTAAGCCCCATCGGCCGCCCCCTGGCGGAGATGAGCAGCTCGAGCAGTTTGAGATCCTGTTCATCAAAGCCGATGTGATTGACCCCCAGCTGGTCGAGACCGTATCGGGCCGTTTCGAGGGAGATGCACGCCTCCTCCGCCACTTCGGCAAAATCCCTCACCCGCCGCAGCAGCCGCAGGGCAATCCTGGGCGTGCCGCGGCTGCGCCGGGCGATTTCCAGGGCTGCATCCTTGTCGATGCCAATCCCCAGTTTGTCCGCCGCCTGCTCGATGATCTTGGCCAGCTCCTCGGGAGTGTAAAATTCCATCCGAAAATGCATCCCGAAACGTTCCCGAAGGGGATTGCTCAGCATCCCCGCTCGGGTGGTCGCCCCCACCAAGGTGAAGCGGGGCAAATCAATTTTGACCGCCTGGGCCGCCGGGCCGCTGCCGATAATGATATCCAGACGGTAATCCTCCATCGCCGGATAGAGGATCTCTTCGATGGCGGGGCTCATCCGGTGGATCTCATCGATAAAAAGGATATCTCCCTCTTCGATGTTGGTCAGCAGCGCCGCCAGATCCCCCGACTTTTCGATCATCGGCGCGGCGGTGGTTTTGATATTGGCCCCCATTTCGCTGGCGATGATGTTGGCCAAAGTGGTCTTTCCCAAACCCGGAGGCCCGAAAAAGAGGATATGGTCCAACGCCTCGGCACGCTTGAGGGAAGCCTGGATGAAGACCTGGAGGTTCTTTTTGATCTTTTCCTGCCCCACATACTCATCCCAGCTCGAGGGCCGCAATGTCCGCTCGTAGTTGCTCTCCCCCTCGAAACGCTCGAACTCGACGATACGCTCCATCAGAAAGCTCCGAATGAGGAATGAGGAATGAGGAATGAGGAATTTTGGATTGCGTTGCTTTGCAACGCCTCTTTTATAAACAAGAAATTTTTCACTCTACAAACAGAAACAACATTCTCAATTCTCAATTCTCAATTCTCCATTATCTTATTCTCAATCCAAAATCCAAAATCCAAAATCCTCAATCCCTTTAATAGCTGTGTTCATCATCAGGAAAAGCCCGGCTCTTAACCTCTTCGCGATATTGACGCAGGCCCTGCCGGATCAACTCCGCCCCTTCAAGGTAGCGTTTGACGAATTTGGGCTTGAAGGCTTCGAAAAAGCCGAACATATCGCTCCAGACCAGTACCTGTCCGTCGGTGCCGTTGCCCGCGCCGATCCCGATGGTGGGGATCTCCACCGCTTCGGTGATCCGGCGTGCCACGTCGCTCGTCATCCCTTCCAGGAGCAGGGCGAAGGCTCCGGCTTCCTGGAGTGCCAGGGCATCTTCCATTAGCTCCATCGCCTCCTCTTCGCTGCGTCCCTGGACCCGGTAGCCTCCCTCGGCCCGGACCGACTGGGGCTTGAGGCCGATATGGGCGATGACGGCGATCCCGTTTTCGGTCAGTTTTTTGACGATGTGAGCCTTTTCCCGGCCTCCCTCGATCTTAACTGCTTCGGCACAGGTCTCTTGATAGACCCTCACGGCATTCTCCAGAGCCTGCTCCGGCGTCGTATAGCTGCCGAAGGGCATATCGAAGACGATCAAAGGGAGCCTGGCCCCCTTGCAGACCGCTTTGGTGTGATAAATCATCTGATCCATCGTCGCGCTCAGGGTATCGGGCTCGGCAAAGAAACTCATATTGAGGCTGTCGCCCACCAGGATCATCTCCACTTCGCCGTCGAAGATCCCGGCAAACAGGGCGTCGTAGGCGGTGATCATCGTCACCGGTTCGACCCCCTTCAACTTTTGAACGGTGCGCACGGTGACCTTTTTGTCGATGGATGCCGATTGAATGCTCATCCAGCAACCTCCCTTCTTCATTCTGAAATGATTTTATCCAAAATCAGTATAATATCCTCAATTTCTCCCACAGGACATACCGTGAAAAAACTGGTCGCCTACATTACCACCGGATACCCCGACAAAGCCTTTACTGTCGACCTGGCGCTGGCCCTGGCCGAAGCCGGGGTGGATACCCTGGAGCTGGGGATCCCCTTTTCCGATCCGGTCGCCGACGGCCCCGTCATCGAGAGCGCCAACCTCAAAGCGCTCCAAAAGGGCTTCCGCATCGCCGATCTCTTCGAAGTTTCCCGCTCGATCGCTCCTGCCATCGATACCCTCTGGATGGGTTATTTCAACCCCTTTTACCACAAAGGGATGGAGACTTTCATCGCCGAAGCCAAAGCCTCGGGGGTCAACGGCTTTATTATCCCCGACCTCCCCTATGAAGAGGCACAGGCCTACAAACCGATGATCGAAGAGGCGGGGCTGAATCTCATCGACTTCATCGCCCCCACCGATACCCCGGAGCGCATCGCGATGATCGCCCGGGACGCCAAAAAGTTCCTCTACCTCGTCGCCTACGCCGGGATCACCGGCAGCGGCCAGAGCGAAGAGCTTTCCGAAGTCATTGCCCAGATCCGCAAGCAGACCCAAACTCCCGTCTATGTAGGATTCGGAGTCAACCCCGATACGGCAAAGGAAAAAGCCAAGGGGGTCGACGGAGTGATCGTCGGCTCCGCCTTCGTGAAGATCCTGCTCGATGAGGACCGCTCCCTGACGGAACGCATCGAAGCCGTCAGCCAAATGGCGAAAGTGATCAAAGAAAAAATCAACGAATAGGAGATCTTAGAAGATCATCCCGTCCACCGGGGAACTGGCGGTCGCAAAGGGGCGTTTGGGAATGCGCCCGGCCTTGTAGCTCATCCGCCCGGCGATCACGGCGTGTTTCATCGCTTCGGCCATCAGTATGGGGTTCTCCGCCTGAGCGATGGCGGTATTGGTCAGCACGCCATCGGCCCCCAGCTCCATCGCCGACGCCGCATCGCTGGCGCAGCCGATCCCAGCATCCACGATCACGGGAACGTTCACCGCCTCTTTGATGAAGACCACATTGAAACGGTTTTGAATCCCCAATCCCGAACCGATGGGCGCCGCCAGGGGCATCACCGCCGCCGCCCCCGCCTCTTCCAGGCGCTTGGCGACGATGGGATCGTCGTTGGTATAGGCCATAATGGTAAAACCGTCCCTGGCCAGGACTTCACACGCCTTGAGGGTTTCGATGACGTCGGGATAGAGGGTCTTGGCGGTATCGCCGATCACCTCCAGCTTGATCAGGTCGATCCCCGTCGCCTCCCGGGTCAGGCGAAAGAGGGTGATCGCCTCCTCGGCGGTGGTACACCCGGCGCTGTTGGGGAGGAATTTGACGTCGGTGTCCTTGAAGTAATCCATCAGATTCTCTTCGGCGGGGTTGGTGATATTGACCCGGCGTACCGCCACCGTGATCATTTCACTGCCGCTGGCCAGTGTAGCGTCACGGGTGGTCTGAAAGTCAGGGTACTTCCCGCTGCCGACGATGAGCCGGCTGGTAAATTCATATTTTCCGATCTTGAGGATATCGCTCATTTTCATTCCTTTTTGAAAGCTTTATAACACACTCCCCTTAATCCCCATTTAAAACCTCCCGAATCGCCTCGGTCAGGGCCTCTTTTTCAATGCGGCGTATCGCTTCGTCATACTCTTCGAAACTCTCAAAGCCCTCTTTTTCCAGCTCATACTGCAAAATCGGCTCCCCACCGTCGAGCTCTTCATTGACCCAATGGACCGTCACTCCCCCTTCGGGGTGCTCGTCTTCCCAACTTTTCCTGATAGCGTCAAGCCCCCGGTGCCTAGGCAGAAGCGAAGGATGGAGATTGATCGCTCGAACCTTTTCGGTAAATTCCGGTGTTAGAATTCTCATAAATCCCGCCAGCACCGTCAAATCCGGTTCATACTTTTCGATCCGCTTCACCAACTCCCGGTCAAAGGATTCCCGATCGGGAAACTTGCGGTGATCCATCACCTCCACCGGCACGCCGTAAGATTCCGCGATTGCGATCCCCCCGGCTTCCGGATTGTTGGTGATCGCCGCCGCCACCTCCACCTCTTTGCCGTGCAGATGCTTGAGAATATAGGCAAGGTTGCTCCCCGCCCCGCTGAAAAGAACGACGATCCTTTTCATCGGAGCAAGCTCCGCTGAAAAGAAATTGAGAATACAAAATGGAGAATGGAGAATCGTTCACTCATATAAAAACCTTTTTTAATAAAAAAAGCGTTGCAAAGCAACGCATACCGAAATTCCTCATTCCTAACTCTTCACTCCTCACTCGAAAGGCTCCCCAGCCTTTCGATCAAGTCCGTCGGCAACATCGAATAGTCCGCCCCCTCATAGCTCCGCGCCGCCAGGGCCAGGGCCAGGCTCCCCTGGATCGCCGCATCAAGCGCTTCGTATCCCTGGGCCAAAAGGGCAACGATCAAGCCGCTGAGCACATCGCCGCTGCCCCCTTTGGCCAGGGCCACGGTACCCAGAGGGTTAACATAGAGCTCTCCCAGGTGGGCGATGATGGGGTTGGCTCCCTTGAGCAGGAGCACGATCCGGGGGAAACGGGCGCTGAAACGCCGCGCCAGCTCGAAACGGTTCTCCTGGATCTCCTCGACGCTCAACTCCTCTTTCATCAGATATTTCCAGAGCCGGGCGAACTCCGCCGGATGGGGCGTGATGACCACTTCCCGGTTCTCCTGATGCACGATCTGCAGCAGCTCCGGCTTGGCAAAGGCATCGGCATCGAGTACTACTGGCAAAGATGAATCCACCACCTCCTTTTCCAGCAACTCCTCTTCGAAATACTCTCCCAATCCCATCCCGATCGCCAGAGCCGTCGCCCGGGGTGGCACGGTAGTCGAGAGCATCAAAAAAGCCGGAGGCGCCGAGAGCTTTTCGTGGATCACCAGGGTCGTCAGCCCCGCGCCGAAGCGGGCGGCCGCCGAACCCGCCAGAATCCCCGCGCCCTCCTTCTCTCCGCAAAAGACCGCCGCGTGACCGAAGCTTCCTTTGTGCGCCGAGGGGCGGTCCCGCCGCAGCGGAGGGAGAAAATCGCTCTCTTCCAACAGATAAGTCGTGCTCTCCTCTTCGTAAAGCAGACGCTCCACCCCCAGATCGACGCATTCGATCCGGCCGACATACTCTTTGGCCGCATCGAGGTAGAGGGCCTCCTTGAGCGCCCCCATCGTCACCGTCAAATCCGCCCGGAAGGCTACCGGCGAAGGAACCCCCCGCTCATCGAGCCCCGTCGGAATGTCACAGGCCAGTTTGAAGCCCTCCAGATCGTTGAGCCGTTCCACCAGCGCCGTAATCTCCTCGGAGAGGGGGCGGCTGAGGCCCGCACCGAAAAGAGCATCGACGATACACTCCGCCGCCTCAACCGCCTCAGCCAGGGGCACCCCCACCTTCCGGGCACGCTCCAGCTGGAGTTTCGCCATCGCCGATTTCGCCCCCAGCGGCAACGAAAGCCGCACGTCGTAGCGTCCCTGCAAAAGCCGCGCCAAAGTGATCCCGTCGGCACCGTTGTTACCCGGCCCCGCTGCAATCAAAACCCTGGCTCCCGCGTCAAAGCGCTCCCGGATCTGCCGAGCCATCCCCTCTGCGGCGTGCTCCATCAGCAGATCCTCCGTCAAGCCATACTCTTCGTAACACTTCCGGTCCATTGCATAGCAGTTGCGGTAGAGTCGCTGCACGGTTGATCCTTTCGATTCTCTTTGGAAAATTATACCCCAAACCTCTCCTTATCAAACCCTAATGATCCTTTAGGTATAATTCGGCCCAATTTGTCCAAGCGACACGCAAAACCGGACATGAAAGGGGGTGATTTGTATGCCTGGTATCGTTGTTTCCCCTCGGGACACCTTCGAGGAAGCCTACCGCAAATTCAAGCGGCAGTGCGACCGGAACCTGATCGTCACCGAAGCCCGCGCACGGCAGCATTATGAAAAGCCCACCGAGCGCCGGAAGAAAGAGAAGATCGCCACCCGCAAGAAGATCCTCAAGAAGCTCTATATGCTTCGCCGCTACGAAGCACGGCTCTAATGCCGTCGCAAGTCGCAGGCACGGGCCTGCGGCCCTCAAGTCGCAAGTAAGATTTTTACCTATTCACGTTTTTCTTTGATTCGATTCTACTCAATTCTCCATTCCCCATTTTCAATTCGATTTCCCTTTTTTCGCTAAAATCACGGTAACTATCCCAAACAGTGTGAGGATCCGCTTATGACCTTTACCACTCCATTGAAAGAAGACTCCATCAAGATTATGCTGCTCGGCTCCGGAGAGCTGGGCAAAGAGGTGGCCATTGAGGCGCAGCGCCTGGGGATCGAAGTGATCGCCGTGGACAAATACAAGCACGCCCCGGCCCACCTGGTCGCCCATCGCTCCTATGCCATCGATATGCAGGACAAAGAGCAGGTCCTGGAGCTCATCGAAAAGGAGCGGCCCACCTATATCCTCCCCGAGGTGGAAGCGATCAGCATCGAAGCCCTCTTCGAGGCGGAGCGGCGGGGCTTTCACGTCATCCCCAACGCCGAAGCGGTCAACAAGACGATGAACCGCAAAAACATCCGCGTCTTTGCCGCCGAGACCCTGGGGCTCACAACCAGCGCCTACCGCTTCGTCAGCAGCCTGGAAGAGCTGAAAGAGGCGGCCGAGGCGCTGGGCTTTCCCTGCGTCATCAAACCGGTGATGTCCAGCTCCGGACACGGCCAGAGCATCGCCAGAAGCCCCGAAGACCTCCCCAAGAGCTGGGAGATCGCCAAGGAGGCAAGGGGTGACGCCAGCGAATTGATCGTAGAAGAGTTCATCCCCTTCGACTACGAGATCACCCTCCTGACCGTGCGCAACGAGACCGGTACCGTCTTTTGCGAACCCATCGGCCATATCCAGCAGGACGGAGACTACATCCTCTCCTGGCAGCCGATGCCGATGAAGGAAGCGGCGCTGAAAAAGGCGCAGGAGATCGCCAAAGCGGTCACCGACGGCCTCGGAGGCCGGGGGATCTTCGGCGTGGAGTTCTTCGTCAAAGGGGAAGAGGTTTATTTCTCCGAACTCTCTCCCCGCCCCCACGATACGGGGATGGTCACGCTGATCACCCAGAGCCAGAGCGAATTCGCCCTGCATGTCCGGGCCGTGCTGGGCCTACCCCTGGAGTTCGAATTCTTCGCCCCGGGCGCCAGCGCCGCCTACAAGGCCAAAAATGAAAGCGAAAATCCGAAGATCACCGTCCCCGACGACGCCTTCGGCAAAGATACCTTCGTCCGAATTTTCGGCAAACCCGAATCCCACCCCGGCCGCCGTATGGCCGTGGCCCTGGCCCTGGGCAACGACGTGGAGGAGGCGAAGAAAAAAGCACAAGATATCGTCGATAGAATAGAGGACGCGTGACGCCTGACGGCGTGTCATTGGTCATTAGCCATTGGTCATTGGTTGCGGGCTGCACCCGCAAAATGAAGAGTGTTGCAAAGCAACACATACCAAAATTTCTATTTTCTCATTTCTAATTAAAACTGAAAGGGGGTTGCAATGAAAGTCATCAGTCGTGTTCTTCTCCCTCTGCTTCTGCTGGGGTATATCGGTTACGAAACCTGGCTCAAGCTCCATCACCTATCTCTCTGCTCCGCCACCGGATGCAAACTGGCCGGGGAGCTTCTACGCTTCCCCTCGATCTACCTCAACTATCTGGGAATGGCAGCGGTGGGAGCGATCCTGTTCTTCGGGCTCTTTTCCCTTTTCAACAAAGCCTTCGAGAAGCTCTACTTCATCACCCTCTATGCCGCCGTCGCTTTCGAATCGATTATGATCGGTTATCAGATCCTGGTCAATCCCGAACCCTGCCTCTTTTGCCTGGGGGTCTATGGAGGACTGCTGCTCATCGCTTTGACAAGCCGCGTCAATCTCTTTCTCTACGCCCTGCCGGCGATCCTGGCGATTTTCTTTGCCCTCAGCGACCTGGCGATCCCCCGCAACGAAGCCCTCATCAAAGGAGACGGCCTCTACCTCATCGCTTCGGAGCACTGTCCCCACTGCAAAAAGGTCAAAAGCTATTTCGCCGAGCATCACATCAACTATACCCTCCTTCCGGTCAGCGATCCCAGCGTCCGCCATCTGGCCAAAGCCCTCGGCATCGATGAGATCCCCATCCTCTTCAAACGCCAAAAAGGGGTAACGACGATTCTCTATGGCGACCGTCCCATCATTGCCACTTTCGAAACACCCAAAGAACAGCCGAGCGAAACCGCCGCTATGCCCAACACCCCGACAGACCTCTACAGCAATCCCGATGAGGGCGGCTGCAGTCTCAATCCGGTAGATAGCGGCGGCGGAGGCTGCGAAGCCCCCCGGGAGGAGATCAAACTGCGATGACCTTCCAACGAACAATCACCCTACCCCCTATGCCCAGAGGCGTACACCTGATTACCAAAGCTATCCAAAGTGAAATCAGAGGGATCGAGACCGGCATCGCCCATCTCTTTCTCCAACACACCTCCGCCTCCCTGGCCCTGAACGAGAACTACGATCCTGACGTGCGCCGGGATGTGGAGACCTTCCTTCGCTCCCTGATCCCCGACGGATGGAGCGGTTTTCGCCACACCCTGGAGGGCCCCGACGATATGCCGGCACATATGAAAAACATCCTCATCGGCTCCAGCCTCACCCTGCCCGTCACCAATGGCCGCCTCAACCTCGGCACCTGGCAGGGGATCTATCTGCTAGAGCACCGGGAGCACGCCGGCAGCCGGAGGATTGTGCTGACACTGATGGGGGAATGAGGGGGAAAGAAACTAGTAACTAGTAACAAGAAAATGGGGAATAGCAGATTTTTTACAAAAAATGTTCAAACGGTTCAAATATCTTCTTGTTAAGAAGCCAGCTAAAATCACCCACTCTAGTTACTAGTTTCTAGTTACTTGTTACTCAAAGCGACTAAAAGGAGCACTGAATGAATCTTGTATTGCTCGATGCCGAAACCCTTGGAGAGGATCTTGACCTCACTCCCCTAGAGCGTTTCGGAAAACTGACCGTCTATCCCCGTACTCTTCCCGGAGAGACTTCAGAACGGATCCGTGATGCGGAAGTGGTCATCACCAACAAAGTGGTCCTGGATCGGGAAACGATAGTAAAGGCCCCCAGGCTCAAACTGATCTGCATCGCCGCCACGGGGATGAACAATGTAGATCTCCAGGCAGCCGAAGAGCTGGGTATTGCCGTCAAGAATGTCGCGGGCTACTCTACCCCCAGCGTCGCCCAGCACACTTTTGCGATGCTCCTCTACCTTGAAGAGCAGCTCGCCTACTACGACCGCTTCGTCAAAGAGGGCTCCTGGAGCCGCGGCGGACTCTTCACCCATCTAGACCGCCCCTTTCTGGAGATCGCAGGCAAGCGCTGGGGGATCATCGGCCTGGGGACCATCGGCCGGGAAGTAGCCAAAATCGCCGCGGCCTTCGGCGCCCAGGTAAGTTACTATGCCACCTCCGGCATTCCCCACGCCGGCGACTATCCCCACCAGGAGCTGGGTGATCTCCTCGCTCAGAGCGATATCATCAGCATCCACGCCCCTCTCAACGAACGCACCCGGGGGTTGATCGGGGCTAAAGAACTCTCTCTGATGAAGGATCGGGCCATTTTGCTGAACCTGGGACGGGGCGGGATTGTCGACGAAGCGGCCCTGGCGGCGGAACTGAATCGCCGGGAACTCTACGCCGGGCTCGACGTCACCGAAACAGAGCCCCTCCCCGAAGACTCCCCTCTTTTGAATCTCTCTCACCCCGAACGCCTCCTCATCACCCCCCACATCGCCTGGGCCAGCCTGGAGGCACGGGAAAGACTGTTGGAAGGGATTGTAAGAAATATTGAGGAGTTTGTAGGATGAGTGCTACGTGTTACGTGTTACATGTTAAGAATAAAGCATTGCAAAGCAACGCATACCAAAATTCCTCATTCCTCATTCCTCATTCCTCATTCAATAGATCTCTCAGGACAACGTCATGAGAGATTTATTGATCGTCGGTTCCGGCGGCGCCGGCCTCTCCGCTGCCCTGGAGGCGGCCACCCTCGGTGCCAAAGTCACCGTCGTCACCAAATCGATGCCCACCCAGGCCCAAACCTCTATGGCCCAGGGAGGAATCAACGCTGCCCTGGGCAATGTTGAGCCCGACAGCATCGAAGAACACATCGCCGATACCCTCAAATCCGCCCGCGACCTGGCGGACGAAGCAATGGTCCGCACCCTCTGCGAAGCGGGTCCGGAGACCATCGAATGGCTCGATCGCCAACTCGTCCCCTTTTCAAGAAAAGAGGTATCACAAAGTGATACCCACCAAAACTCCTCACTCCTCACTCCTCACTCCTCACTCAAAACGATTGCCCAGCGCCGCCTCGGCGGCGCCACCCACCCCAGAGCCTGCTTCGCCCAGGATTTCACCGGGCTCAAGATCCTCCAAACCCTCTACGACCGCTGTCTCGAAGCGGGCGTGAAGTTCATCCCCGATGCCTATCTGCTGGAACTGCTAAAGGAGGGGGATCGGATCACCGGTGCACTGATCCGCCACAACCGCAGCGGGAAGATCCAAGCCCTCCGCGCCCGATCGACCCTCCTAGCGGCCGGAGGCTATGGAGCGATCTATCACGGCTACACCACTGACGCCTATGGAGCCACAGGGGATGCCCTGGCGGCGGTGTTCAGAGCCAGCGGGGTGCTCGAAGATCTGGAGTTCGTGCAGTTTCATCCCACCGCGATGGCCCCCAGCGCCGTGCTCATCAGCGAAAGCGCCCGGGGAGCCGGGGCGATCCTGGTTACAGAAGACGGGAAGCGTTTCACCGACGAACTGGCCTCTAGGGATGTAGTAGCACGGGCAATCTTCGGGCAGATCGCTTCCGGCAAACACGTCTATCTCGACCTGCGACCCATCCCCGAAGCGACCCTGAGGGAGCTAATGCCCCAGGAACTGCGCCTCGCACAGCTCCACGCCGGGATCGATCCGCTCAAAGAGCCCATCCCCGTTATGCCCGCCGTCCACTACACGATGGGCGGGATCGCCGTGGATGAGCGGCTCAAAGTCAGGGGCCTGGAGGGGGTTTACGCCGCCGGGGAATGCGCCAGCGCCCGGGTCCACGGCGCCAATCGCTTGGGGGGCAACTCTCTGCTGGAGATCGTCGCCTTCGGCCGCCTGGCCGCCCGCAACGCCCTCAATGATGCCAAAGAACCCCGAGAAACAGATGCCGGAATTGCTATTGCCTCAGCGCAGAAGCGTATCCGGGAGATCCTGAACCGCCCGGCACGCTACAATCTCTACCAGAAGCAAAAGATCCTGGGCAAACGCCTCTACCACGACCTGGGCGTGGTGCGGGACCGGGAGCTGATGGAGGATGCCCTGGCATATCTGGAACTCCTCAAAGAGCGCCTCCCCGAAACCGGCCCGGGAGACCGCTCTATCGAAAACAATCAGGCCCTGGTGGATCTGCTGGAGTATGAAAACGGCCTCACCCTGGCCAAGGCCCTCACCCTAGCAGCCTTAAAACGCCAGGAGAGCCGGGGCGCCCATTACCGCAGCGACTTTCCGGAAGAGTCGCCGAAGTGGCAACGGCATATTCAGGTGCGGATGAAAGGAGGAGAACTTGATGTTTCATAGAAGCCGCAAGTCGCAAGCACGGGCCTACGGCCCTCAAGTCGCAAGATTTATAGAAAGTGCTGCTTTGCAGCACATACCACAATTCCTCATTCCTCATTCCTCATTCCTCATTTCCTCCACAGGGGGTGCCCGATGAAGCTCACTATTCAGAGATTCCAGGAGGGCCAAAGCCGCGACGAAGTTTTCGATATCGCCTCTTTGAAAGTGACAACCCTCCTCTCCGCCCTTTATGAGATCAAAGCCAAGCTCGACCCCACGCTGACCTTCTTGGCGGGATGCCGCAGCGGGGTCTGCGGCGCATGCGCCGTGCGGGTCAACGGCCGCGAAAAACTCGCCTGCTCCTATATTCCAAAAGACGGCGACCGCATCGAACCTTTGCAATACCACCCGGTTTTGCGGGATCTCAAAGTAGACAAAAGCAAAGCCCAGGAAACCCTCAAACCCATTCTCCCCCATCTCTCCCAACGCTCAACGCTCAACGCTCAGCACTCCGTTTCTCCGGAGGAAGAGGCGAAATACCGCCTCCAGACCGACTGCATCCTCTGTGACAGCTGCTACTCCGCCTGCCCCGTCTACGCCGTCAATCCCGACTTCCTCGGCCCCTTTGCCCTCACCCGCGCCTGGCGCCACCTCAGCGATACGCGCTGGCAGGAAAGCTCAACCTCTCAAATCTCAACGCTCAACGCTCAACGCTCAACGCTTTTGGAAAAAATCCAAAAGAACGGCATCTGGGACTGCACCCTCTGCGGCGAATGCACCGCCGTCTGCCCCCAGCACATCGATCCCAAAGGGGACATTATGCAGCTGCGTGGAGAGAGTCTCAAAGCGGGATACAACGATCCCAACTTCGCGGCGCAGAGCTTCGGCGGCCCCGATTTCGGAGGGGGCTTCGGTTTCGATCCTAACGGAGGGTTCTAAACTATTAATCCACCTTCATTGCCCCAACTTACATATTGAAGCTTTCACTCGATGGCGACAAAGGAGCACTCAACCCCGTAGGGGTACCTTTTAGCCGTCTCCTTTACCTTCGGCAAAAACTGAGCGTCGTGCGGAGCTATCGGGTGAAAGCACTGAACGGCTTTAAATTTAACGGCGAAACTTTTTGAAAAGAAAGTCAAAATCGAAGCTGAGGGGGCAGCGCAAATCGTTGAATTCGAAGCGCTCCGTATCACATTCCCCCATTTTGACAAACCGGAAATTATCATTTTTATAAATTCGTGCCATCAAAGCGTCGGGGTAGACCAGGACATAATATTTGACCCCTTCCTGCTCATAGATGGAGAATTTCAAGCCCTCGTCCCGCTTGGCGGTGGAGGGGCTGAGCACTTCGAAGATCAGCTCGGGAGTTTTGGAGATGAAATCGGGGTTCTCATCACCGCAGACAAGGGCCACATCAGGTTTGAGCACCGTTTGGCTGTCGATTTTCCAATCCGAATCGATCAAAGCTTCACACTCGGAGCATTTTTCCAATGAGGACTCGATTTGTGCGAAAATCATCCCCACCAACTTTTGATGGAGTTTGACAGGAGCGGGAGCCATCGCGTAGGGAACTCCGGCGATTAGTTCCCAATCCCCTTCCCACTTTTTGTAATCATCATAAGTGTAATTGGGGAGATGTTCGTAAAGTTTCAACGCTTCTAGGTTCATCGTTTTCCTCCACTTCTTCTGCCTCTATCTTAGCGAAATCTACCGCCCGACGGCAAAGGCGTAGAGCACCTTCTCTTTAGTCCCCAAAAACTCCTGAACTTCTTGATCATAATAGGCCCCGATCCCACTGGCGCCGATCCCCTGGGCCTCGGCGGCCAGGTAGAGACGCTGGCCGATCAGCCCCGCCTTTTGATAGAGAGGTTGGTAATTTCCCTCTCCTGTAATGAAAAAAGTCACCGCTCTCTCACACCCCAGGGTCTGCTCCAGGCAGAGATAGCCCGCCCTGCCAGAGAGGTCCCCCTCCCGAAGCAGCTTTTCGCCCAGCCAAAGGCCGGGCTTCATCCCCTCAACATTGTTGACCACCATATAAAGATGCAGGCTCTCGTCACAGTCGGAAGGCACCGGGGCCTCGGCCCAGTCAAGGATTCGGTGCAATTCCTCCAGGGTAATAGGCGTCCCCGTAAAAGCACGGATGGAGCGCCGCCGGTAGATCGCCTCAGCCAGGACATCGGGATCAAAAGGAGCCTTTGGTACTCTGCGCTGCTCTTGGCAGCCTTGGAGCCGGTCCGTTTCGCGGTAGCCCTGCTCGATCAGATCGTTGGGTTCAAAGGTCCCCGTGGGGTCCACGCTCCGCAGGGCAAACAAGGGAGCTTCCACCGTTTTCTCCGAAAAAGCAGCTTTGTCGAAGCAGGAGAGCATCCACTCCTCCCGCCCAAAACCGAAAAATTGGTTGAGCCCCTCACGATCGATGCGGTAGCGGATGGAATAATCCGTCCCTTCCACCTGGGCCGCCGCTTCGGCGCTGCCCAGCAGATGGCCCGCATCCAGCAAAACATAGCGGAAGGCCCGGTCGTGATACTTCCACGAAGAGCGCCAGTAAACCCCGCTGACACAGAGCAACAGCCCCTCCCGCCTGTGCCGATCCTCCAGATAGGCATCCAGCCCCTCCTCTTGACCAATCTCCGCTAGCAAGACCGCCGAAGAGCTCGCCACCTCCAGATGATAGATCCCGTCGGGAAAATCCTCCACACCCCGAGCCTGGAAATAGACTTCATTGGGATAGAGAGCTCCAGCGCTTGGGTTGCTGCGCAGGTAATACTCCACCCCGGGATAACTCTTCTTGGCGGTAATCCCGGCAACACGGTAGAGAAAACGTTTGAGCGGATTATCCTCCGTCAAAGAAACGCGAAGCAGCTCCGAAGAATAGCGCTTATAGGGGGAGGGCTGGGTGGACCAGTCCATGCTGTGGCCCGGCTTGCGGACCGAAAGCCAACTGTGCTCGGTCTTCTCGTGATAAACGTCGGCAAAGGGAAAGGGGGTGAAGGAGTGTTCAGGCATTACACGCCTTTGAAAAGAGTCTTTAGCGAATTACCGCCGAAATCGCCGCCAAAAGATCACCGATGTGGCTTTTTGCTCAGGCTCTGGGATCGGTGATATACCCTTCGATGGCACTGGCGGCGGCCACAGCGGAGTTGGCCAGGTAAATTTCGCTGGTGCGCGCACCCATCCGGCCCACAAAGTTGCGGTTGGTGGTGCTCACACACTTCTCTCCGTCACCCAGGATCCCCATATAACCGCCCAGGCAGGCACCGCAGGTGGGGTTGGAAACCACGGCCCCCGCCTCGATGAGGGTGTCGATGAGCCCCTCTTTCTCCGCCTGCATAAAGATCCGCTGGGTCGCAGGGGTGACGATCATCCGGGTATGGCGGGCGACCCGCTTGCCCCTGACGATCTCGGCGGCGATGCGCAGGTCTTCCAGGCGGCCGTTGGTGCAGGAGCCGATCATCACCTGATCGATCTTGATCCTGTCCGCCACCGCCTGCTCGACGGGCTTGCCGTTGCTGGGGAGGAAGGGGTAGGCGATGACGGGAGAGAGCTTCTCCACATCGATAGTGATGCTCTGGCAATACTCGGCGTCGGGATCGGAGGTGTGGATTTTAGGCTCGGCACGCAGGCCGCCATTGACCTTCTTGCGCTCTTCCAGATACTCCAGGGTGATGTCGTCTACGGCGATGATGCCGTTCTTGGCTCCCGCTTCGATGGCCATATTGCAGATGCTGAAGCGGTCGTCCATACTCAGATATTTCAGCGTGTCGCCGGTGAACTCCAGAGCCTTGTATAGCGCGCCGTCGACACCCAGGATGCGGATCACTTCCAGGATGATATCCTTGCCGTAGATATGGGGACCGGGCTTGCCCACCAGCTCCACTTTGATGGTCTCGGGGACTTTGAACCAGTTGCCCCCGGTGATGATGGCGAAGCTGATGTCGGTGCTTCCCATTCCGGTGCTGAAGGCTCCCAGCGCCCCGTGGGTACAGGTGTGGCTGTCGGCACCGATGATCACGTCGCCGGGGACCACCAGCCCTTTTTCGGGCAGCAGGGCATGCTCGATCCCCATATCCTTCTCATCGAAGAAGTATTTGAGGTTATGTTTGAGGGCGAAATCCCGGCTGATCTTCGCCTGGTTGGCACTGGCGATATCCTTGGCGGGGATGTAGTGGTCCATCACGATGGCGAATCCGTCGGGATTGGCCAGCTCTTTGGCGCCGCTCTCTTCGAAGGCGCGGATGGAGATGGGGGTGGTGATGTCGTTTCCGATGACCATATCGATATCGACACGGACGATCTCACCGGCCTTGACCGGCCGGCCGGCGTGTTCGGAAAAGATCTTTTCGCTAATAGTCTGTCCCATAAAATATCCTTGAAATGCCGCGGCTTTTTCTGAAGGCGGCACGAATTATTTTTCCGCGATTATATCGAATCTTTCGAGTGGGTAGTGGGTTGTGGGTTGTTTGACACAAGGTGTCAATCTTGTCAAGTGAAAAAGCTTTTTGACAAATTTGCTGAAAAAAACATTATCAAGTAAACGTGAACCCAAATTTTTTACTCTTCTCTACGCACTACCCACTACACACTACCCACTTTTTCTGTGCTAAAATCCCCCTATGACACACGCCCAACTCAAAGCGATCGCCCAATACCTCAACCGCCATCACCACATCAAAAAAGCCCGGCGCAGCAGTAATAACACCATCGAGCTCAACCTGGGAGAGAAGGAGAGCCTCTTTTTCGATATGACCCGGGGGCGCTCCACCGTCTATCTGGGGCCTTCCCGCCGCCCGGCCCAGGATTACAACGCCCCCTTCGATACCCTGCTCCATCAGCTCCTCTCCCAGAGCCGAATCCTCTCGGCCGATGTGCCAAAAGGGGAGCGGATCTTGCGCATCACCGTTCAGCCCCGCAGCCATTACAAGAGCCGGCAGGTAATCCTGCAGCTGGAATTCACCGGACGGCACAGCAATGCCATCCTCCTCGACGAACACGGAGTGGTCCTGGAAGCCCTCCACCATATCGACGCCGCCCAATCCTACCGGGTGGTCAAACCCGGCGTCGAGCTAGCCCCGCTGCCGCCCCGCCCCACCTCGAAAGAAGAACCTGCCTTCGATGAAGATCTCATCGCCTGGCTGCGGGAGAATTACCGGCGACTCACCGAAGAGCAGCTGAAGGTCCTGCGAAAGCAAAAACGCCAGCAGATCGAAAAGAAACGGAACAAAACCCTCCGACTCCTTCATCAACTCCCCGACGAGGAGAGCCTGAAAAAAGAGGCAGATGAGTTCGAGAAAATGGGCAATATCATCCTGGCCAATCTCCACACCATCCGCCCCTACGACCGGGAATTAAAAACCTACGATTTCGACGGGAATCCCGTCACGATCCCTCTACCCGAAGGGGTCGCCCGCAACCGCCTGGGAGAATACTATTTCAATAAAGCCCGCCGCGCCCGCACCAAAGCGGAACATATCCATCTGGAGCGGGAGAACCTGGAGGGGAAACTGCGCTTCTACGATAATATCCTCCAGGCGATCGATGAAGCCAAAGAACCCTACGAGCTGGAACTGCTGGTCCCCAAACAGGGCCGTGCCCGCCGCAAAAAGGAGAAACTGCGCGACGGAGAACTCTACTGGATCGAAGGCTACAAGGTCTATGTGGGCCGCAACGCCCGGGAGAACCAGAAGCTCCTGGAGCTGGCCCGCTCCAACGACCTCTGGATGCACGTGCGCGACCTGCCCGGCAGCCACGTCATCATCCGCACCGACAAGCAGAACCTCCCCGAATCGGTGCTGCATTCCGCCGCCAAACTCTGCGTGGATTTCACCACCCCCAACCCCGGCAACTACGCTGTGGACTACACTCGCAGAAAATTCGTCAAGATCCAGGAGGGCAGCAGCGTCGAATACGACAAATACAAAACGATCCCCGTCCTCAAAGAGGGCGTAGAGATCCGGGAATAGGGCTCATTTTTCCTGAAAAGTACGATAGAGGGCATAGGCTTCCCACAAAGCCAGAGGCCAAAAGAGAAAAAAAATAAGCAACAGATTGAAGAGATTGAAAAAGAGCCGACTGCGTTTGGGATAATGCTCCAGCTCCTCTGCCGCCAGAAGAGGGACGAAGATCGTCAGAAACCCTAAAAGGAAAAAGGCAAAAAGCCCGCCGAGAATGGCCGAGCCTGTCCCGGAGCCCGGAGCGTCGGTACTCATAACCGCGACAAGAATCGTCCCGAAAAGCGTCGGGAAAACCCCCAGTATCGCCTGCACCCGATAAGTCGTCACCAGCCATCGCAGATACTTATCATTGAGCCGTTTCACGACTTCTTTCCGCTTACAGTCCGCAGATAGAAGTATCCTACGATCCCCGAAAATAGCGACCCCAGCAGGATCCCCAGCCGCTCATCAGCGAGATCGGGACAGGCATCTTTCGAACACTCAAAGGCCAGAGATCCGATGAAAAGGCTCATCGTAAACCCGATCCCTCCCAGGATCGCCACGCCGTAGAGCATTTTCCAATCCACATCCTCGGGCAGCCGCCCCAACCCCAGTCGGATCGCCAGCCAGCTGAAGAGGAAAATTCCGATCTGCTTTCCCAGGAAAAGCCCGCTGATAATCCCCAGAGTGACACTGTCGACAAAATCCCTGAGGGCGATGCCGGCGAAATCGATCCCCGTATTGACAAAGGCGAAGAGAGGCAGGATCACGTGGTTGACCGGAACGTGCAGAGAATGTTCCAGGGCTTCAAAGCTTTTGCGATTGTTCTTGAAAGGGATAAAAAGCCCCAGGATCACTCCGGCCAGGGTCGCGTGAACTCCCGACTTGAGGGTCGCTGTCCACATCACGATCCCGATGAGCACATAGGCGGCGTTGTTGGTCACCCCCCGCCGGTTCATCCACCATAAAATCGCGATGGTAAGCCCCACCACCCCCAGGGCCAGATAGGAGAGTCCCGATGTGTAGAAGAGGGCGATGATGACGATCGCCCCCAAGTCGTCGATGATCGCCAATGTGAGGAGAAAAAGTTTCAGCGTCGCCGGCACCCGCTTGCCCAGGAGCGAGAGGATCCCCAGGGCAAAGGCGATGTCGGTGGCCGAAGGGATCGCCCAGCCCTTCATCGCCGCTTCGTTCCCCCAGTTGAAGAGGGAATAGAAGAGCGCCGGCATCAGCATCCCGCCCACAGCCGCCAGGGCGGGGACCGCCACCTTTCTGGGGTCTTTGAGCTCTCCGTCGAGGAGCTCCCGCTTGATCTCCAATCCCACCATAAAGAAGAAGATTGCCATCAGCCCGTCGTTGATCCAGAGCAGCAGAGGCTTGGCGATGCTCAGATGCCCGATCACCACCGCCACCGGGATATTGAGGAAAGCGTCGTAATAGGATTTGAAGGGGGAGTTGGCCACAGCCATCGCCGCCAGGGTCATCAGCATCAGCAGAATTCCGGTCGAAGACTCTTTGCGGAAAAAGGCCAGCAGATTGTTTTGAATCATCGCTATCACTCCCACGGGCCGAATTATTCTCGGCTTGGATATAATTGCGTCATATTACCCAAAAGCGAGATATCTATGGCTGCACCCGACGAACACTCCCAACGCTGGAAGACCGCCCTCATCCTCCTGGGGCTGATCGCCCTGGTCGGATTCATCGACAATACGTTCCTTACCTGGCTTTTCCTGGGAGTCGTCTATGCTTTGGCCCTCCCCGAGGCGATGCGCCTTTTCCGCACGGCGGAGAGCACCCTCTATCTCTACGCCGGCGGACTCTGGCTCCTGGGCCTTTTCTACCCCCATCCCACTGACCTCATCTTCGGCGCCGCGGCGATCTTCGGCAGCCTTTTAGCCTACAACAAACGGCTGGAGATCCGCGCCTTCTTCCCCCTGCTCTATCCGACGGCGGGGATGCTCTTTCTCTGGATGCTCTACCGTGACTTCGGAATGATCTCTCTGTTCTGGATCCTCATCATCGTCGCCCTGACCGACGTGGGAGCCTACTACACTGGCCGAAAACTGGGCAAAACCCCCTTCTCCCCCACTTCGCCCAAAAAGACTCTGGAGGGGGTCTTCGGCGGCATCGCCGCGGGTACCCTGGGCGGGGCGCTGCTGATGATGGGCCACAAAGGGATCCTCCTCTCCGCGATCCTCATCGCCCTGCTCACCGCCACCGCCTCGGTCTTCGGTGACCTTTTTGAAAGCTACCTCAAACGGGAAGCCAGCGTCAAGGACAGCGGCGATATCCTCCCCGGCCACGGCGGCATCCTCGACCGGATCGACGGCTACCTCTTCGCCTCGATTGCCCTCTATATTCTGCTGAAAATGACGGGAGCGTGAAAATGATGGAGAATGGAGAATGGAGAATGGAGAATTTTTTTAAGTCCGAAAGAGATACCCCCTGTTTATTCTCAATTCTCAATTCTCAATTCTCAATTCTGGGCCATAAAAATTCCAAAGGATTTTTATGGTCCTGCTAGGTTCCACCGGCTCCATCGGCGTCAACACCCTCGAGATCTGCCGCCGTTTCCATCTGCCGGTAGAGGCGCTGGTGGCGGGGAACAATCTGGAGCTGCTGCAAGAGCAGATCGACGAATTTCAGCCCGAGCTGGTGGCCATCGCCGATCCGGCGCGAATCGAAGAGGTCCGCCATCCAAGGGTCTACGGAGGTCAGGAAGGAATCCTGCGTCTGCTCGAAGAGAGCGCTTCACCCAAGGTAGTCAACGCCCTGGTAGGCACCGCGGGTCTGCGCCCCACCCTCAAGGCCCAGGAGCTGGGGCGCGAGTTGGCCCTGGCCAACAAGGAATCCCTGGTCATCGCCGGCGCCTTTCTCGACCGCAGCCGGATCTTCCCCATCGATTCGGAGCACTTCGGCCTCTGGTATCTCCAAAACAGCCGGAGTGTGAGGCGCCTCCTCCTCACCGCCAGCGGGGGCGCCTTTCGCGACTGGGAACCCGAAGCGATCCGCCGGGCCGCCTTCGCCGACGCGCTGAAGCACCCCAACTGGTCCATGGGCGACAAGATCACCATCGACAGCGCCTCGATGGCCAACAAACTCTTCGAACTTCTCGAAGCCCGCTGGCTCTTCGACAACAGCGCCGTCGACGCCCTCATCGAGCGCCGCTCCATCGTTCACGCCCTCGTCGAATTCGCCGACGGCTCCACCACCGCCCACCTGGCCGGTGTGGATATGAAGCTCCCCATCGCTTACGCCCTGGAGTGCCCCATGAAAGAGCCGATTTTGGAGCCGGTAGACCTGCTGGGCATCGGCCCCATCGCCTTCGAAGCGATCGACACTGAACGCTACCCCCTCTGGCAGCTCAAAGAGCCCCTTTTGGCCCAGCCGAAACTCGGCGTCGTCCTCAACGCCGCCAACGAAGCCGCGATGGAAGGCTTCCGCCGGGGGGATTACCCCTTCGGCGTGATGGTGGACCGGATCGTCGACACTTTCCACTGTTTCGAAGAGGAAGAGCCAAAGACTCTGGAAGAGGTCTTCGCGCTGGACCGGAAAGTCAGGGAGTATTGTTATGGTCTTTAAAATTGTTTGTGCTACGTGCCACGTGCTACGTATTACGAAAAAAAGCGTTGCAACGCAACGCCTACCAAAATTTCTCATTTCTATTTTCTATTTTCTCATTCACTTCGGTTCCTCACTCCTCACTCCTCACTCCTCACTAAGTAAGAGGAGCTTCCAATGAAGCTCCTGTTACTCCACGGCTGGGGCGGCTCCGACTGGCCCCATTGGCAAGCCTGGCTCGCTTCGGAGGTGGCCAAAGATTACGGCACCGTCAGCTTCCCTCTCATCCAGCATCCCCATTACCCCCGCCTCAATCGCTGGCGGAAGGAAGTGCTTCATCATCTGGAGGATTTCCGCCCCGATACGGTGGTTTGCCACTCCCTGGCCAATACCCTCTGGTTCCACCTGGCCCACCGCGAAGAGATTCCTTACCCCGTCGAACGGCTCTTCCTCGTGGCGATGCCCAGCCTCAATACCCGGCTGGAGACCATCAGCACCTTCTACCCCTGCCCCCTGCCTGAACAGCTCTACGCCAAAGAGATCCAGCTCATCGTCAGCGACAACGACCCCTACATCACCGTCGAAGAGGCCGAGCAGATCGCCGAGCATTACGCCATCCCCCTGACCGTCCTGCCCGGCGCCGGACACATCAACGCCGAAAGCGGCTACGGCGAATGGGCCTGGATATTAGAACAAATTAAGAATGAGGAATGAGGAATGAGGAATTTAGGGGTCGCCTCCGGCGACGGATTTAAAAAAAGGGCGTTGCAAGGCAACGCAAACCATAACCATTCACTATTCACCATTCACCATTCACCCGATACTCAGGAGCCAATATGCTCCTGAGTATCGAATCGAGCTGCGACGACAGCTCCATCGCCCTGACCGAGATCGAGAGCCGCCGGCTGGTCCTGCACAAAAAGATTTCCCAGGAGGCCGAACACGCCCGATACGGCGGGGTGGTCCCTGAGCTGGCGAGCCGTCTGCACGCCGTGGACCTGCCCCGGCTCCTCGAAAGCGCCCGGCCCTATTTCAATGACATTAAAGCCGTTGCCGTCACCAACGAACCGGGTCTGGCGGTCACACTCAACGAAGGGGTGATGATGGCCAAAGCCTTCGCCGCCTTCCAAAAACTCCCCCTCGTTCCGGTCCATCACCTCAAGGGGCACATCTACTCCCTCTTCATCGAAAAGCCCACCCGGCTCCCGATGATCGTGATCCTCGTCAGCGGCGGACATACGATGATCCTGCGGGTCAAGGGGCTCGAGGATATGGAGATCCTGGCGACGAGCCTGGATGACAGTGTGGGAGAGAGCTACGACAAGGTGGCCAAAATGATGGGCCTGGGCTATCCCGGAGGCCCCATCATCGAAGCGCTGGCGCGTGAGGGCGACGAAAACCGATTCGAGCTCCCCGTACCCCTGCGCAACTCCCCGCTGATCGCCTTCAGCCTCTCGGGACTCAAAAACGCCGTCCGCCTGGTGATCCAGGAGCTCGGAGGTCCCGAAGGGATGAGCGAACAGGACCGTAGGGATTTGGCCGCCTCCTTCCAAAAGGCCCTTATCGCCCACCTCATCCAAAAGAGCCGCAAACTCCTCGCCAAAGAAGCGATCCCCGATGTCGCCCTCGTGGGCGGGGCCAGTGCCAATCTGGCCATCCGGGGAGCCGTAGAAGCCCTCTGCGCCCAATACGGTAAGCGCATTCACACCGCGCCTTTGGAGTTCTGCTCCGACAATGCTGCCATGATCGGCCGCTACGGCCTCGATGCCCTGGCCGCCGGGCTCACCGTCGCCCCCGAGGATCTGCGGGTCAACCCCAGCCGCAAACTCAAAGCGGGAATGAAACTGTGACCGATACGACTGCCTATCTGCACTGGAATACCGATCCGATCCTGCTCCATTTGGGGCCTTTGCAGCTTCATTGGTACGGCCTGCTCTTTGTGGCGGGCCTTCTGCTGGGTTTCCAGGTGATGCAGCGTATCTTCAAGCGTGAGGGGAAAGACCCGGAGCTGCTCGACCCCCTCTTGGTCTATCTGATCGTGGGGATCGTCGTAGGCGCCCGACTCGCCCACTGCCTCATCTACGAGCCCGACTATTACCTGAGTCATCCTCTGGAGATCCTGGCTGTCTGGAAAGGGGGCCTGGCCAGCCACGGCGGGGTATTGGGGGCCATCCTCGCTCTTTGGCTCTACTGCCGCAAATACCGCTTGCCCTTCCTCTGGCTCTTCGCCCGCCTGGCAGTGCCCCTCTTTTTGCTGGCGGGCTTCATCCGCATCGGCAACTTTTTCAACTCCGAGATCCTGGGACGGGCCGCTTCGCTCCCCTGGGCTGTCGTTTTCGAACGCTACGACCAGCACCCCCGTCATCCGGTGATGCTCTATGAGGCTCTGGGCTACTTCGCCATCTTCGGCATCGGCTGCTGGCTCTACCGCCGCTGGGATCCGGAAAAGTTCACCTGGCTCTACCCCGGTATCGCCCTGATTTTGGGCTTCTCCCTCCGCTTCGTGCTGGAGGTCTTCAAAATGCGCCAGGCCGACTATGCCACCGGAGCGCTACTGATGGGCCAGTGGCTCTCACTGCCTTTTATCCTCCTAGGAGTGGCGGTGCTCCTCTGGGGCTACCAAAATTACCGTAAGAGCCGGGAATGATCCTCCAATCCTTTCTCGAAGGTTTCCTCCTCGGCCTGGGCGCCGCCGTACCTCTGGGACCCATCAATGTGCTGATCATGAGCAGCGCCCTGCGCCACTACGGTTCGGCGGTCACCCTGGGGGCGGGGGCGATGAGCGCCGACATCAGCTACCTCGTTTTGATCCTCTTCGGACTCTTCCACTTTATGGAGAATCCCGCTATCACCCTCGCGATGGGGCTCGCCGGATCGGGCTTTTTGCTCTATCTAGCCTGGCTCATTTTCAAAGGGCGCAACGAACCGGTCCATCTCCAGCAAGTGAGGGAGATCTCCCTTTTCAAAAGTTGGCTTAAAGGCTACACGCTGACCCTGCTCAACCCCTACACCGTCATCTTCTGGCTCAGCGTCTCCACCTACATCGCCGCCAAAAAGCTCGACCCTATCGCCACCGTCGCGGGACTTTTCAGCGCCATCGTGCTCTGGATCACCCTCATGCCCCTGGCGATCCACAAGAGCAAACACCTCTTCAGCCAAAAGATCGCCACCCTCTTCTCCATCGCCAGCGCCACCATCCTCACCTTCTTCGCCATCGGAATGCTCGTCAAAATTTTATGATCCGTGCTAAGAAAAAGCGCTGCAAAGCAGCGCATACCAAAATTTCTCATTTCTATCTTCTATATTTCTCATTCCAAATTGCAACCTACCTCCCTTGACAAAAAGAGACGCTCCTGTTATTATCATCGAGGAATGGAAAAGAATTCTCCATTCTCAATTTCCCATTCTCCATTTCTTTATGGGGTTGACTTGGTTTCGACTGGAGCAGTCGGGGCCGTGTGCATGTCGGAGCGGGCTACTCCGTGATCAAGCCCAAACGCGAAATAAACGCAAACAACACAGATTATCGCCCCGCTTACGCTCACGCAGCGTAAGTCATAACCCTTTTTAGGGGCCGTCTCACCGGCGACGTCATCTTAGCCGGGTTCGAGGCGTCGACAACCGATGACTATATCGGCGGCCTGCCTAAGCCGTCGATGAACCTTTTAGGCTGGTCCTGCGCAGCTCTGGGTGTCGAGCGAGGCAGGATGAGATACTATCGACACCGACTAAGCATGTAGAGTCACGGTCTTGGCTGTTTCAGGACAGGGGTTCGATTCCCCTCAACTCCACCAATACCTCATTTATACTAATCCAGGCAAGCCTAATAACCTTCCAATAAACGGGCGTTATCTCCTCATCATAAGTCTACACTGATATAATCCGATATACGCAAATATATAATTTTTAGGGGCTATTTTGGGGGCCTTTATTGAAAGAGCCCCTAAAACCAATCTGAAAAGGCCCCTAAAATTCAGGGGGTAGCGATGGCACGACGTACAGCGCCTTTGACGGCCACAGAGATCAAGGCGGCGAAACCGAGAGAAAAGCCTTACAAGCTCTTTGACGGCGGCGGCCTATACCTGCTGGTAAGTGGCAGTGGCGGAAAACTCTGGTATCAGAAATATCGTTTCAATGGAAAAGAGAAAAAAATAGCATTGGGGGCCTATCCTGCCGTTTCACTCAGATCCGCCAGAGTGAAACGCGAAGAGATCAAAAAGATGATAGCCAATGGAGTGGACCCATCCGAAGAGAGAAAAGCGAAAAAAGCCCGCTCCCGACAAGATGAGGCCAAAAGGGAGAATACCTTTTACAACATCAGTCAGAAATGGCTTGAAGACTACAGACGCCATGTAAGCGAAAACTACCATACCCGCCTGGGCCGGGCCTTGAAAAACTACATTTATCCCACCATCAAAGAGCAGCCAATCGATGAGGTCACCCGGCTTGATGTCATAGCCATATTGGAGGAACTCAAGAATAGAGAGCTATATGAAACGGCCCGACGCACTGCTATGCTGCTTAACAAAGTGTTCAAATACGCCGTCACCCACGAATACACCCCACATAACATCATTACAGACATTGAGATCAAAGAGATATTGGGCAAAAAGGTAAAGCGGCACTATCCTACCATCACCAAAGAGAAGGATATCAGAGGGCTGCTGGCAGCCATCGATGGCTATACCGGTGACTACTTTACCCGGATGGCTCTGAAAGTGCTACCCTATGTGTTTGTACGCAGCTACAACATCCGGCACATGGAATGGTCAGAGATCGATTTTGAGGCCAAAGAGTGGATTATCCCGGCACATAAGATGAAGACAAAAACCTCCTTTGTCCTGCCGCTACCTCATCAGGTTGTTACTCTGCTGGAAGAGGTGAGGGAGAACAGTCTTAGCAACCGATACGTTTTTCCAAGCTTCAGAAGCGATGGCAAACCGCTGAGCGACAATACTCTCATATCAGCACTCAGGCGCATGGGCTACAGTAAAGATGAGTTTGTACCTCATAGTTTCCGGGCGATGTTTTCAACTATAGCCTACGAATATGCAAACAAAAGAGACGGCCACGGCTACACCGGAGAGGTTATCGAGGCGTGCTTAGCGCATAAGGAGCCAAACGCTATCAAAGATTCCTATAACCGGGCGAGCTACAAAGAACCTATGCGGGGATTGATGCAATGGTACGCTGATTATCTGGATGGGGTCAGATATGAAAAATGAACCATTCTACAAAACCATGGAAAAACAGCTCTTCTCAGATCTGTCTTGGTTCCCACCTGAAGAAACCGAGCATCTGGAAGAGCTTATATACTGCTTCTACGTTCACGGTGACTTTATGGATGATATCCCACCAAATGATAGATATGCTGTTATCTCGAAGATATTGATATGGGTTGAAGGCTTGTGGCTAAATGATTTCAAGAGGGAGATGAAGGAGACCAGAAACCCTAAAAGACCCGTTGAAAAAATCGATAGCTACTTAAAGACAATACGACAGATGAAAAAAATTCTTGAAGATGAATATATGACAGGAGATATGATCAACATCAGACCCATGTGTATATCCGGAATTAGACATTCAGCTAAAAATTCTAGAAAAGAATTTTACAATCACCTAAAAGAATTAGAGAAAGACCTTGAAGAGCGAGAATTCAGACACTTCGATGAAGATTCATTTTTTCAGGAGAAGCTGACTACAAAAAAACATCTTGATGATATTCTCAGTTCTATCATCGAAAAATACAGCCTGAAAAAAGCGAAAAGGAAAAAGAAAGATCTCATAGACTGTATCCCGCTGCCATCTTTTTAAAATCCTAACCGCGTCGAAAAATAGAAACATACTCAGTACAAATTTGCCCTATTCCCCTGCCATACTGTCCACATAAAAACATACCAATAAAGGATTAGGGCATGGAAGAACTCCGAAACTCAAAACCTACCGAGAATCTGCAAGACCTCCAAAACTTCAGACCAGCTGAGGCGGCACGCTTTCTCAGAATATCTTTATCGCAACTTTGGAACCTCATCAAAGCCGGAAAGATAAGGACAGTGAAGCTTTCGAAACAGGTAACCATTATCCGAAGAGCGGAGCTTGAGACATTCCTGGACAAAGCGACCCGTACGGTCCAGCCATGAGCCGACAGATGAGCATCGAACTATATGAGCATCAGGGCCGAATCTCTTCCGCTCTACGGGATCGGCTAAGGTCCCGACGGCTGGCAATCCTGCACGCCCCGGAACGGTCTGGGAAGACATTAGCGGTTATTGACGCTATCGAGGGGCTGAATGGGGTCCGGCGCGTGCTCTGGATCACGAAAAAGGCGGCCATAGGCGGGATTGAGGGCGATCTGGAGAAGTATGGAACCCGGAAGGCCTATACCGTTGTCAATTACGAGCGGCTACACAAGGTTGAGGGGGATTTTGACCTCATCGTTATCGATGAATTCCACTATGCGATTAGTAGCTATCCGAAGAGTCCGGCCAAAGCGAAGATCATCCGGGAACGTTGGGGGGAGCTTCCGGCGGTCCTGATTAGTGCCACACCGGCGCCGGAGAGTGCTTCCCAGTGGTTTCACCCGCTCTGGATCTTCGCTGCTCACCCCTTTAGTGCTTTCACAAATTTCTATCAGTGGGCGCGGGTATTTGTATGGAAGAGGCAGCGCCAGATCATGGGACGGATCATCAACGATTACAGCCAGGCGAAGAGTGAAAAGGTTATGGATCAAATCCGCCCCTATTTGCTCCAGATTACTCGGGATGAGCTGGGCTTCCGCTACCGCCCGAAGGTCGTTCCCCACTATGTGACGCTGAGCCCCCGGACTCAGGCGCTCATCGAGATGCTCAAGCGCGACAGGGTGCTCAGGCTGCCGGGTGGTGTCGTATTTGCGGCCGATACCCCCATAGGGTTGGTCAACGGCTGTTATCAGCTTGAATGTGGGTGTCTAAAGGTCGGTTTGGACTACCACGACACGGGGGAACGGGAAATGGCTGAATACATCAAAAAACGATGGGGCGACAGTGAGGATGTAGCGATTATGTGCCGTTGGGTCGGACAGCGTCGGATTTTCGAGCGGGAGTTCAAAAAGGCGATGATCCTCAGCTCCCACGCCCATGCCGAAGGGGTGGAGCTTTCACATATTGAGCACCTCATCGTGGCCAGTCTGGATTATTCGACAGCACGCTTTCAGCAGCGCAACGCACGGCAGGCATCGAAGCAGAGGAAGAGCCCGATAAACGTTCACATTCTTTTAAGCCGGGGGAATGTTTCGGAGGCCGTTTATCAGGCAGTCGCACTCAAGCACATGGATTTCAAAGCCCGGATGTTCACCGGACAGTGGACAGGCTGATGCGATGGAGGAAATACACACAGAGCATTATATCAAAGTCCCCAGTGCGATCCTGGATGATCCGACGCTTACACCGGCAGAATTTCGGATCATTATGCACATAGTGAGGCAGACAATCGGATTTCAAAAACGGAGTGACGGGATCAGTTACAGCCAATTTTCAGAGGCCACGGGGATGAGTCGCCGGACAGTTATAGAGACCATCAAGACCCTCCAAAGGAAAAGGATGATTTCCGTTCATCATCAAAAGAAGTCAAGCGGTGCCGCAACATTCAACCGTTACGCATTGGGAAGCTATTGGAATTTCGCGAAAAACGAAGGGGTTGGGTGTAGTGCAAAATCTGCACGGGGTGGTGCAAAATCTGCACCCACAATATTAGAACTTCAACAAATTGATGATGATGGGGGAGTTTACACGGATTTCGACGATCCGACCTCTCAAGCGATTCGATACGCGAAAGAGAATTTTGAGATGTTCATCGAATTTTTGCTGAATAAGAGGAAGGGAAGCGTAGGAGTCAAACCGGTTGAGGATTTAGGCAGGTATCGGATCTCGGTAAGGAGAGGATTGGATCGTAGGGATGATTTGACTATCGATAATGCCTATCGATTTTTCAGAATGAGAATGGAGCGGGATAAATGACTGAGCAGAAGATCCAGAAACGCATTCTGAGATTCCTGAAAGATATTGGCGCCTATCCGGCAAAGATCGTCACAGGTAACCGGGCGGGAATCCCGGACATCCTGGCTTGTGTGAATGGGCGTTTCGTTGCCATCGAAGTGAAGGTGCCGGGAAAAGAGGCGACAAAGCTCCAGGATCTTCACCTGCAAAGGATCAAAGAGGCGGGCGGGGTTGCCTTCGTAGCTCATGGAGCCGATGAGGTCCGGGAAGCGCTGATGAAAGCCGGGTTGATTTGAGGGCGTCACGGCGCCTTCAGACCCATCCGGCCGGTGGAGAAAATACACAAAGGATCATAATGGAAAATCCAAGACGAATGACAAATGAGGAGTATCACGCGGCAGACGGGATCAGCTCAAGCGATTTCAGGCTGCTGGAGGTTTCGCCGCTGCACTATCTCAACCGGGAGCGCTTTCGACTGGAGGGAAGCCAATTCGATTTCGGAACGCTGCTGCACGCGATGGTTTTGGAGCCCGAGACCCTGGAAGACCAATACGCGGAAGAGGGCTTCGAGGGGTGCCGCCTCAATAAGAACAGCAAGGCCTACAAAGAGGCTAAGGCCGCTTTTGAAGAGGAGTGCCGGGGGAAGAGCATCGTTTCGGCATCCGACTGGGAAACAGCGCAACACATGGCGGAGAACGTCCGAGCCATTGCCGGGGGGATTCTCCAGGGCGGAATGGCGGAAGCCAGCTTTTTTGTCAGAGATGATGAGTTTGGGGTGACGCGCAAATGCCGCCCGGACTACTACCTCCAGGCCGCCGGCGTCGTTGTCGATCTGAAAACGACCCGAAGCACCGACCCCCACGAGTTCGAGCGGGCGATTTATGACTATCGTTATCACCGACAGGCCGCCTGGTATCTGGACGCCCTGGAACTGGCGGGGTTCCCTGCTGAGAGATTCATCATCGTTGCCGTAGAGAAGAACGCCCCGCACCTGGCCAGAGTCTTCGAGATTCAGGCCGACGCCATCGAAGCCGGGCGGGAAAACTATCGACAGCACCTTCAAGCGCTCAAAGAGTTTCGCGAAACCGGCCGCGCCAACGTAGTCGAGCCCATTTCACTCCCGGCGTGGTATTGGAGACAGCAGGAAGCGGCCACAGCATAGCCCAGCATTGCCGTGAAACGCTCAAAAGAGATTTGGGGCTACTCAGGTATCCCCCATAAGAAAAAAACGCTCAGAAACGAAAGGAAGCGATTATGACAAAACAACTACCCGCAAAGGAAAAAGAGCTTCGGAGCCTGCTGGTCCCCCGGGTAAAGATGATCGAAAGCCTGATGGGAGACCCGAACCGGGCCAAAAAGTTCAGCGCCACGCTGCTGGCAGCCGGACTAAATCCCAACCTGGCACGCTGCACGCCCCAAAGTATCATCGAGGCAGGAATAGCCGCCGCTGTGCTGCAACTTCTACCCGATCCGAATTTGGGGCAGGCCTATCTTGTCCCTTACAAAACAAAGACCGGGGCGACAGTCTGCCAGCTTCAAATTGGCTATAGAGGTTTTATCACGATGCTGGAGCGTATCGGCTGGCATCTGAAAGCCTATGCCGTTTACTCTGTCGATGATTTTTCTTTCGAGGTTGACGGTTGGGATGAGCGCCTGCACTTCAAGCCGAACTTTGACGAGCGGCAGACTGATCCCGCCTGGACTTTCGCCAATCTGGTAAAGGTGGTGACCGTGGTCAAGTCACGGGACGGGGAGCTCTTCTACCAGGTTATGCCGAAGCAGGAGATCGAAAAGATCCGCTTGAAGAGCCAGACCCAGAAAGATCCACGCAAACCGTCGGGCATCTGGTGGGAATGGTATGAACAGATGGCCATCAAGAGCGCTATCAAACGTCACATCAAGCGCCTGCCCCTCGGGGATCAGGACGTAACCGTAGCGCTGGGGGTTGACGATGTGGCAGAGAAGGGCGCCGTCCCGGACTATGAGCGCTTCAACAAGGAAGGCGTAGTGATCGAAGCCGACGTGTCTCCCGAACCGAAGCAAGCAGAGCAGCGGGACATCGATGCGCTGCTGATCCAGGGACAGACAGCACCGGACCCTTGGAGCGAGGGGGAAGCATCGAATGAGAGAGAGGAGCCGGAAGAGACGCCGGACCCGAGCGCCCAGCTGGTGGCGGAGCTGATCCGGCGGCGGGTGAAGCGGTCGGCAGCGCTGAAATACGTCAAGGCCAATGAGAACAGTATGGAGGCTTTGCTGGAGGATCCCGGCGCCCTGGACGCAATAGCGGAAGAGCTGAGGGCCGGGTAAGCCTGGGACCCCCAGGCGATGTTTAAGGTTTTGATTTTCTTTTTGTAGAGAATCTACATTATGTTAACCACTCGATCAATTAGAGGGGGTTATTATCAATTAGATAAGCCCTTTTTGGCAGATGTGAATAACTTTCCTTAAATCGATAAAATTTGGGGCTATTTTGGAAGTTTTGTTATCGTTATGTGAATAACTCAACGAGATTCCGGGGGAGTTTGGCGGCTCACCCCCTATTCTTAAACGAGATAATTAAATGCTCAATATAATAATATAAAATAGTGTCGATTATCATATTGATAATAATGACTTGACATTGTAAGCGGAAGGCTGTAAAATGAGGCTGAGGGGTTGAAGGCATCAGCCACGTACCCCATCAGACATTAACGGGAGGTTGATATCACAAAGCCAGACAAGGAAATAGCCGAAGAGATCGGTGTCGGCCCCGTGACGCTCAGCCGGTGGAAGAAAACCCGGCCGCGACTGTATCGACGGATCAAACAAAGTTATCGATGTGAAGCGGTCCTGGAAGAGTTGGGCGTTACGTTTGAAAAGATCAAAGAGGTGATCGAGGCGTACAAAGCCGAAGATTCAGAGTGAAGCAGGCCGGGGACGTGTGGAAGCGGCCCGACCTCATCAAACCAAAGAAGGAATGACAAATGAATAATAGCAAAAACAACGGGAATGAAGTGGCTGTACTGCTGCGTCATGATGTGCTTAATGAGATTGAAAAGGCAGTGTTCTCCATCGATGGGATGGCCAAGGCCATCAGGCGATTGGCCGGCGACGGTGAGGGGCTGGATGATGAAATGAGTTTAGCGCTTCAGCATCTGGCGGAAGCTGTAGAGGAGAAGGCAAAGGTAATACAGTCCCTAACGATCGATGAAAAAGCAGAGTTTGTGAATGTTCCCCAAGTCTAAACAATCACTTTATGTAGGAGTGGGTCCTTCTGGGGATGAAGGAGCGTGCGGGGCTCGCGAACCCCGGAAAATGGACAGTTTTCTATCTGCAAAATTGCTTAAACTTTCTTAGCTATCACGCCACTCACGTAGTGAGTGAAAATTACCGAAATACGGAGGTTTTACTATGCCTGAATACCTAACGGCACGCGAAGTAGTCGGTCGCTTGAAAATGGGCAAGGTCGCCAGCTTCACCGAGAGCTATTTTTCCCAGTTGGTCAGAGACGGAGCAATACCATATCACCGGAAGCCTGGTAAAAAGAGGCGGCTTTTTATCTTCGATGAGGTCAAAGAAGCTTTGGAGGGGATCCGCGATCCTTCCCGTGATCCGCAAAGGAAGGCAAATGCCAAACGACGGGAAAGATCCAGTTTCGACATTCAGCTAAATGAAGTACTCAACCGGATCAATGCGAAGAGCCGGGAGTTACAGCCGGAATGTTTTGACCTCACAAACCTGGAAGACGAGGATCCCGAAGAGTTTCACCGGGAGCTGGAACGCATTAACGGCGCCAATATGACTTTACGTGACGCGACTTATGAGCTATGCCAGGAGTTTGCTGGCAGTCCGGCGGTGGCGCTGGCAGTTGTGGAAAAGCTGGAAGGTTTTGTTATCGACGGTAAAGAGATAGCGGACGCTTTCGGGGTTTGTATGGCGGAAGCGTCAGAAAAGCCCCTTTAGGTTTCGTTGAAGCAAAAGATTTTAGGGGCCTTTTTAGGGGCTTTATTATAATGAGCTGCCAAAAATACCCATAATTAGGTTATGTTCGATTCCCCTCAACCCACCATTTTTTCAAAAACTACACGTCGAAAAACATCGACCATAATTCTTTATAACCCGCAGACATTATGCAACATCCCTATAGCTTCGTTCCGTTTCGATCATTCATATTCCAAAACCGCATTACCCGACTCGATAACACCTGGTGTTCTTGCCTATGGGAGAAAGTCTTTCTCTCCGACTTCGACAATCTCGGGTTTAGAGCATTTCCCGGCTATCCGAGGAATACTTCGAGTAGAAGACGGTAAAGATATTCCGGATCGATGGGGGTGGGGATGATGTAGGGGATGCCGGCTTCACGGGCTTCTGCCTGACGTTTTCTCTCCGTAGGCTCCAGCAGAGTCATCAAGATTTTGTCCGTACACTCTTTGGGGCAGATTTCGAGTACGCTTTTCCAAGGGTCCTCTGACAGGTGGCCGCTGACTATCACCAGATCGACCGAGGGTAAAAAGATCGAAAGATACTCGGTATTTTCAGTCTGGGTCATCTCGATTTCCGTATCTTCCATCATCCCTTTGAGAAGCATCCAGTCACTATCCTTCTCTCCGATGAAAAGAATCTTTTTCCTGCCAACGAGGAAGGAGAGATTCTCTTTGAGGATGCCCAGGCTCTCCTGTGTCTCCTCCAGTCTGACCTCTGCGAAGAGGTCCAGGATCACTTCAAAGATCTTCTCCTGGGTAAACGGTTTGTTGAGGAATGCCTCGATAAAAGGGAGCAGCTCACCGGAGACTTTTTCCTCCCGGGCCTGATCTTCGGAGAGGACAACCAGTTTGGCCTCTTTCTTTGCGGAAATGATCTGCTGAACGAGATCCCTTTCGGGAAAGTCGCCGGGATCGAAAAAGACTACATCGTAATTTTGACGGTCCAACTCCCGTAACACAGCTTCTGCACTTTTCGCTATCGTTAGAGGAAAATGAAAATAACCCAACATGTGGTTCAACGCCTCGGCGACACTGTTATTGCCCACAGCGATGAGAATGCGTTTGTTCATCCATTCAGAGGAAGGGAGGCGATAGCTGCGCCGCTCCTCCTGACGAACGGGGACCGAAAAGCGTAGTAGCATCCCTTCGTTCTCTTGTTCTTTGGGGACTTCGAGATCGCCGCCCATCAATTCGATCCACTGCTCTGCCTGGCGAAAGTCAGTGCCAGATTCCAAATGTTTCCGGAATGAAGCAAAATCAAATGGACCTTCGTGGGCTTTTCCAAAGAACTCGAAATAGAGGATCTTCTCTTTCTCTTTACCGGGAACAGGGGTCAGTGACGCGCGAAGCACGAGTTCTCCTACACCGTCGTCATCGATCATCATCCCCGTTAGACTGTGCAATACTTTCCCCAGCAGGATCGGATCCCCGTAGAGTTGTGCCGGGACGGAATTGTCCACATCGAAGATCAGAGAGAATTTTTCTACAGTATTTTTGCGTTCAAGATAATCCGCCAACTGCTCGAAAAGGTTATTGATGTTGAAATTCCTCGGTCGGCTTTTTTCCTTATCGTTGGTCAACGAAAGTGTCTCGGTATGGTTTTTCATCTCCATAGAGAGACGCTCGAGATACCCCAAAAGCCTCTGCAGCGAAGCTATATATTTTTTTTCTCTTTCACTCAATCCCGTTTGAATCATTTGCGCCGAAAGCGAAGTCAACTTGTCCGAGACCTCTTTGAGCTCTCTGGATTCCCGCGAAAAGAACCCCTGGAGACTTTCACATTGTTCTCTCAGCTCAATACACCCCTCACGCCCAGAGGGTTGCTGTTGCCGGCAAGCCTGCAACTCCTTTTGTAGCCGTTTCTGATCTTTTAGCGCTAGGATACTGCCGATAAGGGGCTTGAGGTGGATCCGCACCGCCTCCCGATCCCAGGGGACCGGCAGAGCATAGTGGATCCCCAGGGGCAGCAAGCTTCCGAGCTCCGCTTCTTTTCCCCGATCATAGAGCCAAAGCAGCGGAGGAGGCGTCGGGCCGGCTGAGATCTTCCCGAGGACCCGGCGCAGAAGCGCGTTATCCGGGCAGGCATGCGCATCGAGGATCAGCAGCACCATCTTATCCTTCCCATTCAGCACTTCCCAAAGCGCCTCTTCGCTCTCAAAACTCTGGAACGACTGAAAAACCCTGCCAAAAAACCCTCGGATATCTTCTGAAATCGGTCCCAGAGACTTGGGCCGATAACAGAGAACGTCAATCTCTATAGCACGAACTTTTTTAGGTATCTTCTTCTCATTATTTTGGTTCATTGGGTTTACTCATACTCAGGGTTTTTCTGATCCTATTTTGGGATAGTATACTGCTTTTACCTCTGCGGGAAGCAACTTTTTTAGACATCGGATGGATCACGGTGCAGAAGGAGCCATTACTTCAGCACTTCCCCGCAGATGATGCTCTCTTCGAGGACGGTGATTTCGCGCACGATCCCGTTTTTATCGGTCCTGAGCGCCAATTCACAATAGTCGGGATAGCTGTCGTCCCTCCCCAGGGCAGCGGCGATCAGGTTCCCGTAGTCGGAGCGCCAATAGTGCATCACCGATCCGTCTGAGAGCCTCACATCCCGGTAGGAGGGGCCGTTGTCCACTTCGAATTTCATATAGCGTTTGTTGAGATAGAGACTCTTGCCGACCCGTCGGGGGGCGGCAGGGCCGGGAGTGCAGGCTGTCAGCAACAGAACCAACGGCAACACACAACCCAAAACTTTTTTCGACATAACAAACCTCCCTTCCATCAATCAACCACCCTGCGAGGGATCGTGGGCATCAGTGCCGTCGTCATCTCATAGCAGATCGTCCCGAAATGGCGGGCGGCACGGCGGGCATCTTCCATGACACAGATTCGATCGGCTTCCCCTTCGACGGAGATAAAATCCATCGACACCCGCCCGAGGATTGCTTTGCCCTCAGCTGTCCGATAGGGCTCCGATGCCCTCCCCCTCGGCCAGCCGTCGCCATACCCCAGGTCGTAGGTCGAGACCGGCATTTCTCTGTCGGCGGTAAATTCGCCGCCGTAGCCGATCCGGGCTCCCTCTTGAAGCCTGCGGGTCGAAGCGCGCCGGGCCCAAAGCGAGAGGACCGGTTTGAGTTCGACCCCTTCGAAGCCCTTTGGGAGGGTATTGTAGCCGTAGATGGCGATCCCGACCCGGGCGATATCCTCGTCGAAGTTTCGGCAGCGCAGGAGCGCCGCGGAGTTGTGGGAGTGGAAACGGGTCTCGGAGAATCCGGCGTCGATGACACGCTTTTTCACCTCGTCGAAGCGTTTTTTCTGCCAAAAATATTCGCTGGTCAGCTCGTCGGCACTGCGGTAATGGGTTATGACGCCGAAGAGTCGGAGCTTGCGCTTGCGGATGATCTCCAAAGCCTCCTCCAAACGCTCCGGTTCGATTCCGTTGCGGTGCATCCCCGTATCGACTTTGAGCTCGATCAAAACCCCGGGCTCGATCCAGCGCAGCAGCCCGATCTCCGAGACGGCGTAGGAGCAGCGTGAAGAGGGGCGCGGGCTATCGCCAAGCACCAGGATATGATCGAAGAGATCTGAAATCTGATCCGCTTCATCGTTGGTGACGACCACCGCTTCCCGAATCCCGTAATCCCGGCTCAGCTCCCCCATCAGGCGCAAACCGTGGCCGTAGGCATTGTCCTTGAGGACGACGGCGAGCCGATCTTTGCTCCCTGCCTTCAGAGCCAATTGGTTAAGATTGTGATAGAAATTCCCTCGATCGATCAGAATATAAGCCATAAGAGATTGTATCCAATTCGAGAAAAAGAGAAGGAGTGAAATATGTTTATGCCCAAGGGCGAGGAAGCGAGCTTCTGGTGGCTCACCCTGGGAAAGGTAGCCGCCGGGATCATCACCCTCTTGGTCCTCTTTTTCCTCATCAAAGAGCTGATCAAAATGGTCAAAGAGAGCAACGAAGGAAAATGCAGTGACAAGTGTGATCTGGACTAGACAACGCCGGTGGCGTTCTTCCTGTGTTGCGTGTTACGTACTGCGTGTTACGACACTCAATGCTCAACACTCAACGCTCAACCCTCTAAGCCTGCGCCGGGAGCCTCGTTATGACTAGACTCAAAGCCGAGTGGGAAGATCAAAAAGTCGTGCTGCTGGCCTTCCCCCACGAAGCAACTGACTGGGCGAGAGAAGGAGACCTGCAGAAGAGTTACGCCCCCTTCGTGCGCATCGCGCAGGCCGTCGCCTACACCCAGACCGTTTACATCCTCTGTAAAGAGCGTCAAGCCGTAAACGATCTCTTCTGCTCCACCAACAATATGGTCTTCATCGAAGCGGATTACAACGACACCTGGATCCGGGATTACGGGCCTTTGAGCGCGGAAGACGCGTCGGGGAATCCTCTGCTGCTCGATTTTATCTTCGACGGTTGGGGCGGCAAATTCGAAGCCGCTCTTGACAATCGTGTCAACCGGTTTTTACACGGCAAAGGCTACTTCGGCACCACGCCTATGAAATCTTTTGATTTTGTCCTGGAGGGGGGCTCCATCGAGACCGACAGCGCAGGGACCATCCTCACCACTTCCCGCTGCCTTTGCAACCCCAACCGCAACGGCGGCCTGAGCAAAGAGGCGGTCGAAAAGCGTTTACGGGAATACCTGGGGGCCCGGAGGGTGCTCTGGCTCGATCATGGTTATCTGGCGGGGGACGATACCGACAGCCATATCGACACCCTGGCCCGTTTCGTCGATCCGGAGACCATCGCCTACGTCCGCTGTGACGACCCCGAAGACGAGCACTTCAAAGCGCTTCGGAAAATGGAAGAACAACTCAGGAGTTTCCGCACGCCCGAGGGCAAACCCTACCGACTGATCCCCCTGCCTATGGCGCCGGTGTGCACCGATGAGGCGGGACGGAGGCTTCCGGCCACCTACGCCAACTTCCTCATCACCAACCGGGCTCTTCTCTACCCGACCTACGAAGCACGCGAGCTCGACCGCCGGGCCGGAGCGATCTTTAAAGAGCTCTTTCCCGGTCGCGAAGTCATACCCATCCCCTGCAAGCGTCTCATCACACAGGGGGGCAGCCTCCACTGCTCCACGATGCAGGTGGCTTTTTGAAGCGGCTAAACACTTTTCGCCAGAGTTTCCGGAAGATCCCGACAGAGCGTACACTAGGGTTGTTTGTCTGCCTCTGTGCCCTTCTATCCGGCCTGCACGCGGAAAGTTCCGAAACCCTCTACACCACGGTCAACCGCCAGCGAACCCTCGCGGAACTACCCGAACTCCACCGCCAACCCATACTTGAGAAGGCGGCACGGGCCCACAGTGCGTATATGGCTCAAAACCGCATCCTCACCATCCGAGAGAGCAGCGATCGGCCCGGCTATACCGGCGAATGGCCTCCCGACCGGGCCGTGGCGGCAGGCTACCGGACGAGGATGCTTTTCGAGAGCGTCTCGGCCTCTTCCCGCTGGACTCCGGAGCAGGACCGTCTCTTCGCCTCCATCTATCGTCGTTTCGGATTTCTAAATATGGAAAAGGATGAGATCGGTATCGGTGTTGAAAAAGGCTATTCCACCTATGATCTGGGAACGAGTACGATCAATCGACTCTGCCAAAGACCTTCCTACACAGGCCCGAAACCTTATGTGACGGGAATCTGTAACAACCCGAATAAGCGAATCAAAAAATCGGATCTTGACCGGGCCCGCAATGACCTTAGACGATCGGCCCCTTCCCTTGTCCTCTGGCCCCCACGCGACAGCCGGGAAACTCCTCCCGCCCTCTACGACGAACTTCCCGACCCCCTCCCCGACGATGCGGTCAGCGGCCTTCCCATCTCTGTAGCGTTCAACAGCCTTGATTTCGATACACCTCCGCAAAAGGTGAAGATGACCCTGAAAGACAGAGAGGGAGAGGCTCTGGAGGCTCTGGGCTCTCTGACGGCGGAGAATGACCCTGCCCACAAACTCACACCCTATCAGTTCGCCCTTATGCCGAAACAACGCCTGGAGTGGGGGCGAAACTACTATGCCGAGCTTCGCTACCACTACCGGGGCAGGGTCTATCATAAAACCTGGTGCTTCTCCACCCGATCCCTCAAAGATGTCGCCGAAAGATACTACCGCTACGAAGAGGGGGATGAGACAGAGTTGAGCCTGCTGCCCGGAAAACGGTATGCCATCTATATCGTGCCTGAGAATACAGAGGATCTTCCCGGCAAAGTGCGATGGGACACCCACGCGAATATCGATCTCAGGATGATCGATCCCCATACATTGCTGGTGACGCTATCGGGGGAGCTCGACGAGCAGGCTCAGCTCATCTTCGCCAACGGTCTGAAGCTCAATCTCATCGTCGCCTCGGGGGACAACGCCCAGGCTCCGGACGACGAGAACTGCTTCGATGACCCGGCTCTCGATCCGGGCATCCTCTCGGTCGGGCTGAGAGCGTATGGCAATAAGCCCCTTGCCGATGAAGCCCCGGATGAATCCAATGCTTCCCGGGAGGGAAACGATACGAGCCGATCCAAACTCCAGAAGTCAGGGGCACTGCAAGAGAATAGAGCCTGGGATATCACAGAGAAGCAGCGCAGGGAAGAAAACAGCGCCAGGGACAGCAACGAGAGCAATAAAACCCTACTGCGACCCAGCGTCCTCCGAGCGGAAGGAGAGAAATCGGGAACCAAAGGCCCTTTCCACCCGTCGGAGTCGGAGGCATACTCTTTCTTCACCTCCCCCCTTTTCCTGGGCACGGTGCTGATGATCCTCTTCTACCCGATCCTGAGGTTTCTGATACGCCGAAGCTCCTAGCACGGGCTCTCGATAATGGTGAAGGGTTTGCCTGGATACATACAAACAGACTGAGACCTACTGACGGGCACCGAAATCCTGGGTCCAGTAGTTGATATAGTGGGTACCGGCCTTTTTCCGGTGGGACATCCCCACCTCTTTGAACTCGGGATTCATCAGATTGGCGCAGTGTCCGGGGCTGTTCAGCCAGGCTTGAACCGCCTTTTCCGCCGTATCCATATTCGTCCCTGCCGCGATGTTTTCCCCCACTCTATGCCAGTCGGAATAGCCGTTGTTTTCGATCCGATCGACGACGGTGCTGTGATCGAGCCCCAAAACCTGGGCCGTATAGTCGCTCTCCGTCCCCGAACCGTCGTGGGAGAAGGTATCGCTTTCGCTCATATCGTAGCTGTGCTCATCCGCCGCCCGATAGAGGGCATCATTCCATTGCAGAGCTGGTGCGGGGTCTTTGACCCCTTCGCTTCCGCAATCCTGTTGCTGAGCCCGCGCGTCATTGATCGCCTTGAGGTAAGCCTTCTTCTGCGAATCACTGATCGGTTGCGCCTCGAAAGAATCGGGGTTATGGACTTCGGAATGCCCATCGTTATCCTTCGTGACAGATACGCCTCCACCTCCGCCGCCGCACCCCGCAAGCAAAAGCCCTGCCGCCAGGAGGCCCATCCATCCCATTCGCCCATACCGCATCAAGACACCCCTTTCCCCTCTCACCCTTACCGGGCTCAGAGAAGATAAAATATAATGATAAAATCATAGCCACTTTGCATTACCCCTCTCGAGGGTGGAAAGGAGAATCGTGCGCTGCTCATTGATCCAGCAAAGCTATACCGGTGACAAAGCCTCGATGCAGGCCAAAACACGCGAAGCGGTCCTGCGTGCCGCCGGGGAAGGAGCCGAGCTCGTGGTGCTCCAGGAGCTCCACCAGAGCGAATACTTCTGCCAGTGCGAAGATCCCCGCTTTTTCGACTATGCCCGATCCTTCGAAGAGGACCTGCGCTACTGGAGCGGTGTGGCCCGGGAGGCCGGGGTGGTCCTGGTGACCTCGCTTTTCGAAGAGCGGGCACCGGGGATCTACCACAACACCGCCGTAGTCTTCGAAAAAGACGGGAGCATCGCCGGCAAATACCGCAAGATGCATATCCCCGACGACCCAGGCTTCTATGAGAAGTTCTACTTTACCCCCGGGGATCTGGGCTTCGAGCCGATTGATACCTCCGTAGGACGCCTGGGCGTACTGGTCTGCTGGGATCAGTGGTACCCCGAAGCGGCGAGGATCATGACCCTCAAAGGGGCCCAGCTGCTCCTCTATCCTACCGCCATCGGCTACCTGGAGTGCCCGAGCGATCGACGGGACGAGCTTTGTGAAAAGGAGAACACCCCCGAGGAGCGCCGCAAAATGCGTGAAGCCTGGATCGCCGTGCAGCGGGGCCACGCCGTGGCCAACGGGGTGCCGGTGCTGGCGGTCAATCGGGTCGGCAAAGAGAAAGACCCCTCGGGAGTCCTGGAGGGGATCCGCTTCTGGGGACACAGCTTCGCCTTCGGCCCCCAGGGGGAGCCCCTGGCTATGGCGGGAGAAGAGGAAGAGACGCTCACTCTCGATCTAGATCTCGACGCGAGCGCGGAGGTGCGAAAGATCTGGCCCTTTCTCAGGGACCGGCGCATCGAGAGCTACGAAGATCTGCTCCAGCGCTACTGCCTCCCTTGATCTGCATCAAGAGGAAAAAACTCAATTAAGATAAAATCAGTCCGAATTAACAAAAGGAGTATGTATGGCACTGGAGATCAGCCCGGTAAAAAAAGGGGAGAAGGTCCGCTTCAAAAACCCCGGCAAACGCTTCTACGACGCCATCGGCGGCGAAGAGGGGATGCGCAAACTGATGTACAACTTCTACGACAAGATCTATGAGAGCGACATCGCCCACTTCTTCCCCCAGGATGAGGAGGAGTTCCAGAAGGTCAAGGAGAAGAACAGCAAATTCTTCATCCAGATCTGCGGCGGCCCGAAGATTTATGAGGATGAAGCCAAGGGAATGAATCTCAACGAATATATGATCCGAATCCACGACGACTTCTCCATTAACGAAAAAGCCCGCATCGAATGGCTCGGGACTATGCGCGAAGCCCTCGACGAGGTCAAAGATGTCGACGAGGAGATTAAAAAGGAGTTTTGGGACTATCTCGACCAGTTCTCCAAGCTCACCGTCAACAGCTTCAGTGACGGCAGCGAATACTACGCCAGCTACACCCAGGCTCAAGAGGAGAAATCGGCGAACTAAGCCTCCGAGCGCCGGGCAAACCACCAACAGAGGGCATAGAGCAGGCCCGGAGTCCGGGCGACACCCTCATCCTCCATCAAGCGGCGCGCCTCCTCAGGACTCAACTCCAACACTTCGATCTGCTCCTCCCCCGGGACTCCGCCGCCGGGGCCGATCCGCATCGACTCCTCCACCTCTACGTAATAGAGGGTCTGCCGGCTGCCGGCGAAGCCCACCGAAGTATAAAAAGAGGTGATCTTCTCCAGCGCTTCGGGACGTACACGAAAACCGCACTCCTCTTCTACCTCTTCGGCTGCTACCGCTTCGGGGGAGTACCCCTCCTTGTCCAGCAGGCCGGCGCAAAGCTCGATCGTCATCCCCTCTTTATTGTGAAGATAGACCGCCGGACGAAATTGACGCACCAGCACGAAACGCCCGTGCTCCCGATGCCAGATCAGGATCGCCACGCTGTCGCCCGCCTCGAGCACTTCCCAGCTTTTCGCTTCACCGTCCTGACGGTAGCGGGCCAGATGGGGATGGATGAACTTCCCCTCTTTCAGGGGCTCCAGATGAAAATCTTCGATGGTATGGGTCATAGTCTCTCTTTCAATTTTCGGCGCTTTTTGCCGCCTGGAAGACTGCGGCGGACTGCAGATCGGATGCGTTTTGATCCGCGGGGCGGCGCAGCATAGCCGGATCGACGGTGATGAAATTCCGCTCATAGTCTTCCCAGCTGAAGGCTCGGGGCGAAGCCTCGAGTGCCGCGAGCAGGCGCTTTTTGAGGGCCTTGGCCCCGGCGATCGGAACCCGTTTCGTCTTGATGACCGTATACTCCTTCATCCGGGTACGGTGGGTCGTGACTTTTCGGATGCGGGTGCTTCGGCCATTTTTACCCAGATATTTGAGGGGATCGACCGCCCGGCCGTTGTGGTAGAGCCCGAAGTGCAGGTGCGGGCCCGTGCTCCGGCCGGTGCTTCCCACCCGTCCGATCACCTGCCCCCGCTTAACGTAGCTGCCCCGATGCACCAGGAGTCGGCTCTGATGGGCATAGAGGGAGACGAATCCTCCAGCATGGGCGATCTTGACCACCTTCCCGTACCCCCGCATCCATCCGGCATAAACCACCCGCCCTTTATCTACGGCATGCAGAGGCGTCCCCCGTCTGGCACCGAAATCGACGCCCAGGTGGGGACGGTAGCGGTGCAGGATCGGGTGCCATCGCTTATAGGTGAATCGGGAAGTGATCCGGACCCTGTTTAGCGGCATTCTGAAGCGCTTCCCCTTCACCCGTTCCCGGACCGTTTTGGTGACAGTGTAGCTCTCCTTTTTACGTCCGGTCTGTTTGTACCGCACCTGCTTCTCCACATCCTGCCAGGCGTTTCCCTCTTCGTCGACGAAGATGAACTCTTTCTTCCCCCGGGTCTTCACGACGGCCCCCAGGATCTCCGGCTGACCCCAGGGTTTGCCCAGCCGGGATTTCTGCCGATAGGAGAAGGCGATGCGGTCCCCCGTCCTGAGGCGGCGAAAATCCACAGCACCCTTGTAGAGATTTTTGAGGAGAAAGCCCAGTCTCGGATTGTGGCTGAGGCGGTCGATGTCGCTGTAACAGTTGCGTTTGATCTCCACCGTGGGAGTGTCCTCGACTTTTCGATAGACGATGGGAATGATGTCGAAACGGTAGCGGCCGTTCTTGAGGTCCCGGCTCAGTTGGATCTGCATCTCTTCCCCGATGGGGATAAGCGCCTGCAGCAGCGTCTCGCCCTCCCGGAGCTCGTAAAAAGGCTCCCCCGCCTGGATCTCCGAAAGGTATTTGCTGTCCTCCGCTCCGATGGTGCTCAGCAGATCCTGGGAAATCCCGTTGCGCTGGAGATATTCGGAGAAGGTTTCCCCCTTTTGCCAAACCGCTTCCCGAACCTCAGCGCCCCAGGCAAGCAAAAACCCCACGAGCATCAACCAGACAAAGCGCAAAGAGACTCCTCGATTTTTCGCGCTATTATAGCCAAGCCTCTCCTATTACCTTAATTTCAATGGGGAGCAAGTATAATCTTTGATAAACTCCCTGAAACGGATACATAAAGGAACCCAGATGAAAAAAACAGTGAAATTGATCTCTCTTTTTCTCTTTCCCCTGATACTCAGTGCCGGCTTTTTCCCACCCACCGTCCATACCACAATCAAATCGGTCGAGGGAAACAAAGTCACCCTCGCCAAACCCCTGCCCGTCAACGGGATGAGCGGGATCGTCATGCACAATTTCGGTAAAGGGCTCAGCGCCATCACCGGAGTGCTGACCCAGGTCTCTCCCGGCGTAGCGACCGTCCGCAAAGGGGACCTGCTCGACCACAAAGGGCTCCCCACCCCCAAAAGCGTCGCCCGACCCGGCGACAAGGTCATCGGCGGCTACCTCTACAGCAATGTCCTGGTCCTGGCCCCCAACGCCCAGACCTACTCCAAGATCACCCGCAGCGGCGGACGTTTCTGGATCCACCCCGATCTCTACGCCGCCTTCCTCGCCCGCGAAGGGGACTCCGCCCCCACGCCCTCCAATCTGGCCAAATTTGCCAGAGAGGCTCAAGTAGGACTGGTCTACGTGGTCCAGAAGAACCGGGCGGTCCTCTTCGACCCCATCAGCGGCCACGTCGTGGGCAGCAAACCCTTCACCCCGGTCGGCACCGAGGCCAAATACCCCTTCTACACCCGCTTCAGCAAAGTCAGCGGCGGCTGGTTCGGCGGCAGCAGCAAAGGGGATTACTACAAAAGTGTAGGAGCCATCCAATGATCGATCCCAAACATATCGAGGCGCTCCGAGACATCGTGGGCGCGGAGAACGTCCACAGCGACAAAGCCCACCTGCGCGCCTACAGCTACGACGCCACGCGCACCCACTATGAGCCCGACGCCGTAATCTTCCCCCGCCACGAGGAAGACGTCAGCCGCATCCTGACCTACTGCAACCACCACAGGATCGCCATCGTCCCGAGGGGTGCGGGCAGCGGATTCACCGGCGGGGCCCTCCCCGTCAACGGCGGCATCGTCCTGGCGATGGAACGGCATATGAACAAGATCCTCGAGATCGATATGGAAAATATGCTGGCCGTCGTCCAGCCCGGCGTCATCAACAAGGAGCTCCAGCGCCACGTCGAGGAGCTGGGCCTCTTCTATCCCCCCGATCCCGCCAGCGAAGAGTACTCCACCCTCGGGGGCAACGTCAGCGAAAACGCCGGAGGGATGCGGGCAGCCAAATACGGTTTGACCAAAGATTACGTGATGGCTCTGCGGGCGGTGCGGGCCAACGGCGACATCATCCGCGCCGGCAAGCGCACCATCAAGGATGTGGCGGGCTACAACGTCGCCGGCATCCTTATCGCCAGCGAAGGGACCCTCGCCGTCATCACCGAAATCACCCTCAAGCTCATCCCCAAGCCCAAATATGTCAAATCCTATATGGGGATCTTCCCCGACGTGGAGGCGGCGATGAACGCCGTCTTCAAATCCCTGGCCGAGGGGGCCAACCCCGTGGCGATGGAGTTCCTCGACGCCCTGGTGGTCAAGGCGGTCAAAGAGAAGCTGGGCATCGAGCTTCCCGAAGAGGCGGGGGCCCTGCTCATCGGTGACGTGGACGGCAATGTCCCCGAAGAGGTCGCCTTCCAGCTGAAGGTCCTCGAAGAGTCCTTCCGCGCCAACGGCGCCCAGGAGTTCCGCGTAGCAGAGGACCCCGCCGAGCGGGAGAAGCTTTGGCAAGCCCGCCGGGGGGCTTCCCAATCCATTACCATCTACGGCAGCAAAAAGCTCAACGAAGATATCTCTGTCCCCCGCAGTATGCTCCCCAAAGCCCTCAAGGAGATCTACGCCATCGGAGAGAAATACGGCCTGGTGGTCCCCTGCTTCGGGCACGCCGGCGACGGAAACATCCACGTCAACGTGATGGTAGACGGCAACGACCCCGACGAGCTGGAGCGGGGCCACAAGGCGATCCGGGAAATCTTCCAACTCGTCGTGGACCTGGGCGGGACCCTCAGCGGCGAGCACGGTATCGGCCTCAGCAAAGCGGAGTTTATGGAGATCGCCTTCAGCCCCGCCGAACTCCAACTCTTCCGCGACATAAAAAAGGCCTTCGACCCCAACGGTATCCTCAACCCGGGGAAAATGGGCTTGTGAAGAGCCTGCTCTTCACAAAATGGAGAATGGAAAATTGAGAATTGAGAATTTTGCAGAAGTCTTCATAATCTTGTCATTTTCCATTTTCCATTCTCCATTCTCAATTCTTCATCAAAGGCGAAGCCTGCGATGAAGATCGGTGTTCTCTCCGACCCCCACCGCCGCAGCGATCTTCAGCAGGCGGCCATCGACACACTGCTGGAGCGGGGAGCGGAGTATCTGCTTCACGCCGGGGATCTCTGTATCGAAGAGAACCTCCGGCAGTTGGAAGCGGCCGGCGTCCCCTACGCCGCCGTCTTCGGTAACAACGACCGGGCCCTTCATTCCCTCTCCGACCGCTACCGCATCAAAGCCGAACCCTGGTATTTCAAGCTCCGAGATCTCAAAGTCAAAATGATGCATCTGCCCTACTACCTCAGCCCCGACACCGATCTGGTGATCTACGGCCACACCCACCGCTTCGCCGCCGAGATGAAAGGCAAAACCCTCTTTCTCAACCCCGGTGAAATCTGCGCCAGGGAAAAGCCCCTCAGCGAATGTGTACTCCTGGAACAGGAAGCGGAGCGCTGGATCGTCCATCGGCTCTACCGTGATCCCGGAGAAAAAGAGTGGCAGGAAGAGAGCATAGAGTTTAATGGAGAATTGGGAATGGAGAATTGAGAATGATTTTTTATTATATAGTGACCCAAAAACCTCTCTTTTCTCAACGCTCAACGCTCAGCGCTTAACACTCATTACACTATAATGTCGCCATGAACTCCAAAGAGATCTTCCTATGCGCCATCAACAATGTCCTCAGCGGCACCTGTAACGAGGATTGCAAATTCTGCACCCAGAGTGTGCGCTACAAGGCCGCCATCGATCGCTACACCTTCAAGGAGGAGGATCAAGTCCTCCAAGAAGCGAAAGAGGCTGCTGCCAACGGGGCCCTGGGCTACTGCCTGGTCACCGCCGGCAAGGGGCTCGATGACCGAAGCACCGAATACATCGCCCGTCTGGCCGACCGACTCAGCCGGGAGCTGCCCACCTTGCGGCTCATCGCCTGCAACGGCACCGCGACTTCCGAACAGCTCAGGCACCTCAAGGCCCACGGCATCTCGAGCTACAACCACAATCTCGAAACGAGCGAAGCCTACTACCCCGAGATATGCACCACCCACGGTTGGCAGGAGCGCTACGCCACCTGTGAAGCGGTCAAAAGTGCGGGGCTCTCTCTGTGCAGCGGCGGGATCTTCGGGATGGGTGAGAGCCAAGAGGACCGGGAGAGTCTCTTGCAAAGCATCCGAAGCCTCGATCCCGACTCGGTCCCCCTGAATTTCTACATCCCCAATCCGGCGCTACCGATCCCCGAGCGGACCATCGACCGGAAGGGCGGGCTGCGGGTGATCCGCCGTGCCCGGCAGCTTATGCCCGAGCTGCCTCTGCTGATGGTCGCCGGAGGACGGGAAGGGCTCTTCGGCGGAGCGGAGGGGGCAATGTTCGACGCCGGAGCCAACGCCATCGTCATCGGCAACTACCTTACCACCCCGGGCGAAGCCCCCGACCGGGACCGGCAAATGATCCGATCTCTGGGCTATCGGGTGGCTACGGAGTGTCATGGCTCCTGATATTCTCCTCCTGCTGGCCCTTTCGGTCCTGATCTGGATCTCCCCCTTCATCGCCAAAGCCCTTCGGATGCCCACCCCTCCCGTGGAGATCATCCTCGGGACCCTCCTGGCTTCGGCGGGACTGCTCTATGAAAACACCTATTTCCACCTTATCGCCGAAGTGGGCTTTCTCTATCTGATGTTCCTCGCCGGGATGGAGGTCAATCTCAAAGAGATCACCGGCAGCCCGCCCATCGTCATCAGGCAGGCGATCCTCTTCGTCGTGACTCTGGGGGTTTTGGCGGTCGCTACGGGGCTCCTCCTGAACTTCGCTCCCATCGTCACCGCCTCCCTGCCCCTGATCTCTATCGGGCTGCTCGCTTCACTGAGCAAAATCTACGGACGCAGCCAACCCTGGCTCAACCTCGCCATCATCGTCGGCGTCCTGGGAGAGATCGCCAGCATCGCCACACTGACCGTCCTGGATGCCGCCAGCACCGTGGGATTCGGCTGGGAACTTCTGCTCAAACTCTCCTATCTGCTCTTTTTCATCGCCGCGATCTATCTGGCCTATCGGTTTCTGCAGCTGCTTTTCTGGTGGTTCCCCGAACTCAAAAAGAAGCTTATGCCCAAAGAGGATACTTCCGATCAGGATATCCGCCTCTCGATGGCCCTCTTTTTCCTGATGATCTCGGTGATGATGATCCTTCATCTGGAGCTGGCCTTGGGCTCCTTCATCGCCGGGGTCGCCATCAGCGCCTTTTTCCATCACGAAAAGAGCCTGGAGGAGAAGATGTCCAGCCTCGGCTTCGGCTTTCTGGTGCCGATCTTTTTCATCCACGTGGGCGTCTCCTTCGACCTGGCCTCCATTCTCCTGCCGGGGGTCTTGAGCGGCGCCCTGCTCATTACCGGCCTGATGATCCTATTGCGCATCCTGGCGGCCTATCATCTGCGCCGGCTTTACGGCCCCCTCAACGCTTTGGGGGTCGCCTTTGCCCTTTCCATGCCCCTGACCCTGCTCATCGCGGTCGCCACCATCGGATTCAACAGCGGCAGCATCGACCGGATCACTTACGATCAGCTGATCCTGGCCAGCCTCTTTGAAGTGATCATCGCTATGTCCGCCGTCAAAATACTCAGCAAATATCGCGAAAAGAAAAAACAGGAAGCGTGGAAAAGAGAACGGAGCGGAGGCGTCACTCCCCCGTGATCTGGAGCAGTTCGAAATACTGTTTCTGAAGCTTTTGGTTCTCACTCTGAAGCCGATGCTTCTGCTGCAAAAGCTCCGCCTTCTCCCGGTAGAGCCCGTTGAGGACATCCAGGGAATTCTCACCGAAGAGCAACACCCCCACATAGAAGCCGAAGAGAAAGATCCCCACAATAATCAGCACCAGGCTGCGGATCGAAAAGCCGAACCATTCGGCCCGCTCCTTCTTCGGGGCGTTTACGGAAGCCATCGGGCTCAGAAGAGCTCTTCACCCAGGTATTCGAATTCGCCCAGCTCCTCTTCGATACGCAGCAGGCGGTTATATTTGGCGATCCGTTCGCTGCGGGCGGTGGAACCGGTCTTGATCTGTCCCGTGTTGAGGGCCACGGCGAAATCGGCGATGAAGGCATCTTCGCTCTCGCCGGAGCGGTGGCTCATAACGCAGCGGTAACCATGGCGCTGGGCCAGACGCACGGTCAGCATAGTTTCGCTGACGGTTCCGATCTGGTTGGGTTTGATGAGGATGGCGTTGGCGATGCCCCGCTTGATCCCTTCGGCCAGGATGTTGGCGTTGGTGACGAAAAGATCGTCGCCGACCAGCTGCACCTTGTCGGCTAGGCGCTCGGTGAGTTCCTTCCATCCTTCCCAGTCATCCTCGCTCAGACCATCCTCGATCGAGACGATGGGGTATTTCGCCAGCAGCGCTTCGTAATAGTCGATCATTTCGCTGCTGCTGAGTTCTCGGTTCTCGGATTTGAGCACATATTTGCCGTTTTCGCCCACCAGTTCGCTGGAGGCGACATCCAGGGCGATGGCGACCTCTTCACCCGGCTTGTAGCCGGCCTGTTCGATCGCCTGCATGATCACTTGGATGGGCTCTTCGTTGTTTTTCAGGTTGGGTGCGAAGCCTCCCTCATCCCCCAGAGAGGTGCTGTGCCCCATCTCGTGAAGGATCTTTTTGAGGGTGTGGTAAATTTCGCTGCTGGCTCTGAGGGCTTCGGAGAACTCTTCGAAGCCTTTGGGAACGATCATATACTCCTGGAAATCCACATCGTTGTCGGCATGCTCTCCACCGTTGATGATGTTGAGCATCGGCACGGGCATGACCACGGCGTTGGCCCCGCCCAGATAGCGGTAGAGGGGCACTTTGAGGGATTCGGCAGCGGCGCGCGCCACGGCCATGGAGACCCCCAACACGGCGTTGGCACCGAGATTGGAGTAGTTTTCCGTCCCGTCGAGCTCTTTCATTACCAGATCCACTTCGGCCTGGTTGAAAGGGCTCATTCCCACCAGAGCTTCGGCGATCTCGTTATTGACATGTTCACAAGCGATGAGCACCCCTTTGCCCAGATAACGCTTGGGATCGCCGTCTCTGAGCTCCAGCGCTTCTCTTTTTCCGGTACTCGCCCCGCTGGGGACGATGGCATCGGCGACGGTGCCGTCGCTCAGGCGGACCGTGGCACGGACGGTGGGATTGCCCCGGCTGTCGAGTACCTCATCGGCGGTGATATCTTCGATAAAGACCATAAAACTTCCTTTCTCGCTAGCAAAATTGGGATGATCTATTTTATCGCATCTAACGTGAAGCGTGGATAAAGTTTTTCGAAAGGGTGCAATGCGGAAAGGAAGGAAAAAGCAGGCGCAGCAACGGAAAAGTTCTCCCGGGAAAAGCGGAGAGGGTCCGGAGATCACTCCTCGGTGGAGGCGATCTCCTTCTCATCCATAGCCAGCCCTTCGCCGAAGCCCAGGGCCTCTTTGATCTTATGCTCGATCTCGGCACGCAGCTCGGGATTCTCTTTGAGGGTCTGCTTGGCGTTTTCTTTGCCCTGGCCGAGCTTCTGGGCTCCATAGCTGAACCAGGCTCCCGATTTGTCGATGATGTCCAGCTTGACGCCGTAGTCGATCAGCTCGCCCTCCTGGCTGATCCCCTCGCCGAACATAATGTCGAACTCCGCCTGGCGGAAGGGAGGGGCCACTTTGTTTTTGACCACCTTGGCCTTGACCCGGTTTCCGATCTGGCTCTCGCCTTGCTTGAGGGTAGCGATCCGGCGCACATCGATACGCACCGAAGCGTAGAACTTCAGCGCGTTTCCTCCCGTGGTCGTCTCGGGCGATCCGTAGCCCATGGTCCCGATCTTCATCCGGATCTGGTTGATGAAGATGACGGTGGTGTTCATCTTGTGGAGGATCCCGGTGAGTTTCCGCAGCGCCTGGCTCATCAGCCGCGCCTGGAGCCCCACGTGGGTATCTCCCATATCCCCTTCGATCTCGCTTTTCGGGGTCAGCGCCGCCACCGAGTCGATCACCACCAGATCGACCGCCCCGCTGCGGGCGATCGTCTCCAGGATATCCAGCGCCTGCTCTCCAAAGTCGGGCTGGCTCACCAGGAGGTTGTCGATATCCACACCCAGATTCTTGGCATAGAGTACATCCAGGGCATGCTCCGCGTCGATGAAGGCGCAAACCTTCCCTTCTTTTTGGGCCGAGGCGATGGTCTGCAGCGCCAGAGTGGTCTTACCCGAAGATTCGGGTCCGTAGATCTCCACGATCCGCCCCTGGGGCACCCCGCCGATCCCCAGGGCCATATCCAGGCCCAGTGAACCGGTACTGATCGCCGCGATCGGTTCGATCTCCTTGTCCCCGAGACGCATCAGGGTCCCTTTGCCGAAGGTCTTGTCGATCTGTTTGATCGCCATATCCAATGCTTTTTGTTTCTGAGGATCGATTGCCATACTCTTGTCCTTTTCTCTAAAAATCTCTCTTTGAATTATCGTGATTCTACCACCATCTCCCTGCGGATGGAATGAAAATGTCACAATGACATTTTTGGATAAAATATCCCAACTCAAGACACGGAGCCTCCATGACCGTCCAACTCGCCCACTCTCCCGATGCCGACGATATCTTTATGTATTACGCCATCCGTTTCGGCTGGGTCGATACCCTCGATTACCGATTCGAGAATGTCGGCCTCGATATCGAAACCCTCAACGAAGAGGCCCTCAAAGGGACCTACGACGTCAGCGCCATCAGCTTCGGGCTCTATCCTCTGATCCGCGCGGACTATGCCCTTTTGCGCACGGCAGTCAGTTTCGGTGAAGGCTACGGCCCCAAGCTCATCAAGCTCAAGGGCAAGCGGCTGAGGAGAAACTTTAAAGTAGCCCTCTCCGGACGCTACACCACCAACGCCATGCTGGTGCGGATCTTCTATCCCGAAGCGCGGCCGGTCTATATGAACTTCCTCGAAATCGAAGAGGCGGTCCTGGAGGGCAAAGTCGACGCCGGGGTACTGATCCACGAATCGATCCTCGATTTCGACCCCCGCCTGGAGGTGGCCAAAGAGGTTTGGGATATTTGGCAGGAGCTCGCAGGTGAAGAGCTGCCCCTGCCCCTGGGGGGAATGGCCCTGCGCCGCAGCCTCCCTCTCAACCGGGCCATCGAGATCGAAAAGATTCTCACCGAGGGGGTGTTGGTGGCCAACCGGCGCAAAGAGGAGCTCTGCCGCCTCCTCGAAGAGAAGAACCTGGTGCGCATCTCCGACGAGCTGCTGGAGCGCTACCTCAATATGTACGCCTCCGAAGAGAGCGCCGAACTCTCGCCCCTGCAGCTTCGTGCCCTCGACCGCCTCTTCGAAATCGGCCACGAGCACGGCCTCTACGACTGCCCCATCAAGGCCGAGGAGTACCTCATCCCCAGAGAGTACACAGAGGACCGAAATCTTTGAGAAGCACCGGCAATGTTCGTTAAATCCATCGACTTCTCCCGCTACTCCAGCATCAAGATCGGCCCGGCAGCAGAGGTATTGATGCTCGAAAAGGGAGAGGCCGTTCCCGCGGGGCGCTTCCTCGTCGGGGGCGCTAATAACCTGCTCATCTCCCCTACCCCGCCGCCCCTGATGATGCTCTCGAAAGATTTCGACTACTGCCGCATCGAGGAGGATTTTCTGGAGATCGGAGCCGCCACCCCCACCGGAAAGATCCTCAGCTTCGCCAAAAAGCACGACCTTGCCGGTTTCGAATTCGTCGCCAAGCTCCCCGGGACCCTGGGAGGGATGTTGGCGATGAATGCGGGGGTGAAAGAGTATGAGATCTTCCCTCTTCTCGATTCCGTGGAGATCGAAGGGCGCTGGATCCCCGCCGGGAAGATCGAGCACGGCTACCGCTACGCCAAACTCCCCGGCATCGCCACCGCCGCCCGTTTCCCTCTGCGGCAGGGTTACGACGAAACTCTACGCCGCTCCCTGCTCCGGCTTCGGGAGAATCAGCCCAAAGAGCCCAGCGCCGGCAGCGCCTTCAAAAACCCCCCGGGAGACTACGCCGGACGGCTTATCGAAGCGGTGGGTTTAAAGGGTTATCGACAGGGAGATATGGCTTGGAGCGAAATACACGCCAACTTTCTGGTCAATCTCGGTGGAGGGACTTTCGACGAAGCGACGGAGCTTATAAATCTGGCCAAGGAGCGGGTACGGGAGCGCTTCGGCATCGAGTTGGAAGAGGAGATAAAAATTCTTGACATTTCGGTCATTGGTCAATAGTCATTGGTCATTGGGAGGATTCAGTCGCAAGCACGGACCTCCGGCCCTCAAGTCCCAAGAATTTCGTGTTCTGTGCTATTGCCAAATTAGCCTTTTCCTCATTCAAAAATTCTCCATTCACCATTCTCAATCACTCGGTTCCTCACTCCTCATTCCTAATTCCTCATTCCCTAGTGGGTGTGCCTTCATATACTCCCGAAGCTTCCGGCTGCTCCCCAGCTGGGTGTAGATCTGGGTCGTCGCCATACTGGCATGCCCCAGCAGTTCGCTCACATCGCTGATCCGTGCTCCGTGATCGAGCAGATGAGTGGCAAAGGAATGGCGCAGCTGGTGGGGGGTGGCTTTGATCCCTCGGGAGCGGAAGAGTTTCTGGACCCGGTAACGTATCTGCGCCGCAGAGAGGGGGGCTTTCCCCTTCTCAAAGAGATAGACCCCCGCCGGATGAAGTGCTAGATAGTGATCCAGCATTTGAAGGACCGCTTGCGGGAGGGGCAATTGACGGGTCTTGCCCCCTTTGCCGTGGATCCGGATCCACTCCCGGTCGATCTGTTCCCTGCGAAGCCCCGCCAATTCCGAGATCCGCAGCCCCATCCCGTAGAGCAGCCCCAAAATGAGCCGTTCTGTCGGATCGGCAGCCTCCAGCACTTCACGGATATAGCGCTCTTCGATCGGTTTGGGAAGGGTCCGGGGGACTTTGACCGATTCATCGCCCTCCAGTAGGATCGATAGATTGCGCTGATCCTGAAGATAACGCACAAAAGATCGGACGGCACTGAGTTTTTTGGCGACGGTTCTTGGAGTGTTGGAAGCGATACGACGGCGCAGGGGCATAATATCCAGGATGAGCTGCTTCCCTTCCCGCTTCAAACGGTGGTACTGAAGCATTTGACGCAGGGGGAGTTCGTAGGTAGCTACCGTCCTCTCGCTGTAACCCCGGATACGAAAGAGGTAATCAAGAAAGTCGTCGACATACTCTTCCATAAGACGCTCCAGGAATCATCTATTAAGTGAAAAGACAAAAAAGTGCGGCAGAAGTTAACGTTACTTAAAAGATCGTCTTTTAGAAAGTAAAAGCCGAAGGCTCCCTCCATCCAAAATCCATCATCCAAAATCCAAAATCATTTACAAAGTTCTCCCTCGAGGGAACGGCGCATAGCCCGGGTGATCCGCACCGGCAGAATCTTCCCCAAAAGCTCTTCGCTCCCCTCCACGCTCACCAGCCGCCCGTCGGCGCTACGCCCGGCGACCCGGTTGCCCGGCCTCAGCTCTTCGAAATAGACTTCGTGAATACGCCCCTCCTGGGCCGCCATGATCTCGTCGGTGATCTCATCCTGCCGAGACTGGAGCCGCTTGAGCCGTTCGGCGGCCACCGTTTCGGGGATCTGGTCCTCATATTCGGCGGCGGCGGTCATAGGACGGGGAGAGTAGCGGAAGCTGAACATTTGATCGAAACGAACCTTCTCCACCACCTCCATCGTCTCGGCGAAATCCTCTTCGCTCTCTCCGGGAAAGCCCACGATGATGTCGGTGGAGATCGCCACCCCCGGCACCATCGCCCGGATCCGCTCACAGCGGTCGAGGAACCACTCCTTGGAATAGCCCCGCTTCATCCGCTTGAGCAGGCGGGTCGAACCGCTCTGCAGGGGGACGTGGATCTGGGGGCAGATCTTGGGGTTGGAGGCGAACTCTTCGAGGAAAGCGTCGTCCATATGGAGCGGATGGGGGGATTGGAAACGGATCCGCTCCAGCCCCTCGACGGCACTCACCCGCTTCAACAGCTCGGTGAAATTCCGTACCTCATCCTCTCCCGCGCTGAAACGCCGGCCGTAGTTGTTAACATTCTGGCCCAGGAGGATCACCTCTTTGGCCCCGGCCTGCACCGCCTTCTTTACTTCCTGAAGGATCAGGGAACTGGGGATGGAAATCTCGTCCCCACGGGTAGCGGGGACGATGCAGAAGGTGCACTTCTTGTCGCAGCCGATGGAGATGTTGACCATCGCTTTGAAGGGGTTGCTGCGGTACTCCCCGAAGGGGTAGGTGCTCTCGTCGTAGTCGGTGGAGACCTCTACGGCGTGCTTCTCGTTCAGGACCTTGGTGATTTTGGAGACGTTGCGGGCCCCGAGGACGAAATCCACATAAGGAGCCCGGCGGATGATCTCTTCACCCAGGTGGCTCGCCGTGCAACCGGCAACTCCGATCTTGGCTCCCTCTTTGCGCTGCTTTCGAAAACGGCCGATCTCCGAAAAGAGCTTGGCGACGGGCTTTTCGCGCACCGAACAGGTGTTGATGATGATCAGATCCGCCTCTTCCAGATTCTCGGTCAGATCATAATCCTCTTTCCGGGAGAGCTCCGCGATCATATGCTCGGTATCCCGGACGTTCATCGCACAGCCCAGGGTTTCGATATAGAGTTTTTTGCTCATTGGGGGAACGTTCACTGCTGAACGATGTGGACCTCGTAGATATACTCGTCCTCGTTGAGGCCGTATTTGACCTCCCGCATATAGACGTTGTATCCCTCCTCCTCGAAATGCTCGATCAGCGCTTTGAGATCTTTGTGGGAATTGTCCCGGTCGAAATAGAAAATCGATTTTTGCGGCAGCATCTCTTCGATTTTGCTCAATTCAACACTTTTCGGCTTGGCTTTGAGTGTCGTTCGTGCCAGTTTCAGTTTCATTGCGATCCCTTTCCCGCCGCATGCGGGGAGTTTTAAGTATTTATTTTGATTATACTTAATTTTGCGTAAAGCAACGGTTAAGACAGGATGGCATTCTTCAAAAAAGTTGGATATAATAACAATCTTCAAAGAATGAAAAACCTGCACGATCCGCAACTCTCAGCCGTCAATTTACCGATAGTCTCGTCAGTGCCGGAAGCAGAAGAATGACAGTAACAAAGGAAAAAAACCATGCAAAAGATTCTCTCCATTATCGAATCGATGGCCCACGAGAAGAACCTCTCGGTCGAAAGCGCCCTCGAAGCCTTCAAAGAGGCCCTGATCAACACCGCCAAACGCCTCGAAGGTGAAGAGGGTGAATATGAGGTCGAGATCGACCACGATACCCAGAGCTACCATATTTACAAAGTCCTCACCGTCGTCAACAACGACGATCCCCGCGCCCAGGAAGAGCCCGAAAAATATATCACCGTCGACGAGGCCAAAAGCTACGACGAAGAGATCGAACCCGGGGACAAGATCCGCAGCGAAATCCACCTGGAGGAGTACGGCCGGACCGCGGCGGCCAACCTCTTCCAGGAGCTGGAGTACCATATCCAGCGCCGGATCGAACAGGACCTCTTCGATAAATACAAAGCGAAGGTAGGCTCCATCATCATCGGGACCGTCAGCCGGGTCGACGATGCCGGCAACACCTACGTCGAGATCGGCGAACTCAAGGGGATCCTCTCCCAGCGCAACCGGATCAAGGGAGAGAGCTTCAAGACCGGAGATACCCTCAAAGCCCTCCTGCGCTTCGTCTCCATCGACCCCAAATACGGGATGCACCTGGAGCTCACCCGCACCGCTCCCAAATTCCTCGAAGAGCTGATGAAGCGGGAAGTCCCCGAGATCCAGGACGGGGCTGTAGAGATCATCTCCTCCGCACGGATCCCCGGTGAGCGGGCCAAGGTAGCGCTCAAAAGCGACCGCCCCGACATCGACCCCATCGGAGCAGCCGTAGGCCAACGGGGGGTTCGGATCAACGCCGTGAGCGAAGAGCTCTGCGGGGAAAACATCGACTGCATCGAGTACTCTCCCATCCCCGAGATTTATGTCACCCGCGCCCTCTCCCCCGCCATCGTCCAAAACGTGCGCATCGAGAACAACAACACCGCCGAGCAGAAGGCGATCGTCGACATCACCAGCGATCAGAAGGCCAAGGCGATCGGCAAAAGCGGGATCAATATCCGCCTCGCGTCTATGCTGACCAAGTACCAGATCGAGCTCAACGAGGTCGAAGGGATCGTCGAGCGGGCCCCCTCCGGCACCGAAGAGAAGACCAAGGACCTCTCGGCCCTGGAAAACCTCTTCAAATAGGCCCCCAGGCCCACCCTTGCCGATGAACGAAGCGACCCTCCTCAAAACCCTCCGCCTCCGCCGGGATACCTTCGAAGCCCTCGCGGCAATCGCCGAGGAGCAGAATCGGAACTTCGATTCCCTCTGCCAGGAAGCCCTGGATGCCTGGCTCCAGGCCTACACCGAAGCGCAGCTGCGCAAAGAGATGGAGGAGGAAGCCCAGGAGAGCACCCTGGGATACGATGAATTCTGGGACGGAGTGGAGCTGGATTGAGCCGCTTTCAGCGACGACGGTGGGGGTCGATAGCCAGCAGGACCAGATCAGCGATCATATTCCCCAGCAGGGTCAAAAAAGCCCCCACGACCAAAATCCCCATAATCACCGGATAATCCCTCGCCAGAGCGCTCTGATAAAAGAGCATCCCCATTCCGTCGATGGAGAAGATCTGCTCCAGGATGACACTCCCTCCCAACAGCCCCGGCAGCGAAAGCCCCAGGATCGTCACGATGAAGGGCATCAGATTGGGGTAAATGTAGCGGCGGACGATGATCCGATCCTCCAGGCCCCTCGCCCGGGCGAAAAAGATATAGTCGCTCTTGAGGATCTCCCGGGTCAGAGAGCGGATATAGAGCATCAACGAACCGAATCCCGTAAAGACGATCACCCCCACGGGTAAGACCAAGTGCCAGGCGATATCGAGCCAACGCTCCAGACCTTTTTTCGGCTCCAACCCTTCCAGCCCCGCCATAGGAAACCATCCCAGCTTGAGCCCGAAAATCAGGATCAGCAGCAGGGCCAGATAAAAGGAAGGGGTCGCATAGCTGAGCAACGCCAACTGCTTCATCCCCTTTTCATAATTGCCCCCTTTGAGCGCGGCACGAATTCCGTAGCGAAAGGCCAGGGCGAAAATGAAGAGCATCGCCGCCAGGTTGATCCCCAGCGTGATCCAGACCCTTGCTTTGATCTCGTCGATGACCCGGTTGCCGCTGGCGAAGGAGACCCCGAAGTCGAGATGGAGCATCGACCTCATCCAATCGAGATACTGGGTCAGCAGAGGTTTGTCCAGGCCGTAGACCGCCTTGAGATGGGCGATCGCTTCAGGGGTCATATTGGGGTTGAGTCCTCCGGCGGCGAAGAAGCTGTTGGGCGCCATATGGATCGCCCCGAAGGTGATCAGAGAGATCAGCCAGAGCATCCCCGCAAGGTAGAGGAGTTTTTTGAAAAAAAGAAGGAGAAACTTGCGGCTCATACCTGGGGCGGAGCCACGGGGATCATCAGGGCGTGAAACTTCTCGGGATCAAGGGAAGCGCTCCCGACCAGGACACCGTCTACATCAGGGATCTCGGCGATCCGGGCGATATTGGTGGGATTGACACTGCCGCCGTAGAGGATGGGGCGTTTGATCCGGCGGCGCAGCTCGGCGTGGGTCGCGGCGATCGCTTCCGGCTCGGCCGCCTGGCCCGTCCCGATAGCCCAGACCGGTTCATAGGCGACGATAAGCCGCTCATAGTCGATGTCGATATCGTCGAACTGTTCCCAGAGATATTCGGCCACCGCCTCGAAGCCCTGTTCCCGAACCTCTAGGGGCTCGCCCACGCAGTAGATGATCTGAAAACCGTGCTCCCGGTAAAAGGCGAACTTTTTGGCGATGAACTCCTGGTCCTCCCCCAGGATCTGCCGCCGCTCGCTGTGGCCGATCAGCACCGTATCAATCTCAAACTCATGCAGCTGACTCAGCCCGATCTCTCCGGTGTAGGCCCCCTCTTCGGCGGGATAGGCGTTCTGCGCGCCCACGGTGATCCACTCCCGGGAAGGCTGCAGGGCCGTCGCCGGAGGGAAAACCATCACTTTGAAGGGGTACTCCGCCCGCTCCAATAGAGCCTCCAGACGATCCAGATACTCTGTGGTACTTTGACGGGTATGGTGCATTTTGAAATTGGCTGCGAAAATCATTTTTTCTCCTTTAGGATTGCAGAGCGACGATACCGGGGAGCTCCTCCCCTTCGATGAGCTTCAGACTCGCTCCTCCTCCGGTGCTCACGAAGGTCATCTCGTCCACATCTCCGGCACGCGCCGCCACATCGGCGGTATCCCCTCCGCCGACGATGGTCGTGGCGTGGCTCTCGGCGATGTAGTGGGACATTTTGATGGACCCTTTGGCGAAGCGCTCCATCTCATAGACCCCCATCGGCCCGTTCCACATAATGGTGTGGGCATCGTTGAGCGCTTCCCGGAAGAGCCGGGTGCTTGCCGGCCCGATATCCAATCCCATCCACTCCGCCGGGATCTCCTGAGTCGGAAGGTATTTGACCGTAGCGGTTTCACTCATCTCCGGCGCCACGACCACATCGACGGGGAGGTAGAACTTCACACCGTTCTTCTTGGCCTTGTACATAATGGTCCGCGCTTCGTCTATCAGATCCTCCTCTACCAGGGATTTACCCACTTCATACCCCTGAGCCTTGAGGAAAGTAAAAGCCATCCCTCCGCCGACGACAAGTTTGTCGACTTTGCTGATGAGGCGGTTGAGGGCTTCGAGCTTTCCGGAGACCTTGCTTCCCCCGACCACGGCGACGAAGGGGCGGGAGGGGTTCTCCAGGACCTTGGCGAAGAAGTTGACCTCCTTGGCCAGGAGGAAGCCGGCCGCCTTGTGCTCTTTGTCGTAGAGAGAGGCGATGGCGTGGATCGACGCGTGTTTGCGGTGACAGGCTCCAAAGGCGTCGTTGACATAGAACTCCCCAAACTCCGAGAGCTTTTTGGCGAACTCGATGTCATCCTTCGTTTCACCGGGATCGAAGCGGAGGTTCTCCAGCAGCAGCACATCGCCCCCTTCCATTTGCCCAAAAAGCTCTTTGGCCCGGGGCGTGATGACCGCTCCGGCTTTGGAGTCGTCGAAATAGAGATGGTTTTTGATCTTCAAAAGAGCGTCGAGGCGCTTGTAGACAGGGAAGAGGGAAAAGCGCTCTTCGAATTTTCCGGGTTCCGGACGTTCGAAGTGGGACCCCAGGACCACCTTGCAATCCCGGTCCAGACAGTAGCGGATCGTCGGGAGCGCCGCGCGGATCCTCCGGTCGTCGGTAATGTTGCCGAACTCGTCGATGGGTACATTGAAATCACAACGAATAAAAACGGTGGATCCGTCGATCTCCAGGTCCTTGATGGTCTTGAGCATCGCCCCTCCCTCCTATAATGTTCAATTATGGTAAACTTCGGATTATTTTACTCTATCAGAGGTTATCTCTTGATTAACGGACCCCAAGAGGCGGCCCTCTTCGGGGGGAGCTTCGATCCCCCTCATCTCGGGCATCGCAAGATCATCGAAGACCTGATCTATGAGTTGAAAATCCCTCAGGTCATCGTCGTCCCCGCCTGGCTCAATCCCTTCAAGGAACATTCCCACGCCAGCCCTGAGCAGCGCCTGGAGTGGTGCCGACAGGTCTTCGATCTGCCGGGGGTCGTCGTCAGCGATTTCGAGATCCGACAGGGACGCCCCGTCTACACCGTCGAGACCTGGACCGCTCTGAAACGATCCTACCCTCTGAAGTATCTGGTGATCGGCAGCGACAATCTGCCGACACTCCGGGAGTGGAAAGATTTCGAAACCCTCGACAAAGAGGCGGTCTGGATCGTCGCCACCCGCGCGGGGAACACCCCCGATCTCTCCTTCCTCCGCCGGGCGATCCTCCTGCCGGTCGAAGTCCCGGTCAGCTCGACCCGGATCCGCCGGGGAGAGGGGCTGGAGTATGTAGACCCCAGGATCCGGGAAGAAGTGATCCAAACCTATCAACTCAAAAAGGAAAGAATGTGACCCTACAGGAACGTGTCGATCGTATCGTCAATCTACTTGACAGTAAAAAAGCGGAAGAGATCGAAGTTTTCGATCTGGGAAATGTGGATTATATCGCCAAGCAGGTGATCCTTGCCAACTCCCTGGGGGGCAAGCACACCCAGGCCCTCTTCGACAATATGAAAGAAGAGCTCAAGCCCCAGGGAGAGACCTTTTACGGCTCCGACGAGAGTGACGAATGGATCGTCGCCGACCTGGGGGAGATCATCGTCCATATCATGACCCCCAACTACCGCCAGCGCTACAGCCTCGAAGAGTTCCTCGACGAGCTCAAGAGCGGGAAACTGGGGGGCAAATAATCAAACCTTGGCCTAACGAAGGTCGAAACGATCCAGCTCCATTACTTTTTGCCACGCTTTGGCAAAATCTCGCACAAATTTACGGCCGTTGTCCCTCTGAGCGTAAAATTCCGACTGGGCACGTAGTTGTGAATTGGAGCCGAAGACCAGATCGACGCGGCTTGCGCGCCATCTGATCTCTTCGCTGCCCCGCTCCCGTCCTTCGAAGTGCTGTGCCTTCTCATCGATCGGCGTCCATTCGATGCCCATATCGAGCAGGTTGACGAAGAAGTCATTGCTTAGTACGCCGGGTCGGTCCGTCAGGATCCCCGTGTTCTCTTCGCCGTGACTGACTCCCAACGCACGCAAACCACCCACGAGTACCGTCATTTCGGGCACACTGAGAGTGAGCAACTGCGCTTTGTCGATCAGAAGCTCTTCGGTAGGCAGTTCACATCCACTGCGTATATAATTGCGGAAACCGTCGGCGACGGGTTCGAGATATCCGAAGGACTCCACATCGGTCTGTTCCTGCGTCGCGTCCCCTCGTCCGGGCGTAAATCCGACGGCAAGTTCCACGCCGCCAGCTCGGGCCGCCTCTTCTACGGCCGCCGTGCCACCAAGCACGATCATATCCGCCATCGAGATCGCTTTTTCGCCATGCTGCGCTTCATTGAATCGGTCAACAATCTCTTGCAGGACCTCCAACACCCGGCCCATTCTTTCAGGCTCGTTGACTTCCCACTGACTTTGTGGAAGCAGACGGATTCTCGCCCCGTTGGCACCTCCTCGCTTGTCCGAATTCCGATAGGTCGACGCCGAAGCCCAGGCCGTCGAAATCAGTTCGGAGATCCTCAGGCCCGAAGCAAGAATTTCGTTCTTGAGTTTCGCAATATCCGCATTGTCCACCAGCGCACATTTCGGCTTTGGAATGGGATCCTGCCAAATCAGATCCTCTTCGGGTACTTCCGGGCCCAGATAGCGGCTTTTTGGCCCCATATCCCGATGGATCAGCTTGAACCAGGCCCGGGCAAAGGCATCAGCGAAGGCTTTGGGATCTTCGTAGAAGCGTCTTGCAATCGGTCCATAGTCGGGATCCATCCGTAGGGCCAGATCGGTCGTCAGCATAATCGGTTTGTGCCGTTTGGCAGGGTCATGGGCATCGGGTACAAGCTCGACCGTGGCGGGATCGGTAGGCACCCACTGCCAGGCCCCTGCCGGGCTCTTCTCCAGATTCCAGTCGTAGGAGAAGAGCATCTCGAAAAAGCTGTTGTCCCATTGGGTAGGCGTCGGCGTCCAAGCCCCTTCCAGGCCGCTGGTGATCGTATCGGCCCCCTTTCCGCTCCGGTAACTGTTCTTCCATCCCAGCCCCTGCTCCTGCAGCGAAGCGGCTTCGGGTTCGGGTCCCAGATACTTTTCGGGATCGGCAGCGCCGTGGTTTTTGCCGAAGGTATGCCCACCGGCGATCAAGGCGACCGTCTCTTCGTCGTTCATCCCCATCCGCTTGAAGCTCTCCCGTATATCTTTGGCTGCTTCAAGGACGTTGGGTTCTCCGTTTGGTCCCTCGGGATTGACGTAGATGAGCCCCATCTGCACCGCTGCCAGAGGGTTTTCGAGCTTTCGTCCCTCTTTATGGCGTTCATCCCCCAACCATTGGGACTCAGGACCCCAGTAGATATCCTCTTCGGGTTCCCAGATATCCTCACGTCCGCCGCCGAAACCGAAGGTCTTGAATCCCATCGACTCCATCGCCACATTGCCTGCCAGCAGCATCAGATCGGCCCAGGAGATGGCGTTGCCGTATTTCTCTTTGATCGGCCAGAGTAGACGGCGTGCTTTGTCGAGATTGACATTGTCAGGCCAACTGTCGAGGGGTGCGAAGCGCTGGTTCCCCGTCGCACCGCCACCGCGCCCATCCATCACACGATAGGTTCCCGCGCTGTGCCACGCCATACGGATAAAAAGGGGACCGTAGTGCCCATAGTCAGCTGGCCACCACTTCTGGGAATCACGCATCAGTGTTTTGAGATCCTCTTTGAGGGCATCATAGTCCAGGGCATTGAACGCTTTGGCATAGTTGAAATCCTCGTCGATTGGTTTCAATGCCGGAGGGTTTTGCTGCAATATTTTCAGGTTGAGCTGATTGGGCCACCATTTGCGTATCATATTACCGCCCAGGGTAGTGTGCCTGAAATCTTCAGCCTCCACGGGGCATTGTTTTTCACGATTCATTTTTTCTCCTTTATCTCTTCTCGATTCTGGCTCCGGGAGAATCCCAGAGCCTTGTAATTATGAGCGCTTCTTGTGGCAGAACCACTAATCGAAGCACTCGAACTCTCCACCCTTCTTGCGACGTTCTGCCTCCTAGATATCGGTGGCAGGCGGGATAATCACTTCATCACCGATCCACTCATTTTCAGACCATCCTGCCGGGATCGCACCCGATCGCTCAGCCCGCGGTGATGTCGGGGCAACGCTTCTTGAAATACTCTTTGTCCGCCTTGCAGAGGGGGCATTGTGCGGGCGGGCGCTTGCCCCGATGCACGTGGCCGCAGACTTCGCAGATCCACTCTTCGTTCTTCTCACTGTCGAAGAAACCTTCCGCTTCCAGGGCCGCCTTGAGCTCCAGGTACTCCTTTTCGTGCTCCACTTCTACCTTGCCGATGGCCCGGAAAAGCCTTGCGATGGCTTCCAGCCCCTCCTCTTTGGCGATGGCGGCGAAGTTGGGATACATCTCTTCGTGCTCGTAGCGCTCCCCGTCTGCGGCATACTGGAGATTCTTCCGGGTCGTATCCAGCTCCACATCGTTCACCAGACGGTTGTAGGCTTTGAACTCCGCCATAGCATGGTACTTCTCATTGTCCGCCGCCTCCTGGAAGAAACGGGCGATCCGGTGGAGCCCCTCCTGCATCGCCACTTCGGCGAAAAACTCATATTTGTTCCGCGCCTGGGACTCTCCGGCGAAAGCTTTCATCAGATTGACCGCCGTCAGATTCTTGGTGGTACACTCCATCTCCTGCCCGCAGCAGACCAGTGTACCGCCGCCTACCTGCTGTACCTCGACCTCATTGCCGCATACCTCACATTTGTAACTCTCATACTGTCTCATTTTGTTTGGTTCCTTTTCTGTTTTTTGTATAAAGTGGGGCCGTCCCCACCTCAGGCCAATGTTCCCCGGATCTCTCGGACGAATTCGGTGATATCGTCATGGAGCGCCTGGAGATCCTCTTCATGCTCGACCTCATCGGCCAGAATCCGGCTGACGATGTCGTAGGTGACGATATCTTTCCCACGTGTCAATTCCGCCAGCTCGGAGTAGGTGCTGATGGCGCACTGCTCTCCCTTGATGGCATCCTCCAGGATCGCCACCACATCGAAATTACTCGGCTCTTCGTAGCCGCAGTTGGTATGAGTGAACCACTCTTTGGGATTGAGCAGCGGTGTCCCGCCTAATTGCAGTATTCTCTGCGCCACCATATCGGCGTGGCGGAGCTCATCGGCAGCGTGTTGCTGCAATTCGGCCACCGCCGCATCCTTCATAATCCCTTTGACCACCTTCTCTTCGATGTAATACTGATAATAGGCCAACCACTCATCGGCATAGGCTCTGTTGAGCAGCTCGATCACCGTATTGACTTCGATCCCCTTGATAATGGAATTTCCTCTGCGTGCCATTTTTTCTCCTTTTTCTTTATTGGATAAATTTTATCCATAAAGAATTATATGCTAAATACTCTTAAAGGAAAATTATTTTCCATAAAAATTTTCTTATAGTTCTGATAAGAGGGGATCTGTCGGAAATCTGATATCCGGATGAAAAGTGAAGAAAGAATTAAAGAGGTAGTGAGGCGGAGAGCCTCAGGATTCGTAGCGTGACCCTTCAAAGAAATTGAGCCCCACAAAGACCAGCAGGGTAAGCGCCGGCAGCCAATAGGCCCACCAGAGATAGCGTCCCTTGAGCAGATAGAAGATCAGAGCGAACCATCCTATGGCGATCAAAGTGAGGTGGGTGAGGTAGAGGGGGATCACCGTGCGCATCGTCATCCCCAGAATCGCCCAGCCGATGAGGAGCAGGAAGCTCCCCAGGGCGATGAGGCTTTTGCGCCAATCCCTGCGGAAGTAGTATTCCAGAGCGACGGCGCCGAGGGTCAAGAGGATCAGGAGATAGAGCCGGCCCATCAGAGGCGCTCCAGCACCTTGATCCCCAGGATCTCCAGGGCCAGCTTGAGGGTATCGGCCGTACTTTTGGCCAACTGCAGGCGGCTTTGGCGCAGCTCTTCGGGTACATCGCTGCGCAGGATCGGGTTGTTCTCGTAGAATTTCATAAAGAGGGTCGCCAGGTCGTAGAGGTAGCCCGTGATGTAATGGGGCATCGCCTCTCGGGCGGCGGCGCGGAGCACATCCTCCAACTGGAGCAATTTGAGCGCCAGACGCCTTTCCAGCTCGTCACCCAGCTGCACTTTCCCTTCGATCGTGCCGTCGTATTTGCGGAAGATGGAGCGGATCCGCGCATAGGCATATTGCTGATAGAGAGAAGTGTTGCCTTCCAGGGAGAGCATCCGGTCCCAGTCGAAGATGTAGTTGGATTCCCGATTGATGGAGAGGTCGGAGTATTTGACCGCCCCGATTCCTACGATCTCGGCGATCTTCTCCAGCTCCTCCTCGTCGTAGGCTTCCCGCTGGGTAATGGCCCCTTTGGCCCGCTCCACCGCTTCGTCGAGAAGGTCGATGAGCTTGACGGTCCCCCCGTCGCGGGTCTTGAAAGGCCGTCCGCTTTTATCCAGCATCATCCCGAAGGAGACGTGCTCGAGCCGCACATCTTCGGGGGCGTAGCCCGCCATCCGTGCCACGGCAAATACCTGTTTGAAGTGCCCCGCCTGGCGGGCATCGACGACATAGCTGATCCGCTTGGCCCCCAGTTCTTTGACCCGGAAACGGATCGCCGCCAGGTCGGTCGTGGCATAGAGGAAACCGCCGTCGCTTTTTTGGATAATCAGCGGGTTCTCCTCATCGTCGGTAAAGACCACCTTAGCCCCCCGGCTCTCTTTGAGCAGCCCTTTGGCCTGGAGGTCCTCCACGATCTTTTGGAGATCGTCGTTGTAACTGCTCTCGGCTTTGACATCTTCCCGGGTCAGGCGGACGTGGAGCTTGGAGTAGACCTCTTCGCAGTGGCCCAGGGATTTGTCGATGAAGTTCTCCCAGAGATGGAGGCACTTGACATCCCCTCCCTGGAGCTTGACCACATACTCCCGGGACTTGTCAGCGAAGGCCGCATCCTCATCGAAGCGCTTCTTGGCCGCTTTGTAAAACTCCTCCAGATCGTGGAGGCTCCCCTCGGCCCCCTCTCCCAGCTCTTCGAGGTAGGCGATGAGCATCCCGAACTGGGTCCCCCAGTCGCCGATATGGTTCTGGCGGATCACCTCATCGCCCAGAAAGGCGAAAAGATTGGCCAGGGAGTCGCCGATAATGGTCGAGCGCAGGTGCCCCACGTGCATCTGCTTGGCCATATTGGGGCTGGAGTAGTCCACCACCACCCGTTTGGGCTCACTCTGCCGCCCGACCCCCAGACGCTCGTCCCGCGCCGCCTCTTCCAGGCGCGCGGCAAGCCATTTGGGGCTAAGCGTCAGGTTGATGAAGCCCGGCCCGGCGATCTCTGCTTTGCTCAGGATCGGGTTCTCGGGGAGCGCTTCCACGATCTCCTGGGCGATCTGGCGGGGGTTTTTGCCCAGCTTCTTGGCCAGGGGCATGGCGCCGTTGAACTGATAGTCGCCGAATTCGGGCTTGCCCGCTTCGTTGACCTGCACCGTTTCGACGGGGATCTCTGCCTTGGCGCAGGCGTCGTGAATCAATTGGTTGAGTTGTGCTTTGATCTGCATTGTGAATCCGTTGTCGGGGATATTTGAATCGTGTGGCCCGCAGGCCGGAGGAAGGGGTCGACGCCCCGGTTCTTAAGCTTTTTGGCTCTCTTTGACTTCGGAGGCTTCACTCTGTGTGCCTGAAGCGCTCGCCTCTTTGTTCTCGATCTCTTTGGCCGGGGCTGACGCCTCTTCGTCCTCTTTGACCGCCTGTTTGAAATCTTTGATCCCTTTTCCCAGCCCTTTGGCCAGTTCGGGGATTTTCTTGCCGCCGAAGAGGAGTACGATGACTCCGACGACCAGGAGAAGTTCCCATCCGCTAGGCATACCCATGTTTTCTTCCTTTCATACGCACCGAAGCGCCTTGGTCTAATGTGGAGTAATTATACTGGAACTTTTTTAACCGGCCGTTAGCTACGGCTCCCCGAGGCGAGCCACGATTCACGGAAACGTCTCAGGGCCTCGTGCCCCGGCCGGAGTCTGGCCGCCTTGGCCACGGTGACGAACTCTTCCGTCGCCCGATCCAGATCGTCGTTGATGATGAGGAAGTCATACTCCTCCAAAGCCCGGATCTCCTCTTTGGCGTTCTCCAGGCGGCGGCGCACCGTCTCCGGATCGTCGGTACTGCGGCTCAGCAGGCGCCGCTCCAGCTCGGCGATCGTCGGCGGCGTGATAAAGGCGGAGGTGATCAGATCCCCCATCTTCGCCCGCGCCAGGCGATGCCCCTGCACATCGATATCGAAGATCACCAGTTTCCCCTCTTCGAGGGCTTCCCGGACCGGTTTGAGGGAAGTACCGTAGTAGTTGCCGTGGACCTGGGCATACTCCAGAAACTCCCCTGCCGCGATATCACGCTCAAAGCTCTCTTTGTCGGTGAAATAGTAGTCCACACCGTGCACCTCCCCCTCTCTCGGGGGTCGGGTGGTGGTGGAGATGGAGAAATAAAAATCACCGATCAGGGGCTCCGCCCGCTGAATGATCGTGCTTTTGCCTGCTCCGCTGGGACCCGAAAGGATCAAGATCGCTCCGCTCATCGCTCCTCCTCAGGAAATTCGATCGTCAAATGGATACGGCTGCCCTGAAGAAGCTGTCGCAGTTTTTTGACTTTGCAGCGCTCCAACAGGTCCAAAAACTCTTCGAAATCGTAGGAATCTCTCCGGCCCACCGTCTCTTCCGGCTCCGAAGAGGCCTCGCTCTCCATCTCCCCTTCCAGCAGACGTCGGATCCGGAGGATCTCCTCTCTGTCGAGAACTTCCGTCTCCGTTTCCTCTTCGATCCCGGCAAAACTGTTCAAAGGCACCTCTTCGTCGAACGCTTCAGCTTCCTCCTCCGTATGCAACACCGCCTCACGGATATCCTCGGGAAGGAAAGGTTTGGGGATGATCCGGTCATAGAACTCTTTTTCGGCGGGCTCCACCATCTCTCCCAGGAGGATCCGGCGGGAAGCCAGGAGATGCTCGAGCCCAAGGGCCCGAAGCTCCTCGGCATAGTGATCCTCTTCAAACACAAGATCGTAGCGGTCGTAACGGGGCAGGCTCCTCGGTTCGGGGATCTCCAGCTCCACGGCATCCAGCCCTCTGAGCCCGAGCTTCACCAATTCCTGCACGACACGGTTACGACTCAATAGCAATACCCGCATAGAGCTCCTTCTCGATTCGAAATAATAAAAACATATTATAACGTGCCGGGTCTAAAGGGAGTGCTTTCAATATTTTGAAAAGTTTGGGGAAGATAAAAAAGGGGTGGTACGCCCGTCAGGATTCGAACCTGAGACCTCCTGAACCGCAATCAGGTGCTCTATCCAGCTGAGCCACGGGCGCATATTTGAGAGCAGAATAATAGCGGGATTTAACTTAATAGAAACTAAATCCGGAGAAAAATCATCTTTTGAGCAGCAGGTCCATTGGTCCGAAAAGCTCCCAGGCTTTCTCATTGACGATGAACGTATGGTTGTAAGGGTGTTCCAAAGCGACCTGGGGCAATCCCCGGGCGCTCTTTAGCTTTTGGACTTCCCGGGCGTGGGCCCCAAAGAGGATCAGCGTGGGGCCATAGGCTTCAAACCCTTCCAAAAGTTTCTCGATAAACGCTCTCCATGCACGGATATGCCTGCGCGATTCCTCTTTGCTAGTAAAGAGCAAGGCCATATTGAGCAGCAAAACGCCGGAGCGTTCGAAGTTCTCCCGCAGCTCCCTCATCTGGGAGACCAGCAAAGTCTTATCCAATGCGGCGATCGCCTCCTGGGAAGTATCCCGAGGATCGAGGGAACCCCGTGCCACCAGGGCCATCTTGATAAAGTTTCTCAGACTGGTCGCCCGGTTGACCTCCCTGCTCAACCCGCGGGGAGAGAAGATCTCCCGGACCCTGCCGTCGATAAAGGCGTAACCGATCGCGCTCTCGGGGCGGGGGTATGGGTCTTGCCCAAAGAGGATATAACGCACCTCATTGGGCCTAAGCGTGGAGAACGCCGCCAAAAGCCGATCGCGGGGCGGAATATATCCCTCCCCCGCCGCCATCCACTCCAAATAGGAATCCTCCAGTGTCATCAAAGCAGGCAAGAGGATCGGCTCCCACTCCTCATCCACCCCGTTGAGGCGCAATAACTCTTGTAATTGGTGTATTGGTCTATTTGTGTATTTGTTATTGGTCATTGTGTTATGTACTAAAAGCCCTCTATTAAGCGATCATTTGCCACTCTACCGCCTGATTTTCTGTTGCTCATTACTCGGTTACTAGTTACTAGTTTCTAGTTACTCATCCAACTGCCACATCGAGCACGACTAATGCGAAGAAAACAAAACCGAGATATCCGTTGACCGTGAAAAAGGCCCGATCGATCTGGCTGAAATCCTTATGGACGAGGTAGTGCTCATATCCCAACATCAGTGCCGAAAAGAGTACCGCCGCCTGGGCCCAGATTCCCAGTCCGGCACTCAGGACAAAGGCTTCCCAGCATAAAACGGCGACAAGGTGAAAGAGTGCCGCCAGGAGAAGAGTCCCCCGAGCTCCCAGGCGTGCCGGGATCGAATGAAGACCATGCTCCCGGTCGAACTCCATATCCTGCAGACTGTAGAGCAGATCAAATCCGGCGACCCAGAAGGTCACCCCCGCCGCCAGCCAGAGGGACCAGACGGGAATGGCATCGCTCACCGCGATCGCCCCCGCGATGGGAGCCAGGCCCAGCGAAAGTCCCAGGACCAGATGGGCCAGGGCACTGAAGCGTTTGAAGAGGGTATAAGCCCCCAGAATAATCAGAATCGGGACCGAAAGTCTGAACGCCAGATCGTTGATGGCCCAGGCCACTGCGATGAAAGCGAGGGCATTGAGGAGAATAAATCCCAGCATCTCCCCGGTGCTGATCCGTCCGTCGACGGAGGGACGGCCTTTCGTCCGCGGGTTGAGGGCGTCGATGTCCCGGTCGAGATAGCGGTTGACCCCCATGGCAAAATTTCTTGCCGTCACCGCCGCCAGAATGCCCAGGAAAAAGAGGCGCCACCCGAACCATCCGTGAGCCGCCACCACCATCGCCACGAAAATAAAAGGGAGGGAAAAGACCGAATGCTGGAACATCACCAGTTCGGAGAGATCACGCAGCTTGCCCTTCAAGCCATTCTTTGCCGTTGTCATTTGGACGGAAATTTCCTTCGTTGGAGTTATCTTTATGAGAAAATAGACAAACGGTATCTTACAGTTATTTTACTGTTTTCCATAATATTTTATCTTCTTCGTTTTCGGCACTGTGAACTTTGACAAAACAGTCCAAAACGATGAAAAGAAGGTTGCGAACGGGATAATTCGTGCCCTCGACTCCCAGGACACACGACCGGATATCGATCGTCGGGGTCTCGGAGTGCATCGCTTTGGCCAATCTTTTCAGGAAATAGATTCCCCCATCCACCTGCGTCTCCTGGCAGAAGAGCACACAGATTTCCCTCCGGTCATCCAACTCGTAAAGCAGATCCGTTTTGCGCTTATGCTTTTTGAGGAATTGTCCCAAATTCTCCATTTCCGCTTCAAGGACAATGATCGAAAAACTGTTGAGCCTTCGGGCTGAGAGGAGATAATAAAAGAGTTCGAGAGGCGTCTTCCCCTTTTCATAGAGTGAGATCCCTAATTTCAGAATCTCTTCATCATAGAGACGGACCTGGGTATTGTCGTATTTTCTTGGCATTTTTCTCCCCTCTCTGTGGATATAAGCTATCGATTATAACATATTGGTTAGATTCTGATTTTCTGTCACTATGTTATGATTCCTTCATGAAAGATCCTTTGAAACAAATCGCGCTGATCGGCCCCACCGCGAGCGGGAAAAGCGCGCTCGCCCTCGAACTGGCGGAACGGTTTCACGGCTACATCCTCTCCATCGACTCCCTTGCTATCTACAAAGAGATCGATATCGCTTCGGCCAAACCGACACGGGAAGAGTTGGCGCGGGTTCCCCATTTCGGCATCGATTTGCTTCGCCCCGACGAACCCTTCGACGTGACACGCTTTATCGCTCTATACAAGCAGGCGGCCCGACAGGCGGCCCTGGAGTCGAAACCTCTGATCCTGGTCGGAGGAAGCAGCTTTTACCTCAAAGCGCTCATCGACGGGGTCAGTCCTTTGCCGGAAATCTCGGAAGAGACTTCTCAAACCGTAGATCGATTACTTCAAAATCTCTCCGACGCCTACCGTCTACTTCAGGAGAGAGCCCCGCACACCGCCGCACGCATCTCCCCGCAGGATCGGTACCGTATCGAGAAATCTCTCCTGATCCTCCTAGAGACAGATGAAGAACCTCTGGAGTATTTCAAACGAAACCCGCCCGTATCTCCTGTCAGTCTCCCTCTCCCCCTCTATGAAGTCTCCAGGGAGCGGAGTGAACTCAGGGAACGTATCGCTCTGCGCACTACACAGATGCTCGAAAAGGGACTGATCGACGAAGTCGCCCGGCTGGAATCTCACTACGGCAGAGCGCCTCAATCAATGAAGGCTATCGGAATCGCGGAGGTGCTGGATTACTTCGACGGGCGGCTGAACCGCTGCGAGCTCGCAGAAAAGATCACGACCAATACTGCGCGACTCGCCAAACGACAAAGCACCTTCAATCGGAGCCAGTTTGTCTACGTGAGACGGGATGTACCCGAAGCGCTTTACCGGGAGATTTCAGACTATTTCGGGAAAGAGAGTTGAGTTGAATGAAGAGTACCCCGGAGGGGTGAATCAGTAGCCGCTGACACTCACCATATAGGTGACGTAGTTCAGCAACGGCTGGATGATGAAGATCGAGAGTGTGGTCACCAGAGCCGCGATCCCCACGATAAGGACCAGAGGCTTCGATTTGTTGGCTCCGACGAGCTCATTGCCCGGGACGGTGGGTTTGAGGAACATATAGACGATCAGTTTCAGATAGTAGTAGGCGGCAATGGCGCTGTTGAGCGCCATAATGACTGCCAGCCAGATGTAGCCGGCATCGACCGTGGCGCTGATGACATAGAGTTTACCCCAGAAGAGGCTGAAGGGAGGAACGCCGGCCAGAGAAAGCATAAAGACCGCCATGATCACCGCCCCCATCGGCGCGGTATGGACCAGACCGGAAAACTTGATATAGGGGTGATGGAAGCGCTCGTGGTGGGAGGGGTGTTTCCGGCGGCTGATCCAGAGCATGGTAAAGGCCCCGAGGTTGGTGAAGAGGAAAAGGCCGTAGTAGAGGAAGATACTCGAATAGGCCTTCGTCGTATCCAGGGCCAGGGCCGCCATAACGAAACCGGCGTGGGAGATGGAGCTGTAAGCCAGCATCCGTTTAACATCTTCCTGGACCAGGGCCATCATATTGGAAAGGGTCATCGTCACGATCGCCAGGATGATGATCGTCCAACGAATCGCTTCGACACCCATATCGACGTAGAAACCGAAGACCCGCATTGCGACGACCATCATCGCCACCTTGGGCACGATGGACATATATCCCGCCATCGGGGCACTGGATCCCTCATAGACATCGGGGGTCCAGAGGTGGAAAGGCATCAGAGAGACTTTGAAGCCGATCGCCACCATCAGGAGGACTGCCCCACCGATGAGCGGCAGGAGGATCCCGGGCTCATCCATTCGGGCGGTAAAGACTTTGGCGATGCTGTAAAGCTCGACCGAACCGGTCAAACCGTAAAGGACGGCGGCTCCCATCACAAAGAACCCTGCCGCCATCGCCCCCATGGTGAAGTATTTGATCGCCGCTTCATGCGAGCCGGGAGTATTGTGCATAGCGATCAACGTATAGAGAGCCAGGGAGGCAGTTTCCAGGCCGATGAAGATCAGAATCAGGTTGTCACTGGCCACCATAAACTGGAAACCGGCCACCATAAAGAGGAAAAGGGCGAAAAACTCCGGATAGGAGAATTCATGGAAGCGCTTCGAAGTCAGGGCCAGAGGCAGGAAGAGCATCGAAGCGATGAGGATAAGCAGCTGCGATACCACAGAGATACCGTCCTGCAACATCACATTGAAAAAGCCCCGCTCGTTGATGCTCAGGCTCAATGTCGCACCGAAATCCACAAAGAGCACCAGGATCGCCAGCATCACGTAGAGTGACTTATGCAGATCTTTCTTGATCAGGTCGATGATCAGGATCAGCAGTGCCCCCACGACGGTGACAAGCATCGGTGAGAGTGTGATGAGATTCAGGGACGCCAGGTTGATTTGAATCGGCTGTACCATTATTTCGCCTCCTTGGTGCTTCGGCTAACGTGAATGATCTGTTTGGCTTCCGGAGTCTGAGCCTTCTGCTCCATAAAAGCGACCAATGCTTTGACGCTGTTGTCGATGGGGCCCAGAACCGGTTTGGGATAGACCCCCAACCAAATGATGATCGCGACCAGCGGAATCAGTGCGGTCAATTCGCGGGTATTGAGGTCTTTGAGTTTTTTATTCTCTTCTTTGGTCACCGGACCGAAAAAGCTCTTCTTGTAAAGAGAGAGCATATAGACTGCCCCGAGAATGATGGAGAACCCTCCCAGAAACGCCAGGATCGGAGAGACTCTGAAGAAACCGGCCAGGGAGAGGTACTCCCCGACAAATCCGATGGTCAGGGGAAGGCCGACGGAGGCCATCAGTGTGATACCATAGATCACCGCATATTTGGGCATCACGGAGGCCAGACCGCCGAACTCGCTCATCAGCTTGGTATGGCGCCGGTCATAGATCACGCCAACCAGAAGGAAGAGGGCTCCGGAGACGATCCCGTGAGAGAGCATCAAAAAGACCGAACCGGTGATTCCCTCAGGGTTCATAGCGAAAATCCCCAGAATAATCACTCCCATATGGGAAATGGAGGAGTAGGCGATCACCTGCTTCATATCCTTCTGGGCATAGGCAACCATCGCCGTATAGATGATCATGATCACCGCGATCACAGCGATCGGTGTGAGATAGAGTACCGATGCGTCAGGGAAGAGCGGCAAGGAGAAACGGACAAAACCGTAGGTTCCCATTTTCAGCAGCACCGCGGCCAGGATGACCGAACCGACGGTGGGGGCCTGTCCGTGAGCATAGGGCAGCCAGGTGTGGAAGGGGAACATTGGAACCTTGATCGCGAAACCGAGGAAGAAGGCCCAGAAGAGCCACTTCTGCACCGAAATAGGCAGGACCAGCGCGTACCAGTCGGTCAGCGAGAAGCTCCATACACCCGCTACCGAGTGATAGATGTAGGCGATGTAAAGCATCCCCACCAGCATGATCAGGGAGCCGGCGAAGGTATAGAGGAAGAACTTGATCGCCGCATAGAGGCGTTTTTCCCCACCCCAGGCACCGATGATATAGAGCATCGGTACCAGAGAGAATTCCCAGAAGAGGTAGAAGACAATCGCATCGAGGGAGAGGAAGACGCCGACCATCGCCACTTCCAGGAACAGCAGGGTGATGATCATGTTCTTGAGATCCTTGATCTCCCCGAGCGCGATGATCCCCAGCAGGGTGATCATCGCCGCCATAATGACGATGAAGAGGCTGATTCCATCGACCCCTACGTAGTAGTTGATCCCGAAATCGGGAACCAGCGGAATGAATTCGATGAACTGGAAGCCCGGATTGTTGCTGTCAAAAGCGAACCAGAGCCAGAGCGTCAGCAGAAATTCGATGGCCGCAACGGTGATCCCATAGACACGGATCGAATCTTTCTTGACGACAAAGCCAAGCATCGCCGCTACCAGCGGGAAGAAGATCAATACACTTAAAATATTTTCCATTTCCTTCGCTCCTTACTGATTCATAGCGACGAAGATCGCCAGGATCGCCAGCAGCAGTGCACCGGCCGCCATCCATTTGAGATAATCGGAAAGATTTCCGGTCTGGATCTTCCGAGCCCCGTCTCCTGACTCTTCGACCACACGGGCAATTCCGTCAACCGTCGCGTCGACAACCTGCATATCGATCTCTTTCCAAGCGATATCGGAGAGTTCCGCGTAGGGCTTGGTAAAGACTTTTTCATAGAGGATCGGAATGTAATACTGGTTGATCAAAACCCGATAGGGCAGGCTCTTTTCGATCTTCTCGTTGCGGCGCAGACGCTTGGAGTACATGACAAAGGCCAGAATGATCCCGCCGATGGCGATACTCAGAGTGACGACGGTCAAAATCCAAACCATCTCCTCGGTATGCTCACTCATCTCGTAAGCGGGGAGCAGATGGGTGACGAACTCCATAAATTGCTCTTTCCACCATCCGAAGATCACCGCGAGCAATCCCAGGGGGAACATGGCCCAGAGGACATAGTTCTGGACTTCATGGGGATGGAAACCGTATTTCTTGTAACGCTCATCGCTCCAGAAGGTCAGGAAGACAAGCCGGAAACTGTAGAAAGCGGTCAAACCGGCGGTAAACCAGAGAACGAACCAGATTCCGTAGGTGTGCTCGTTGAAAGCGGCCTCCAGGATCGTATCCTTGGAGAAGAAGCCGGCGAAAGGCCAAATCCCGGCGAGGGCCAGCGAGGCAACTCCCATATAGAGGTAGGTCCAACGCATCACTTTCTTCAGCCCGCCCATCTTGAAGATGTCCAGCTCATCGTTCATCGCGTGCATGACGTTTCCGGCTCCCAGGAAGAGGAGCGCTTTGAAGAAGGCATGGGCCGCAAGGTGGAAGAGGGCCACCCAGTAGGCGCCCAAGCCCGCAGCGGCGAACATATAACCCAACTGGGAAAGGGTCGAATAGGCGATGATCCGCTTCAGATCCCGGTTGACCAGCGCCATCGAAGCGGCAAAGATCGCCACAAAGGTACCCAAAACGGCGATGAAATAGCTCACCTCGGGAATCTGGCTGTAAAGGGGGAAGGAGCGGATCACCAGATAGACGCCGGCGGTAACCATCGTCGCCGCGTGGATCAATGCGGAAACCGGTGTGGGGCCCTCCATCGCATCCGCCAGCCAGGTGTGCAGAGGGAACTGTGCCGATTTACCCATCGCCCCGACGAAGAGCAGGGCCCCGATCAGGACCAGCAGCGAATGACTCATATGAGGTACGGCCGCGAAGACATCCTTATACTGGAGCGATCCGACGTTCCAGTAGATCAAGAAGATCCCCAACAGCATCCCCAGGTCCGCGATCCGGTTCATAATAAAGGCTTCGTTGGCCGCCCAGGAGGGGGAGATGGAGGGGTTGACATCCCGGGTGACATCGGGCTTGTGATACCAAAAGCCGATCAGGAGCCAGGAACAGACACCGACCCCTTCCCATCCGATGAAGAGTCCCAGGTAGTTGTCGCTCATCACCAGGACCAGCATCGAGAAGACAAAGGCGGAAAGATAGCTGAAGAAGCGGTTGAAACCCTTGTCATGCTCCATATAGCCGTTGGAATAGATATGAACGACCGTAGAGACCAGGGTCACCACCACCATCATCACCGCCGTCACCTGATCGACGGTGAAGCTGAAGGGAATCGACATATCGCCCGCTACGATCCAATCCATCAGTCGGACGTGAACGGCACCGAAAGAGTGGACATGCTTCAAAAGCAGGACCGAGGCGACAAAAGAGACAAACAGCAGCAGGGACGTCACAACTCCCGTCAGCAGGGTCTTGGGGCGCATTCCGAAAAGCGCCGCGAAGAGCGAGCCGACCAGCGGTGCAAAAAGTGCAATATAGACCAGTGTTTCCATCCCCTACCCCTTCAACATGGTGTAATCATCAAGATCGAGCGATCCGTACTTTTTATAAAGCAGGATCAGCAGACCGAGGCCTACCGCCACTTCACTCGCCGCGACGGCAATGATGAAAAAGGCGAACATTTGGCCGCTCAGGTCGTTCATAAAACTTGAGAGCGCTGCAAAGGCCACATTGGCGGCATTGAGCATGATCTCGGTGGCAAAAAAGAGCATCAGAAGATTTCTTCTCCGTATCACCCCGATCACGCCGATACTAAACAGTATCGCCGAGAGGATGAGATAGTCGCTCAATCCAATCATCGTTCATCCTTTTCATCACTGGTTTCCAATTTGCTGTCGTCGATTTTCGAAAGACTCCGCTCCATCTTTTTGCCGGCGAGGATAATCCCGGCGATCATCGCCACAAGGAGCATCACCGCGGCCACTTCAAAGGGCACGAGGTATTTGGTAAAGAGCACCAATCCGACCGCGTGGGGGTTGTCCATACCGTCCGCCGTGGGGAAGAGTGCCTGAATATTGTGTCCGATCTGCGGCGCGGCGAAGATGACGACCAGCATCACAGCCGTCAGTCCCCCGAGCAAAAAGACCAGGGCGGGATGGGAATGGCGTTCTTTGATCCTGCCGGTCGCATCGAAGAACATCATGGCAAAGGCGTACAGGGCCATCACCGCTCCGACATAGACGATGAGCTGGACCACGCCGAGGAAGTCCGCACCCAGGATGAAAAAGAGCCCGGAGATCAACACCATCCCGGCCGCGAGGGAGGTCATCGCATAGAGTATGTTCTGGCTCAGGACCGTGACCAGGAAGAGTGCCGTGATCAAAACGGCGAAAAAGTAAAAGGCAAAAGTTTCCATCATGACTCCTTAATAGGCCAGCGGTGTTTTTTTGATCTTCTCATCCGCATCGGGAGAGACGGCGCCGAATCCGGGATACTCTTTTTGATTGGCGAGTTGATCCAGCGGAGTGAGCATATCTTCGAAGAGGGCATATTCCGCCCGCTGCTCACTGGCGACTTCGTAGCGGCCCCCGTGAACGATCGCCAACTCGGGGCAAACCTCCGCACAGTATCCGCAGAAGATGCAGCGCCCGAAGTTGAGCGTATATTCGCTTACCTCTTTACGCTGATTCTCATCATAGCGGGTATCTATACGAATGCAGTTGGCGATACAGATCTTTTCGCAGAGCCCGCATCCGATGCAGCGGTAGTGTCCGCTCTCCAGCAGCCGCTTCATCTCGTGGATCGCACGATATCTCGGTGCGATGGGCAGCTTTTCGAAAGGATATTTGATCGTATGCATCTCCCCCATAAAGAGCGCTTTGATCATCTCCCGGAAGGTAACTTTGAGCCCGGTAAAGAGCTCCAGTTGGACGCTGCGGCGCACGACCCGTTTGAAGCGTCCCCATCCGCTCTCGGGAGTGGGCTCCAGGTCGAGCATTCGATAATTTTGTGTTCCGACATTGCGGTTTTTGAATTCTTCAAGACTCATGGCCACTCCTTAAAACATCATTACGAGACCGGTCAGGGTCACATTGATTACCGCCAAGGGCATCAGGACTTTCCAGCAGAGCCACATGAGCTGATCGGGCCGGACATGGGGCCAGGAGGCACGGACCCACAGCATCAGGAAGAAGAAAAAGCTCACCTTCAGGATGATCGCCAAACCTCCGGGGAGGAATCCCCAGCTGTTGAATCCGCCCAGGAAAATGAGGGAAGCAAGGAAGCCGATGGTGATCATGTTGGCATACTCACCGATAAAGAACATTCCCCAGCGCATTCCGCTGTACTCCGTCGCATAACCGGAGACCACTTCCGCCTCGTGCTCCAGAAGGTCGAAGGGGGTCCGGTTGGTCTCGGCAAAGCCGGCGATCAGGAAGAGGACAAAGGCCAGGGGCTGTTTCCAGATGAGCCAATCCCCCATTCCCCCGCTCTGATAATTGTTGAAATCGATCAGCGAGAGGGAGCCGACGATCATTACGGGAGCCAGAATCGAAAGGCCGGTGACCACTTCATAGCTCAAAAACTGAACCGCGGTCCGCGCCGCACCCAGCAGACCCCATTTGTTGTCCTGGGCCATACCGGCCAGGAGGGGTCCGTAGAGTCCTGCCGCCATCATTCCCAGGACGAAAAGCAGTCCGATATTGATGTCGGCAATGATGGGGCGGACGGTGACACCGAAAATCGTAAACTCCGGAAGCATCGGAACGGCGGCCAGCGCGATAAAGGCGGTGGCTGCTGTGATGATCGGCGCAATCATGAAGATGAGGCGATTGGACCCGCTGGGAATAAAGTCCTCTTTGGTGAAGAGCTTGATTCCGTCCGCAAGGATCTGCAAGAGGCCATAGGGTCCTACGTGTGTGGGCCCGAGCCGCCGCTGCATAAAGGCCAGGACCTTCCGCTCGATATAGGTACCGAATCCGGCCAGAGCGGAGATGATCGCCAGGACCAGGGCGGCCTTGATAATGGTTCCGATAATGTATCCATCCATGACTTACACCTTTTTCAGAGTTACGTTGGCATAGCGGTGATCGCCGAAGAGCGTATAGACATCCGCCGCCGCTTTGAAATCGGGGACCGCGACGATCGGTCCGCTCATCCGCTCATCTGCGACCACATCCAGGGTCAGAGCGCCCTTCTCGAAGACCGCCTCGACCCGCTCTCCCAGCTCTTCGGCCCGCTCCGGCGATGCATAGAGCGCGAAGGCTTCGAAGATCTGATGGGCCTTGTCGGTAAAGTCGTTGAACTGCCGCTGGGGATTGCACCGGTAGGCGACCTCCCCTTCGAGGACGGCCTCTTCGGAAGCCGGCTCCGCCTCAGCCTCGGCAGGCGCACTTTTCAGAGCGGTCAGGGCATATCCCCTGATCTCCGTCCCATCGTTGAGGAAACCGTCGCGCAGATCATCAAACGCGACCGCCTGGAAGCCTTTTTCTACGGGCAGTTCCATCGTCCAATCGACGGTCAGGCGTTTGCCGAGCCCCAGCGCGTTCATCAGGTCGTTGAGCTCGTATCCGCCATACTCCAGCGCGGCGTTGGTGGGGACCACACGCTTGTTCATCGTGGTCATCGTCCCCTCCTGCTGGTTCATCGCCGGCATATCCAGATCGCCGTCTCCCAGGGCACTGAGCCGGAAATCGCCGGGCTGGTTGTATCCGACGGTATAACCGGAAGCTTCATCATCCAGGTCGCAGATGAGAGCGACGCCCAGAGCGTTGGACTTGGGCGGGATCATCGCCAGCTTCATGCCGCAATACTTCTCCGCCAGGGCCGTCAGCTTCGCCAGATTCTCCCAGCGGGGATGGCCGTAGAGGTCCTCCCCCACGATCAGAGCGAAGGACTCTTTCTTCTTCATCATCTTTTCGAAAGATTCGGCGAAGGCGACAGGGTCAAGCCCCAGGCTCTCGGCCAAAAGGTTGTGGTCGTATTCGACCTCCTTTTCCACCATCTCGGGGACCTTCTTACTGACCTCTTTCTCTTCTCCGGTCTCTTCGTCCTTGACCTTCTCCTTCACCGTCTTCATCACCTTCTCTTTGACGGTGCGTTTGCGGGTCTCGTGGAAGGAGTCGAGATAGTCACGGATCGAGTCGGGAAGCTCCTCCCGCTTGGCGAAGAGGTCCAGGACCAGGTAAAGCGCCGCCTCTTCCTGACCCGGTTTGTGGGTGATGCACTCGACGCTTTTGCCGAAGGTAGGCACCAGGGTATCCCCCACCGGATGGAAATAGAGGCCCGCCCCTTTGTTCATCTTCTGAACGTTGTTGAAGGCGTAGCGGGCATTGGGGTTGTCGTTGCGCAGCGCGGCGCCGACGCTCATGACGAAGTCGCTCTCCTTCATAATCTCTTTATAGTCGGCACCGTAGAGACTTTGGCCGCTTGCTTTGGCATAGGCTTGGAGGAAACGCTGGAAAGGCCGTACTTCGGGGTTGTAGAGGCGAACCCCTTTCTCCTCCTTGAGGCGCTGAAGCATCAGGGCCTCTTCGTTGCTGATCATCGAGGGGAAGCGGATCGTTTCGGCTTTTTCGAGTGCCTTGACCGCCCGGTCGAAGGCTTCGGGATCTTTGCTCACATCACGGTTCTCGTAATCGTATCCGAAGCGCCCGGCCCCGCAGAGGGATTGGAAGTTCCACTCGTTCTTGACCCGGAAGATCATCTCTTCAGGATTGTCGATGGAGGTGAAGCGGGTCTCGTAATAGAGATGGCAGCCGCTGGAGCAGTGGGCGCAGGTCGCCGGGATACTCTTGAGCTCCCAGGGGTTGGCCTTGTAGACGAAGTCCCGCTCGGTCAGAGCCCCGACAGGACAGACCGCCGTACACTCTCCACAGTCGGAGCAGTTGGTATGCTCGGTGCCGTTGCTGGGAACGATGATCGACTTTTGGAGCTTGTTCCACATCGCGTAGGCATCTTTGGGCATCATCTCCTTGTACTCTTTGTCCACTTTGTCACCGCCACGGGGACCGGTCTTGAGGGCGCTATCGCCGATCATATCCTTACAGACCGTCACACAACGCTCACAGACGATACAGAGCGCCGCATCATAGTGGAGCACCGTCGACCAATTTTTCACTTCACGTTTGGTATCGGCGATGGCGTAGTGCTGGGAATCAACCCCCATCTCCAGGGTATAGTTCTGCAGCTCACACTCTCCGTGCTGGTCGCAGACCCCACACTGGAGGGGGTGGTTGACGTCGTAGACCTCCATAATCGCCCGGCGCTCTTCGAGGATCTCTTCAGTGGTGGTGACCACCTCCATCCCCTCTTTGGCCTTGGCGTTACAGGCGTAGACACGCTTCCCGTCGGCTTCCACCAGGCAGAGCCGGCAAGCCAGGGTGGGAGAACAGCGTGTCAAATAGCAGATGGCAGGGATGAAGATACCGTTGGCGCGCGCGGCATTGAGGACGTATTCCCCCTCCGTCGTCCGGCATTCCACCCCGTCGATCTTGATCGTAATCTCGTTTTTACTCATCGGCCTTCCCTGTCTTCTCTATTTTTACGGGACTGAATCTATAAGAGGATATCGCAAAGCTCCTTAGCCCCGTGTCGAATGTCGGGTTGATCGCGATCGTCCCCTTCATAGACGTATCAATCCGAAACACCCGCTCATATGTGATCCCATCCTGGACGAAGCGCACCCGGTCACCGTCGGAGAGCTTGGCGGCCATCGCGAACTGTGCCGAGCCTCTGAGAATCGCCTCCTCCCGCAACTGATGGGTCTTGGCGGTGAAGGGGGAAAAGTGCCGGTCGGGATTGCAGCGATAGAGGATCGTCCCGTCGTAACTCTCCAGCTCTTCGGGCTCTTCGGGCACAGGGAAAGGGACCTCCTCTTCCTGACGCTCCAGCAGATAACCGCGGAACTCCCTGCCCACGGCATCGAAGTAGTCAGGAAGATCGTCGAAAGCGATGGGCTGATACCCCTCCTCGGCAGGGAGCTCGGGGGTCAAGTCTATGACGTGCTCGAACGAACATCCCAACCTTCGGGCGATATCCGCCAACTCCCACCCCGCATAGGGCAGGGTCGGATGGGTGGGCACGACGCGGCCCTCCAGATTGGTCAGGGTCCCCTCCTGCTGGTTCATCGCCGGCAAATCCAGGTCCCCGTCGCCCAGCGCCGAGAGGACGAAGTCCCCGGGGGTATTGATGCCCACCGTGTACCCTTGCGCCTCGTCGGCCAAATCGTCGATCAGTGCGACCCCCAAAGTATTGGAAGCCGGGGGAATGACCAGCAGGCGGAAATCGCTGTAGCGTTCGATAGCTACCAAGAGCCGGGCGATGTTTTCGACCCGCGGATGGTTGTAGAGATCTTCCCCCACGATGAGGGTGAAGCCCCGCCGTTTCCAAAGCGCCATCTTGAGCTGATCGAGCTCCTCTTCCGAGACATTGCTCTCCGCGCTCAGGTACCCGATATCCAGATCATCCAGATAGGCCGTCAAATCCTCGGGCGCCCGGTCCCGGTCGACCAGCAGCGTAGCCAGCAGCGCGGCAACGCCCTCTTCGCTGCCGGGTTCATATTTGAGGTATTGGGTCACCTGGTTCTGCAGGCGCGGATCTTCCATCGGATGGCAGTAGATCACCTGGGCCTTTTCCCGGCGCCCGGCAGTCGCCACGGCGAACTTGACCATCGGAGCATCGTCGTAGAGGCGGGTTCCCAGGGTAATGATCGCCCGGCTCTTGCGAACCGTTTCGAGATTCGCCGAAGGGAGGGAGCGGCCGGAGGCTTCCCGATAGGCCCGCAGGAAGCGCTGGAAGCCCCTTGCTTCGTCGCAGACCAGTTTCGCCCCGGTCTTTTCGGCGATGCGCCGCAGTAACAGGGCCTCTTCGTTGCTGATGACCGAAGCGAAGCGAATCGTTTCCGCCTTTTTGAACGCTTCGACGGCTTGCTCGAGCTTTTGGGGATCTCGGCTCGCCTGGCGGTTTTCGAAATCATAGCCGAAACGCCCGGCCCCGCAGAGGGTGCTGAACTCGAAGTCGTTGGTCACCCGGTAAATCTTCGGCTCGGGATTGTCGATGGAAGTCTGCTTCACTTCGTAGGTCATTTGACATCCCGCGGAGCAGTGGGCGCAGCTGGCGGGGATCTTCTCCAGCTCCCAGGCGTTGGAGGTATATTTGAAATCGGTGCTCACCAGGGCCCCGACGGGACAGACCGCCATACATTCGCCGCACTGGGCGCAATCATCCAGATCCCGGGTCGCGACGATGGTCGATTTGTATCCCCCGGTCTCGATGGCCAGCGCGTCGTCCCCGATGATCTCGGTACAGGTGCGCACACACTTTTCGCACATAATGCAGAGGGAAGGATCGTAACTGATGAAGCCCCAGTTCTGCACCGGGCGATACTGATCCTTGGCGGCGAATTCCTGCTCTTTCACCCCGAATTCGAGGGTCTTGTTCTGCAGGTCGCACTCACCGCTCTTGTCGCAGACCCCGCACTCGAGGGGGTGGTTGACATCGTAGAGCTCCATAATCTTTTGGCGCTCCCGGAAGAGTTTCTCTCCCCCGGTACGGACCACGGCTCCATCGACCGCTTTTTCCATACAGGAGAGGATCATTCCCTCGACCCCTTCGACCTCCACCACGCACATCCGGCAGGAGCCGATGGGCTCGACCTTGCTCAGGTAGCACATGGTCGGGATGTAGATCCCGTTGTTCCGTGCTGCCTGGAGGATCGTCGTCCCCCACTTGGCCGTAATCTCTTTGCCGTCGATGGTCAGGGTAACCGTTTCGGGCATCTTTTTACGCTCACTCATTTCACACCGCCACCATCGAAATGTAGTAACAGCGCATACAGCGCTCCGCTTCGGCGATCGCCTGTTCACCCGTGAAGCCCAGGTTGACTTCCCGGTTGTTGTCCCGGCGCTCTTCGACGCTCAGCTTTTCACTCTCCTGGCGCGGGATACCGGGCATCCAGCCGGTGACCTTCTCGTTTTTGTCGTAGACTTTGAGTTTGTTGAGGTGATCCTCCATAATCTCCTGATCCGTCAGACTCACTTTGCCGTCATAGATATAGCGGCTGATCACCGAGGCGGCCCGTTTGGCCTGGCCCACGGCATTGACGATGGTCATCGGACCGTATTCGCAGTCTCCCGCGGCGAAGAGTCCCGGACGACTGGTCATATAATCCCGGCCGTTGGTGAGCAGGGTATTCCAGCTGGTGAGCTTGAGGTCCCACTCTTCTGGCAGGATGCTCAGATCGGCCGCTTGGGAAACCGCCGGGATGAGCCAGTCACATTCGATCTCGAAATCGGCCCCTTCGATCTTTTCCAGTTTGGGACGTCCGCCATCGGGGTTGGGCACCAATTCGTAACGGTTGCAGATCACCTTCTTGAGCTTGTTGTTCTCATCCACGATCCGCTCGATGGCGGCATGGAAGATAAATTCCACTCCCTCTTCGACCGCTTCGTGATACTCTTCGTAGGTGGTGTTGCGGATGATGGTCTTCTCATCCCTTCGGTAGAGCATAATGACCTTTTTGGCCCCCTCACGGATAGAACAACGCACGACGTCCATGGAGGTAAAGCCCCCTCCGACACAGACGACCGTCGAATCCTTGAGCTTCTTGGAAGCAGGTTCCCCGATGCCGTATTTGTTCCAGAGGTTGACCTGATCGAGCATTTGAATGGCCGGCCAGTACCCTTCCATATCCTCACGTTCGTTCTCGGCACGTACCTTTTTGGAGAGACGGGTTCCGAAGGCAAGCAAGACCGCGTCATATTCGGCATCCAGCTCTTTCAGCCGCTCGGCATCAACCCGATGATTGGTGTGGACATCGACCGCTTCGAGGGAGGTGACTAGTTCAATGTCTTTATTGTACTTATCAATGGGCATCCGGTATTCGGGAACCCCGACCGCCACTTCGCCTCCCAGGACGGGAAGCTCTTCGAAGATATCGACCTTGATCCCTTCCAGGCCGAGATAATAGGCCGCAGTCAACCCGGCAGGGCCTGCACCGACAATGGCGACCTTCTTGCCGTCGTTACGCAGAGGCTTGGGCTCCTGAGGATGGAGAAAGCCCAGGTGATGGTCCGTCTCGTAATCGGCGCCCAGTCGCTTGAGCTCCATAATGGAGATGGGCTCGTCCAGATTGGCCCGCCGGCAGGCATCTTCACAGGGATGAGGACAGACCCGGCCGCAGGTATGGGCCAGAGGCATAGTTTGGCGGGTCGCCTCCAGAGATTCGGTGAAGACCATATCCCGCACCCCCTCGATGTAGGCGGGAATATCAACATGGGAGGGGCACATGTCCGTACAGGGGGCCGTCACTTTCGCAATGTAATTGAGGTCATCCAGATCGTAATGGGGTGATTTACGCTGTTCGGCGATGCAGGTATCGAACTGCTCTTTGTAGTGCTCCATCAAATCCAGGATCGGCTTGGGAACCGTGCGGCCGATTTCACACTTGGAGGTGAGCATCATGGTCTGGGAGACTTCACGGAGGTGTTCCACATCGGCGAAGGAGCCTTCCCCCCGAGCGATCTTATCCAGGAGATCATAGAGGATGCGCCCGCCCCAACGGCCCGGAGCACAGCGGCCACAGGCTTCCGAATACTTCTGATAGGTCGCGGCATACTCCGTCGCCAGACGGACGGCGTCGATCTCCTCATCGAAGATCGCCACGCCGTCCCAACCGATAAAGGCTTTGGAGGGTTTCCCCTCATCGTAGTTTTCCGGGAGCTTGAATGCCGACTCTTCCCACTCTTCCCGGGATTTCCCTCGATTGTCGATGGATTCACCCCGCCAGGTGGAGAAAACGACCTTCGCCATCAGTCGCCCTTTCGCTTGACCACGATGGTCCAATCCACTTCATTGAACTTCAGTGAGTTCATCAGTTCGTGGCCATGCTCTTTGACGAGATCCGCACTCTTTTGAATGGGAGAAAAGTCTCCGACCTCGAAAAGAAAGATCCCCACTTCTTTGGGCTTGAGGTCGGTCTCGATCAATTCGATCATCCGGTCGTAGAAGTTGTCGTGAAGGTGTCGCAGGTCGTATCGTTTCATACTCGTTCCTTTTTCTGTTCGCTTCGTACCGTCTGATCTATCGGTCTACTTCACCGAAAACGATGTTGGTGCTTCCGATGATGGTAACCACATCGGGAATATAGGTGCCAGGCAGGATGTCCTGCAGGATGCCGGTATGGAAGAAGCTGGGTGCCCGTGCTTTCAGGCGGTAGGCATAGGGTTCACCTTCGCTGCGGATCCAGAAGCCCAGCTCCCCTTTGGGGGATTCGGTGGGGGCATAGACCGTTCCCTTGGGAGGCCGCATCCCCTGAGTCACCAGAACGAAATGCTGCATCAGAGCGTAGTTCTGGGTCATGATCTCCTCTTTGGGCGCGGAGATGTACTGGGGCGCATGGGCCATGAGCTGAGACTCGGTACCGGCGTACATTCCGATGAGTTGACGCAGGATCCGTACCGACTGTTTCATCTCTTCCATATAGAGCCGGTAGCGGCCGTAACTGTCGCAACGGTCGCTCACGGGAATATCGAAGTCGAGTTCCCCGTAGAGTTCATAGGGCTCCTCTTTGCGCACGTCATACTTGATACCCGATCCCCGGAGCATAACTCCGGTGCATCCCCACTCCAGCGCCTGCTCAGGGGTGACGATCCCCACATCCTCCAGGCGCATTTTCCAAATCCGGTTCTCTGTCAGCAGGTCTTCGTAGAGTTTGATCTGCTCGGGCAGGCGATCGATAAAGTCGGTCAACTTGGTCAGCCACCCTTCGGGAAGATCCAGGGGCACACCGCCGATACGCACCGCCGAATGGGTCAGGCGGGCACCGCAGTAATCCTCCATCAGATCCATCGCGTACTCCCGCTCCCGGAAAGCATAGAGGAAGATCGACATCGCTCCTACGTCCAGAGCGTGGGTCGCCAGGAAGAAGAGGTGGGAGATGATCCGGTTGAGTTCCAGAAGCATCGTCCGGATCACCTGGGCCCGCCGGGGAACTTCCAGGCCGATCAGCCGCTCTACCGCCAGGGCAAAAGCATAGTTGTTGGAGGTCGAAGCGATGTAATCCATCCGGTCGGTGGTGGGGAGAAACTCGTTGTAGATCATATTCTCCGCCATCTTTTCGATCCCCCGGTGGAGATAGCCGATATCGGGATGGGCTTTGACCACCTGCTCTCCCTGGAGTTCCAGGATCAATCTAAGCTGACCGTGGGCGGAGGGGTGCTGAGGACCGAAGTTGATCACCATCGTATTGTCGTCACGCTCGAAATTGAGGTTTTCGAAGAAGGGTCTGAGTTTGTTGGGCTGCTGCTGCATGACGGCTCCTACTTTCTTTTATCCAGGACTTTGTGGGGACCTTTGTTGTAATCCACCAAAAAGTCGCTGCTGTACTCGACGGGGGTTTCGGTGCTTTCCACACTCTCGGGATCGGCACCGAAAGGCACTTCGTGACCGAGACGAGAGAAACGCTGGGTGTCGTAGCGGTCGATCCGCGCCGGATCGCGCAATTCGGGCCCGACGATCTCGCGGTACTCTTTGCCGAAGATCTTGTCCACTTCGTACCAGCTGGCAAATTCGTCTCCCTGCAGAGGGTAGGTTTTGCGCAGAGGATGACCCTCCCAGTCGTCGGGCATGATGATCCGCTTGAGGTAGGGGTGGTTGTTGACCACGATGCCGAACATATCGTACATTTCCCGCTCGGCGAATTTGGCCATAGCGTAGAGTGGCACGATGCTCTCGATCGCCTGATCCTCTTTGATCCAGGTCAGGACACAGATCCGCTTGGCTTCATCGAGGTTGAGGAGCTGATAGAAGATTTCAAACTCCCCGTCCTGGGCCAGATAATCCACGGCACTCAGTTCGGAGCACATTCCGTAACCGCACTCCTCTTTGAGCGTCTTGAGGGTGGCGACGTTCTCTTCCGGACGGATATGGACGATCAGTTGGCCGATCTCGATGTAGGCATCCAGAACCTCAACTGAGGACTTGAGTTTCTCAAGCACCGTTGCGTAATGGCTTCCCTCTTCTACCGCTTGGCGGGGAACCCGGGGAGCGACCCAGAAGCGGTCGGTGTATTTCGCCTTTTTCTGCACATTGTCTTTGGGGGTATATTTTCTCATCAGACAAACCTCTGCAATTTGCGTTTTTTCATATCGGCCGGTTCACGGCGGATCTTCTTCTGCAGCATCATCATCGCATACTGCAGCGTCTCGGGACGGGGAGCACAGCCGGGCAGGTAGATATCCACGGGAATGATCCGGTCGACCCCCTGGACGGTGGCGTAGGTGTTGAACATCCCGCCAGTGTTGGCGCAGGAGCCCATGGAGATGACCCACTTGGGCTCCGCCATCTGGTCATAGAGGCGCCGGGCGAACTCGGCATGCTTTTTCGAAAGCGTTCCGGCCAGGATCATCACATCCGCCTGGCGGGGAGAAGCGCGGAAGATCACCCCCATCCGGTCGAAGTCGAAACGGCTGGCTCCCGAAGCCATCATCTCGATGGCGCAACAGGCCAGTCCGTAAGTCAGGGGCCAGAGGGAGTTGGAGCGTCCCCAGTTGAGGAGTTTGTCCACAGTGGTCAGTGCGACGGGCAAGCCTCCGGAGGAGGCGTAGTTTACTTGATGCTGTGCCATTCAAGGGCTCCTTTCTTCCAAGCGTAGATAAATCCGATTGCAAGCAGAACGATAAAGAGGATCATTTCGGTAAAGCCGAACCATCCCAGCAGTTTGAAATCGATCGCCCAGGGAAACATAAAGATGATCTCCACATCGAAGAGGATGAAGAGCAGTGCGATCAGATAGAACTGCACCGAGATCCGGTTGGGCTGCTTATCCGGCTCCGGGCCGCACTCGTAGATGGCAAGCTTGAGTTTCTCCGTATCGAGCCGCGCCAGCTTCCGGCTGACGTAGCGCGCCAGAAAGAGCGTCAGCGGAAACGCCACCAAAGTGATGACGAAGAGAACGAAGACACCGAAATAGGGATGATCGGTCACCAAATGTGTCATGGTCTTACCCTTTATTTGAATATGCTGTGCACAAGGTGCCTCATCTTAACAGAAAGTTATTTAAAGGGCCTTCATAGGCTCCTCCTCCCCTTTCAAAAGGCATTCAGGGTGTAACGATGGGAAACAGGACAAATGAATAATGAGGAACCGAGTAACCGAGTAATGAGTAACCGAGTAACTGAGAAACTAGTAACTAGTAATTTTTCTCCGCTGTGCAATACACCAAATATAGAATGATTAAGGGAAACTGACTAGACTCTTTTTTATGGAAATCAAAAAATTCTTCCAGGCACCGATCCGGGGTTATCAATTCGTCTCGAGGATGCTGCCCGCTTCCTGCCGCTACTATCCGACCTGCAGCGAATATGCCCGGTGGCAGTTCGAGTTCAACCGCCCCGACCGGGCCTTGCTGGCAAGCACCCTTCGGATCATGCGATGCAACCAGCTCTTTCCCGGGGGGATCGACTACCCCAAAGTCCCCTGGGCGCCTCCCCCGGCGACACAGTTGGCCAACCCCCTCTTCCCTCCGGGCCGGCCGCTTGCCCCGCTTCCCCGCCCTAATCCGTCTGATAGGCAAATCTCCATACAATATTGGATCCTTCCCCTCCAGGGAAAAACCCACCTCATCCTAAAGGCTTTTCATGACCGAACTTCTGTTGCATGAACCGCTCGATATGCATCTCCACCTGCGCGACGGAGAGATGTTGCGTACCGTCGCTCCGCTGAGTGCGCACAGTTTCAGCGGCGCTTTGATCATGCCCAACCTCATCCCTCCCATCACCGACGCCGAAAGCCTGCGCGCCTACCGGCAGCGGATCCTCGAAGCGATCGGCGATGAGATCTTCGAACCCTATATGACCCTCTTTTTCAAAGCGGAGTATGATCTGGACTTTCTCGCTCCCCTGGCCGAAGAGGTCACGGCGATCAAACTCTACCCCGCCGGGATCACCACCAACAGCGAAGGGGGCGTCAGCGGCTTCGACCTCGAAACCCTCAGCCCGGCCCTGGAAGCGATGAGCAAACTGGGGATCCCCCTCTGCATTCATGGAGAGAGCAGTGGATTCGTCATGGACCGGGAGAAGGAGTTTGTCCCCGTTTATGAAGCGTTGGCCGATGCCTTTCCCGATCTTGCGATCGTGATGGAGCACATCACTACCGCCGAAAGCCTGGAGGCGCTGGAGCGGCATCCCAACCTCTTCGCCACCATCACCCTCCACCACCTGCTCATCACCCTCGACGATGTCGCCGGGGGGATGCTCCAACCCCACCTTTTCTGCAAACCCATCGCCAAGCGGCCCGAGGATCGCGAAGCCCTGCTCCGAGCCGCCCTCGAAGCCCATCCCAAGGTGATGTTCGGCTCCGACAGCGCCCCCCACCCGCGTCACACCAAAGAGGCTCCCGGCTGCGCCGCAGGGGTCTTCACCGCCCCGATCGCCCTGCCGGTCCTGGCGGAGCTCTTCGCCCAGCACGACAAACTGGAGAATCTCCAGCATTTCGTCAGTAACAATGCTCAAAGAATCTACGATATCACCCCCCCGAAGAAGAAGGTCCGCCTCACCGACACTCCGATGAAAGTCCCGGAAAGATACGGCGAAGTGGTTCCTATGTTCGCCGGCGAAGAGATCGGATGGAGCATCGCGGAGGTGAGTGAGGAATGAGGAATTAGAAATTTTAGAAATTAGAAATTAGAAATTTAGGTAAGCGTTGCAAGGCAACGCCATTTTTCAATCCTTAGCTCTCAACGCTCAACGCTAAGAAAAAGGAGCCTTGTCTATGGAAAAGATCAGCGAATTCGAAAAGGGGCATCAATACTTTCGCACAGTGAAGTTCAAAAAGAACGAAGAGCGCTTCAAGAAGCTGGTGGAGGAGGGGCAGAACCCCAAAGCCCTTTTTATCGGCTGCAGTGACAGCCGGGTGATGCCGGCCATGATCACCGGCAGCGGGCCGGGAGACCTCTTTATCGTCCGAAACGTCGGCAACTTCGTTCCTCCCTTCTCCCCCGACAACGACTACCACGCTACGGCTGCGGCCATCGAATATGCCGTCAGCCACCTGGAGGTCAGCGACATCATCGTCTGCGGCCACAGCGACTGCGGCGCCATCAAAGCCTGTTTCGAGTCTCACCACCCCACAAAAGAGAACATTCACACGATCAAATGGCTACAACTCGGAGAACCCGCACGCGATCTGGCCCTCAAGGCCCTCGGAGACGACACTCTGGAGGCCCAGAGGGATTTCGCCGAAAAGGCTTCGGTGGTCTTTCAGCTGGAAAATCTTCTCAGCTACCCCCTCGTCAAAAAGCGGGTGGACGAAGGAAAACTCTTCCTGCACGGTTGGCACTATGACCTCTCCACGGGAAAGATCCACTATTTCGACGAGACCGATCTCGAATTCAAACCTCTGGGGGACTCATGATTTTTGACGACATTCAACAGACGATCGGACAAACCCCGCTGATCCGGCTCGCCTATCTTTCCAATAACGCGACGATCCTCGCCAAAGCCGAGTATTTCAACCCGGGCTCCTCCATCAAGGACCGGGTCGCCAAAAGTATGATCGACGGCGCGATGGAACGGGGGGAGCTCGATGCGGAGACGGTGGTGATCGAACCGACCAGCGGCAACACCGGGATCGGACTGGCCCTGGTCTGCGCCGTGCGGGGATTGCGGCTGATTTTGACCATGCCCGAGTCGATGAGCCTCGAGCGCCGGAAACTGCTGCGGCACCTGGGCGCGGAACTGGTCCTCACCCCAGCCGCCGAGGGGATGCAGGGCGCCATCGAAGAGGCCAGGCGCCTGGCGGCGAGCTTCGAAAAGAGCTTCATTCCCGACCAGTTCGCCAACCCCGACAACCCGGCTGCCCACGAACGGGGCACGGCTCAGGAAATCCTGGAGGCGACCGGCGGGGCTGTCAATATATTTGTCGCCGCCGTCGGGACCGGAGGGACCCTAAGCGGCAACGGGCGGGCGCTCAAAGCAGCCAACCCGAAGCTCCGGCTCGTCGCTGTGGAGCCGGCGGCTTCCCCCGCCATCAGCCGGGGCGAAGCGGGGCCGCATAAGATCCAGGGAATCGGCGCGGGGTTCGTCCCCGACAACCTGGATCTTGACCTGGTCGATGAGGTGTTGACCGTCACGGACGAAGAGGCGATCGCCTTTGCCAGAGAGGCGGCACGCAAGGCGGGGTTGCTGGTCGGCATCTCCTCCGGCGCCAACCTCGCCGCCGCCTATCGCCTGGCCCAACGCGAAGAGAACCGGGGCAAAACCATCGTCACCGTCCTACCCGATACGGCGGAACGCTACCTCTCGACGGAACTCTTCGAGTAGGCCAGCGACCGGAGAGCCGAGAGAATTACGAATTCACCTTTTTCTCACGCCTCTTTTTCTTCCTTTTTTCCGTCTCGCTCCGCTCCTTTTTCGAGGACTTCGAAAAACGGATCAGCTCGTCGGTGGTCTTCACAGACTCGGGGATATTTTCAAAAGATTTCATCAACACTTTGGAAGCGGCCAGAGCGTCGTTGTAGGCGCGGTGATGGGCCTGCATTCCCAGATCGAGGGATTCGTTGAGATAGGCCAGGCCGTAACGCTCGCTCTCGAAGGTGCGGCGGGCCAGGTCGATGGTGCAGAGCACCGGATTACCGATGGGGCCCAGGCCGAAGCGCTGGAAAGAGGCGTTGAGAAAACCGTGATCGAATCCGGCGTTATGGGCGGTGAAGACGGCGTCCCCCATAAAGTTGCGCAGCTGAGTCAGCGCCTCTTTGCGACTGGGGGCTTCCGCCAGATCCGTCGGCTCGATCCCGGTGAGTTTGATGATATGCTCAGGCAGGTAGGCGCAGGCGACGAAAGTCTCCAGCCGATCGATGATCTTGCCCTCTTTGAGCATCACCGCCCCGATCTCGATCACCTGGCTCCGGCCCGGTTTGGAGCCGTTGGTCTCGATATCGATGATGCAGTACTCCTGCATCTGCCAGGGGGTGAACATCGTCTTCAGGCGAAAGCCCCGCAGAGACTCCTCGATGGGGTATCCCGAAGCCTGGAGCAGGTAGTAGATGGTTTCACTATCCTCAAAAAGGGTCGCGTGCTTGCGGACAATACGGTCGAAGGCTTCATAGGAGATCTCTCCCCCCGCACGTCGGAAAGCCTGGGTCAACTCTTCAAAGACTTTTTGCACGCTCGATGAACCTCATCACTTTTTCGGGGTCTTTGCGCCCTTTGGCGGCTTCGGTCCCGCTGCTGACGTCGCAGCCATAGAAGCCGTAGCCCCTCAGCTCTTCCACATTATCCGGCGTCAACCCTCCGGCGATGATGATGCGCGAATTGTCCCGCCCCTCGAACCACTCCAGATTGAGCCGCTTGCCGCTGCCGCCGTAGGCTTCACAGTAAGCATCCACCAGGCGGTAGCGATCGGCGAAGCACTCCAAATCCTCCAGTCTCCTTGCCCGGACCACCGGCAAAACGGGAAAATCGACGGCATCGAGGAAGGCTTCATCCACATCGAAATGGATCTGCGCCAGCGTAATCCCTCCCATTTTCGCCATCCGTTCAATCTCTTCAGGAGTGTTCTCCACAAAGAGCCCGACCTTTTCGACGAAAGGGGGCAGCCGGTCGATGATCTCCCTAGCCGCTTCGGGAGTGATGTAGCGGGGGGATTTGGGATAAAAGACAAAGCCGAGCGCGTCCGCCCCCGCTTCGATGGAGCGCATCGCGTCGTTGTAATTGGTGATGCCGCAGATCTTAACTTTCACGAAAAGCCTTTTCGTGAAAGAATTAGAAAATAGAAAATAGAAAATAGAAATTGATGTGGGCATTGCTTTGCAATGCTATTTTTTAATCGTCGCCAACGGCGACCCCATAATTTCTCATTTCTCATTTCTATCTTCTCATTTCAAAGAGGCAATCGCCTCTTTGTACCCCTTCGGGTTCTTGAAGACATAGCTTCCCGCCACCACCACATCGACCCCTGCTTCTTTGAGAGCTCCGATGTTCTGGTCGCTCACCCCGCCGTCGACTTCAATGAGGCAATCGGGGTTGCGCTTTTCGATCAAATCTTTGAGGCGTTTGGCCCGTTCGACGACGTCGGGGATGAATTTCTGACCGCCAAAGCCCGGGTTGACGCTCATCAGCAGCACCATATCCAGATAGGGGAGCAGATACTCGGTCACTTCGGGCAGAGTGTGGGGGTTGAGCACCAGAGAGGGGCGGATCCCCAGATCCCGGATCTTGGTCGCCAGGCGGTTAGGATGGCGCTCCGATTCGAAGTGAAAGGAGATGAACTCCGGCTTGAGCGGGGCGAAGAGATCGACGAAGAAGTTGTTGTCCTCCACCATCAGGTGCACATCCAGCGGCTTGGTGCTGCTGCGAGCCACCCCCTCGACCACTACGGGGCCGATGGTCATATTGGGGACGAAGTGGCCGTCCATCACATCGACGTGGATCAGGTCCGCTCCCGCATCACAGACGGAACGGACCTCTTCGCCCAGATAGGCGAAATCGGCGGAGAGAATACTGGGTGCGACAAGCATCGTGACCTTTCTATGGAAAATTGGGTCAATTATAGCGTGAAAAGGGTGAGTTTTCTCCTCCGCTTCCCTCCTGATCCCGACCTGGTTTTTATAATGCGACTCAGGTAGCAATAGATATTTACTATCTATGATATTTTAGTTTCAGTTAAGAAAAAGGAGGAATCAATGAACTATAAACTCTCAAAAGAAGACAAGAAACTATTGATCGACATCGCCCGCAAAGCGATCGCCGAGGAACTCACCGGTAAAAAGCTCCTGGACCGGGAAGCGCTGGTGCGGGAACACCCCTGGCTCCTGGAGCCGGGAGCCGCCTTTGTGACCCTCAATGAGAATCATCAGCTCAGAGGCTGCATCGGCTCCATCGTCGCCCATCAACCCCTGATCGACGACCTGATCCACAACGCCAAAGCAGCCGCCTTCAGCGATCCGCGCTTCAGCCCTGTGCGGCCCGAGGAGTTCGACAAGCTCGACATCGAGATCTCGCTCCTCAGCCCGCCCCGGGAGCTGAGCTATACCGACATCGCGGACCTCAAGCAAAAGATCCGCCCCGGCATCGACGGCGTGATCCTGCGCCTGGGCAACTATCAGGCGACCTATCTGCCCAGCGTCTGGGAGCAACTGCCCGATTTCGATATGTTTTTCGCCACCCTCTGCCAAAAGGCGGGGCTGGCCCCCAACTGCCTGGAAGCCCACCCGGTGATCTACACTTACCAGGCCGAAAAAATCAAGGAGGATTGAGATGTTACCGATGGAAAAGAAGGTTACGCCGCCTGAAGAGAGAGGTTATTCCGGGTTCTACCACAAAGAGGGGGACCGGATCGTCTGTGAACTCTGCCGCCACTACTGCAAACTCAAAGAGGGCCAGGTCGGCATCTGCGGCGTCAACAAAAACGAAGGAGGACGGCTCAAAACCCTGGTCTACGGCAAAGTCTCGGCACTCAATATCGATCCCATCGAGAAGAAGCCTCTCTACCATTTCCTGCCGGCGAGTTTCGCCCTCTCCCTGGGAACGGTAGGGTGCAACTTCCAGTGCCCCTTCTGCCAGAATTGGCAAATCTCCCAGACCAAAGACCTCAGCGGCAGCTACGACGTCACGCCGGAGCAGATCGTCGCCCTGGCCCTGGAGAAGGGGTGCAAGAGCATCGCCTACACTTACAACGAACCGACGATCTTCTACCCCTTCGCCCGGGACGTCGCCCTGCTGGCCAAAGAGCACGGCATTAAGAATGTCTTCGTCAGCAACGGACTGGAGACGCCAGAGGTGATCGAGGATATGAAGGGGATCATCGACGGCTTCAACATCGATATCAAAGGCTTCAACCCCGAGTATTATAAAAAGACCCTCAAGGGATCGCTCGAAGGGGTGCTCGATACCCTCAAGCGCCTCAAAGAGGGGGGATTCTGGGTCGAGTGCACCACCCTTATCGTCCCGGGGGACAACGACAGCGACGAAGAGCTGGGCAAGATCGCCAACTTCATCGCCAAGGAGCTCGACCCCTATACGCCGTGGCATATCAGCGCCTTTCACCCGGACTATAAGGTGAACGACAAGCTGCCGACCCCGCTGGAGACCCTCAAACGGGCCGAACGCATCGGCAAGGAGGCGGGGCTAGCCTATATCTATATGGGCAATGTCCCCGAAGACGGCATCACCTATTGCCCCGGCTGCGGCCTGGAGTTGATCGTCCGGCGGGGATACCACGTGACGAAAAACATCCTGGAGAACGGCCACTGCCCGGCATGCCATCGGGCGATCGAGGGGGTATGGGCCTGAGAACAAAGGTTCTCAGGAATTGAGAATTGAAAATGGAGAATGGAGAATGAGAAGAAGGACTTTTATAAAATCCCTATTGCTTTTATTCTCTTCTTTGTCTCTATTCGGAAAGGAAACGACTGAAAAAAAAACGACTGAAAAAAAGGAGAAAGAAATGATAAGACTTGCAGGAAATATGGGGGCTTTCTACCCCGCCAATTGCAGCGAGATCGAAAAGATGATCGAACACTGGAACGGGATCCTCGATGAGGCGTTGACTGATAAGAGCGTTTTGGACGAAAAGCCGCGGGCGATCATTGTCCCCCACGCGGGCTATATCTACAGCGGTTTCACCGCCAACATCGCCCACCGGATCCTGGCCAACAGCCGGCCAAAACGGGTCGTGGTGATCGGCCCCAGCCACCACGTCTATTTCGAAGGGGTGAGCGCGAGTATGCAGGAGAGTTACCAGACCCCCTGCGGCAACCTCCCAATCGACAAGGCTTACATCGAAGAGCTGACCAAGGAGTATCCCCTGGAGTTCGTGCCGGAGGCCCATCACAAGGAGCACAGCACCGAAACCCAGATGCCCTTTATCCAACACTATGAACCCCAGGCGAAGGTGGTGGAGCTGATCTACGGCAAGATCGACTACCGGCAGCTGGTCCCGCTGATCGATACGATCCTCAGCGATCCGGAGAACGTCGTAGTCATCAGCTCCGACCTCAGCCACTTCTACACCCTCGAAGAGGCTAAGCAGCTCGACAACATCTGCCTGGCGGGCGTGGCCGAAGAGAGTGTGGAGATCCTGGAGAAAGGGTGCGAAGCCTGCGGCATCATCGGCATCAAAGCGATCGTGGAGGTCGCCAAAAAGCACGGCTGGAAAACCCAGCTCCTCGACTACCGCACTAGCGCCGACGCCAGCGGGGACACCAGCCGCGTCGTAGGCTATATGAGTGCCCTAATCCTTCCTTAAGGGATTTGGCAACACGTAAGTGATGTTCCCACTCCGGAGCCAAAGCTGAGAGAAGGGGGCATCGATATTTTTGAACACTTTGCAGCAAAGCAAGCGAAGAATCCTCTCTCTTCAAAGGGCACTTTCAAAGTGAAACAGCTTTTTCTCTTCCGGTTGAAGCCTTTTTAGCTCCCCTTAAGTGTTGATTCTGTAGAATCGCAAGACTTTTTCTAGGGTGGGAGCACTGCCCCCTGCATTTCCCTGAAAACAAAATATCGAAAAAAGGCTCAACGATGGCAAGAAGATGTCAGATTACCGGTAAAGGCCCCCTGGTCGGATACAACGTATCCCACGCCCATAACAAAACCAAGAAGCGTCAGCTTCCCAACCTGCGCACCGTGCGCATCACTCTCGAAGACGGTACCCGCAAGAAGATCAAGGTCGCCGCTTCCACCCTGCGCACTATGCGCAAAAAAGCCGCTCAGGCTCAAGCGGACATCGCCTAAGCGATTCCACCCCGCTCTTCCGATCCGAAGAGCCTTTCTACACTCCCCTCTTTTTCCCTGTTATAATTCCTTATCATTCTTCGACAGAGATCTCCGAAGAACACATTTGATCAATCGATCCAGGAGACTAGACGTATGTTTACCCTCTACTCACTCAAAAACGGCCTCGCCAATGTCCAGGGATTCTACTGCGACGGGATCAACTGCGGCCTGCGGCCCGATCCCTCTCAGGGAGATTTGGCTTTTATCCGCAGCGACCGGCTCTGCGACATTGCCGCCACCTACACCACCAACCGCTTCCAGGCGGCCCCCATCCGCCACGCCCTGAGACACTACGGCAAGCGTTTCCAGGGCAATTTCATCCTCGCCAATGCCAAGAACGCCAACGCAATGACCGGCGAAGCGGGCATTGCCGACATCGAAACGATCCTCGCTGCCCTGCCGGCGGAGGCCGAAGCCCAAAACCCGGTGATGAGCTCCACGGGGGTCATCGGCTACCGCCTCCCGGTTGACAAAATTGTCAAGGGACTCGACAAGCTCGATTGGCACGCCAAAAACTCCGATGCCACGGCCCGGGCCATTATGACCACCGACAGTTTCAAAAAGGAGCTCTGCTTCGAAGTGGAACTGGAGAACGACCAGAGCTTTCGCATCGCCGCTATCGCCAAAGGCGCAGGGATGATCAACCCGGCGATGGCCACGATGCTCTGCTTCATCGCCACCGATGCCGCCGTGCCGGCCGATGAGATGGAGGAGCTCCTCGAAGAGGCGGTGAGCCTCTCGTTTAACCGGATCAGCGTCGACGGCGACACTTCCACCAACGACACTGTCTACTTGATGGCCAACGGAGCCAGCGGAGCCTACGACCGGGAAGCCTTCGCCGAAGCTCTGCGCAAGATCACCTTCGAACTGGCGATGCTGATCCTCAAAGACGGAGAAGGAGCCAACAAAGTAGTCGCTTTCGAAGTCACCGGGGCCGCCAACGACGAGGAAGCCGCCATCGCCGCCACCAATCTGAGCAACTCCCTGCTGGTCAAAACCGCCCTCTTCGGCGAAGACCCAAACTGGGGCCGCATCGCCTCCACCATCGGCGCCAGCGGCATCGCCTGTGACGAAGAGAAACTGAGCATTTACTATGACGACCTGCTCATCTACAACAAGGACAACAGAGAACTCGACCCCGAGCGGGAGGAGAAGGCTTACAAAATTATGAAAAAAGACTCCTTCCGCATCCGCTGCGATTTGGGAATGGGCACGGGCAGCTTCACCTCCTACGGCTGCGACCTGAGCTACGAGTATGTGAAGATCAATGCGGAGTATAGAACGTAAAAATAACCGAGCAACCGAGTAACGGAGTAATGAGTAACCGAATAATTGAGAATTGTAAGGAATGCTGAACGACTGAGCTTGAAATCCTCTCAACGCTCAACGCTCAGCTCTCAACGCTTAACACATAACACCATTCAATCTTGCGACTTGAGGGCCGAAGGCCCGTGCCTGCGACTTGCGACTATATGCTACAATGGCGGAAAAATTTCATCTAGGCTACCTTATATATGAAAAATCTCATTATCGTCGAATCACCGGCCAAGGCACGGACCATCAGCAACTTCCTGGGCAAGGATTACAAAGTCGTCGCCTCCAAAGGACACATCCGGGATCTGCCCAAAAGCAGCTTCGGCATTACCGTCGAGGAGGGGAAATTCATCCCCAAATACACCGTCCCCAGAGAGGCTTCCCCCACGGTCAAAGAGCTCAAAAAGCTGGCCAAAGAGGCAGAGACCGTCTACATCGCGACCGATGAGGACCGCGAGGGAGAAGCGATCGGCTACCACATCGCCAAGGCCATCGGCAAGGACCCCGAAGAGCTGCCGAGGATTGTCTTCCACGAGATCACCAAGAGCGCCATCCAACACGCCCTGGAGAATCCCAGACGGATCGATATGCAGAGCGTCGATGCCCAGCAGACCCGGCGCCTGCTCGACCGGATCGTAGGCTACAAGCTCTCCCCCCTGCTGGCGAACAAGATCCAAAAGGGCCTCTCCGCCGGCCGGGTCCAGAGCGCGGCGCTCAAGATCGTCGTCGACCGGGAGCGGGAGATCAAAGCCTTCAAACCCGAAGAGTATTGGAGTATCAAGGGAATCTTCGACAAGACGGTCGATGCCGATATCTACAGCTTCGAGGGCAAAAAGATCGAGAAAATGACCCTCAAAAACGGCGAAGAGGCGAACAAGATCGTCGAATCGGCCAAGGAAGAATCCTTCAAGGTCGCCTCCATCGAAACCGCCCGGCGCAAGAGCAAAACCCCGCCCCCCTTTATGACTTCGACCCTCCAGCAGGCCGCTTCGACCCAGCTGGGTTTCTCCCCCAAAAAGACGATGATGGTCGCCCAGAAACTCTACGAAGGGGTCAAGACCCACAAAGGGACGATGGGGGTCATCACCTATATGCGGACCGACAGCCTCAACCTTGCCAAAGAGGCAGTGGCTGAAGCACGGGAATTCATCGAGAAGAACTTCGGAGAGAAGTATCTCCCCGCCAAACCCAAATTCTACGCCTCCAAAGCCAAGGGAGCCCAGGAAGCCCACGAGGCGATCCGCCCCACGATGACCGAATTCACCCCCAAGCTGGCCGCCAAGTACCTGGCTCCCGACGAGCTCAAACTCTACCGCCTCATCTACAACCGCTTCCTGGCGTGCCAAATGACCGAAGCGGAGTTTGAAACCCAGACCATCCTCTTTGCCGGAGAGAAATCGGTCTTCAAAGCCACCGGCCGCAAACTGATCTTCGACGGCTTTTACCGCATCACCGGCTACAATGAAAAAGATCGGCTCCTGCCTGAGCTCAAAGAGGAGCAGCCGGTCGAACTCACCGAGATCAAAGCCGAACAACACTTCACCGAGCCCCCCGCCCGCTACAACGAAGCGAGCCTCATCAAAAAGCTCGAATCTCTGGGTATCGGGCGCCCCAGCACCTATGCCCCCACCATCACGATCCTGCAGAACCGCAAATACATCGAGATCGAAAAGAAGCGGATCCACCCCACCGAGATCGCCTTCACCGTCATCGAAATGCTAGAAAAGCACTTCCCCGAGATCGTCGACAGCAACTTCACCGCCCGGATGGAAGAGACCCTCGACAAGATCGCCGAAGGCAAAGAGGATTGGCAAAAGGTACTCTGGGAATTTTATCAACCCTTCATCGAGAAGATTGCCGAAGGCAAAAAGAACATCCCCTCCCAAAAAATGGCCGAACCCATCGGCGAAAAATGCCCCGAGTGCGGTGCAGAACTGCTCAAACGCAAGGGGCGCTACGGGGAGTTCATCGCCTGCTCCAACTTCCCCAAATGCCGCTACAGCCGCAACATCGACGGCACCGAACCCGAAAAGCCGGAGGAGACCGACGAGATCTGCGACAAATGCGGCGCACCGATGGTGATCAAAAACTCCCGCCGGGGCAAATTCCTCGCCTGCAGCGCCTACCCCAAGTGCAAAAACGCCAAACCCCTCACCCCGCCCAAAGAGCTCGCCGTCCCCTGCCCCGAGTGCGGCGGCAAACTCATCGAACGCCAGGGCCGCCGCGGCACCTTCTACGGCTGCGCCAACTACCCCAAATGCAAATTCATCGCCAATTTCGAACCGGTGGACAAAAAATGCCCCGAATGCGGCTACCTGATGGGGGTCAAACACCTCAAAAGCGGCGATGTCTATGTCTGCTTCAAGTGCAAACACAAAGTTTCGGCGGAAGCCGAAACTTAATGAGGAATGAGCAATGAGGAATGAGGAACCGAAAAAGAACGATCCTCTTTCTGAAAAGAGCTTCCTCTTCTCTCTTCGTATTATCAAACTCAACCGTTTCTTACAGGATAAACATCGGGATTATGTCCTCTCAAAGCAGATTTTAAGAAGCGGAACTGCAATTGGTGCTTTGATTGCCGAAGGCAAATATGCCCAATCAAAAGCGGATTTTCTCAACAAACTCACTATCGCTTTAAAAGAAGCAAGCGAAACCGAATACTGGATTCGCATTCTGCACGCATCGCAATATATTGATGATACGATGTACCAAAGCATTTACAAAGATCTCGATGAAATCCTTCGCCTCCTGATATCCAGCACCAAAACGGTCAAAGGCTCTCAAAAATGAGATTGAAACTTTTCTATTTAAATAAAATGCATTGCGAAGCAATGCTCACCGACATTCCTCATTCCTCATTCCTCATTCCTCATTCCTCAGGGAGCTTATCCCTATGAAAAAAACATCCATTATAGAAGAGTACTATCTCTTCATCAAAGGCTTCTTTAAAGAGCTCTTCGACGAGCGTCTGGGCTTCTATGCGGCCAGTATGAGCTGGAGCACCCTCTTTTTCATCATCCCCTTTATGGTGATCCTCCTGGTGCTCTTTACCCATATGCCCATCTTCGACACCGCCTATGGCCGGCTCCACGAGCTGATCGCCGAGAATCTGGTCTCCTCCGACTCCAAAACCATTATGCGCTACATCGACCAGTTCGTCGCCAATGCCGACCGACTGGGCTATATCGGCATCGGCTATGTGATCATCGCGGCGATCCTCTTTTTCAAAGATTACGACTTCATCGTCAACGACATTTTCGAAACCCCTCAGCGCAGCGCCCTCAAAGCCTTTCGGACCTACTTTTTCCTGCTCCTTTTTCTGCCGATCATGTTGGGCAGCTCCTTCTGGCTCTCCCGGACCATCAAAGGCTACCTGGAAGCGGTCGGATGGGCAGGGACCCTCCACGTCTATTACATCTTTCCCTACCTCATCATCTGGCTGCTTTTCTACGTCGCCTATCAATTTTCGCCCCGGATCCACATCTCCCCCAGGGCGGCACTGGCGAGCTCTTTTATCTCTTCGCTCATCTGGTATCTCGCCAAGAGCGGCTTTCTTTTCTACATCCTCTACAACAAGACCTACACTAGTATCTACGGAGGACTCAGCACCCTGCTCTTCTTCTTTCTCTGGATCTACATCTCCTGGGCCATCTTTCTCTACGGCCTGCGCTTCTGCTATATTCTGGACAAAGAGGAAAAAGAGTAAGGTTCCCGTATTATAATTATCATAAGTTCAACAAAAGGATCCGGATGAAACATCTTGTCAAATTTATCCTGTTTTCGTTGCTCCTTCTTTCCCCTATCTGGGGAGCCTCCCCCCGTCTCCTAGTCTTCGCCGGCAGCGCTTCCAAGCCCCCGACCCAGGAGGCCGCCAAAGCCTTCACCGCCAAAACCGGCATCCCGGTGGACCTGGTCTTCGGCGGCTCGGGCTATGTGCTCAGCCAAATGAAGCTGAGCCGCCAAGGGGATCTCTACTTCCCCGGATCTTCGGACTATATGGAGATCGCCAAACGCCAGAAGCTCGTCGACCCCTCCACCGAAAAGATCGTGGTCTATCTCGTCCCCGCCATCAACGTGCAAAAGGGGAACCCAAAAAATATCCATTCTCTGAAGGATCTGACCCGTCCCGGGCTTCGGGTCGCTATCGCCAATCCCGACGGTGTCTGTGTGGGTGCCTATGCCGTGGAGATTCTGGAAAAGAACTTCACCCCCGAACAGAAAAAGGCCTTCCGCAAAAACCTGGTCAACTACACCGCCTCCTGCTCCAAAACCGCCAACGCCATCAGCCTCCACCAGGCCGACGCGGTGATCGGCTGGCGGGTCTTCGGCCACTGGAACCCCGACCGGATCGAAACGATCCCCCTCAAAAGCGATCAGCTCGTGCGCATCGGCTACATCCCCATCGCCATCTCCCGCTTCAGCAAACACCCCGAATTGGCCAAAAAATTCATCGATTTCCTCCTCTCTCCCCAGGGGCAGAAGATCTTCGCCAAATACCACTATTTCGCCTCACCCGAAGAGGCCTTCCGATGGATCGGAGCGAAGAAACCCGTCGGGGGAGAGTATAAGGTGCCCAAAGGGTGGATAGCCAAATAACCGGTTAACCGAGTAATGAGTAACCGAGTAACCGAATCGTTGGAGATTTAAAGTCAAAGGGAAAGAAAAACTCTCGTTGCTGGCCCAAACAGAGTGCTACAATATGTTTCAAAAAGAGAAGAGGGAAAATTATGACCACAATTCCTGCTAAACCTATTTTACTTTCATCATTCGGTTCCTCACTCCTCACTCCCCACTCCTCACTATCCGGTTATTCGATTACTCATTACTCGGTTGCTCGGTTACTCGGTTACTCGGTTACTCGGTTACTCGGTTACTAATTATTCCCTATGGATTTCCGAAAAAAGACGATCGTCGCCGCCCTCTTCGTCCTCCTGCTCTATGGAGGCTTGATCCTCAGTCTGGGGTATTTCCTCTCGCCAAAGAGCCTGCTCGAAACTTTGCGCTCCGAGCGTACCCTCTTTTCGATCCGTATCAGCCTGGAGGCGGCGACGCTGGCGACGCTGCTGGCGATGAGCCTGGCGATCCCCGCCGGCTATGCCCTCTCCCGCTATCGTTTCCGGGGGCGGGAGCTTATCGATACACTACTGGAGTTTCCGATGATCGTCTCTCCCGCCGCCCTGGGAGCGATGCTGCTGATCTTCTTCAACAACCCCGCCGGCGAATGGATCCAGGAGCACCTCATCACCTTCGTCTTCGCCTTCGCCGGAATCGTCTTGGCACAGTTCGTCACCATTTTGGGCGTCAGCGTCCGCCTGGTCAAGAGCGCCTTTGACGAAGTGCCGGAGGAGCTGGAGTCCACCGCACGCACATTGGGGGCCGCGCCGGGCTATGTGCTGCGCAGCGTCACCCTCCCGCTGGCAAGACGGGGGCTGGTGGCCGCCACGATCCTGAGCTGGGCCAAGGCCCTGGGGGAGTTTGGCGCCACCATCACCGTAGCCGGCACGATGGCCATGCGCACCGAGACCCTCCCCATCGCCATCTATTTGCGTCTCGAGAACGCCGATATCCGGGGAACCGCAGTACTGATCCTGATCCTGGTCGCTATCGGGCTGAGCGCCCTCTTCCTAACCCGGCGGCTGCTGAGCAGGAGCGGATTGTGATCCGCCTGGAGGGCGTGGAGGGCCAAGCCGGATCCTTCCATCTGGGGCCCATTGATCTGAGCCTTCCCGCGGGAGCGGCCCACGCCCTGCTGGGCCCCTCCGGAGCGGGGAAGAGCACCCTGCTTCGGATGATCCTCGGATTGGAGACACCCCAAAAAGGGCGCATTCTCTTCAAGGGAGAGGAGATTTCCCACCGTGCCGTCGAGGAGCGGGGCTTTGGCTACCTGCCCCAGCATCTGGCCCTCTTCCCCCACTTGAGTGTCGAAGAGAACTTGCGCTACGGGCTCAAAGCCCGCAAACGCTCCGGGGCCGGATATGAAACGCACCTGAAACACCTCATCGATGCCACCGGCATCGCTCCGCTGCTCGATCGCCGCCCCGAAACCCTCAGCGGCGGAGAGCGTCAGCGGGTCGCCCTGGTGCGGGCCCTGGCCCCCAAACCAGAGCTGCTGCTTCTGGATGAACCCTTCAGCGCCCTCGACCCCGCTCTGCGTCGGGAGCTTTGGCACCTGACTCGATCCCTCCAGGAGATCGACGGGACCGCCATGCTCATCATCACCCACGATATGCAGGAGGCTTTCGCCCTGGCCGATCGGCTCCACCTCATCATCGACGGGACCATTCGCCAGGAGGGGACACCCACCCAGCTTTGGGAACATCCCCACGATGCCCAGACCGCCCGCTATCTCGGGGTGCGGAATTTCTTGAAGATCGAATCCTGGGAGCCGGAAGATCGAATTGTCCGGGTAGCCGGCCTCTCCCACCCTCTATATTTCCACGAAACACCGCCAACTCAAGAACCCAGCCTCTGCGCCATCCGACCCGAATCGATCGAGATTACGGAGAATGAAGAGGGAAGCGATATCTTCACCCTCCCGGCGGAAGCCTTTTCCGAACCGGGAGGAACCCTCTGGAGAGCCCGATTGGGCAATGGAGAAATCCTGGAAGTGCGCGAGAGCCGTATGCGGACCCCGGGGGAGAAGAGAGAGCTGCATCTCCGCCTCCCTCCCGAAAAACTGCTTCTCTATCCTTAGAAGAGTGTCGGAGTTTTGGAGAATTTTTTGACCTGAAAGCTCCGGCGATGGATCGGGCAACACCCGAAACGCTCGATCGCTTCGAGATGCCGGGCGGTGCCGTAGCCTTTATGCTCTTCGAAGCCGTACTCGGGATATTCACGGGCCAGCGCCTCCATGATCCGATCCCGGGTCACCTTGGCCAGGATGCTGGCGGCGCTGACCTCTTTGACCTTGCCGTCGGCTTTGACCATCGTCGCGATCCCCGGCACCCCGTAGCGGCTGTTTCCATCGAAGAGGAAATGCACCCCCTCTCCTCCCAGGACTTCCACGATCTCCTCCAACGCCTTTCGCAGACACCGGGAGATTCCCCAGTCATCGATCCGCGATGCTTCGATGATGACCAGGTGATAACGGCTGCGCTCCACGATCCGCCCGTAGAGCTTTTCCCGCTCCTGGGCACTGAGCCTTTTGGAATCTTGCAATCCGTTGATCCGGCGCAGCAGGATCACCCCCGCTACTACCAGAGGACCCGCCAGAGGGCCCCTGCCCGCTTCGTCGATCCCGCAAAGGGTAAAGGCCTCTTCCTCCCCGTCCGTGAAAAGATTTCGCACTTTTTTTGAATGATTAACCACCGATTTACCCCCCGTTGGTTGACGGTTTAGAAGCCTATCCTATACTTACAGTGTAGGAAGATCGATGCGGGTCGATCTTCGGAAACTCCTTGTTTTTCTAGCTGAAAGAGATTTTCCTTGTTTTCCTCTCTTTCGTTTCCCTTTTTTATAGCAAAGTAAAGAGCCTCTCCGCCAAAAGGCGGGGTATTTTTTAATGAGTAACCGAGTAATGAGCAACCGAGTAACCGAATCTCTCGGCACTCTCTATCTTGCGACGTGAGGGGCGAAGCCCCGTGCTTGCGACTTGCGACTATCTCCCTCAATCGTCATAAAGCTGATGAACCGCTCCGACACTCTCCAAAAACTCTTTGACCTTCCCCTGACCCATCTTTCTCGCATAGTCGAGGGCGGTCATACCGTATTTGTCCACCGCGTTGATCTCCGCCCCCTCTTCCATCAGGTATCGGACCATCTCCACATCATTAAAAGCCGCCGCCAGCATCAAAGGGGTCATCCCGCTTTTTCTCCGGCTCTCACTGAGACTGATACCCGCCTCTTTGCAGCGCCGCACGATATCGTGACGCCGGTATTTGATGGCGATGTCGATGGCCCCCAGCCCCTCCCGGTTGGTGAAGTTAAGATCCAATCCGGCATCGAGGAGCAAATCCAGCGCCTCGGGGCTGATCCCGCGCATAATGACATAAAAAAGCAGAGGGATCTCATCGGGATCATCCAGACCGTACTCTTCTCCGATCGTCACTTCGCCGTTCAGATCGATCTCACCGCTTGCCAGGAGCTTGCGGATCTCGACCAGATTATCCCGTTCGATCGCCTCGAGAAGCTGCCGGGTCTTTCCCGAGGGGCTCATGCGCCGCCGCCGAAGGGGTTGAGCCCGCCGAACATCCCCATCGCCTGGGATTTTTTATTGTCCTCAACCATCTTGAGCACATCGTTGATGGTGCTGATCAGGAGGATCTGCAGGGACTCTTTGTCCTCGAGCAGGGAATCATCGATGGTGATATCCACGATCTCTCCCGCTCCATTGGCGCTGACCTGCACCATTCCGCCGCCCCCTTTGGCGGTGAGGATGGTCTCTTTGGATTTCTCCTGCAGCTCTTTGGCCTTCTCCTGGAGCTGCTCCATCATTTTGCCCATATTGCTCAGATCCAAACCTTCAAACATCCCTCTTCCTTTCTACTCCAGACCCTCGAAAGCCTGGGCGATCGTATTGTCGTCGTTGAGAATCACGATTTTGGGTTGGAAGCGATCGGCCTCCTCCTCATTCATCTGGGCATAGGCGATGATGATGATCTTGTCACCCTGATGGACCTTCCGGGCAGCAGCACCGTTGAGGCAGATCTCCCGCTTGCCCGCTTCTCCCGGGATGATGTAGGTAGAGAAGCGCTCACCGTTGTTGACATTGACGATGTCCACCTTCTGTCCCACCCGCATCCCGGCAGCCTCCAGAAGCTTGCGGTCGATGGTGATGGACCCCACATAGTTGAGGTTAGCGTCGGTGACGGTCGCACGATGGATCTTGCTGTGCAGCATCGTAATCTGCATTATGCCCCTTTTTCATTTGGAAAGTAAAAGAGAAATCTGTCAGGACAAACCTCTCTTTTACTTTCTATTATAACAAAAGGGGAGGCGTGTGCTCCCTCCCGCGACGACGCTTTCCCGTCCCAAGACTGCTTAGCGCACCATCTCGGCCGGAGCGACCGGCTCTCCCCAGAACTCTTCGGGGATCACATACTCTTCGACCACTTTGCCGCCGAGGATATGCTCTTCGATGATCCGGTCGATCTTCTCTTTGTTGAGGTTGACATACATCGTATGGCCGGGTTCGACCAGCATCACCGGGCCCTGCTGGCATCGGCCGAGGCATCCGGTCTGCACCGGCTGGACCGTCCCGATGATCCCTTTCATCATCAGCTGCTGGGCAAGGTATTGGAAGAGCTGCTGGCTCTCGGGGTCATCCTGGCGCACGCAGCTGGGCTTGGGCATCCCCGGAGGGGCACTCTGCTGGCACTTGAAGATGTAGTAGGCGGGTTGAGGCATACCGGGTGTGGTCATTTGGACTCCTTTAAATCTGAGTATTTTACTCTGGTTTCAAAGGAATTTTATCATAAAATACTGAGACATTGATCCGCATCATCTCCTCGGATGTAACACCGATGTTACAATAGTATCAATGATTAAAAGGATGAAAGAATGAACTATCCCGCTTTTTTTGACCGTGCACCCGCTTTCCGCCTCTACGATCCCCTCGGGGATTTTCTCGGAGCGTTTGAGGAGGGGATCGTGGAGATCCTCTATCTCGACTGCGTCAAGCTGGCCGGCCACTCCTGCCCGACGGTCGCCGGGGCTTTTCTGATGACCTACCGTGGGATCGAAGCCCTTTACGGGACCGAAGCACTCCCGACACGGAGCGAAATCCGCATCGAGCTCCGTGAAGCCAAGAGTGAGGGGGTGACCGGGGTCATCGGCAACGTAGCCGCCTTTATCTGCGGCGCCGGGGATGAAGGGGGCTTCACCGGGATCGGCGGCCGCTTCAATCGGCAGGGCCTTCTGCACTACGGTGTGGGAGATGTGGCGGGGGACCTGCGCCTGACCCGCCTGGATACGGGTGCCTCGGTCACCCTGCAGCTGGATACTTCGGTTGTCGGAGGCTCCCCCGAGATGATGCCCCTGATGCAAAAGTCTCTCAAAGGCGAAGCCCTCCCCGAAGAGCAGCAAAAGTTCAAAGAGCTCTGGCAAGCCAGGGTCGAAGCGATGCTCACCACTCCGGAACTCTGGGACAAAATCGCCCGGATCACCGAAACACGCTAAAGGAGGAGCCATGCAGATTTCCAACTATATGACCCATGAACATCGTGCCTGTGACACGATCTTCGCCGAAGCGGAAAAAGCCGTCGCGGCCGGAGACTGGGCCGAAGCGGAACAAAAACTCCTGCAGTTCGCCAACGAAACCCTCACCCACTTCAAAAAAGAGGAAGAGGAACTCTTCCCCGCCTTCGAAGCCAAAACCGGTTCGACCGAGGGCCCCACACAGGTCATGCGATTCGAACACGAGCAGGTACGCGGCCTGCTGGGCAAAATGGGCGAAGCGGTCGAAAAGCAGGAGCGTGACACTTATCTCTCTCTGGCGGAGTCGATGATGATCCTGCTCCAGCAGCACAATATGAAAGAGGAGCAGATGCTCTACGCCATGTGCGACCGGGTACTGCCGCCCGAAGACAAAGGGCAAATCATCGAGGCGATGGAGAAGGTCGAACTGTGAAACGGGAACTGCTCGATGCCCGCAGGATGGAGCACCCCGAGCCCCTGGAAAAAGCCATCGCCATATTGCGGGAGTTGGAACGGGGGCAATACCTCTATATGCTCCACCGCAAAGAGCCGGTGCCCCTGCTGGCCCTGGCCAAGGAGCACCGGCTCAACCATCTGAGCCGGTGCAGCGAAGAGGGGGTATGGCATATTCTCATCACCCCGGACAATTCGGCGGATTTGGAGAAGCTGCTGGATCCCGAACTCGACCGGGCCCTTGTGGCCGCAGAATCGCTTTCATAACCCATACGACGGATAGGAAGATGTGATGTTTCAAAACAGCGGGCTTTCTCTGGATCAGGCTCCACCCATCTCGGTGGTGCTACGCTTTTTCCTGGCCGGATCGCTCTGGGGGATCGCCGCAGGGTTCTGGCTCCTCACCCGGGGAGCCGAAGCCCTCGATCCCGCCGCTCCGACCGCGCTGATCCTGACCCATCTCTTTACCCTGGGCGTGATGCTCTCCTTTATGCTGGGGGCGCTCTTTCAAATGCTCCCGGTGCTCGCGGGGATCGCCTTTCACGATCCGGTGAAGCTGGCGCTGCGCAGCCAATGGCCGATCCTTTTCGGGACTGTTCTCCTGCTCGTCGCCTTCGGGACGATGTCGCCACCGCTCTATCTCCTGGCGATCCTGCTTTTGGGAGCGGGGTTGCTCCCCGTCTCCTGGCGAATGCTTCGCCGCCTCCTGGAGCTTCGCAGCCACTCTCCCTCTTCCCGAGGGATGGGCTTCGCCCTCTTCGATCTCCTGCTGCTCTTCGTGGTCGGCCTCTGGATGGTGGCGATCTTTGCCGGTTGGACCCAGAGGGGAGAGCTGGGCGCTCTGCGTCAAGCCCATCTGGGACTGGGGCTTTTCGGATGGATCGCCCTGCTGATCGTCTCAGTAAGCTTCCAGGTGATCGAAATGTTCTACGTCACCCCACCCTATCCCAAAGCCTACGCCCGGATACTCCCGGCACTCATCAGCGGGGTGCTGGTCCTCGAGCTGATCGCCGCACTCTACGCACCGGGACTGATCCCCTGGTGTGAAACTCTTGTCGCTTTGGGCTTGACGGTTCACGCCCTCTTGACACTCCGCCGTCTCTCCCAGCGGCAGCGCCCTTTGGCCGATGCCACGGTCTGGTTCTGGAGAATCGGAATGGCCTCCCTCGCCCTGGCGATGCTCCTGGTGCTTGTCGGCAATTTTACAGACCTGTCAACCCCGTTCAGGCAATCAAGCTATGTGCTTTACACCGCTTTTGCCCTGAGCGTAGTCTTCGCGATGGCCTACAAGATCGTCCCTTTTCTGACCTGGTTCCATCTCAATGCCCAGGGCTACTTCAACGCCCCGATGATGCACGAAGTGATCCACCCGCGCTATGCCATGCGCCATCTCGCCATTCACCTGAGCGCACTTTTCGTCGCCCTGGTCGCCCCCTGGTCAGTCGGGGAACTTTGGCAACTATCCGGAGCACTACTAACCCTCTCCTTCGCCTGGATAGCTCTGGCCATCTACCGCGCCTGGCACAAATATATGGAGGTTCAGGCAAGCGGGGAAAGGTTTGAATTTCCGAAGATGTAGCGAGGAGGATTGTAGTCTCAAATCGCAAGCACGGGGCTTCGCCCCTCACGTCGCAAGAATAGAGTCGTGCTACGTGCTATGTGTTACGTGTTACGAATAGATTTCTCGGTTACTCGGTTATCAAATCTATCGTCTTAGATAATCCCTCAAGATCCGGGCGTGATCAAAACAGAGCCTTTCGAAAGGGATCGACTCCAGAGTGTAAATATGAGCCTCTTTGGCATCATCTCCACCCCGGGGAAGCCCGGAAGCTTCACAGACAAAGACCGCGCTGGCGGTATGGAATCTCGGGTCCCGCTTCGGATCGGAATAGATACCCAGAAGACGACGGATCCTTACCTCCAGGCCCGTCTCCTCCCGCATCTCCCGCACGCAGGCATCCTCCACACGCTCCCCAATTTCCACGAAACCACCGGGAAGCGCCAGCCCTTTCGGCTCATTTTTACGCTCGATGAGAACAATGCCTTTCAGGACTTCTCCGTCGTAAATCTCGATGATACCGTCGGTGGCCAAAAATGGAGTTTGAATCATGACTCGTTCCTCAAAAATGAAATTTTCACATTCCAATTTACTAATTAACTTACTAATAAATCAATAGTTATTAGTAATGTCTCGATCCTCACAAAGCACCCATTTTGGGGACCTGTCGGATCCTTCATTGCAAATTTTTTCTAATTTATTTGATAATTCGTTGATTAAATTACTAATTTTCGTCCTCCTTTGCTTCTCATTCATATAATCCGGCAATTTATCTGTCAACAAATCATCAATATCCTTTCTCGTCAGAAAACCATGCTGTTGGATACCCTTAACGATCAGGTCAAAGTAATATTGTTTGTCCATTCCCCGATAACGTGTATATTTCGCTTTTTCGCCTGTCGCCTGTGCCACTTTGGCGGAAATATACAGATTGGGGACTCTCCCTTCTACCAGCCCGGCAGAACGCAGCTCTTTGATTGTCTCTCGATCTACCGGAAGTTTTTTAGCAATACGATCAAGGGCAATGACGGCTTCCAGAGTCAATGAGTTGTCACGGGCCAGTAATTCTGAATAACGCTCATCCAAAATTCGTCCATAGATAGTGACCTCTACACGTTCAGGCGAAATCCGATAGTCCGGCATAGGGAAATAACGCTGCTTCATTTTGGAAAAAATTCGACGAATGCCACTTCCGATCGTATCGATCATGTTTATTTCAACCATCGCCCTGGACAGAAAAGGATTGCGATACCTCTCAGGCGGGGCATCCTGCCGAATAACATTTTCCACGCTGCCGGGAATAAACGAACCCAGATTGGAAATCACCAATCTGTCGGGGAACTCAACCACATTGATCCGACCGCCCAGTTCATAATCCTGGTGAGCTATACAGTTATGCAATGCTTCATAAATAACCCACGGATCGTATTTTTGCACTTCTTCGGGAAAAAGTTTCGACTCGGACATATAGCGGATACGGTGATTTCTGATCTTCTCGTGGACCTTCCTCGCACTGAGCAGAATCGGTAACCCAAAATGCTCATATCCCTGTTCGACCCCCTCTTCATCTTTCAAAACCCAGCTAATCTGCGGGACTGCCGGAGCCAAAAGGTGGCTCGACTCCTCTTTTCCAAGCAGCAGCAATGCCGCCCGGGTCAATCGACCGCCGATCGCCAGTTTCGCTTTGTTGAGAAAGGTTGCATCATCCCACCCTTCTACTTCCAAAGCAAGTCCGGGATGTTTCGTTTTGTACTCTTCCCGTGCCACTGTAATCGCTTCTTGTGAAAGGTCATCGATGGATGCTTCTTCCACAATCGCCATACTCCAATCGTCCGCAATGCCCATCGGTTCAGCGAGAATAACCCGCTCCCGTTCCTGTGTCAGTCCGATGAGACTCTCTCCATTGCGCTGCCACGCCTTTTTATGCGCATAGACCGGTTTGCGGGGACAATGCCGCGGGACATGAAGCACCCAGACCTTTTTTTCTGTATCGGAAGTGATATATTCATCAACCGAAAGCCTCTCCGTACTCAGATTGGTGCAAAGTTCGCAGAGGCGCTGAGGGAGCCGTTGGGGAGTCAAATCGCTCGTATCGTCGATTCCCACGATTTGTGAGAGCCCGTCTTTGACGCCGATTAGCAAAATCCCCCCTTCCATATTGGCCAAGGCCGAAACATAACTGACTATATCTTTCCCCGCATTGTTGGCCAGCGCATGGCGCAGACGACTGAACTCTTTGTGCTCACATTTTTCGTCTTCCGTTCCGCAGAGCTGTTTTAGATAAGCCAGGAGTTCCGTTTCATTCATCCGCTATCTTCCTTCCTCTTGCAAACTACGTTCAACGATCCCGATCTCCTCATCGCTCAGCCCATACAGCTCATAAACCATCCGGTCGATCCGAGCTTCGAGCTCATCCGTGGCTTCGCCGGATTTTTTCTTTTCGATGATCTGATTGACCAATTTATCGAATACCTGCGTATCTTCCGGCACAAATAGAGGCACTTTCATAAATTGATTTTTGTCAATCTGCAACAGCTCTCCATTGTGTTTAAGTCGTTCCTGCATATAGAAATAGATCAATTTGGAGTTGAGTAGTGCTGCTATATATTTGAGATCCACCCGTTCTGATTTGATAAAGAAAAGGTTTCTGGAACCATAAAAAGACTCTTCAGTGTATGTAAAATTTCTTCCATGTGTGCGGGCGGCGAATGCAATTTTAGGACCTTTCATGAAGAAAGACTCATCCCTTTCTCTATGAAGAAAAAAATATGGTTTGTTAGGAGTTTTGTATTTTTCTTTTTTTTCTTTTAAAAGTGTCTTATTTTTCTCAAAGAAGGCCTTAATATTTGGGTAATCATCAATCGTTCCATAAAAATTTTTTGCGCTAATATAAAAAATATACTTCTCACTCGGTGGCGTATAGTATCTTTGTGTGTTGGTATGAAAGTTTCTCAAATAGGACTTTTCGTCACCAGAAAAGTTATCAAGCATGCCCTCATCAACGATAAAGGCTTTGTCCGGCCCACCTATGATGCCTTGAATGATCTCCTTTTTGGGCTCGAATTCAAAATTTTTATGTGCATCGATTTTATTCAGTATCTTTTCGTGAAGATCGGATGAAAATTTGAGATTCTCGTTTTCATTGAATACTCTTGGGATCTCTTTGATGCCATAGGCAACTTCTCCTTGATGATCTTGAGGTAACCCCTCATTCAAGATTGAAGCTATCCGTTCAAGGGGTAAGCTTTTTGTAAATTTTATAAAGTGTATTTGATGTTTTTCGACTTTATGTTTTTGCAATAAAAATATCATCGTCTGTTGACTGGCTTCTTCAAAAACCATATTGGGACCGAAATCAATGATATTCAATATCTCAGTATTGTCATAGATTTTACGGCGCATCTTCGAAGCCGCGCTACTCTCAAGCCACTGGTTTTTGGCGATAAAGCTGATATAACCATCATCACGAATCAAGTCAACCGCACGGCAGGCAAACAAATGCCATATATCCGTTTTCCCTTGATAACATTCGGTCTTATGAAGCCCTTCGAAAACTTTTTTATTTTCATCTTCAAGAATATAGGGTGGGTTCGCAAGTATCGCATCGAATCCCAAAAAGTTCCCCTCTTCATCCAAAACTTCGGGAAACTCGAAGCGCCACTCGAAAGCGTTTTCATAGATGCGTCCCGCACGGATCTCCTCGATCAGGGCATAGGCATCTTTGAGCTCTTTGAGCATCTCTTCGCGCTTTTCGATTCCTTCTGAGTCGATCTCATCGTCGAAGAGCCGCCCGTGCCGCCCAAAGTTGAAATCCAAAGCGTCCAACTGCATCTCTCGGCTCAACCCTTCGAACCCGAATTCCCTGACATACTCGTAGAGAAGCTTTTTATATCGCTTCGTCTGCTTCCACTGCTCCTGAAGCGTCAGGCCGAACATCGCTTTGATCTCTTCGATGACCTGCTGCATCTGCGCCTTGGTGGTCTCGAAGGCTCCTTCCTTGTATTCGCGCACCAGCGCCTTGTACTCTTCGATCTTGTGGCGGATATTGGGGATCGTGATCTCGTCGTGCAGGCCGTATCGGCTCACCAGCGAGTTGCCCACTTTGATATTGATATCGATATTGGGCATCGTCACCAATCGTCCGTTGCGGTCGTAATAGCTGTGTTTGAGCAGCTCGATCCAGAGACGCAGCCGCGCAATCTGCGCGGCGTTGGGGTTGATATCGACACCAAAGAGGGAGTTTTCGATAATCTTTTTCTTCTCTTCGAAAATGGCCTTCTGTATCCGCCCCTTTTCCCGGGAGTTACTTCGATACCCAAAGAGCTCCCCCTCATCATCCCTGATAATCAGCTCGTCGTTTTTCACCTCCAGCGTATAGTCTTTGATCCGCCGTCCCTCGGCATCGAAGAGAATACGCAGCCTGCTTTTGATCTCGAGAATCGTATTGAGTACGGAAACGAGGAAATGGCCGCTTCCCACCGCCGGATCGCAGATCGTCAAACTGTCGATAATCTCGTTGGCCTCTTTTTTGTCTTCGATCCTGTCGTCAAGCTCATCCAGATTCTTGCACGACCACCCCTTCAAACGGTTGAATTTCTCAATCACCGCTCTTTCGATCGTTTCGCGGGACATATACATTGTCACAAAGCTCGGTGTGTAGTAGCTTCCCTCACGATAACCGTTGAGCTTTTCGAAGATCAGCCCCAATACCGCGGCGTTGATGAGTGTCTTGTTCTGTGTGACAATCTCTTCGCCTCCTTCGCTTGCGAAATCGTAGGCATCGAGAAACTCGAAAAGATACTGAAGCATATCGGCAGTACCCTTTCTGCGCCTTCCGTCTGTATCTTTGAGCACCGTCTTCGGATAGTAGGGCAGTTCGCAGTGGTCTTCGAGGGTGGATATGTCGATATAGCGCTTCTCTACAGGCGAGATTTCAAAGAGTGACGAATTGAGAAAGGGAATCTGCGGATACTCTTTGTGACTCCTCTTCTCTTGTGGGCGAGCGAGAATATCGAAAAAGAAGATCTTCAGGCGGTCGAAGTCTTCGATAGTATGGATATTAAGAAATCTATAACGCTCTTCGCCGCCATTCCACCGTAGAAGCTGAGCCTCCAGAAGCTTCAAAAACAAAATCCGGTTGATCCAGATAATATTGAGCCGAAGCACAGTTTCAAAATCCGAGGGGTATCCGGCATATTTGAGATTGCGGGCCGTATTTTCATACAAAGAGGCCATTTGGGGATGCCGAGCCCGGGAGATAATCTTTTTGCCTTTCTCTTTGTGCTCTTCGAGCCCCATAATATAGAGCAATTCGTTGTAAAACTCTTTATTGAGGGTATTGGCGTCATTGGGATTGAAACTCTTTAAGAGCATCTCTTTGGAGAAGAGTTTATACAGAGCGGCGTTTTGCCTTTCGCTTCTCGGATCTCTCAAATCAAAGCAGGCCGCCTCGATCTCCTGATCCTCTACCAGATTCTTCTGCATAGAAATGATCTCTTCTGAAAGCATCTGATAGAAATCCTCCGTCCTGCTCCCCAAAAGAGAAGAATTTTCAACGCTTTTGAAAATCTTCCTTACCCTTTTGTTTTGCCAAAAAAGCCGCTCAAACTCTTTGGCATCGAAAACGAACCAGCGGTAAAAGTCTGTGATGACAATATGGTAAATAGCTCGATTACCCTGTGCCCGCTCCCGCATAAAATAGAGCACCGCCTCGTGAAAAGCTTTTCTGTTAATCTCTAAGGGGCTAATCATCCCGGAAGAACCGGGAGCCTTCGCTTCGATAATAACCGCAGGCTTATTCTCCTGGATCAAAGCCAAATCTATACCGCTTTGGCCCTTCTGCGAATAGCTCTGCGCCACATAACCCAGGGACTCGAAGAACGGTTTGAGCGCATTGGAAACAATATTGGGCTCGGACTGCTGAGCCGTCAACTGTTGTTTCGTTTTTTCCAGATAATTATGAAGAGCATTTTCAAACTTTTCAAGTTCAGAACTTGTAATAGTTTGTTTGGAGTAAAGCGGTGAGAGGTATTGACGAGGTTTGAGGCATTTGATTTTCAGCATAGAGGCTCCGCGTATTAATCTGAGTAGATTTTATCGCAGGCAAACCTACAGGAGCATTAGTGTAACCTAGCGTTGTGTCCCTTGCTTTTCAAGAATCTGTCGCACCACTTCCCTATCGTCGAAAGGGTGCTTGACCCCGGCGATCTCCTGGGTACTCTCATCCCCTTTGCCCAGGATCAAAAGGATCTCATCCTCCTGGAGCTCATCGATGGCACGTTCAATCGCTTCACGTCGATCCACGATGGCCCGGACGCCTTCTTTGCCTTTGAGGCCCTGGAGGATCTCGGCGATGATCGCTTCGGGATCTTCACTGCGGGGATTGTCACTGGTGACGTAGATTTTCTTGGCAAAACGCCCGGCCACGGCTCCCATCCGGGGGCGCTTGCCACGGTCCCGGTCTCCTCCCGCACCGAAGACAACGACTAGATCCTTATCCTTGAGACTGTCGAGGACCCGATACATCCCGTCGTCGGTATGGGCGAAATCGACGATGATCGTCGGCTTGGCACTTACGACTTCCATCCGACCGCTGACCCCGCCGAAATTCTCCACCACATCGCAGATCTCCGCCAAGGGCCGATCGGTCAGGAGTTTGACCGAGGCGATGGCCGCCAGGAGGTTGTAGAGGTTGAAAAGCCCCATCATATTTGAGAAAAAGGCTTCCTGCTCCTGCCGGAATTGAACGACCGCACTGATTCCATTCTGCAGGGAATAGGCCAGGACTTTGAAAGTGGCGGGCTCCTCTACACCGTAGGTGTAGGCATTCTTGGGATTGAAAGTAATGCTTTTGATCTCGTCTTTGTTCAGGAGTTTGAGGGAGTCGTCGGAAAAGAAAAGGCTTTTGACCCGGCGATACTCTTCGAGGGTCCCGTGGTAATCCAAATGATCCCGAGTGACATTGGTGTGGACCTTGAGGGCAAAATCCAATCCTTCGATCCGATCCTGGTCGATGGCGTGAGAGCTCACTTCCATCACGAAATATTCCGCTCCGGCCTCCTTGGCCCGTTTCATATTCCAGAGGGTCTCCAGGATCGAAGGGGTGGTCATATGCTTCTCTTCGATGGGACGATCGTCGACAAAGAGCCCTCGCGTCCCCTGCAGCGCCGCCGAATACCCCAGGTCGATCAGCAAAGAGTAGATCAGGGCCGTCGTGGTGGTTTTGCCGTTGGTGCCGGTGACACCGATCACCTTCATATCCTTCAGGCCCCAGCGATCGATCAACTCTTCCGGCGTCAGCGTTTTGATCTCGGCAGTGAGTTCACCGCGATAAGGGGCATTCTGTGCTGTCGCCAGAAGCGCCCGGCCTTCTTTCAATTCCCGGGTATTGTCGGTGATTTCACCAAACCCCTCCTCTTCGATAGGAACAATCACTGTTTTCCTTCTCTGACCAAATGATAGAGCCCATAGATCTCCTGATCCGGCCCGAAGCTCTCCGACAGAGAGTCGAGATAGCCCAGGGCCATCTCACGGTACCCCGCCTCGACGAGCCGCTTGATGAAGTCGATAAACTCTTCACGACTGCGGATCACGACTCGTGTGGAGAACATAATGTCTTCAAAAGCCTCTTTGAAGCTTCCCTTCTCTTCGATGAGTGAAAGGAAATCACTGTAGCGGATCCCCTCTTCCAGTGCGACCTCTTCCAGGGTGCCCAAAAGCTTCTCCTGGATCACGACACGCGTGGCGTAAATCGCCTGCATCAACTCGTCGATGAGCTTGTCGGCATCTTCGTTGGAATCTTTGATCGCCTGGTAGTAGTCGAAGAGCGCCTGGGCATCCTCATCGCTCTCCAGACCCATATCGCTCAAAAAGACTCCGATCCTGGCATCCTTGAGCTGCGGATAATCGGTCAGGAGCAGACTATAGATCTTCAATGCATTATCGTAATCGCTTTTTAAAAATTGTTCTTCGGCACGTTGCAATAATACTTGTTTGTTTGTCATTGTACCTCTCTTTTCACTATTAAATTATTGTAGCATAAGCTCATATTCATATAAGCATATTTATGGGGAAATAGATGGGACTTAAGTTGCATAAATGGAGGTAAAATTTGGAAATGTGGTACGCCCATGAGGATTCGAACCTCAGACCTTCGGAACCGGAATCCGACGCTCTATCCAGCTGAGCTATGGGCGCATCCGTGAAGCGAATGCCGGAATTTCTCCGGCATTATAGCAAAAATCAGACCAGTTCGATAATTGCCATTTCCGCAGCGTCACCGCGGCGGACACGGGTCTTGATGATCCGGGTGTAACCGCCCGGACGCTCTTTGTATTCGGGAGCGATCTCTTCGACCAGTTTCTTGGTGCTCTGCTTATCCTGAAGCTGAGCGAAGACCGCGCGGTGAGCGTTGAAGTCACCGGCAGATGCTTTGCTGATCAGCTTCTCGTAATATTTCCGCAGCTCTTTGGCTTTGGGCAGTGTGGTCTCGATACGTCCGTGCTCCGTCAGCGCGATGGCCAGGTTTTTCAGGAGGGCGGCACGATGCTGAGACTTGCGCCCCAGTTTGCGATATCCATGTCTATGTCTCATGGCTGTCCTTTTTTATTCTTTTAATTGTGCGATTTTCTTGGTCAAGGCCGCACGGGTCTCTTCGTCCATCTCATAATCGGGACCGAACCCATGCTCCGCCAGAACTTCCTGAATCTCATCCAGGGATTTCTTCCCCAGGTTTTTGATCTCTTTGAGCTCATTCTCACTCATGAGGACCAGCTCGCCGAGGTATTTGATCCCGGCGCGATCGAGGGAGTTGAAGCTCCGGGCACCGAGTCCCAAAGCGTCAACGGGAACCAGGAAAGGTTTGAGCTCGCTGTTTTCAGCGGAGTTTCCGCTGCTACGCTCCAGATCGAGGTTCATCACTTCACCGAAGACGGACATCTGCTTGTGCATCGTCTCCAGGGCGTTGGCGAAAGCCGCAACCGGCGAAATCTGCCCATCGGTCTCGATTTCGAAGACGATCTTTTCGTAGTCAGGGTTGTCTTCGACCAGAACGTTTTCGATCGCGTAATTCGCCTTTCTAACCGGAGTGAAAAAGGCATCCAGAGCGATCGCGTCCCCATCGACCTCCTCTTGAAGATCTTCGCTGGGAACATAACCGATCCCTTTGGCGATCTCCAGGGTGAAGGTGAGTTCTCCGTCTTCGTTGAGGGTAGCCAGAGGCTGGTCGGGGTTGACCACTTCGACCTGATCATTGTTGAGATCTCCGGCAACCACTTCTCTGGGACCCTTGAAACTGTAGCTGACTACAGCGCGGTCCAGGCCCTCTTTGATCTTGAAACGAATGTTCTTGAGATGAATGATGAAGACGGCGATGTCTTCATGCATTCCACGAATGGAATCGAACTCATGGGCCGCCCCTTCGATCTTGACCGAAATGGGAGCGTAACCGATCGAGCTTCCCAGCAAAAGCCGTCGAAGCGGGTGCGCCAGAGTGACGGCATATCCGCTTTCGAAGGGATAGGCTATCACCTGCGCCCGGGTATCGCTGATCTCGTTGATTTCTACCTCGCTGGGCAGAAAAGGCGCTGTTTTAATTTTTCTCATAAGCCAGCCTTTGCTATTTTTACTTGGAGTAAAGCTCGACGATCAAACGCTCTTCAACCGGGATAGAGATCTCTTCTCTTTCAGGAATACGGGTAAAGATTCCGAACAGCTTCTCTTTATCGACATCGACCCACTCGACGATACCGGTCTGGTTGGTGAGTTCGACGGAACGTTGGATCTGGGGGTTGTTTTTACTCTTCTCCCGGATCTCGATCTTCTGACCGGGTTTGACCCGGTAGGAAGGAATGTCGACTCGCTTGCCGTCGACCAGAACGTGACCGTGGTTGACCAGCTGGCGTGCAAAAGCACGGGTGGTCGCGAAGCCCATGCGGTAAACCACGTTGTCCAGACGCTGCTCGAGGAGCTGGATCAAAAGCTCACCGGTGTTTCCTTCGAGGCGGTTCGCCTCCTGGAAAATGGAACGGAACTGCTTTTCGCTGACTCCGTACATAAACTTGGCCTTCTGCTTCTCACGAAGCTGCAGACCGTATTCGCTGATCTTCGTGCGGCGCTGTCCGTGCTGTCCGGGAGGATAGGGACGCTTCTCCAGCGCACTCTTTCCGGCCAGGCGACGCTCGCCCTTCAGGCCGAGATCGACTCCAAGTCTTCGCTCCAGTTTTTCTCTGGGACCTCTATATCTTGCCATTGCTTTACCTTTTGACTTTATTCTTTTGTGTTAATCAGAAACGTGTGCTCTATCCGAACGGCCGATTAGACGCGGCGCTTTTTCGGAGGGCGGCATCCGTTATGAGGCAACGGCGTGATATCCTTGAACCAGATCACGCGGATTCCCTCGATCGCACCGACGGACTTGACAGCGGTATCCCGACCGGAACCGGGTCCCTGGACTTTGATCCCTACCTCTTTGATTCCGTACTCTTTGGCTTTGCTCATGGCATCTTCGACCGCCTGCTGCGCTGCATAGGGAGTCGATTTTTTGCTTCCCTTGAATCCAAGCGCACCGGCGCTGCTCCAGGTCAGGACATTTCCCATCTCGTCGGTTACGGTGATCACAGTGTTGTTAAACGTTGCTGCGATGTAGACAACACCCCGAGCGACACTCTTTTTAATTTTTTTCTTGGCCATACTCTACTGCTCCTTATGCTGAACCGACAGTTTTACGCTTGCCCTTGCGGGTCCGGGCGTTTGTCTTAGTCTTTTGTCCGCGTACCGGCAGACCTCTACGGTGACGAAGACCACGGTAGTTTCCGAGGTCCATCAGGGTTTTGATATCCATCATGACCTTCTTGCGAAGATCCCCTTCCACCATATAGTGTTCCTGGATCTCTTTACGGATGGTTGCCGCTTCGGCATCGGTCAGCTCGTAGACACGCTTGTCGTAGCTGATGCCGGTGGCATCCAGGATTTTGCGGGAACTGGTCAAGCCGATTCCGTAGATATAGGTCAGCGCATATTCCATACGCTTGTTTTTAGGCAAATCAACACCTGCGATACGTGCCATGCTTATCCTTGTCTCTGTTTATGCTTGGGATTTTTGCAAATCACTCTGACGACGCCTTTGCGCTTAATGATTTTGCAATCATCGCACATCTTTTTGACCGAGGGTCTAACCTTCATAGGGTTCTCCTGTTCTGTTTTGCACCTTGATGTCGCGTGGTCCGTTGAGAAACTCTACGAACCAACCCTTAGCGAAGCGGTGCCACCTCGATAAAGGTTCTTCACGCAGTCCCGACCGACTCTACAATAGTATATGCAGAATTTCGGGGGACGTGATTTTACCAAATTTATATTTTGATTTGACTTAAATTTCCCGAAAAGCCGGAAAGCCCTTCAGGACGGCAGAGAGGAGCTGCCTATTTGTAACGGAAGGTAATCCGCCCTTTGTCGAGGCTGTAGGGGGTCAGTTCTACCTTGACACGATCACCGGGTAGAATCTTGATGTAGTGCATCCGCATCTTGCCGGCGATATGACAGAGCACCACGTGCCCGTTGTCAAGTTCCACACGGAAGGTGGCATTGGGCAGGGCTTCGATCACTTTGCCGTCAATTTCGATTACATCATCTTTCGCCAAGTTTCGATCCTTTTTTTCTTGGTTTATCTGCCCTTCGGGCACACCTGATACCGCCGCAGCGGAGCCAGGTGTGACCGGGAGGAATCAGGGAAGGGTGAGAATCACCGCTTTCCCGTCCACGACCGCCACCTGATGTTCATAGTGGCTTCCGCGAAGTCCGTCTTCACTCACAACCGACCAGCCGTCTTCGAGAACCACCGGTTCGCCGCTTTGTTGACAAACCATCGGTTCCAGACAGAAGACCATCCCGTTTTTTATCTTGGGCCCCTGTTTGGGCTTTCCTTCAAGATAATTGAGAATGTTGGGCTCATCGTGGGGTGTGGTCCCGATCCCGTGTCCACAGTAGTTTCGCAGGGGCACGTAACCTCTGGAAGTGATACTCTCTTCCAGGATCGCACTGAGCTCTTTGAAGCGCATACCGGGCCGAATCGCGTCGATCGCTTCGTAAAGCGCTTCACGGGAGCAATCGATCAGACGCTGATCCTCTTCAGAGATTTTGCCGACGGGCATCGTGATGGCGGCATCGCCGTAATAGCCTTCCAGCTTCGTGCCGATATCCAGCCCGAGAATATCCCCTTCCTGGACCTTGTAGTCGGTGGGGATACCGTGGATAACGACTTCGTTGACGGAAGTGCAGACGGCGGCAGGGAAGCCGTAGAGCCCTTTGAACGAGGGTTCGGCTCCCTGCTTCCGCAGAAACTCTTCACCCAGGGCATCGATCTCTTTGAGACTCATACCGGGCTCGACAATCGATTCGAGGTATGCCAGGGTCTGTCCGACAATCGCCCCCGCACGGCGCAGCGTTTCGATCTCCCGGGGTTTACGAAGAGGAATCGCCATCAGAGACCTACGTTACCCAGGGTTTCGTACTGCGCCATGGTCCGCTGAGCTTCGATCTTACGCATGGTATCCAGGGCGACCTGCACGACGATCAGAACCGCCGTTCCTCCGAAATAGAAGGAGGCACCCAGTGCGTTGATCAAAATGAAAGGCACCGTCGAGATGATGGCCAGATAGAGCGAACCCCAAACGGTCAATTTACTGGCGACATCCATCAAGAAGGCGGCCGTCTGCTCTCCGGGGCGCACTCCAGGAATGAAGCCGCCCTGGCGTTTGAGGTTCTCGGCAATATCCTTGGCATTGAAGGCGATCGATGCATAGAAGAATGCAAAAAAGATGATCAAGATGAACATTAGGGCGTTAAACAGGAAGCCGCCGGGATGCAACAGATCCGCCACCATCGTCACCCACTTGTTGGTGCTCGCCTGAAGCAGGGTCAGGGGGAACATCAAAACCGCGCTGGCGAAGATGGGAGGAATGACACCCGAGAGGTTGACACGAATGGGGATGTAGTTCATCACCCGCTTGTGCTGATTCTGCATAATCGTCTTGCGCGAATAGCTGATGGGGATCCGACGCTCACCCAGTTCCACATAGATGATCACCAGAATGGTGGCAACCATAATCGCCAGAATCGCCAGAACCACCAGGAAGTTCATCGTACCGGAGTTGACGGCGGCGATGGTAGTCCCGATGGCGGCGGGAATACCGGAGACAATACCCGCAAAGATGATCAGCGAGATCCCGTTACCCACGCCCTTCTGAGTGATCTGTTCACCGAACCACATCAGCAGCATCGTTCCCGCCAACATCGAAAAGACCGCGAGAATCACGAAGTGAGTAGGATCAATCATGATCGCACTCTGTCCCCCGGCTCCCTTCATCGCCTGCAATCCCATAGAGACCCCGATCGCCTGGACTACGGTAATGAAGATGGTCCCGTAACGGATGATCTGCATATATTTCTGCATTCCGTCGCGCTCTTTCTTCATCTGTCCCAATGCGGGGAAGGTGGCGGCGAGCAGTTCCATAACAATGGCAGCAGTAATGTAGGGCATGATTCCGAGGGAGATGATGGACATACGGCGAATAGCGTTGCCGCTGAACATGTTGGCGAGGCCCAGGGCGTTGTTGGTGTTCTGATCGAAGAAGTGTTTGATCACTTCCAGGTCAACGCCCGGGATGGGGATGTATGCTAAAACTCGGTAAGCAAAAAGGAATCCAAGAGTAATCAGGATCTTCTGAGTCAAAGCATTTCCCATGATTACTTCCTGCTGGTAGTTACAGCATCATCCTTGATCTTGGCGGCGAGCTCTTTGGCTCCCGTGCCGATAAGTTTAACGCGTGTGACGTTTTTGCCCAGCTTATGGACACCACGGATCGTTTCGAGGGTGATCTCTTCGAGCTCGGCGATCGCTTTGATGCGGTCGACGTTGATCACGTAGGGCTTCTCCACTTTGGAGACGAAGCCCACTTTGGGCAGACGCTTATAAAGCGGCTGCTGTCCACCCTCGAATCCGCGCTTGCGGCTGTATCCGGTCCGGGACTTCTGTCCCTTTTGACCGCGTCCGGCAGTTTTTCCCGTACCGGAACCCTGACCGCGGCCGACGCGCTTCTTACTGTGTGTCGAGCCGGGGGCCGGCTGTAGATTGTGCAAACCCATAACTGCTCCTTAACCTTTGATTCTGGCCAACGCTTCGATCGTGCAGCGTACCAGGTTGTTGGGGTTATTCGACCCGATCGATTTGGCGATGATATCTTTGATGCCGGAGAGTTCGATGACGGGACGTGCCGCACCACCGGCGATGGCACCGGTACCTTCACTCGCCGGGCGCAGGACGATCCGGCTGGCATTGTACTTGTGCTCGATATCGTGAGCGATGGTCGTTCCCTTGATCCCCTTGATCTTCACCAGGTTCTTGAAGGCGTCATCGACGGCCTTTTTGATCGCATCGGGAACCTCTTTGGCTTTACCGTATCCGTATCCGATGGTCCCGTTACGGTCACCGACGACAACCAGGGCGGTAAAACGGAAACGGCGTCCACCTTTGACAACCTTGGTTACCCGTCCGATGTTGACGACAACCTCTTCGAAATCTTCTCTATTGATATTTTCCATATTACGCGTCCTTAAAACTTGATCCCGGCGTCGCGAAGCGCATCCGCGAAGGAAGCGACAACACCGTGATAGAGATATCCGTTACGATCGAAAACGATCTGCTCAATCTGCGCGGCCTTGAGTTTTTCGGCCAGATCCGCGGCGACTTTCTTGGCATCCTCTCTGGTAGCCTTCAGACCCAGTTTGCGTCCGTCGGCATAAGCGAGCGTATGCCCGCGGTCATCATCGATCGCCTGAGCGTAGAAGTGCTTGTTGGAGCGGAAAACCGTCACACGGGGCAACTCGGCCGTTCCATGGATCTTGCCGCGGACACGACGCTTGCGCTGTGTGTACATTTTATTCTTTTTTTTCTGAATACTTTTCAACATCTCAACGCTCCTTACTTACCTGCCGCTTTACCGGCTTTTCTGATGATCACTTCGTCGGTATACTTGACACCCTTGCCTTTGTAAGGCTCAGGCGGGCGGAATCCGCGGATCTCGGCAGCGACCTGTCCGACCTGCTGCTTGTCGGTTCCGCTGACAGTGATGATGTTCTTCTCCACCTTGATATCGATTCCCTCGGGAATCTCATAGTTGACGGGGTGGGAGAAGCCCAGCTGAAGCTCCAGAACCTTGCCGTTGACGTTGGCACGGTAACCGACTCCGTTGATCTCCAGGGACTTTTTGAATCCCTTGTCCAGGCCGATAACGATGTTGTTAAACAGAGAGCGGTAGGTTCCCCAGAAGGCGGAAGCCTCCTTGCTCTCATCCTTGCGGGTAAAGACAACTTCATTGTCTTTGACTTCAACATTCACACGGCCATGGGTCTCCAGGCGCTTTTCCAGGTTGCCTTTTTTGGCGACCAACTCGGTTCCTTCGACTTTGACTTCGATCCCGGAAGGGATGCTGACGGGTACTTTTCCTACGCGTGACATGCTATCCCTCCTTACCAGATGCTGCAGATGACTTCGCCACCGCGGCCCTGCTTGTAAGCTTCGTCATTGGGAAGCACGCCGGCGCTGGTGGATACGATCAGCGTTCCGTAACCGTTCTTGAAGCGCTTGATCTCCTCTTTGCTCTTGTAGATCCGACGACCGGGCTTGGAGATCTTTTTGATCTCGTTGATCACACTGTGACCGTTGTCATCGTACTTGAGCACTACTTTGATGGATTTTTTGTTGCCATCTTCCTCGACCGAATAACTCTCCAGATATCCCTTGTCTACCAGAATAGAAACGATTGCCTCAATCATCTTGGAGTGGAGAAGTTCGGTCGTCTCCAGCCGGCGTTGTGCAGCATTTCTTATTCGAGTAAGAGAATCTGCAATATTGTCTGTCATCATCTTTTACTCCTTCTTACCAGCTTGCTTTGCGCATGCCGGGGATCTGACCCTCTGAGGCCATCTTTCTCAAACAAATCCGGCAAATCCCGAAATCTCTGTAGACAGAGTGGGGACGGCCGCAGATGTTACAGCGGGTGTATGCCTGAACCGCAAACTTGGGCTTGCGCTTCTGCTTGGCGATCATCGATTTCTTAGCCATTACTTTCTTCCTTTCGCAAACGGCATGCCCAGCTTCTCCAGCAGGACAAATGCTTCTTTGTCATCGTCGGTGCTGGTGACGATGGTGATGTTCATCCCGTGGGTCTTCATGATCTGATCATAGACCACCTCGGGGAACATCAGCTGCTCGTCCAGACCGAAGTTGTAGTTACCGCGTCCGTCGAAGCCCTTGCGGGGAACACCCCGGAAGTCCTTCACCCGGGGAAGGGCGATGGAGATGAGCTTGTCGAGGAAGTTGTACATATTCTCACCGCGGAGGGTCACTTTGATTCCGCTGGGAGCGCCTTCACGGGCCTTGAATCCGGCGACGGATTTCTTGGCCAGGGTGATGACGGCATGCTGACCGGCGATCAGGCTGATGGTGTCGGCCATATTCTGGATCAGTTTGCTGTCCTTGCCCTCTTCACCGGCTCCGACGCTGATGACGATCTTCTCGAGCTTGGGAGTCTGCATGACATTCTTGATCTGCAGCTCTTCGCGAAGCTCGGGAACGATGGAGCGATATTTTTCTTTCATTCTGCTCATGATCAGCCCTCCACTTTCTTGACATTGGAGATATGGATGGGCATCTCTTTGTTGATGAAACCACCCTCTTTGTTCTCTTCGCTGGGCTTGACCGCTTTGCGTGCGATCTTGCATCCGGCAACGATGACGGCGTCTTTCTTGGGGAGAACTTTCAGAACCTCTCCCGTCTTGCCTTTGTCATCACCGGCGATGATCATGACCTGATCACCTTTTTTGATGTTGAATTTCTTTGCCATTACCATACCTCCGGCGCGAGCGATACGATTTTCATAAAGCCCGCATAACGTGTTTCACGGCTCACCGGCCCGAAGATACGGGTACCGATGGGCTCTTTTTTGTCATCGATGATTACGGCGGCGTTGTCGTCGAAACGAATCAGGGATCCGTTTTCACGCTGGATCTCTTTTTTGGTCCGAACGACAACCGCTTTGACCACCTTACCCTTCTTCACTTTACCGTTGGGAAGGGCTTTTTTGACCGAGGCGACGATGACGTCACCGACGCTGGCGTACCGGCGCTTGGAACCACCCAGCACTTTGATACACATGATCTCCTTGGCGCCGCTGTTGTCCGCGACGTTCAGGCGGGTAAAACTCTGAATCATTAGCCCTCTCCTCTCTCAACGATTTCGAGAAGACGGAACGCTTTGTTCTTGGAAAGGGGCCGGCACTCGATGGCGCTGACCGTATCTCCCACATTCGCTTCGTTCCGCTCGTCGTGAACCAGATATTTTTTGAAACGCTTGACTGTCTTGTGGTAGCGGGGGTGCAAAACCTTGCGCTCCACCAGGACCGTAGCGGTTTTATCACCGGCCTTTTTGATGACCGTTCCTGAAATTACTCTTTTCGGCATGCTACACCCTTTACTTGGATCTCGCGGCGTTGAGCGCCGTCATAATTCTGGCGACATCTTTTTTGGCCGCTCTCAGCTCACTGGTATTGGTCAGCTGCATCGTCTTGAGCTTCGCCCGGAGGGTGAAGACTTCCATTTTTTTCTCTCGGAGCATCGTTTCGAGTTCTTCGACACTCTTGTCCTGCAGATCAGTATATTTCATTGCTCTCTTCCCTTGAAATGATTTTCGTCTTGAAAGGAAGCTTGTGGCAGGCCAGGGTCAACGCTTCGCGAGCCAGGTCTTCCTGAACGCCCGCCATTTCGAAAATGATCCGGCCGGGTTTGATATTCATTACCCACTTTTCAACGGCTCCCTTACCTTTACCCATCCGGGTTTCCAGAGGCTTCTTGGTCAGAGGCTTGTCGGGGAAGACCCGGATCCAGGTTTTACCGGTACGGTTGACCCGGCGGGTCATCGCGATACGTGCCGCTTCGATCTGCCGGGAGTCGATCCGACCCGCTTCGGTGGCCTTGATGGCGAATTCACCGAATTCAATGCGGTTACCGCGGAAGGATTTACCGCGGTTGCGGCCCTTCTGCTGCTTTCTCCACTTGGTACGTTTGGGCATCAACATAATTATTCACCTCTTCTTCTGGGTTTGCGGCTCTTGCGCTCTTCTTTGGGCTCGGGCTGAATCCCTTTCTGAAGAACTTCACCTTTGAAGATCCAGACTTTGACGCCGATGTTTCCGTAGGTTGTCAGCGCTTCGGCAAAGCCGTAGTCGATCTTGGCCCGCAGGGTATGCAGGGGCACACGACCCTCGAGATACCACTCGGTCCGAGCCATTTCCGCACCGCCGAGACGGCCGGAGACTTGAACTTTGATTCCTTTGGCACCGGACTTCAGTGCCCCCTGAATCGCCTTTTTCATCGCACGGCGGAACGCGACCCGGCGCTCCAGCTGCGTCGCGATGTTTTCGGCGGCCAGCTGAGCGGAAGCCTGGGGGCGTTTCTCTTCTTTGATGTTGATCGCAACATCTTTGCCCAGCATCTTTTGCAGCTTGGCTTTGAGTTTTTCGATGTCGGCACCGCGCTTACCGATAATGATACCGGGGCGTGCAGTGACGATGGTGATACGGATCTTTTTGACGGTCCGTTCGATGATGATATTGCTCACTCCGGCGAAGAAGAGCTCCTTCTTCAGGAATTTGCGGATTTTGTGATCTTCCGCAACAAAGCTGGGAGCACGATCTTTGGCGGGATACCATCGAGACTCCCAGTTGCGGTTGATTCCCAGTCTGAGACCGATAGGATTGACTTTCTGACCCATAGTTACGCTTCCTTTCCGTTGACGATATTTTTGGCATCGGCTACTGACTCACGGAAATCGCCTTTGAAGCTATATTTCTCTTCCATCATGGCGATCTGCTCGTCGGTCATATTGGCGACATCTTCGTAGGTATGGATTCCCTCGTCGTTGAGCTTCTGCTGGTAGGCTTTGCCGATCCCTTTGATCTTGGTCAGATCGTCACCCTTCTTTTCCGTCGCCTCGGCAGCCTCTTTTGCGGCGGCTTTGGCGGCTGTTTCCGCGGGAGCTTCTTTTTTGCTCGCCTTCTTGGCGGGGGCCTTCTCTTTTTTGGGTGCTTCGGCGGCAGCGGCCTCCGCGACCTCTACATAGATGTGTGAAGTGGGCTTGAGAATACGCGTCGCGGTTCCCCGGGCGCGAGGACGCCAGCGCTTCATTACGGCTGCTTTGTCCACACGGCAATCGGTGATGATGACCTCTTCGGGCTCATAATCACCGTTGGCGACTGCGGAAGCGATCACTTTGGAGATGATTCCCGCCGCTTTGTTGGGCATGAACTCCAGAGCGGCCAGGGCCAGCTCGGCGTTCATTCCCTGAACTTCACGGGCAACCAGTCTCGCCTTGGTGGGGGAGACTCTTACATACTTGAGTACTGCTCTGCTCATGATCAACCTACCTTCTTCTGGACACTGCCTTTGTGTCCTCTGAATGTGCGGGTGGGGGCGAATTCACCCAGTTTGTAGCCCACGTGGTTCTCCGTGATATAGACGGGAACGAACTGACGTCCGTTGTGGACGTTGATGGTCAGGCCGATCATCTCGGGGAAGATGACCGAACGGCGAGACCAGGTTTTGATGGGTTTGTTGGAACCCTCTTCTTTTGCCTTGAGTACCTTTTTCATCAAATGATCGTCGATGAAAGGACCTTTTTTCAATGAACGTGCCATGCTTATCCCTTACTTTTTCTTCTTGCGTGAGATGATCAGCTTGTCGCTGGCCTTCTTCCGACGGGTCTTGTACCCCTTGGTGGGCATACCCCAGGGGGAGACGGGGTGGCGACCGGAGTTGGTTTTACCTTCACCACCACCGTGGGGGTGGTCGATGGGGTTCATCGCGGAACCGCGGGTCTGGGGGCGGATACCGCGGTGGCGGTTCCGACCGGCTTTACCGATGACCATGTTGGCGAAGTCTTCGTTGCCGATGGTACCCACCGTCGCCATACACTCACCCAGGATGTAGCGCATCTCTCCGGAAGGAAGCCGCAGGGAGACATATTTGCCGTCGCGGCCCATGATCTGAGCGTAACCGCCGGCGCTGCGGGCGATCTTGCCGCCCTGACCGGGATTCATCTCGATGTTGTGGACCAGGGTACCGACGGGGATGTTTTTCAGCTTCATCGCGTTGCCAGGTTTGATGTCCAGGCCCGCTTCGGCGGCCATGACGGTATCGCCGACCTTCACGCCTTTGGGCTGAAGGATGTAGCGCTTCTCCCCGTCGACGTAGTTGACCAGGCAGATCCGGCAGTTGCGGTAAGGATCGTACTCGACCGTCGCGATCCGTCCCTCGATACCGAACTTGTTCCGCTTGAAATCGATGATCCGGTAGAGCTTTTTCGCTCCGGCCTCTTTATGACGGGAAGTGATCCGGCCGTTGTTGTTGCGTCCCGCTTTGCGGGGGAGCTTCTTCAGCAGAGAGCGGACACTGGCCTTCGCCGTGATATCACTGCTGTCCAGGACCGTCATAAAACGACGGGAGGGGGTGGTTGGTTTGAATGATTTGATTGCCATCGCTATTCCCTTATACCGCTAAGCTTTCGATCTTGGCGTCTTCGGGGAGCTTGACATAAAACTTCTTGCTGTCGGCACGCTTGCCCTCGACTCCCTTGAAACGCTTCACCTTGCCGTTGACTCTCATCGAGTTGACTTTCAGAGGCTTGATTCCGAAATACTCTTTGAAAACCTCTTTCAGACCGTTCTTGGTCATGCGGGGGGTTGTCTGAACGACGATGACACCCTCTTCCTGCAGACCCAGAGTCTTTTCCGTATAGATAATTGCTTTGATATCAGTAATGTCTGCCATGGCTTAACTCTCTTTAATCAGTTTGTCCCAGACCGCTTTTTCCATCACGATGGCGTGATAGGCAGCTGCCAGGTATCCGTTGAGCTCATTCTCTTCGATGAGATAGCTCTCCTGAAGGTTGCGGAAAGCCAGGAAAGTCTTCTCATCGATCATCTCTTTGACCACCAGAAGATCCCGCTGACCGAAGCCATCGACAAAAGCTTTGGCGTCTTTGGTCTTGCCCGATTCGATCGCGACACTGTCGACAACGAAAAGTTTTTCGTTGGCCGCTTTCTCCGCCAACGCGTGCATCAGCGCCAGGCGCTTCTGCTTTTTGTTGACCTTCTGAGTGTAGTTGCGATCGGTCGTGGGACCGAAGACCACACCGCCGCCCCGGAAATGGGGAGCGCGGATGGAGCCCTGACGTGCACGACCGCCCCCCTTCTGCGCGAAGGGTTTCTTGCCGCCGCCGCTGACTGCGGACCGGTTCTTGGTCTGGGCAGTGTTGGCGCGCAGGTTGGCCGCATAGGCTTTGCAATAGAGGTAAAGGTTATGAGGATGTACCTCCAGGAACGCCTGGGGGAGATCCGTCGTTTTGATTACTGTTGCGTTACTCATTTGACAATCCTTACTACTCCACGGGCACCTTTGGGGCCGGGGACGGCTCCCTTGAGCACCAGGATGCCGTTCTCGGCATCGAAGGAGATCACTTCGTTTTTAACGGTGGTCTTGGCGTTACCATAGTGTCCGGGCATCTTCTGTCCGGGCTGAACGCGGCCGGGCCATTCGCACATACCGATGGAACCGGGAGCGCGGTGGAAACGGCTACCGTGTGCCCCGGGGCCTCCGGCGAAGTTATGACGCTTCATAACCCCGCTGAAGCCGCGTCCCTTGCTGTTGAAGGAACTCTTGACGACCTGGGCTTCGGCCAGGGGGGCGGTGCTGAGATCACCGGGCTCGGTCCCCTCGGCCACTTCCAGCGTCATAAATTTGTTGAATTCATTGCTGACGCTGTACTTCTTCTGCTGGCCTTCGATCGCTTTGTTGATCTTCTTGCCGCTGTTGTAGGCGACCAGGGCCTTTCCGTCTTCCCGTACTTCGCAGACCTTGGTCTCAACGACTTTCAGGAGAGTGACCGGAACACTGGGGACGTCGATCGTACGGCTCATGCCGATTTTTTCTACGATATATTCCATTCTTGACTCCTTACTTGTCCATAGACCGGATTTCGACTTCCACTTCGGGAGCCAGGTCCAGTTTCATCAGCGAATCGATGGTCTCGCTGGTGGCAGAGACGATATCGATCATCCGGGAATGAATGCGGATCTCGAACTGCTCACGGCTGTCCTTGTTGATGTGGGGCGAACGCAGCACGGTGTAGCGCTTGATCTTCGTGGGCATCGGAATGGGGCCACGAAGCTCGGCACCGGTGCGGCGGACGGCATCCACGATGGAGGCCACGGAGCGGTCGAGAACACGGTGATCGTAAGCTTTGAGCTTCAATCGGATTTTTTCCATTGTTTTCCTTCTCTAAAGAACTCGTCGGTTGCCCGACATAATTTTTTGGGATGCAGATTATACAGAAAGAGGCCTCTATTCCCCTTGATAATTGTGCTAAAAATGGTATGATTTACAAAAATATTTCCTTTTTGGAAGGAAAGTTATGGATATTCTCGACTATTTTTACGATCTCAAACCGGTTCCCAACCCTTTCTACCCCCGCAAACTCCAACTCCCCGAAGAGGGTTCCTTTTACCTTCACGGGCCGAGATCCTCCGGGAAAACCGCATTGATCCTCCATTGGCTGCAGGCCTTCACCCCGGAATCCTGGCTCTACCTCGATGCCCAGGACCCGGCCTTTGCGCTGGAGGATATCGATACCGCTCTCCTGGAGGGTTTTCTCAAAGAGGAGGGGATCTCCCTTCTGGTCATCGACCATTGGTATGAAGGTTTTCTCGAACGCCTTCCCCGAGTCTCCCGTCTGGTACTGGTCGGCCGTACCCCCTTGCCCCCTTCTCTCTCACTGCCCTCTTTTGAACTCTTTCCCCTCGACTATGAAGAGTTCCTCGGCTTCGACCGGAGTTCGGCACCCGTGCAGGCCTTCAACCGGTTCATCAAGCTCGGCACCCTCCCCCCGCTCGCACTCGAAACCCCGGCATCCGCCCTATTGAGGATGCGGGAATTTTTCTATGCGACATTCGACGATCAGGAGAGTCGGCTTCTGCTCATCCTCGCCCGCTTCCAGGGCCGACGGATCACCGCCCACCAGATCTACACGACCGCCCGGGAGTATTTCAGAATTTCCAAGGATTGGACCTATGCCACGTTGAAGCGTTTCGAAGAGGAAAAGCTGATCTACCTTCTGCCGGATCTGGAGAAGGGGCCGGGGAAAAAGCTTATCTTGTATGATTTTATCTTCACCCGTTACCTCAACAAGTACCAACCCTTTCCGGCCACCTTTGACGCGATGGTGGCCCTGGCCCTGCTCAAACACCAACGCCCCTTCGCCGTGGCGGGCTCGTTGGGATACCGTTTGGAAGATAGGAACGAGCTGATTCTCCCTTCTCCTTTTGAAGGGGAAGACCAGTTTTGGAAACGCGCCCAGCAGCTCTATCCCAAATTCGTAAAAACAGAGGTGGGAAAAGTCTGGGTCGTCACCGTCTCCAACCGATATAGATTCAGTCTCGGTACGATCGAGTTTGAAGCCATCCCCTTTTATGAATGGAGCATACTCAATGAATGAGGAATGAGGAATGAGGAATGAGGAATGAGGAATGAGGAATGAGGAATGAGGAATGAGGAATGAGGAATGAGGAATGAGGAATGAGGAATGAGGAATGAGGAATGAGGAATGAGGAATGAGGAATGAGGAATGAGGAATGAGGAATTTTGACATAGTAGTGATATTTGTCAAGAGGTTTATCGGTTTTATGTGGAAAAATTTTGGAGATATGGAGTCTTGAGAAGAACCTCTCCCCAGATGGCTGCGGCACACGGTGACGGAGGGTGGGCTGCTATGTTCCCATCCTGACCCGGTGTCCTCCGAAACCGTTGCACAGGTCTGGAAAGAGGCGGGAGCATTATAACAAAAAGGAAGAGGTGACGCAATATTGCTTTTTCAGATCTTTTCCGTTATAATGGCGCCCTCCTATTTAGAGGGGTGTCCGAGCGGTCGAAGGAGCACGCCTGGAACGCGTGTGTAGCGCAAGCTACCGTGGGTTCGAATCCCATCCCCTCTGCCATCAAAACAGACCTACAATATTTTCCTCCCAATCATTTCCAATACTGCACTTATCTTTCTTTTACAACTGATCTATATTGCGACAGAATACTTTTTCAAATAGCTAGATTTCGGTAAGAATCGGATCGGTTTTAATGAAGTGGGAACACTAAGATGGAAAAAGAACCCACCGCCCTGATGGCGGCAGGTTGGGGGTTTTAGTCTGCCAGGATCTCTTCGAGGGTGATGTAGTCACCGACCCGACCGGTCATCGGCTCGACGTCGGTATTGACAGGCAGAGTCTTTTTGCCGGGTCTCCAGCCTGCGGGGCAGACTTCACCGGTCTTGTAGGCATGCTGATGCGCCTGGATCTGGCGAATGAACTCTTTGACGTTCCGGCCGACCGGGGGAGCCTGAACCTCCTCAGCCACAATGACGCCATCGGGGTTGATCAGGAAGCGGCCCCGCAGTGCGATACCGGCATCTTCGATCAGGACGCCGAATTTGCGGCTCATATCGTGGGTGGGGTCAGCTGCGATGGTCATTTTGAGACCTTTGAGCAGAGGCTCGGTCTCGACGAAGCGCTTGTGGCTGAACTTGGTGTCGGTGGAGACCGCCAGGACTTCACAGCCCAGCTCTCCCTTGATGATATCGAGGTGAGCGTTCATCGCCGCGATCTCGGTGGGGCAGACGAAGGTAAAGTCTGCAGGATAGAAGCAGACGACTGTCCACTTGCCTTTATAATCTTCGCTGCTTACTTCGGTGTAATGTCCGGTCTCGGCATTGAAGGCTTCAGCCTTGAACTCGGGCATATTCTTCAGGACCAGAACTCCGGCCTGGCTTTGTACATTCTCTTCCATAGTAACCTCCTTGGTGGTTTGGGTTTGACCCTCTTGGGCTTGGGTGGGTTGATCACATGCCATTGCTGACTCCTTTGATCTCCTGTGCCTCAACTACTCTGACACATTTGAGATACGGAATGATAACACAGCGAACCCGTATTGTCAAGTATTTTTATGAGATAATAATTATTATCCTGACTAATGGCTCTTCTTGTGCTATAATCCCGGCGATTTTATAACAAGGAGTGTCAAAATGGCCGTTCCCGAAGATGTAGGATGCAAAAACGAAAATTGCATCAAATGGGCCCAGGAGTGCAAGCGTGCGAAGATATACAGAGAAGGCAAGGCTCGAGAGGTCAAGAGCTTTGGAGGCACCCCTGAAAAAGGTTGTGGGAAATTTCTTCCGATCGATAAGTAATTTTCATTGACTTTACAGCTATCTTTGGTTAGAATTGCACTCCTTTTTTCAGGAAACGGAGTGTAGCGCAGCCTGGTAGCGCACCTGCTTTGGGAGCAGGGGGTCGAAGGTTCGAATCCTTTCACTCCGACCATACACCTGTCTCCTGAAATGATGGTGGGTATAGCTCAGTTGGTTAGAGCGCCAGATTGTGGCTCTGGAGGTCGTGGGTTCGAGACCCATTACCCACCCCATCTTTCACAAGAGATCCCTATTTTAACCTTGAATATGCGCCAGTAGCTCAATTGGATAGAGCATCAGACTTCGGATCTGAGGGTTAGGGGTTCGACTCCTCTCTGGCGCACCACCCTTACTGTTTATGCGCTCGTAGCTCAGCTGGATAGAGCACTCGCCTTCTAAGCGAGCGGTCTCAGGTTCGAATCCTGACGGGCGTACCACCCCTTCTATGCGGACGTGGTGGAATTGGTAGACACGCCAGATTTAGGATCTGGTGCCTTCGGTGTGAGAGTTCGAGTCTCTCCGTCCGCACCATCCGGACAACTTCCCTCTAAAACATATCTCCCGAATGCTTTTTTGACCGATTATCCTCTTTTTTTGCCGGGACAGGAATCTGATCTTCGACGCTGGGGGCTACCGGTTTCATCGTCTTGAGATAGTTCCGGATATATTGAGGGGTTTTTTTGGTCACCCGGTAACCCGCTTTGCCCAGATCGTGATAGACATAGGGCAGATAATGCTCCCGGGTCACCACTACCTTGGTAACGGGGGTCGCCCATTTGAACATCGCCGAGGCTCCCTTTTCTCCCACGTGAATGCAGCCGTGGCTCATGGCGTTGGTATTCCCCATATGCAGGGCATGCCCCCGGTTGGTGAAGAAGAGTGAGAAATCCATATTGTTCACCCCTTTGGGGTCAGGGTGCTGTTTGGACATATGGTAGCGCTCTTTTCGCAGAACCGGGAAGATCCCCGAAGGGGTCTCGTGCCCCTTCGCCCCCGAAGAGATCGAAGCGGCCCACCAGACCACACCGTCTCCATCCACCGCATAGGCCGCACCGTCCGCCCCCTTCTCCCGGAGAGAGATGACGATAAAGTCTTTGCCTCTGAGATCCACGATCTTCTCTTTTCCCGCCTTGTCGATCACTTTGAATCGGGTTTTACCCAGGGGGATCACCCGCGTGCCGTCATTGGCTCCAAAAAGAAAAACCGTCATCACGACCATCCATCCCATTAAAATCCGTCTCATCGCTACTCCTCGGTTTTTGATGCCTCCATTATAATCCCTGCGACTGAAACCGACGATGTGTTACAATCTGCGAAAAAAGGAGAATCGCTATGGGAAAGAAAGGAATGGTGCTTTCATTCGCTGCACTCTTGGCCCTGGGCCTGAGCGGCTGTATGGGGTCAGCCCAGCCAAGCCCGGCCCCGACCGCCGATACCCAGAGCCCCGCCTATCAGAAAGGATACAGCGACGGTTGCGCCACTGCCCACGGGGAGTATCAAAAAGAGAGTGAACTCTTTCGGAATGACCGGAACTACTACGAGGGGTGGTTCGCCGGACGCAGCGGCTGCCAAAACGCCCAATAGACTTCAAAAGAGGGAAAGTCCCCTGGGCAAGCATATAGGGTGTGTTCCTGATCGACAGGGAAATACCTGCCGGAGCGACAATATCCCTGCTACTCCATCTCCAGACTCATCAGATACATATCCTCCCCGTCGAGCAGATTGGTCTCGAGGCTCCCGCACTCGGGACAGGCCATCACCAGCTCTTCCAGAGTAGACTCTTTTTGACACGCTCGACAATAGATGACCAAAGGCTGAATGTTCATCACGAACTCCGCCTCTTCGCAGATCGTCCCCTCCTTGAAGGTATCGAAAGCGGTCTGAAGGAGATCGGGCTCCACCCCGCTAAGTACGCCGATTTTCGTAACGACCTTGACGATCTTTTCGGCCCCGTGTTTGGCGGCGTGCTCTTCGCACTGATCGAGCAGTGCCTGGACTATGGAGTATTCGTGCATTGACTCTCCTCTCTTCTATGGCGTGCGATTCTATCAGGGGCCCGCGTCGGGCAGACCTTGTAGACAAAATCGTGGCGCAGGCGGTGAAAATCGCTCTCGGGGTCCCAAAACTCCGGGTGCATCCGCTTCAGCTCCGCCTCTTTGCAGGCATCGATGTGCTCACGGTCCCGCTCCAGACGCTCCCGTTTTTCATCCAAAAGATCGTAGTAGCGGTCCTCATCGGCAAGCAGTTCTCGGCACCAGATTTTAAGGGCTTCGTCATATCCCTCCGCTTCCAAAAGGGCATCGATCATCCCCAGCTCTTCGGCTCTTTTGGCGCTTACGGGAAGACAGGCTTCCAGGAGTTCTTTGGCTCTTTCCTCTCCCACCCGCTTGGACAGAGTGTAGCTGTGGTATTCGCTGCCGCTTAAGCCCATCGTTTTGTAGTGGGGATTGAGCACTACCCCTTCTCTGGCCACAGCAAAATCGCAGGCCAGGCCCAGGAAGACCCCGCCGGCCCCCGCATTGGCGCCGAAGCTCGCCACGGTGAGGATATCGTCGGAGAAGAGGATCGCCTCAATAAGATTGTTCATCGCGTTGATGTTGCTCCAACCGTCCTCCCCCTGCTTCTTGCTCTCTTCGAGGATCGTCAGGTGGATCCCGTTGCTGAAAAAGTTGGGCCCGCCGGTGAGTACCAGCAGATCCACCTCATCCCACAGAGTTTCGACAGCATATTTGAGACGAATGCACTGTTCGGCACTCATTGCCCCGTTGTAGAAATCGAAGCCCAGATAGCCAATGCGCCCCTCTTGGACGAAGGTGATCTCTTTGAAGGTCTCCAGCACCGGATCGACATAGAGGGGGATGCGCCGCTCTTTGATCCCTTTGAGCCGCTCTTTGAGTACATAGGTCGCCGGAAGTTTGAAGCGGTGAGGTTCTTTGAGGTGGCTGATCCATACCGCCCCATCGATCGTCCCCAGACAGACAGCTCCGTTGCGCTTGGCAAGGATCTCCTTGGGAGCGCCCCGAAGCTCCCCCTCTCTGTGGGCGCCGTAGAGATAGACCTCCAATCCCAGGAGTTCTTCTTTGACGCCGGGGTGATTGTCCGAAGCGTTGACCTTGCGAAGGATCGTCTCGGTATCTTCCCGCTCCCAGTCGATTGCCCGATCCCCCTGGCGGACGGGGGGATGCATCGGCGCCAAGACTCCCTGGGGCTGCGGTGTGAAATCGGGGTTTTCGAACTTATGAAGGAGCTCTTCGATGAGGTGCAGGGTCGTCACCCCCACTTCACGCCGATAGATACGCCCCTTGGTGCTCTCTTCGGGCATTACGAAAGTACCCGAGGCCCAAATGTCGCCCCCGTCCATCTCTTCGTTGGCTTGCAAAAGGGTCACTCCCCAGGAGCGCTCACAGCGCAGTACCGCCCAATCCAGGGAGCTGGGGCCCCGATCTCCCGGCGGTCCGGGATGCACGATAATGGTGGGAGTCTTTTGCCAGATCGTCTCGGGAACCTTTTGCATCAGATAGGGGCAGAGGATCAGATCCGGTTTCCAGAGCTTCACCGCCTCTTCCATCAAATCTTCACTGCGAGCAAACTCCACGCTCACCTCGTAGTCCAGATCCTCCAGGCGGCAAAAGACCTGCTGGCTCAGGGAGTTGAAGGCGGAGACAAGCAGAAGGACCCGCATACTCAGCAGATCCTCGGCAGCAGCTCCCCGGTGGGCCAGTCGAGGAAACGGCGGGTTCCCCAGGGGCTGTTGAGGACCACTTTGCCGGGGTAGTCTCCTTTGACTTCCCCGATCCTCATCGCTTCTTCCCCGCCGGGGAAGGCTTCGAGGATCTCCAGCGCCAGGGGCACATCGGCAGGATCCAGCGCCAGAACGAAGGTCCCCTCATTGGCCAAGAAGGCGGGTTCAAAGCCCAAAAGTTCACAGATCCCCCGTACTTCGTTGCTGACGGGGATCTCCTCTTCCTCCACTTCGATGCAGAGATTGTTGGCTTCGGCCCACTCGTTGAGCACCGCTGCCAGCCCTCCTCGGGTGGCGTCGCGCAGGGCGTGGGGTTTGATCCCCGCCTCCAGGAGGGAGGCCACCTGGGGCCAGAGGGAGGCGCAGTCACTCTCCAAAGCGCTCTCGAGCTCCATCCCCTCCCTGGCCGCGAAGATCGCCGCTCCGTGGCGTCCGATATCCCGGCTGACGACAATCGCGTCGCCTGGCTGAATTTGGCTGATGCCGATCCCCTCGCATCGGCGTTCCCCGATCCCGCTGGTGGTGATGAAGAGCCCATCCACGGTTCCGCGGGGCACCACCTTGGTATCGCCGCTGACGATAAGGGCGTCGTTGTGGGGCAGCTCCTTTTTGATCGATCGGACGATCTTCTCCAGCATGCGCAGCTCGAAGCCCTCTTCGATCACGACCGAAAGGGAAAGGTAACGCGGCTGCGCCCCCATCATCGCCAGATCGTTGCAGGTGCCGCAGACACTCAGCTTCCCGATATCCCCGCCGGGGAAAAAGAGGGGAGAGATGGTAAAGCTGTCGGTGGTGAAGGCGGGGCGTTCCAACGCTTCCAAAACCGCCGCATCTTCCCCGCGGTCGAGTATCTCGTTGCCCAGATGGCGCCAGAAGATCTCTTTGATCAGGGCGTGGTTCTCCGCGCCGCCGTTTCCCTGTGCCAGGGTAATTGTTTTTTTCATCGATCGCTCCGTCGTTGTAGAAGATCACCGTATTTGTAGTAGGCCGCACAGGCCCCCTCGCTGCTGACCATACAGCTGCCCAGGGGCTTGGAGGGGGTGCAGGCGGTGCCGAAGACTTGGCATTCGGTAGGCTCGGCCATCCCCCGTAGGATATCCCCGCAGATGCAGAGCTTGTGATCCTCGATCTCCTCCACCGGTAACTGTTCGCCGTAAACCTTCTCCGCATCCAGGTGGGCGTAAGCCTCTCTGAGCTTGAGGGCGCTGTGGGGGATATTTCCCAGGCCCCGCCATTTGAAGAGTTCTCTCTTCTCGAAAAATTTGTCGATCTGGCGCTGGGCGGAGAGGTTACCCTCCATCGTGACGCTTCGCCTGTATTGGATCTCCAGCTCGCAGCGCCCCTGGGTGAATTGACGCACCAGCATCAAGACCCCCTCCATCACATCTACCGGTTCGAAGCCGCTGACCACCACCGGCCGGCCGTAGCGCTCGGGGAACTCCCGGTAAATCTTGGCGCCGGCGATCACGCTGACGTGGCTGGGGCCGATGAAGGCGTCGATGCGGTTGTTGTAGCTGTCGATATGTTCGTCGCGGCTGTCGATCAATTCGCGCATCACCTCCGGCACGGTGACATGGTTGATATGATAAAGAAGGTTTGTCACTCCCAGCTTTTCCGCCCGATCGATCAGCGCCGCCGTCATCGGGGTGGTGGTCTCGAATCCGATGGCGAAGAAGATGACCCTTTTTTCGGGATTTTCCCGGGCGATCTTGAGGGCATCCAGCGGCGAATAGACAAAGCGCACATCCGCCCCCTGGCTGCGCGCCTGCTGCAAAGAGCCTTTGGAGCCGGGGACTTTGATCATATCCCCCAGGGTCACCAGGATCACATCAGGCTGCTGCGCCAGGATGTAGGCGTGGTCGATCCGCTCCTTGGGCATAATGCAGACCGGGCATCCCGGGCCGTGGATAAAGCGGATCTTCTCGGGCAATAGCTGCTTGAGCCCATACTTCATAATGGTGTGGGTATGGCCGCCGCAGACCTCCATAATGTTCACCGGTCGATCGAGTTTCTCCGCCTCCTGGGTGATCAGCTCCGCCAAAGCCTTGATGGTTTTGGGGTCCCGGAAGTCGTCATAGAGGTTTTTCAGTGTCAGGTTCAAGCGCTCCCTCCTCCCTCGCACTGATCCCCCTCCAGAATCGCCCTTTGGCGCTCCTCCTCGTCCATCAGGGCCAAAATCTCTTTGTAGGTTTCGATGGAGGCCAGGGCCTCCTCTTCGCTGATAATGTTCATCGCGAAACCGATGTGAATGAGGACATAATCGCCGATCTTGACCTCGTCTTCGATGAAATCGATCCCCACTTCACGCTGCACCCCCATCGTATCGACGACGGCGGTGGCTTTCTCTTTGTCGATCTTGACCACTTTACTGGGAATGGATAGACACATACCGCTCTCTCCTTAACGCATTTTGCGCTTGAATTCGATCCACTCGATCACCCGCTCGATTGTCTCTGGCTCCTTGATGTTAACCTCCAGAATATCGACACCCGGTTTAATCTTGCGCGCTTCGGCTTTTTCGTGCTCGATGTCATAATCGAAATAGGGCAGCAGATCGGTTTTGGTGATAAGCACCAGGTCGGCCTGGCGGAACATCACCGGATACTTCTCGATCTTGTCGCTCCCTTCGGGGACGCTGACCAGGACGATGTTGAGGTGGGTCCCCACATCGTAGCTGGCGGGGCAGACCAGATTGCCTACATTCTCCACGAAACAGACATCCAGCTCATCCAGAGGCATTTCGTGAAGCCCCTTGTGCACCATAAAGGCATCCAGATGGCACGCGCTTCCCGTGGTGATCTGATGGGCCGGAACCCCTTTGGCCCTCAGGCGGTCGGCGTCCCGGTTGGTCTCCAAATCCCCTTCGATCACACCGAACTTGAAGGGGGCCATTTCGGCCATCTTCTCTAGAAGCGTCGTTTTGCCGCTGCCCGGGGAACTCATCAGATTGATCCCTAGCACATTGTGGGCATCCAGATGGGCGCGGTTGTGGGCCGCTTCGTGGTCGTTTTTGTCCAGGATCTTCTGGATCACCGAAATGGTCTTGGCATCATTGAGCTGGGGATTGTGGTGCAGATGCTCGTGGGCCTTCTGATGCTCGTGTGAATGGTGCTCGTGATGATGTTCGTGATGTTCGTGTCCTGTGAGGGAACAGCCGCAGTCTTTACACATCGTTTACTCCTATAATAGATTTTTTCTTGAACATTTTCTATCCTTCGTGTAGATGATAATGGGAATGGATAAACCGTTTGTGGCGGTGTCGGTGCTTGTGGATGAGATTGGCTTTGACCAGCAAGTCATAATCTTTCAAAAGCGGCTCCATCGGCCCATCGTAGAGCAGTTGTCCCCCGGGAGCCAAGACCAAGGCCCGCTCACAGGTCTCGTAAGCGACACTCAAATCGTGGGTGGCCAGCACCAGTGTCGTCTGCCACTCCAGCAGCTGATCGATAAACCATCCGGTGGTGGCCGGGTCCATCGCCGCCGTCGGCTCATCCAGCAACAACAGATCCGGTCCGTAAACAAGAATGGCGGCGAGCATCACTTTCTGCTTCTCTCCGCCGCTGAGTTTGAGGGGATTGAGTCCGAGCAACTCTTCGAGGCCGAATTGTTCGGCGATCTCCTCCACACGCCGCTCGATATCGTCGTATCCGAATTCCCGCAGGGAAAAGGCGATTTCATCGAAGACCGTCGGGTTGAAAAGCATACTCTCCGGATTTTGGAACAAAATACCTATCTGGGAACGGATCGAGGCATCGATGCGCTTCTTGTCCATCTTTTTGTTTTGGAAAAAATATCGGCCCCCTTTGGGGAGATAGAGCCCGGCCAACAGACGCAAAAGCGTCGATTTTCCGCTGCCGTTGCACCCCAGAAGCGCCACCTTCTCTCCCGGCTCGATTCCAAAACTCAGGCTTTCGATCACCTGTCGCTCTTCGTAGGCAAAAGCCATCGACTCACACCGTATCAAAAAAGCCCCTCGCTTTCATCGCTAATGTCCGTTCTTTGGCATCACGCATCGCTTTGCTCAGGAAAAAGTCAAAAACGCGCAGAATGAACCCCTCTTCCTGCCGGCGAAGTTTACGCACGACACGGGCACGATAAGCCATCCGGAAATCTTCGAAACTCTTTTTATAGGTCGTCATATGAAAAAGGGTGATGGTCAAAAGATAGCTCAGATCGCGGCTGAAGGCGAAAAACTTGACCAGGTCGACACGCGAAAAGAACCAGAGCACGAAATAGCTGATGGCATAAACCTTCAGGTTGAAAAGCAGCAGATATCCCGCGAAGGGCACCCCTTTCAGTGATGCGACCAGGGCATAGCCGGCGGAGGTCACTCCGTTGAACCAGAAAATCCCCGCGAGGACCCGACGGTTGATTCGGAAAAAACTGTTGTGCGAAACTATCCACAAAAGAGCGATGAGTGCCGCCAGGACTCCGGCGTCGTTCAGGATCAAAAGGCCCAGCACCGCCGCCGGGAAAAAAAGCCTATCTCTCCACATCGTTGCGACGTTCCTTTCTGAGCATCCATCTTCCGATGAGCATCATCATCGCAAAGACCGCCACGGTCCCGACAATCGCCGAGAGATAATATCCTGCGGTTTGCCCCAGACCCGAAACACCATAATCCGAAAGAGGGGCATCGATCCCGCCGAAATGTCTCATCCCCTCCGGGACGAAACCCAAAATCTTTTTATAATAGTCCTTTTCCCACTCTCCCCAGGCCGACGCGTCGCTCAAAATGCCCAGGGGAACCGCCGCCGCCAAAAGCGAAATTACGAGGATGAGCCTTTGTTTCACGCCGCCTTCTCCCCGAGCTCTTTTTGGTGCAGATAGCGATAGACCAGCGCGGTGAAAATCCCTTCGGCCACTCCGAAAAACAGCATATGCGGTAGCACCAAAGCCGGAAAGGTCACCCGCAAAGAGAAGGGGAAATAGAGCGGCTGGGCCCCCTGATGCCAAAAGATAGGCTGGATTCCCAGCAAAAAGGCTGTCAGCACCGACGAGGCGACCAGTGCACTCCAGCCCGCCGCAAACGGGGCATAGGAGCGGTTTTTGAGCCAGGTAAACACATAATAGCCGACAAAGGAGCCCACAAAAGCCATCGAAAGAGCATTGGCGGCGAAGGTACTGATCCCTCCATCCCCAAAGAGCAGGGCCTGGATCAGCAAGACCAGGGAAACGGCCACGAAGGCGACCCAGGGAGAGAAGAGGATGGCGATTAACGCCGCACCGACCGCATGACCGCTGGTCCCTCCCGGGATCGGAATATTGAACATCATAATGATAAAACTGAGTGCCGCCAAAGCACCGATAAGCGGCAGCGTCTCTTCGTTGAGTTCCCGGCGGAGTCTCTTGAAGCCCGTGATCCACAACGGAACAGCCACCGCATAAGTCAGCACCACCGTTGCCGGAGAGAGATAGCCGTCGGGGATATGCATACTTCTCCTTTGCTGATTTGGTGAATGGTCATTCAGTTGCGATTTATTATAACGCGCTACGATAAAAGAAGGATGAAAAGTGAGCACTCCTCTATAGAAAACGGACCAAATATTTCTGAAGAATGCTTCTACTGCGGCTCAGCGTTGAACCGATTGGGCGACGGGCGCGTGCAGTGTAAAAAATGCCGAAAACGCTACGCCCCCGGGAAACTGAAGCGTCAATTGGCCCTGGCCCACGCCTTTTGCCGAGACCAAAGCGCCAAAGAGGCGGCCGAAAGGCTTGGGGTGAACTATCTCACCGCCCTCAATTTCTACCAGCGCCTTCGCCAACGCCTGCTTGGAGTGCTCGAAAGTGATTACGAAGCGGCCAGAGACCGGGTAAGCCAGTATGAAAAGACTCTCTACCTCGATCACAACAAACGCCGCGACAAGCGCCACATCTTTGAAGCGCAGAACTTCCTCACCTTCGCCTACGGAGAGCGGGTCTACAACATTCTGATGCCTTCACTGGAGCGCTACAAGCAGCCCCTGATCGACGACGGGCTCTATGAACAGTATTGGGAAGAGTTCTCCCGCTTTTTCATCTTTCACCGGATCGCGAAACTCGAAAGCCGGGAGAATACCATCGAAGCCTTCCGGCGCTATTTCGATCACTTTATGAAAAACTATCGGGGGATCAAACGGGAGAATTTCATCTACTACCTCAAAGAGGCGGAGTTCAAATTCAATTACGGCGAAGAATGTTTTGAAAAGCTTATGGAGTTGATGCGCCGCAGCCGCTAACCCCCCACCATACCTGCCCCAGGGCGATGGCCCCGTCATTGGGCGCAACCTGCCTCGGCAAAAGGACTTCGCGGTTCTTTAGCAGGGGCAAAACACGCTCCAGAAGCGTTTTGTTTTGAAAGACCCCGCCGGAGAGAATCACGGGAAGATCGGGGTAGCGCTCAGCGATCTTGACGATCGATTCCGCCAGGGCGTGAATGAAGGCGCTTGCCGAGACAGATTCTCCTCGAATCAGACGCTTCAGGAGCGGTTCCCAATCGATCTGGCCCTCCCTCAAAGTCAGAAGCTCTCCCGCGTCTCCCCTCATAGACTTCCGGGTCGCCTCGGCCTCCAGGCGCAATCCGCTCTCTCCTTCATAACCCAGATGTTGACAGAGCCCCGTCAGGGAAGCAAACACATCGAAGAGCCGCCCCATAGAACTGGCCAGGGGAGCGTTGGCCCCCCGTTTCCAGGCTTGGTGGAGCAGGCGGATCTCCCGGGGTTTGAAAGCGGCCACAGTAGGACTGTCAAGCGCCAGCACCTCCTCCAGACTCAAGAGTTCAAAAAGCATCGCCAGGGCGACACGCCGCGGCTCCCGGGTCGCCCTCTCGCCCCCCAGGAGGCGAAAGGGGCGCAGCGACGCCACCCGATCGAAACTCCCGGCATCACAAAGCAGCGCCTCCGCGCCCCAGATCGTCCCGTCGCTGCCGTATCCGGTGCCGTCCCAGACGATCGCCAGCGCCTTGCTGCGCCAATTGTGCTCCGCCATCACGGCCAGGGCGTGGGCGTAGTGGTGCTGGAGGCTGTGAAGCTCGACGGATGGATTCTTGGCTTTATAGCGCTCCGCCCATCGGCGGCTCTCGTAGCGCGGATGAAGATCGCAGAGGATGATCTGAGGCTTGAAATCGTAGAAACGCTCGAAGGTTTTTACGGTCCTGTCGAAATACTCCATCGCTTCAAGCGTTCCAAGATCCCCGATATGGGGGCTGAGAACGATCTTCGACTCAAAGGCCAAAGCCAGGGTGTTTTTCTGGTTGCCCCCTACGGCAAGCATCGGCTTGTCAATCGTTTTGTCAAGTTGGAGTGTCAAGGGGGCGATCCCCCGGGCCACCCGCAGCCACTGTACTCTGCCGGCGACGATCTGTGCCACGCTGTCGTCACAGGCATTGACAATCTCCCGGTTGTGGTCAAGCACGGCGTCGATCACCCCTCCCAGCTTTTCCCGAAGCTCTTTGCCCTCGCGGATGATCGGCTCATCGCTGAGGTTGGCACTGGTAGCGATCAGCGGAACATCCAGGAAGTCAAAGAATAGATGGTGCAGCGGGGTATAAGGAAGCATCAAGCCGATTCGGTCAATCCCCGGAGCGATCGGATCGTCGACGATAGCGGAGAGGTAAGGATCGGCCTTTTTCAGCAGAACGATCGGGCGCTCCTTGGAGCGAAGAAGCGCCTCCTCTCCGGCATCGATCTGCGCCAGAGAACGTGCCATCGCCAGATCTTTGACCATTACGGCGAAGGGTTTGGAGGGGCGGCGCTTGCGGCGGCGCAGAGCGGCAACCGCCTCGGCATTGCTCGCGTCGCAGACCAGATGGAATCCGCCCAATCCTTTGACGGCGACGATCTTCCCTTCCCGAATCATCTTGGCCGCTTTTTCAATTAAACTGCCCTGCTCTCCGTCCTCCACCTCCCATCTCCCCTTTTCCATCCCCGTTTTGCGCCAAAACTGCAAAACCGGCCCGCATTCCGGGCAGGCAATGGGCTGGGCGTGGTAGCGGCGGCTGGCAGGGTCTTCATACTCGGCGCGGCATTTGTCGCACATCGGGAATCGCGCCATCGAAGTATTGGGCCGGTCGTAGGGGACGGTGCGGATGATGGAGTAACGGGGGCCACAATCGGTACAGGTGATGAAGGGATGCCCGAAACGCCGATTGCAAGGGTCACGCATTTCCGCCAGGCAGGCGTCGCAAAGGGCGATGTCGGGGCTGACGGCCGTAGATTTGTCGGAGGAGGAGTGTGAGGAGAGGATCTCAAAGCTTTCATAGCCCGCAGCGGGAATTTCGTGCACTTCCATCCCGTCGATACGGGCCAGGGGAGGCAGCTCTGCGCTCAGAGCTTGCAAAAAGGCTTCGAGCGCCGCCGCTTCCCCTTCGATGACCGTCTCGACTCCCCGCTCATCGTTTCGGACGAAACCATTAAGGCCGTATCTTTTGGCCAGACGGTAGAGATAGGGGCGGAAACCAACCCCCTGGACGATCCCCCGGATGCGAAGGGTTTTGGCGATCTTTGCTCTCATAAAGTCAAAAAGAAGCCCTACCCATCCAGAGCGATCCGGGAAGAGAAATAAGGTTTGGAGATCTGGAACTTGCTCAGTATCCGGCTGAAGAGCACCGAATTCTCAAAGAGGTCCCCCATCAGCAAAAAGGTGTCGATCTTGAACTCCCGCTTGAGCTGCCCCAGGACCGAAACGGTCATATCCCCGAAGGCTTCAAAGATACTGTAGGCCAGATAATGGGGTTCGACCCCGGCGATCCGGAAGCTCATAATCGATCCCAGCATCGCCGCATAATCGAAGCCCTCCTCTTCGAAGTTCATATCGATCTTCAGTCCTCCGTTGCCGTGAAATTCCAGGGAGAGATCGCTCAGGGCTTCGAAGCTCCGCTCCTCGAGTCCCATCACGACACAGATCGCATCAAAAAGATCCCCTTCCATCGCTTCGGAGAGCGCGTGGGCCTCGTGGGGGAAGGTTTTGGTGAAATTCTCCAGCAGACGCCGCCGGGTATCGTCGTTCATCATAGTGTCGATCACTTCCCGCAGATCAAAAGCAGGAAAATCGATCACCTTTTTGGCTCCCTGATCGGTCAGGACCGGGAAGCTGATCCCGCGGCTGCGGCTCAGGTAGGCACCGATCGCCTGACTCGCTTCCGCCTCCTCGGCCACGTTGAGAAAGCGGTTGAGGGCCGGATCGGGATGCAAAGATTTCAGCGGTGCACTGATCCGGTTGTCCCGGACCATATGCAGATGCTCCTGTACCAGAACGACGAAGGGCTCGTTGGGGCGCTCGTTGAAAAAGAGGGTATTGATCCCGCTCTCTTTGGCATTGAGGGCCGCCAGGACGCTTTTGACATTGTAGGGGGCCTTGAGGCGCACGAACTTTTTGCCGGTGATCTCCCGAAGCTCCGGGTCGTTGATCGTCACTTTGAGGGTGGGCTTTTCGATGGAAAAGAGGGCTTTGATCTCCTCGTCGGTGACTAAAAAGAGCTCTCTTACCTTCTTCGCGTCACAGAGCAGCACCGTATCGTTGCCGTTGTAGTGGGGTGAGAAGCAGGTCGCATCCTGATCTTCGTAGCACTCTTCGTTGGCATAGTGGGTGCAGCAGACGGTATCGTCAAGATAACGCTCACTGGCGGGATCGGTGATCTCCTCCAGGCAAAGAGGACAGGGGGCGATGGGATAGGCGGGGGAACGGAAAGGACTCTGAGCCGCTTCCGCCTCCGCCCGCTCGGTCGTGATCTCACCCAAAAAGATCGAATGGGGCAGATACTTTTGGGTATAGGCGCTGAAGCGCTCCAGAGCCTTGGGGTCGCTCTCGTCGAGAGTGAGGCGGATCACCCCATTCTCCTGCTCCACACTCCCCTTCACACCGCTCTCATCGATCGCTTGTTGGAGGAAGCCGGCGAAATATTTATGTTCGATTTTATACTCTATCCTCTGGATAATAGCCATACTAAACCTTGAATTTGAAATTTTGGAGTGATTTTGTTGAAAGAGCTATTGGGGCACGCAGCGGGGCGCCGTGGGATTGGCGTAGCACTCGATCACCTCATCGAGACTCATCCCGGGCTTTTTGGGCCGATAGCCCACGCCGCTGCGCTCCAGCTCCGCCAATGCTTCGGTGACAAAAGCGGGGAAAGCCTCTTTAATCGTATCGCTCAAACCCGCTTTGACACTCAAAATATCCTCCGGGACGATCCCGATAATATGGACATCGCTCAGATTGCCGTTGAGTGCGGCGATCTCCAGCATTTCGACGATCTCCACTTCGTGGGCGGTCTGCTTGTAGCTCCCCAAGCCCAGAAGCTCTTCGCCGGGAATGTTGAAGAGGGCTCCCGGCCCCTCCTCTTTCATCGTAATGGTATCGAGGATGATCACCTTGTCATAGTCGGTGTAGTAGGTCATCAGCTGAAAACCCAACACCCCGCCGTCGACCAGCGTCACATCCCCGTCAAATTCATAATTTTCCTGAAGGAAGCGCTGGGCATAGACCCCGACCCCTTCGTCGCGGAAGATCACTGTCCCCGCACCGACAACTGCAATACGCAATAAAATCCTTTAAGCGATCAGAATTACTGATCTTCTTTGGCGAATTTGCTGCCGCCAAAGACGATGGCGATGTCGCCCTCCTGCCAGAAGATCGTGCGCCAAACCTCATAGTAGATATGGAAGAGCACCCAGACGATCACAAAATACATCGCCGCGTGGTGCCAATACCGCACATCCATATAGGTCCCGCCGGTAAAGGCCACCGTCCAATCGGTCGCCCAATGCAGCATCGCCGGCCACCAGTCACCGATACTGCTGTGTCCGCTCTCCAGACCGTGCACATAGAGCTGCAGGCCGCTGAAGAGCATCCACAAAAGCAGCAGGTGGAAAATGAAAAAGTAGACGGCATTGAAGCTGTCGGCGTGGGAAGAGTCGAACTTCTTGACCCGGTTGAAAGTGATCAGGTTCACAAAGACCATAACGAACTCGACAATGTTCTTCGGTGTCGGGAGCAATTTCAGGATCGGCTTCTCGAAGCGGCTGAAGAAGTAGAGGTAAAAGACCACTACGGAGCTCACATCGAAGATGATCGCCGCCATCAGATGCACCCATCGGTTCCACGCCATCACATACTTATCAACTGCCGGTTCGGCGATCAGGGTTTGATAGTAGGGGTGGCCGATATAAAGGCCCGTCACCACTGCCGCGACCATACAGATCGCCACGATCCAGTGGTTGATCCGCATTGCGGCAGTCATACGTTTGACTTTTCGATACCCTGTTTTCATAATCTGCCTCCTTTAGACGGAACAGCTGGTGCTGACCTTGAAGCTGCCGAGCTCCTTGCCCTTGGTATCGACAATATGGACCGCACAGGCGATACAGGGGTCGAAGCTGTGCACGGTCCGCAGGATCTCCAACGGTTGCTCGGGATCGGCCACCTTCGTACCGATGAGCGCCGCTTCATAGGCTCCCATACGCCCTTTGCCATCCCGGGGTGAAGCGTTCCAGGTAGAGGGGACGACCGCCTGATAATTCTCGATCTTTCCGTCTTTGATCTTGACCCAGTGGCCCAGGGCGCCGCGGGGAGCCTCTTCGAGGCCATACCCTTTGGCGTCTTTGCTCACGCTGTCGAAGTCAAACTCGGTCCAGGTGCTGTGGTCACCGGCAGCCACGTTGGCAGCCAATTCGTCGATCCACTCCATCATCACATCCGCCATCATCTCCGTCTCGATGGCCCGGGCGGCAGTGCGTCCAACGGTGGAGAAGAGGACGCTGGCCGGGGCCGCCTTGCCCAGTCCGAGCAAACCGCCCAGACGCTCCAGGAAGCCCATCACATAGCGGGTGATCCGTTCATCTTTGGCGGCGACACCGACCACCATCCTAGCCAGCGGCCCGACCTCGACACGCTGATCACCGTAAACCGGCGCTTTGATCCAGCTGTATTTTTCATCGGTCTTCAGATAGGCCATTCCGTCCGATTTTTTCGCGAGACCGGTGTAGTGGGGGTTGGTCGTTCCGTCAAACGGGTGCTGGGGCGCGGGGGCATCATACCAACTGTGGGTCACATCTTCGGTCACCTTGGCCTGATCGAAAGGATAGACCTTGCTCAGGTCCCCGTTGAGCACGACGCCGCTGGGGAAGAGCGTCTTGGCTTTGTAGAACTCATTGTCATCCAGGCGGAATCCGCCGTAAGCCATATAGTTCTTGAGCCCTCCGCCCGTTCCGTCCAGTGCTTCATCGGAGTAAACCGCTCCCGCCATCGCGATATCGGCCAGGTAGGCGTTTTTGACGAAGTTACGCGCTTTGCGAAGCAGCGATTTGAACTCCTCATTGCGGGCGGGATTGATGATATCCTGCACGCAGGTGACACCCCCGACGACGATGCTCTGGGGGTGAGGCATCTTTCCGCCGTAGATCGCCATCATCTTGGACATCTCCCGTTGCATATCCAGGGCTTCCAGGTAGTGGGCGACCCCGATCAGGTTCTGCTCCGGTGTGAGTTTGTAGTGCTTGTTACCCCAATAACCGTTGGCAAAGAGCCCCAGGCGCCCTTGCTTGACGAACTTCTGCAGGCGCTCCTGGACTTGGCGCAGCTCCCCTACTCCTGTTCCGTGGGGGGTATCGGTCCACTTGAGCGCTTCCTGGGACGCTTTGACCGGATCGGCTTTGAGGGCGCTGGTGATGTCGATCCAATCCAGGCCGTGCAGATGGTAGAAGTGAACGGTATGGTCGTGCAGGTAGAGTGCCCCTTGCATCAGGTTGCGCACCAGGCGGGCGTTTTTGGGGATCTTGACCCCAAAGGCATGCTCAACCCCTTCAATGGAGCGCTGATAGTGGGTTCCGGTACAGACACCGCAAATCCGCATCGCCAAAAGCCCGGCGTCTCTGGGGTCGCGTCCTTTGAGGATCGTTTCGATCCCCCGGAACATCGTGGAGCTGGCGTAGGCATCCTTGATGACATTGTTCTCGTCGATCACCGCTTCGATCCGAAGGTGCCCCTCGATCCGGGTGATAGGGTCTACAATAATATGTTTGCTGCTCATTATTACTTATCCTCCTCTTTTTTACCTGCAGTCGCACTGAGTGCCGCGTGAATGGCAATTCCCACACCCGCCGCGGTCAAAAGCCCCAGACCGAATTGGTCTACCGTCTTTTCAACTCCGCCGGTGGGCGCTTTGATATGGGCGTCGGCCATCGGGCGTTCAAAGGCGTACTTGTCCCAGAATTGGGGCTCGGAACAGCCGATACAACCGTGTCCTGCGCCGATGGGCCAGTTGGTGCCGCTGTTGTAGCGGACAACGGAACAGTTGTTGAAGGTCATCGGGCCTTTACACCCCATCTTGTAGAGGCACCAGTTGTTCTGGGCCCCCTCATCGCCCCACTCTTCGACAAACTCACCGGCGTCGAAGTGGGCCCGGCGTTCACAGTTGTCGTGGATCCGATATCCAAAGGCGAATTTGGGACGATTGAGATGATCCAGCTCTGGGATCTGCCCGGTCAGAACAAAATGGAGAATGGTTCCGGTAATGTTGGCCGGGTTGGCGGGGCAGGCGGGGATATTGATGATGGGCTTACCTCGCACGATATCCTGAACCCCTACAGCCCCGGTGGGATTGGGAGCCGCTGCCGGCACACCGCCGAAGGTGGCGCAGGTTCCTACCGCGACGACCGCTGCGGCATCTTTCGAGACTCTCATCAGATGCTCTTCAAAAGTCTCTCCTTTGGCCCCGATGGTACACCACTCTTTTCCGGTGCCCACAGGAATGGAGCCCTCGACGACACAGAGGTATTTCCCCTTGAAAGTTTCGATGGCTTCTTCCAGATGGGCTTCCGCCTGATGGCCCGCTGCCGCCATCAAGGTTTCATTGAACTCCAGGTCGATCGTCTCCAGGATCAGTTCATCGATCGTGGGAGAGTCGGAGCGCAGAATCGCTTCGGAGTTCCCGGCGCAATCCTGCAGCTCGATCCAGATGATCGGCACACGGTTCATCAGCTCCGCCGCTTCGGCCACTAGGGGCGTGAAGGAAGCGGGCAGCATCAGCATCGCCGTGATCGCACTGGCCCACTTCATAAAATCCCGACGGCTCAGGCCCTCGGCTTCAAGCACTTTCTGAATATCGACTTTGGTCGCTGCCGGCGATTCCCGGAGCTCCCGGAGTCGTTTTTCCATCGTCTCTTTGAGTTTGTTGTAATAGGCTTCACCCCGATTGGTGTTGACCCTTACCCCTTTGGCGCTGAACATCTTGGCCAATGCGTCTCGTCTGTCCATTTGATACCTCCGAGTGAATAATCATTCACTATTTTATGGGGCACCGATTGAAATATCCCTTAAATAAGGCTCACTTTTCTTAGTTTTCGAGACTTAAAGCGGGTTTTCGGGTTGCTATTTCATTGCTTTTTCTAGGAAATCAGTGATGAGTTTCTTCTTCATAGAGTCTCCAATACCCCGATGGATTTTCAATAAAGCTTTCATAGGAGAGAAGAGTCCACCATCCAAAGTATTGGTTGTATTGGCTATGCCAAGATGAGGATGGGTTTTATACGTGAAGAGATAAGGAAGATTGCGTTCAAGACTTCGATAGGCCGAGCGGAGTCGATCATGGGTGTAATGCCATCCACGTGGAGAATCGTCAGGGGTTTTTTCTTCATAGAAATCTTTGTGCCGTTGGAGCCAGGCTTCCAGCATATAGCGGAAACGGCAGGGGGTTGTCTGTCCAAGATAGGAAGCGATACGCTTGAGATCCCTAGAGGCTTGATAGGTAGGTCTGCGCGTCAGATAACGAGTGAGAATGGCTTGTTGATGGAAATGGCACATTTGAACCGGAAGGTCGGCAAAGAGCCCAAACAATCCCCGTCGGCCATCGACGGTGACGGCCTGGATGATAAAGCCCTGATCCAGAAGGCTTTGCCGAAGCATCGCATATTCATTGAGCGTCTCAGTCTGAATGAAACGATACGCTACCAGTTGGCCACTCAGGATATCTTTAGCTACAAGAACACCAAAGCCCTCTCCCCGTTTTCCGAAGAATGTCGCATCGATAACCAAAGTGACCGGTCTGGGATGTGGTGAAGTCTTTGGCGGTTCATAGCTATGAATCTGACGTTGAATCCACTCCCGATCCTTATGATAGGTCCGGGATAAGGCTTTGAGGGTTTGGTGCTCATAGAAGTAGGCAGTAAAGAGTCGTTTTCTGAGGCGGGAGGGACGTCTACGAGAAGAGAAGCTCTGCCGGCAACTTTGGCAAAAATAGCGCTGAATTCCTGCTCTTTTACCATTCTTTTTCGTCGCTTTTGAACCACAGATAGGGCACTTTTTTACAAGCCATCTGTAAAAAAGTCCTTTTTAGGCACCATATTACCGAAGGTTTAAAGGATTTTTAGCAACCCGAAAAACCGCTTTAGCTCGTTTTCGATAATTCTTTCTAATTCCTATTTATAAAACGGACCAGCTATTTCGTCGTACAGACGGAACAGACATCGAAGGCTTTGAAAACCAGCTCTGCCGGAGCATCCCGATGAAGCCCCATCAGGGCCTTTTGGGCCGGACAGGGATTTTCGCGGGTGCCGTTCCCCAGATTCCACTGGGTAGGGGTGGTGATCCGGTAGGCGGCGATCTTGCCCTCCCGGATGGAGATTTGATGCACCAGCGATCCTCTCGCCGCTTCGACAATGCCTGCGCCGTGCCCTTCAGCGGGGATCGGGCCCGGATCGATATAGGCCTCTTCGGAGAGATCGATGCTCCGACACAGGGTTTCGAGGTAGTCCAGGAGCCTGGGGATTTCGCAGATCCTGGCCAGAATACGGCTGAAGAGAGAATCTTTATAGCGGCGGTGGGCTTCACGGATCAGCGGGGTTTTCATCACCATCGCCCTGGCCAAAGGGCCTGTCTCGTAATATTGGTTTCGATAGTGCACCCGTCTTGCGGCACTCTTTTCGACCGCCTCTTCTTTGAGATAGCGTAGATCGATCGATTCTCTAATGCGGGTTCCGATCGATTTCCCCGGCTGAAAGAGGCCGCCGCCGAAGACGATGAAGCGATCCAGACTCTGTCCCAGCCTCTCATAGCCTCTATCCAAAATGGTCTGCATTGCACGGGGGAGATCCCCCTCTTTGGCGAGCATCACTTCGATCCGGTCACACCGAACGAAAGTGTCGAGATCCACATCGATAAGCGAGCGCCGGAAGAGCTCTTTGAGCCGATCGAGTCTTTGGGTGAATTCGAAAAGATCCACCGGAGTGATCTCTCCGCTGATCCCTCCCGGGATCGCATAGCTGTTGTGGGGGTACTGCCCCGCCATCAGGGCGATCATCTCCCCGGCCAGGCGGGAGGGCTCCAGCGCCCGCTCGATGGGGGCCTCGAGCCCCAAAAGGGGCAGAATCGTCAAATAGAACCATTTAAAGTGGTTCTGGATCAGTTCCAGGCTCAGGGTCATCTCCCGGATCGCCTTTGCCTTGTCGCTGAGCCGGATTTCATCATAGCAGGCTTCCAGCGCCCGCACCGTAGCGATCAGATGGGCGTGCCCGCAGATCCCGCAGACGCGCGGATTGATGCTCAGGGCATCCATCGGGTCCCGCCCGACGAGGATCTTTTCGATGTGGCGGCTGTTGGCGAAGCGTATCTGGGCAAAGGCGATCCGGTCCCCTTCATACTCATAAAGAACCTGCGCCTCCCCTTCGATCTTTTCGATCAATTCCAACCGTGTCCGTGTGCGCCCCATCACTCCTCCTCCATCAGCGGCTTGTAAAAGCGCTCGATACGGAAGGCTTTGGCGATGCCTGCCAGGGAGAGATAGGCCCGTCTGGGCACGCCTACGGGCAGGCGGGCGGGGATTCCCATATGTTTTTGGGTTGTCCACAAGCCCATCCGGGGAAAATCGGGTTCGGTGCACCCCATACAGGGTTGGCCGTTGCGGGTTTTGGAGTTGAGGCCGTTCCAGAGGATCTTGTTGCAGCTGCCGTGGGTAAAAGTCCCCTGACAACCGTGCTCGTAAAACATACACCCTTCCAGACTTCCGAAACGGTGCTCGTCGATCTTGTATTCGAAATACTCGTTGCGGGTGCAGCCGTTGTGAACCGTATAGGCGTAGTAGTATTTGGGACGGCGCAGCCTATCCAGGGGCAGAGTCTCTCCCGCTTTGAGCAGCGCCAGGGTCCCCACCAGCACTTCCGGCTGGATCGGGCATCCGGGCAGGTTGATACTTTTGGAGCGGAGCGCTTCGAAGGTCTCCGTCGGCTCCTCCCCGCGGAAGAAGAGGCCGCTGCGCCCCTCCTCTCCCTGGGCGAAAATACCGCCGAAAGCGGCACAGGTCCCCACCGTCACGATATGCCGCGCTTGCGCTCCGTAACGCTCCACTAGCGCTTTGAAGGGTTGACGATATTTGACAAGCTCCTCACTGAAGGTTCCCTCGACGATCAGAACCTCACACCCCTCGATCCCCTCTTCGATCTCCTTGAAGGTATAGCGGGAGGGCAAAAGGGGATGGTAGAGCCACTCGAAATCTTTTTGCCAATTCCGGAGGTTGGGGTAGTTGAGCAGCGAGTGGGCGTTGCCGTTGCAAGTGAGTGCGGAGAGCCAGAGCAGGCGCACTATTCCGCCTTGAGGGCGCGGTAGATATTGGTGGAGATCTCATCGACATAGGCTTCCAGCGGCTTGGGCAAGATCGCTTCACCCGCCAGGAAGACCATCCCTCCAAGATACCCCATAAAGAGCCCGAAGGCACTGAAGAAGTCCTGATTCCTCAGCTCTCCCCTGGCGACGCCGTCATCGAAAAAGATCATGATCTCCGTGACAAACTCGTTGACACAGATCATCCCCTCGCACCCTTCACGGAACACTTCCCGATTGGAGAGGTAGATTCGCAAAAAAAAGTCGATCATCTCCGGCTCCTTTTGCGCCGTTTCGAAATAGATCGTAACGATCTTCTCGATCTTTTCCCGGCTGGAAAGGTCACTCTCATTCACGACACGTATCTTGGCTCCCAGCTGCGCGGAGATATGGCGGATGATCGCCTGCGCCAGAAGCTCTTTGGAGCTGAAGTAGTTATAGAGGTTCCCCACACTCATCCCGATCGAGCGGGCGATATCGGGGATGGTCGTCGCGTAAAACCCCTTCCGGGCAAAGAGCTTGAGCGCTCCGGTGATGATCTCGAGCCGCCTCCGCTCCTTTTTCTCTCCGGGCTGCTTTTTTTTCACTTCCCCGTCCATATTTTTCCTTCACCTGTGTTCAACCCATTTTACAGAAAATGACACGACTTTTTAAGCATACCGATAAATGAATCGATCAAATCTTCGCCCCCAAACTCATACTGAAGATGGGCAGGAGCATCGCCATCACGATCACCCCGACGATTCCCCCGATCAGCAGCATCATCAGCGGCTCCATCAGGCTGAGGAGGATTTTGATCTTGTCTTCGTTCTCTTCGCTGTAAAGCTTGGAGACATTCCGCATGACAGAAGCCACTTCACTCGACTCTTCCCCCAAAGCCAGCGATTGGAGGAAATTTCTCTTGAGGGGGACACCTCCGGCGAGGTGCAGAGCGTTGGAGAGCTTATTCCCTTCGACCACCTTCTGAGTCGCCTTTTCGAACTTGGCTTTGAGCGCCTCGTTGCCGAAAGTCGTCCCGGCGAGCTGGACCGCCTGGGCATAGGAGACCCCGGAATCGAGCATCAGAGAAAGGATGTAGCTGAAACGGGCTAATTCGTGATTTTGAACCAGCGTACCGACAACGGGGAGTCGCAGCATCAATGCATCCATCGCATAGCGAAAAGGATCCCAGAGCCGGTAGAGGAGCTTCCAGCCTACCAGGAAGAGAATCAATCCGAGAAGAAGCGCGAGATAGTGGTGGGTGAAAAAATCGCTCAGCCCCAGGACAAAACGGGTAATCGCCGGCAGCTGCTGCCCCGTATCCTCGAAGATCCCGGTAATCTTCGGGACGACGAAGGTGATGAGAAAGCCGGTCATCCCTATGGCGACGACGAAGATAAAGAGGGGATAGGCCAGAGCGTTGAGGACCTGCTTGCGTATGCGGCTCTGTAGGGAGAAAAACTGCCCCATATTGGTCAAAACTTCGGAGACTTTGCCGCTCTCTCCCGCCACCCGAAGGCTCTGAAGGAAAAAATCCGGCAACTGGTAGACATTCTGCTCCGCCAGTGCCTTGTAGAGAGAATTCCCTTCATCGACCTTCCGGCGAACTTCTCCGAGAAAGGCGGCGTATCGCTTTTCGTCCCGGTGCTGACTCTCCATCAGCTTCAGAGCGGTCAGGATCGTCATCCCCGACCCCAGATAGCTCGAGAGTTCCCGGGAGAAATCACTGAGCTGTCCCATCGGCATTTGCCGGGAAAAGAGGGCTTTGAGCTTTTCCGATTCGGGTCGGGCCCGAAGCGATTGGAGGTAGATCCCCTCCTGTTTCAGCCAGGCTTTGGCCTCCTCTTCGGAATTGGCACTCAGCGTTCCGGCGACACGACGCCCTTCTTTGTCAATCCCTTTGTATTTATACTGCATAACCCGGGATCCTTATTGGCACCCGACACACTCCATACTGCGATCTTCGACTCCCTCATCGGCGGCAACCGCCTCGGGAGACTGGCTGCGGAGATAGTAGGTCGACTTGAGGCCGAATTTCCACGCCTCCATATAGATATCGTTGAGATAGCGGCCGCTGGCTTTGTCGAGGCGGATAAAGATATTGAGGCTCTGCCCCTGGTCGATCCATTTCTGCCGGATCGCACCGGCACGCACCAGAAGCCGCTGATCCAACTCATAGCAGGGCGTATAGTAGGCCCAGGTATCGGGATTGAGGTTGGGTACCACCACCGGGATCATTCCCGAGAGGTTCTCTTCGTACCATTTGCGCTTGTAGACCGGCTCGATCGCCTGGGTGGTCCCGGTGAGGATGGAGATGGAGCTGGTGGGCGCGATGGCCATCAGGTAGCCGTTGCGCATTCCGTCGTTCTTGACCTTCTCTCTCAGAGCTTCCCAATCGTGGGTATAGCCGAAGAGCCCTCCTCTATCCACCAGTTTACACGCTTCGGGATTGGCCTTGTCAATGGGGAAGATCCCCTTCGACCAGTCCGACCCTTCGAAATTGGGGTAGCACCCTTTCTCCAGGGCCAGGTCGCTGGAGGCTTTGATGGCGTAATAACTGACCGATTCCATCACCTCATCGATCTTGTGGAAATGCTCACTGCTTCCCCATTCGATCCCCGCCTCGGCCAGCATCTGCGCCTCACCCATCACTCCCAGGCCGATGGAGCGGGATTTTTCGTTGGTCTTTTTGACCTTGCCGAGGGGATAGAAGTTCAGATCGATCACGTTATCAAGCATCCGGATCGCCGTGGGGACGACCCGGGCGATATCTTCGGGGGTATTGATTTTGGATAGATTGACAGAAGCCAGGTTACAGACGGCGGTCTCTCCGTCGACCGGATCCTTCTCCACCATCCAGATCTTCTTACCATCCAGGGTGTCAAGAGCAGTGATCTTCTTGGCGGGCTTGGTGACACCGCTGTCAACCGTCACCATCTCCTCTTCCTCGAAATAGGTGACACTCTGATCTTCGAAGATGATCTTCATCCGGTAATGGTTGGGCGATGTGTTCTGGAAAATCTCCGTGCAGAGGTTGGAGCTGCGGATGACCCCGGCGTGGCGGTTGGGGTTGGCCCGGTTGGCGGCATCTTTGAAGCAGAGGAAGGGGTTGCCGGTCTCGAAATAGCTTCGCAGCACTTCCTTCCAGAGCTGCTTGGCGGAGACCACCTCTTTGGTGATGCTTTCATCCTGTTCCAGTTCCAGGTAGCGCTTCTCGAACTCCTCGCCGTAAAGATCGGTCAATTCCTTGACCTCATAGGGATCGAAGAGGGTCCAGATCCCATCCTCCTGAACCCGTTTCATAAAGAGATCGTTGATCCAGAGGGCGGGGAAGAGATCGTGGGCACGGCGCCGCTCTTCGCCGGAGTTTTTCTTCAGATCCAGGAAATCCCGCACATCGATGTGCCAGGGCTCGATATAGACGGCGATCGCCCCCTTGCGGGTTCCGAGCTGATCGACGGCGATCGCCACATCGTTGGCGATCTTGAGGAAGGGAACGATCCCTCCGGCGGCATGCTTGTGCCCGTCGATGTAGGAGCCCATCCCCCGCACCTGGGTCCAGTCCCAGCCGATCCCGCCGCCGAACTTACTCAGCAGCGCCATCTCTTTGTAACCGTCGAAGATCCCTTCGATATTGTCCGGAGTGGAACCGATATAGCAGGAGCTGAGCTGATGCCGGGTCGTCCGGGCATTGGAAAGCGTGGGGGTAGCGGCCATCACTTCGAACTTGCTCAGGATGTCGTAAAACTTCTTGGCCCAGGTCTGGCAGTCGAATTCATTCTGGGCCAGGAACATTGCCACCGCCATAAAGAGATGCTGAGGCAGTTCGATAGGTTGTCCCTGCCGGTCTTTGAGAAGGTAACGGTCGTAAAGCGTACGGATCCCCAGATAGGTAAACTGCAGGTCCCGCTCGGGCTTGATGTAATCGTTCAGATCGTCCAGGTCGTATTTCTCTTTGAGCCCCAGGAGGATGCGGCCCTCCTTCTCCCCACGGTCGAAATAGTCTCTGAGGTGAATATAACCTGTAAAGCCGGAGACCTTGTGATAGATGTCATAGAGGAAGAGTCTGGCGGCCACGAAGGTCCAGTTGGGCTGATCGATGTCAATCTTGTCAACGGCGGTTTTGATCAGGGTCAGCTGAATCTCTTCGGTGCTGATCATATCCCGGAACTGGAGCTTGGCATCCACCTCCAGCTCACTCTGGCTGACACCGTCGAGTCCCTCGACGGCCGCAGAGGTATATTTCTGGATTTTGGAGACGTCCAGGGGTTCGACTCTTCCATTACGCTTGACAACTTTGATCATAGTCTCTCCTGAAATTTTGGGTCTTTGCATTCGGCAGCGGGAAACAGTGGTTTCCCCTTGGCTTTACACTCACGGTATGCGGTATCCGGAGCAGCTTTTCGTACAAAGAGAAGTTCTAAAGTTTGATGATTTTACTCAAAATCTTGTTAAAAAATCGAGGAATTTGACAGGAAGTTTTGTTATATCTTTTTATGAAATCTAGCGGGCTTCAAGGTTGCCCACGGGATGGGGACCTTTAGGCATTTTCGCCAAAGACACGTTCAAAAATGCGGTCGACATTTTTGGTGTAATAACCGTAGTCGAAGGCTTCGCGGATCTGCTCTTCGCTCAGTTTGCTGCGCAGCTCCTCGTCGGCGAGGAGATATTGAAGGAAGAGGCTCTCCCCCTTCTCGTTGACAGGAGGCTTGCCCTGCTGCAAAGCTTCCCAGACTTTCATCGCGTTGCGCTGGACGATCTTGTAGGCCTGCTCCCGGCTGACCCCCGCTTTGGGAAGCTCCAAAAGAATACGTTGGGAGAAAACCAGTCCGCCGGTGAGATTGAGGTTTTTGAGCATATTCTCCGGCATCACCGTCAGGTTGGCAATGACACTGTTGAAGCGATGGAGCATAAAGTCGGAGGTGATGAAACTGTCAGGCAGCCAGAAACGCTCGGTAGAGCTGTGGGAGATATCCCGCTCGTGCCAGAGGGCTACATTCTCCATCGCGGGGATCACATAGGCTCGGATCATCCGCGCCAGGCCCGTGATGTTCTCGGTCAGGATCGGATTCCGTTTGTGGGGCATGGCAGAACTTCCCTTCTGCCCTTTGGCGAAATACTCTTCTGCCTCGTAAACTTCCGTCCGCTGCCAATGGCGCACCTGAACGGCAAACTTCTCGATGGAGCTCGCCAGCAGTGCCAAAGCGGAAGCCAGGCGGGCATAGCGGTCCCGCTGGATCACCTGGTTGCTCACCGGAGCCGGCTTGAGCCCCAGCTCTTTCATCGCGATCTCTTCTAGCTCCAGAGGCGCGTGGGCGAAGTTCCCCATCGCCCCGCTGATCTGGCCCACGGCGATCACCTCCATCGTCTGCTCCAGATTCTCCAGGTGGCGGCGCAGTTCGTCATACCAGACAGCCAGGACCAGACCGAAGGTGATGGGCTCCCCGTGGATTCCGTGGCTGCGGCCCACCATCAGAGTGTATTTATGCTCCATCGCCCGCTTCTTGACCGACTCCATCACCATTTTCACATCCTCGATGATGAGCTCCAGAGAATCGCGCATCTGAAGTGCTACGGCTGTATCAACGGTATCCGAACTGGTCATCCCGTAGTGGAACCAGCGACTCTCCTCTCCCAGGCTCTCGGCGACACTTGTGGTAAAGGCGATCAGGTCATGCCGGGTCTCCGCCTCGATCTCGTCGATCCGCTCTACGGAAAAGGTGGCGTTTTTTACGATCTTTTCCGCATCCTCATCAGGGATCAGACCCAGTTTGTTCCAAGCCTTGACCACCGCCTTTTCCACCTCGAGCCAGGCGGCATATCGCGCCTCCTGGGTCCACTTCTCTTTCATCTCTTTACGCGCATAGCGTTCGACCATTCTCGTTCCTTTGGAACGGGTGTATTGGTCTATTGGTGTATTGGTGTATTGGTATATTGGAGAAGAAAAATAATCAGCCCAATGCCCAATGCCCAATGCCCAATGCCCAATGCCCCTTTTTTTTGGCTAATATTTTACTCAAATCCCAGTGAAGGAGTCCTGATTGCCCTTTGTCCAACGCCGTTTTCATCTCGAGGAGGAGCAGCTCGCTTTTGTCTGGCTGATGCGCACCTTCGGCATCACCCAGGGCGAAGCCCAACGGATCATCGACCGGGGTCGACTCCTCTGCCGTGGGGAAACCCTCCCGGACAAATCGGCGCGAATCAGCGGAGAGGTGGAGGTGGTCTATTTCGAACCCCAAAGCCGGGGTAATGCCCCGATAGTCACGACCCCCGATTTCTACCTCTTCGACAAACCCAGCGGCGTCCTGGTCCATCCCAAGAAAATGACCACTCCCTACTCGATGCTCGACGAGGTACGCTTCCACGGCGGGCAGCATGCCAATGCCGTCCACCGAATCGACAAAGAGACCTCCGGCCTCCTCCTGGCCAGCCGGCACAAAGAGTCCGAGCGCTTTCTCAAAGGAGCCTTCGAGCGTAAAGCGATCCAAAAGAGCTACCGCGCCTGGGCTACAGGCCGGATCGAGGAACCCTTCAGTGTCGATGCGCCGATCATCCTCAATAACGACTACGGGCCGACAAAACACAAAGTTTTTATCCACCGTGAAGGGAAACGTGCCTACACCACCTTCCTCCCCATCCAGTACGACGAGCGACTCGACGCCACCCTCCTGGAATGCATCCCCCATACCGGACGGACCCACCAGATCCGCATCCATTTGTTTCACGTGAAACATCCTATACTCGGAGACCCCATCTACGGCCCAAGCTACGAGATAGCCGAAGCCTATCTTGAAGAGCGCCTAAGCTCTGAGCAGCGCCTCAAATACACCGGAGCCAGCCGCCTGATGCTCCACGCCTACTCCCTGGACTTTCACTACAAACAGCACTGGAAACTCTACAGCCCCGACGATTTCAGCCAAGCAAAAACAGAAATCGCCCTACCCCGGGAACGGGAATTCAATGTGACAAACGGATGGAAAGTTGAGAGTGAAAAACCAGACGAGGTATTGTCATAACCGAGTAACCGAGTAATGAGCAACCGAGCAACCGAAGGGAAAGCCTTGGAATTCACAGGAACGAAATAGGTTTAATCCAAGAGATTCCACATTGGGAGTTTTTGACTGACGTCAGTCCTTCGCCTTTTTTTCTTTCTTTGGGTTCGTTTCTTTTCTTCTTTGTGGCGGAACAAAGAAGAAAGAAAGGAACATAGAGAGGCGTGAATGGAAGATAAACGCCGAAGAAGCCTATACCCGAAGCACTAAATTCTCAACACTCAACGCTCAGCTCTCAACTCTCAACTCTTCTTATCATCACTCCGAACAGCAATAATAAAACCGACTACTCCGACGACAACTACCCCGCCGATCAAAATATAAAGAGCCAAATCCACCGGGGTCATCGTCCCACTCCTTCGCTAAGCTTTTGTTCCCTGAGTTGCCCGCAGGCCGCGGAGATATCCAGCCCCTTCGATTCCCTGATAGTACAGAGCACGCCCTTGCTGAGTAGATACTCTTGAAAACGCTTCATATCCTCAGGCTCGGGGCGCTCGAACTCCGTTCCCGGATACGGATTGAAGTAGATCAGATTGACCTTCGCCTTGAGTCCGTTGAGGAGCTTGACCAGTTTCTTGGCCGAAGCGATATCGTCGTTGACATGCTTGATGACAAGATATTCGAAGAGAACCTTCTTGCGTTGATTGACAGGGAAATTCCTCACCGCTTCGATGATCGAGGCAATATTGTATGCCTTGTTAATCGGCATCAACTTCTCCCGCAGTTCGTCATCCACCGCGTGCAGGCTGATCGCCAGATTGACACCCAGATCCATCCGCCCCAGTTTTTCGATCTTGGAGCTGAGGCCCGATGTCGAAATCGTTTGACGGTTGGGGGAGATGCTCATCCCGTCCATATCGGCGAAGATCTTGACAGCCTTGGCCACATTGTCCAGATTGTCAAGAGGCTCCCCCATCCCCATATAGACCAGATTGACACGGTGATTGGAGGGGATATTCTGATCTTTGTAAATCTCCAGCACCTGATCGACGATCTCTCCGGCACTGAGATTACGGATAAATCCCCCTTTGGCCGTGAGGCAAAAGGCGCACCCTACCTTACATCCTACCTGGGAAGAGATGCAAACGGTATAGCGGCGGTGGTGTTTGAGTGTGCCGTCTTCGTGATACTGAGCCTCTTTCATCAGCAGCAAAACCGCTTCGACGGTGTGCCCGTCATGGAGCCGGAAGAGATACTTGATACTCCCGTCGCGGCTCTCCTGTTTCGAAACCATCTCCAGGGGATGCAGTTCATATTTTTTTGCCAGCTCCTGGCGCATCGTTTTGGGAAGGTTGGCCATCTCCTCGAAACTGTCGGCGTGTTTGTGGTAGATCCAGTTGTAGATCTGTTTGGCTCTAAAGGCGGGCTGAATCTCCCGGCCCAGTTCCTCTTTGGTATAGTCGTGGATGATTCTTTTTTCGGAATCGTTGGTCGTCGATCGTTGGTCATTAGTCATTTTTTAAGACACCTTTGTCTCTGAGATAATTTTCGAGACGCTGCATCGCCTCTTTTTGATTTTTCAAAAAATCCTCGTGAGCATTCTCGTCGCAATAATTCGTGACGCAGAAAACTCCACCGGCCGGGATGTTGAACATTTTGGCCACCGCCAGGACAGAGAAAAACTCCATATTTTCCAACTCCAGCCGTTTGGCCAAAAACTTTTTCGCCATCTCTTTATCGGTCGTGATATAGTTGGAGGAGTTGACGATTGTTTCACGTGAAACATCCTGGGCGGCCGAAACCACATTGTTGATCGGAGTATATGCTGTCCCCATCAAGAGCGCCTGCTCCACATTGGCCGCCGTTTTGGATTCGACGATGTCGAAGATCCGATGCTTGCCGTAGCTGCCCGCCGTCCCGACGAAGACCAGGAACTCCGGAGCTTCCATACTCGCCAGGCGCGTCAGGTTCATCGCCGACTCCACCAAGCCCACCCCGATCGGCAGTGCGAAGTCGAAGCTTTCATTGTTGCCCGCACAGATGAACATCTCAGAGCCTCACGGGAATATCGCGGGATTTGAGATAGCGTTTGAGATCCATAATGTCGATCTCGCGAAAGTGGAAAATACTCGCCGCGAGAGCCGCATCGGCTTTGCCCACGGTAAAGGCCTCTTCGATATGCCGCATCGTTCCCGCTCCCCCACTGGCGATGATAGGGATGGGGGCCACTTCCCCGATCCGTTGGTTGAGTTCATTGTCGAATCCGGCCTTGGTGCCGTCGGCATCCATAGAGGTCACCAGCAATTCTCCGGCTCCCCGGTTGTAAGCCTCCTTCGCCCACTCGATCGCGTCGATGCCGGTATCTTTGCGCCCGCCGTGGGTGAAGATATTCCATTTCCCCTCCCCGACCCGTTTGGCATCGATGGCGACGACGATGCACTGGGAGCCGAAGCGCTTGGCCCCCTCTTCGATGAAGGCGGGGCGTTTGATCGCCGCTGAGTTGATACTGACTTTGTCGCATCCCGCATCCAAAAGTCGATAGATATCTTCCAACTCCCGGATCCCCCCGCCGACCGTCAAAGGAATGAAAACCTCTTTGGCGACCTGCCGAACCACTTCGACGATGGTCCCCCGCTCTTCGTGTGTGGCGGTGATATCGAGAAAGGTCAACTCGTCGGCCCCCTCCTCGTTGTAACGCCTCGCCACCTCTACCGGATCTCCGGCATCACGGAGGTTGACGAAATTGACCCCTTTGACCACCCGGCCGGCGTTGACATCGAGACATGGTATAATCCGTTTAGCGAAATAATCTTTGTGCATCGCTTTCTATCCATATAATATAATTTTTGAGAGTCCGATTATATCCAAAGTAGGGAAATTGGGCGATTGCCATTTAAGTAAAAAAGTGTATAATGAAAAATTATAGGCCAGACGCTTCCCAAATCGCTGACAAACGGTTCGGACAGAACTTTTTGGAAGATCGAAGCGTCGTGGAACAAATCATCCAATCGATGCCCGATGACGATCTGCCGGTGGTAGAGATCGGGCCTGGGTTAGGTGATTTAACCAAAGAGCTCGTCCGCGTCCGCCCTGTGACGGCGTTCGAGGTAGACAAACGGTTGTGTGACTACCTGGGGAAAAACTTTTCCCGGGAGATCGCCGACGGCCGGCTCCGACTGGAGTGCGGTGATGTCCTGGAGCGATGGAAAAACGGCAGCCTGATCGACCGGCCCTACCGGCTGGTGGCCAATCTGCCCTACTACATCGCCACCAACATCATTTTGAAAGCCCTGCGTGACCCCCATTGTCGATCCACACTCACAATGGTGCAAAAAGAGGTCGCCGAAAAGTTCGCAGCCCGGGAGGGTGATCGGAATTTCTCGGCTCTCTCGGTCCTGGCGGGGAGTGTCGGTGAGGCGCGAATACGCCTCCTGGTGCCTCCCTCCGCTTTCAATCCGCCCCCCAAAGTCGAATCCGCCGTTCTGGAGATCCGTAAAGAACACAACCTGACAGATGGGGGATTCGAAGCTTTTCTCAAAGCCGCGTTTAGGCAGCCGAGAAAGACCCTGATGAAAAACCTCTCTGCCGCCTACCCCAAATCGCTCCTCGAGCCCCTCTTCGAGGCGCTCAAGCTGGGCAAGACGCTACGACCCCATCAGGTCGGGACGACGCTTTATCATCGACTCTATCAAGCATTGACAAAGGAACCCGACCATGGAAAAGAATCAAAACCCATCAACGGAAAATCAGAACAAGAACAACTCCGGCAATAGAAGCCGGAGACGACCCAATCCCTTCCGCAACAACAAAAAAACGGAAGGCAAGAGTGCCGGGGCTGCGTCCGAGGCACCCCGCAAAGAGAACAACAATCAAGGCGAACGCAGCAACGGCGGCGAGAACAAAAGCCGCAACGAAGGCAACCGTCGCAACAACAATAACAACAGAAACCGCAATCAAAGCAACCGCAATCAGAACCAAAACCGTAGCAACGGCAACGGCGGCGGACGTGGACGGGGCAGTCGTCGTCCCAAGATCGACACCACCGTCCCCGCCGATATGAAAGCCGCCATCCTGGAGAACGAAAGAGTTCAGCAGGAGCGGATGAATCCCTGGAAACAGATCGATATGGGGGCCAAGGGCAAACTGCGCTTCACCCCCCTGGGCGGCCTGGGAGAGATCGGCGGGAACATCGCCGTACTCGAGACCGAGAAGGACGCCATCATCATCGACGTGGGAATGAGCTTCCCCGATGAAACGATGCACGGCGTCGATATCCTGGTGCCCGATTTCAGCTATCTGCATGCCATCAAAGACAAGATCCGCGCTATTGTCATCACCCACGCCCACGAAGACCACATCGGCGCGGTCCCCTATCTCTTCAAAGAGCTCAAGTTCCCCATCTACGGCACACCCCTCGCCCTGGCGATGATCGGGAACAAATTTGACGAACACGGCCTGCAGGCAGACAAGAAATACTTCCGCTACGTGGTCAAAAGAAAGATCTACGATATCGGAGAGTTCAAGATCGAGTGGATGCATATGACCCACTCCATCGTCGATTCATCCTCCCTGGCGATCCAGACCCCTATCGGCACCCTGATCCATACCGCCGACTTCAAGATCGACCATACCCCCATCGACGGGTATACCGCCGATCTGCACCGCTTCGCCCATTACGGTGCCCAGGGGGTCCTCTGCCTCTTCTCCGACTCCACCAACAGCCACAACCCCGGCTTCACCAAGAGCGAAGCGGTGGTGGGCAAGACCTTTGACAAGCTTTTCGAAATGGCCAAGGGACGGGTGATCATGTCCACCTTCTCCTCCAACGCCCACCGGATCTTCCAGGCGATCGAACGGGGTGTCAAACACGGTCGCAAGATCTGCGTCATCGGGCGTTCTATGGAGCGCAACATCGAGACGGTCCGCCGCCTGGGCTACATCGACGTGGACGACAAGCACTTCATTGAAGCCCACGAAGTCGGCAAATACAAAGACAGCGAAATCCTCGTCGTCACCACCGGAAGCCAGGGAGAGACGATGGCCGCCCTTTCGCGGATGGCCACCGACGAGCATCGGCATATCAAGCTCAAGCCCACCGATACCGTCATCATCTCCGCCAGCGCCATCCCCGGCAACGAGGCGAGCGTCTCCAAGCTGCTCAACCTCCTGCTCAAAGCCGGCGTGACCGTCCGTTACAAAGAGTGCAGCGACATTCACGTCTCCGGCCACGCTTCCCAGGAGGAACAGAAGCTCATTCTGCGCCTGGTCCAGCCCAAATTCTTCCTGCCCGTACACGGAGAATACAACCACATCGCCGCCCATGCCCGCACTGCGGCAAGCTGCGGCGTCGACGAGCGCAATATGCTGCTGATGAGCGACGGAGACCAGATCGAAATCACGACCAAATATATCAAAAAGGTCAAAACCGTCAAAACAGGCAAACGCTACATCGACAACCAGAACAACAAAGAGATCTACGCCGATGTCGTCGATGACCGCCAGAAACTCTCCACCGAAGGGGTCGTCAACATCGTGGCCAAGATCTCTACCCAGACCGGCCGGATGGTCGATCACCCCATCGTCACCTCCTACGGGCTGGTCCCCGACCGGGAGGACAAGCAGTTCGCCAAAGAGATCGAACAGCTCATCGAAAGCTACCTCGTCAACAACAAAGTCGATCCGACTGTGAGCAACAAAGTGATCGAAGACGACCTGCGCGGGGTCGTGCGCAAACACATCCTCAAGCGCTACAAAAAATACCCCATCATCATTCCTGCGGTCTTCCTGGTCTAAAAAGGGCCGGGGCCGTGGGCCCTTCCTGTGCTATAATCTCCCCTATGAATTCAAACCGTCCCGATACCCAATCCCTTGTCGAGAGTGCCCGTGAAACTTTGCAGATAGAGGCCCAAGCCCTTCTCTCTGCGACGGATCGGATCGATACCGCCTTTGTCGAAGCGGTGGAGAGCATTTATGCCCTCAAAGGGAAACTGATCGTCACCGGCATCGGAAAATCGGGGCTCGTAGGAGCCAAAATAGCCGCCACCCTCGCCAGTACAGGGACCTCGAGCTTTTTTCTCCATCCCAGTGAAGCTCTCCACGGCGATCTGGGGATGATCGGACCCGAAGACGGGGTGCTTGCCATCAGCTACAGCGGAGAAAGTGAAGAACTCTCCAATATTCTGCCCCATATCCGGCGCTTCGGGATCCCCCTGCTGGCGATGACCGCCGGCAAAAGCTCCACCCTGGCCCGCTATGCCGATACGGTCCTGGATATCTCGGTCGAGCGGGAAGCCTGCCCCCTGGGGGCGGCTCCTACCGCCAGCACCACCCTCACGATGGCTTTGGGGGATGCGCTGGCCGTCGCCCTGATGAAAAAACGCAACTTCAAAAAAGAGGATTTCGCTTCCTTTCACCCCGGCGGTTCCCTGGGAAGACGCCTCTTTGTCAAGGTGGCCGATCTGATGCGCCGGGAGGATTTGCCCATTGTCGAAGCCCAAACCCCGCTTAAAGAGGCGATCGTCACCATGAGCGAGGGGAAGCTGGGCAACGTGCTCATCACCCGTGAGGGGCGCCTGGAGGCGATTATGAGCGATGGAGACCTGAGACGGGCATTGATGCGCACGGATTTCGATATGGAACGTCCCGTTATCGACTACGCCACCCCCGGCCCCAAAGCGATCCGGGACACTTCCCTGCTCGCCAGCGACGCTCTGGCCCTCATCGAAGCGGCCAAAGTCCAACTCTTGCCGGTCCTGGACGAGGAAGATCGTATCCATGGGGTCATCCACCTGCACGACCTGGTCAGTGCCGGCATCAAATCGGAGAAAGTATGAAACAAAATGAAGAAGGCATGCGCCTCAATAAATATATATCCCACAATACCCCCTATTCCCGGCGGGATGCCGACAAACTAATCGAGGAGGGGCTTGTCACCGTCAACCGCCTTCCGGTCAAGGATTTCGGATACAAAGTCCGGCCCGAGGACAAAGTGGCCGTCCGAGGCAAGCTGATCCATCCCAGGAAACGGGGCGAAGTGACGATGGTAGTCTACAACAAGCCGCGGGGGGTCCTGGTCACCAAAAGGGACGACCGGGGGCGCACCACCATCTACCACAAACTCCCGGGGAAGTTCCGCCACTTCATCCCCGTAGGCCGGCTCGACTATGCCAGTGAAGGTTTGCTGCTCTTGACGGACAATCCCGAAGTGGCCGATGTCCTGATGGGGAGCAAACTGCCCCGGACCTACAATCTCAAAATCGACAAGCCCCTTACCCCCGAAATGGAAAAGGCGATGAAGGAGGGGCTTATCCTCGAGGATGCCCGGGAAGGGGGACACAAAGAGAGTGAAATCACCCGGATGGAGTTCGCCCCGTTTCTCGAGGTACAATACCGGGGGCAGAGCGGCAAAAACACCAAACTCCGCGTCACGATCGCCGAGGGGAAGAACCGGGAGCTCCGACGGTTTTTCGGGCACTTCGGCGCGAAAGTACTGGATCTGAAGCGAGTGGGATTCGGCTGGGTGGAGCTCAACAATCTCCCCGAGAACAAGACCCGTTATTTCACGAGACAGGAGTACGATACACTGCATCAATTTCTGAAGGAGGCGAGAAAGAATGACTAAAATCACCCTGGAAACCAGCTACAAAACCGAAATGATCGATATCACGGAGGCGGTGGCCCATGAGGTGATGCGTTTGGGGATCCGTGACGGACTCTGCACCGTCTTCACCCCCCATACCACGGCCTCCATTGTCCTGTTTGAAAAGACCGACCCCAAACTGAGACGGGATTTTCTCTCCTCGTTGAGTCGGATCGCTCCGGCGGATATGAACTATGAGAGCGACGACAATACCCCCGCGCATATCAAAGCAACCCTCTGCGGCCCGAGAATCGTCGTCCCCGTCAAAGATGCCCAGCTCTATCTGGGCCCCTGGCAGGCGATCTTCTTCTGCGAATTCGACGGCCCCAGAGAGAATCGGGAATATGTCGTCCAGGTGATTCAATAAACCTTATGTCTTTAGTCACCGGTCATTGGTTATGGGGAAAGCGTTTCACGACATCAGGTGAAAGGGCGATACGGTGCTTTCCCTTGCGCTGAAATACCGGCCCCAGACGCTCGATGAAATGGTCGGCCAGGAACATCTGCTCGCTCCCGAGGCCCCCTTTAGAAAGCTAGTCGAAAAAGATGCTCTCCCCCACTCCCTCTTTTTCGGTCCTCCTGGTTGCGGCAAAACCACCTTGACGAGAATCCTTGCTAAAAAACTCGACCGTCCTTTTCACGAATTCAACGCCACCACCCTCAAAATCGACGAACTGCGCCAACTCTTCAAAAAATATGCCAACGCCCTGCAAAAGCCCCTGGTTTTTATCGACGAAGTCCATCGCCTCAGCAAGACCCAGCAGGAGGTCCTGCTGCCCTATATGGAAGAGCAGCGGGCGCTGATCGTCGGGGCCTCCACCCAGAACCCCTACTACGCCCTCACCGCCGCCATCCGCTCACGGAGTCATCTCTTCGAGCTCAAAAGCCTCGATGAATCCGCGATGAGAACGATGCTGCGGCGCGTGCTCGAGCGGGAAGATATCGAAGTAACCCCCGAAGCCGAAACCTACCTCATCCACTCCAGCAGCGGGGATCTGCGGGCGATGCTGGGGCTCTTGGAGAGCGGGGCCGCGATCGAATCTCCCGTGACCCTGGAGACCCTGCGTTCCCTGCGTCCCCAGGCGATCCGCGCCGGTTCCGCCGAAGCCGACAGCCATTACGATCTGACCTCCGCCATGATCAAAAGCATCCGCGGCAGCGACGTGGATGCGGGGCTCTATTGGCTCGCCCGCCTCATCGAAGGGGGCGAACCGCCGGAATTCCTGGCCCGGCGCCTGGCGATCCTGGCGGCGGAAGACATCGGCAACGCCAACCCCAACGCCCTCAATCTCGCCGCCTCCACCCTGACGATTGTGGAGCATATCGGCTATCCCGAAGCTCGAATTCCCCTGGCCCAACTGGTGATCTACCTCACCTCCAGCCCCAAGTCCAACCGCGCCTACGCAGCGATCAACGATGCCCAAAAGGCCATCCGCAGCGGCGACCTCTTTCCAGTACCGGAAACGATCAAAACCCACAGCAAACGCTACCGCTATCCCCACGATTACGGTGGATGGGTGGAGCAGGAGTATCTCCCGGAACCGAGAAGCTTCTATAAAAGTGACGGGATCGGATTTGAACGGACTTTGAAGGAGTGGCGAGCCAAGATCAAAGGAAAGAAGAGAGAGTGAGACGGGGGGCCTCTCAAAGGTTTCGGATCAACTCTTTGGCTTTTTCGGCATCGATCTCTCCTGAGAGATATCGATTCGCCACATCATCAAGACGCTTGAGGAGTTGTCGGCGGAACTCCCCCTCCTCCACCTGGGTCATAATCGTCTCTTTCATCAGATTGAACTTTGGGAAAAGGGCCAAAGTCTGCTTCATCACCGGGCTCTCCCGCCAAATTTCCTTCGCTTTGGATGTCGGGACCTTCCCTACCGCCAGGATCCAATCACCCAGCGCATCTTTTTTATAATACTTGGCCAACTCTTTCGCCTTTCGGGCATCCTGGCTGAGTTGGGTCGTAGGATCATCTCCTTCAATTCCCGAAACGAAATGAAAAACGAAATAAGCAAATGCCATGCCTACCAAAAAGAGTATAATCAGGCCCTTCCCCATCCGCTATATCTCCTTCTTTTGTTTTATTTCCTTTGATTTATTGTCAAACCAAAATCTCAATGTAAAGAGTATAGCAGAGTTGGGTAAACATCTAAGCACTAGTAGAGAATTCGATAATAGCGAGCGGAGTATCTGTTTTTGAGTGAAATGGCCCGCAGCGTGATTGGGAGGGGAACCTCCTCGATCGGTAGAGGGTCACCGGCCCAGATGGTGCGCTCCTCTTTTCGGAGGATCTCCCGGGTCTTTGACTTTTTGATTCCCAGGTGATTCAGGAGCGTCAAAGCGTCCTTCTTCTCTCCCCGATATTTCAGTGATCCCCTATCCAGAAAAAGCGTATTGGCGAGTTCACTCTTCATCCGCCCTTCGAGATATTCAACCGCCGCGATGTTCTGCTGGCGGATGCGCATGATGCCCAGGACTACAATGCTTATGAGTACCACGGAGACGAGGACTTCGATCAGAGTAAAGGCTTTTTTCTCCATCAATAGTAATCCCAGCGGTTGTGCAGCAAATCACGGTCCCGGGTCCATCGGGCTACCGCATCCTCCAGAGAAGCGTAGCGCTCGACCTCCCCAAAATAGCTCGGGATGTAATAAAAAGCCCCCTCCGATCCGATGATGAGGCGTGAGGTATGGCCATCTTCAGCACTCCGAAAACGCAGGCAGACGGGGTGATCCTGATAGCGCCCATACTCCAACCGGTGCGGCTGCCCCTCGGCATCGACGATGTAGGCACTCAACGGCGGGAGCGCAAAGCCCGCTTCCGTAACCTCTCCTCCTTCCAAATAGAAGCAGCGGGTACAGTTGTCGATGCAGAAAAGCTCTCTGCTCCCCTTCACCCCTTTGAGGACCTTTTCTCTGAGTTGGGTGATTTTCGGCGGTCCTTCCCTGGAACCGGCCCGCTTGAAAACGCCGACGAGCAGCATCGCCATCACACCCATCAGCAGAATGACGATCAGGAGTTCCAGGAGGGTAAACGCCCTTTGATGTTGTCGATCGGGAAGGGTCACTTTTGGCATTGACTGTAGTAGATGTCGGCCCCTTCACCTTCGCCGCCCTCTTTGCGATCGGCCCCAAGGCTTATCAGATCGAATTTCTCTCCCTGCTTGACATAGACGAAAGGTTGACGCCAGGAGTCCTTGGGGAGTTTTTCGAGGTAGGGCTTGGAGGAGTAGTTGGGGTATTTGCTCGCATCGGGGTTTTTCATCAGAGCCTGCAACCCCTCTTCGGTATCGGGATAGGTGCCGTTGTCGAGCTTAAACATTTTGAGCGCCTGCGCCACACTGCTCATCTGGGTACAGACCAGATCTCGCTTCGCCTTTTCACCCGCTCCGATGAGGTTGGGAGCCACGAACGCCGCCAAAATACCGAGAATCAGAATGACCACCAACAGTTCCAAGAGACTGAACGCTTTTTTCATTACAAAAAATCCTTTGTTTCTTTATTACCTAGATTTTCTTGAATTCGCTTTGACGAGTCCTACAAAAATCTGCCTTGATTATGAACAAAATCATCACATCAAAGATTGAGATACTTACTTGGTTCGGTAATGATGCACTATAATATTATCGCAAAATTAAAAAAATCCAAGCCTCTATACGCAAAGGAAGTCCGAAACAGATGAAAGAAGCACGGCAGAGGAAGGGGGTGACCCTTCTCATTACCCTTTCCGTTATCGCCGCCATGCTGGCACTGATCGCCGTCCTCTTCGGCTACCTCCAGGAGGCACGGGACAAAGCCGACTCCCAGGCAGCCCTGATCCAGTCCGACCTGATCCGTGCCGATGTGCAAAACTTCCTGGAGAAATACCTGAAAGGCCACCCCACGAAAAGCGCGATGCGAAACCTGTATGCCAGTCCGGTCGTCATTATGGAAAAAGAGGGCAATTACAACCTCACAGCCCAATGCACCCCTCTTTTGGATCGTATCCCCCTCGTCTGGCTAGGAAGGAACGAAGACGGCAAGTATCAACGGTACTATCATCTGGCGCTTGGACTTTTCGAGCGGCTCGCCGAGCAGGCGGAGCTCAAAGAGCCGGAACGGCTCCTGGCAATGCTGGAGGCGGAATTGAGGGGTCGTCATCTCTCCTTGGGAGTTTCCGACGACCTGGATGCCCGCCCTTTCAGTATGACCCCCGCTCTCTTTCATAATCTGCTGGACGACTATCGGTTTTTGGCCGACGATCCGCATGTCTATCGAATCGAGTGGTCCAACTATTTCCTGATCCAAACCCCGGGCAAGGTACCCCAAAAGCTGGACAAAGATTTTCTCAATCCCCAAACCGTCGCCTACCTTTTCAATATCGATCCGGCCATCGTCAAAGAGGATTATCGCCTCGGGGACCTGGACAAGTTTCTACGCTCCATCGGTGAAGAGAGCAAGCGTTATGATTGGTTGATGGGAAAGCTGCCCCAAGCCAACGTTCATTGTGAACTCCTCTACAGTTTTAGAGAGGGACGCTATAATATCTCTTTTGATTACTCCAAACAAAGGATCCTCAATTTTGAGTTGGCAAAGTAGTGAGCGGCCGCTGATCCCCCTCTATCGCGGGATGCCGCCCCTTTCCCTTACCGAGAGCGTCTCCCGGGTCGATCTGATCATCGCCCCGGACCTCTATCTGCTGAAGTCGGAGCCTCTTCCCGTGCGCTTCGCTTATCAGGCCAAAAAGATCGCCCCTTCTCTGATGGAGGATCTGGGAGCCGGGCTCGGGTGGGTCTACGAAGTGCTCAAAGGTGAGGAGGGGTGGCAAATCTTTGCCTATGACCCCCGTCAGCTCCTGGAGACTGCCCAAAAAGCCGGGTTGAATGCCGAGAAGATAGGGAAACTCTATTTCGCCCAGCAGTTCAGCGATCAGCTCACGGCCCCGCTCCCGCTGAACGAGGAACTCGCCCTGGCCGATCTGGGAGGGACCGTAACCCTCCTGCCGCTCTCTCCGGGACATCGCCCAGAACAGAGCATCAGCGTAGAACAACTCAGACGTCCGAACAAAGGCTTCGGCCTACCCCTTGGAGGCCGCCACACTCTTCTGGGCCCGGTAGAGACAGGGATCCTCGCTACCGCCCTGCTGCTTTTGGCGATCGCCTGGACCCTGGAGGGGTGGCAGTATCATCGTGCCGCACAAGCGCTGCAGAAACCTCTCGAGCAGAGCCTCGCCGAGCATCCCACCCTCGCCAGCGGAATCACCCGACGCAATATTCTTCAACGTTATCGGGACTTAGACCGTCCCCAACGCAGACTCCGGGAAGCCTTGCATAGCATCGGCTCCCTGACAAGCAAAGACTCCCGACTCTCCTCTCTGGAGATCACCCCCCAGGGGTATGAAGCCAGGATCGACACATCGGCCCGCAAGCTTCCCACCCTCGTCAAGCTAGCGAAAGAGGCGGGGCTTTCCACTACGGTCAACGGGAAGACCCTCCTGGTAAAAGGAGAATGGAAATGATGCGCTTCCAAACCCGTGAACTCCTGCTTGGGGGTGCCCTGCTCCTGGCCCTGGCGGCCTTTTTCTATCGGCAGAGCGCGGCCCGCGACTACCGCGCCCTCCAGACGGAAACGAAGACAACCCTGGCTGAGATTCGGGAAGTTTCGGACCTCAAACATCTCTGGAGCAGCAAAGGGATACGCGCCAAGCTCAATCGGCTCAAAAGCGTGGTACCGGCCTCCTCGTTCACCCTCTTCTCCGTCGATCGGCACAAAGCCCATCTCAAAGCCGAGAAGCTCGACGGCCCCCACCTCAACAGGCTGATAAGCCGGATCGGGAGTCTGCCCGTAGAAATTCTCTCCCTGAAAGTCCAACGACGGGGTGAGCAGTACACAATGGAGTGCCGATGCAAATGGTAAAGCGTATTTTCCTCCTTATCATCGCTGTTTGGCTCATGCTGATTATCCTGGCCCCGAAAGAGCGGATCTACTATCTACTCGAACATCGGCTCTCCCAGTGGGGGATCGTCCTGAGTGGAGAGAAACTTCACTGGAAACCCTTCGGGCTCAAGATCACCGATGCCGAGCTCTACGCCCAGGGTATCAGAATAGGGAAGCTCCCTGAGGCCGATTTCTGGACCCTGCTCTTCTATAGCGAACTGGATACCGGCCCCTTTCTCCTCTCCCCCGATATTCAAAAGATCCTCGATCTCAAACTGAGCAAAGCCAGACTGGTCCATAAGCTGTGGCACCCTGAAACCGTTTTCATCGAAGCGGAAGGCAATTTCGGACACATCAGTGGGCGCATCGATCTGCAAAGCCGTAAGATTTCTCTTCGTCTGACAGCGCCCGGGGAACCGGGAGTTCTCAAACGATACTTCCGGAAAGACAAAAAGGGGTGGTACTATGAACGGACATTCTAAGTTTACCCCCCTAATCAGGATGGGGGCGATCCTCCTGCTGATCCTCGCCGCTGTCACATTGCTCTGGACCGTCGTCAGCACTCTCTTTCTGCCCCTCTCGGGGGTAGAAAAAGAACGTCGCAGGCTCGTCAAACCCCTTCCCCGCTCTTACCGGATCGCTTCTGACAAAGCACTGCGCAAACCCGTCGTCCACCCCAGACCCCAGCCGAGGGAATCGATCGGCAGCCTGACGCTCCAAGCTGTCTACAAAGGACCGCAGCGCAGCGTCGCCGTCATTGCAAAGGGGAACAAATCCTACGTGGTCCGACTGGGAGAAGAGCTCCTCGGTTATCGACTCAAAGAGGTGGGAGATCGCTATGCCGTTTTAGAAAAAAATGGACATACGTATCGGCTGGTGATCAAAGAGACGCCCCTGGGAAAAGCCACGGTCTCGGTTCCCGGCCCGGATGCCCAAGCGGAAGCGACATCCTCGGCAAAAGAGATACGTCGGGACGGGGATGTGACCATCGTACCCAAAACCCTCATTCACGATTACACCAAAAATGTCGATAAAATATGGAAAAACATTGGGATCGTCCCGCAAAAGAGAGGGAACAATATCGCAGGATTTCGTGTCCGCTTTGTCAAGAGAGGAAGCGTTTTCGAAAAGTTGGGCCTGCAGCGCGGGGATATCATCACCGCCATCAACGGAGAGCCGATCCAGGATTTGGGAACCGTCATGGAACTCTATCGCTCTTCCGACTCTCTCGATGAACTCAGTATCACTGTCAAACGAAAAAACAGCGAGGTAGAACTTAACTATGAAATTCAATAAACAACTTTTGATCACCACCCTGATCAGCTTCTCTCTTCTCTGGGGACAGGTAGAAACCAGCAATGGGGGAATTAAACTCAATATTCGCAACATGGGCGTTCAGCAATTTGTTGAAATGATCGGCAAAATCACCGGGAAGAACATTCTCATCAACGGATCCCTCAAGGGAAAGATCAACTTCATCGCCAATCATCCTATCAAAAAGGATTCCCTCTTCTCCCTGGCCAACTCGATCCTGGCGAGTAAAGGTTACGCTCTGATCGACCATGGGGATTTCATGGAGGTCGTCAAAGCCAGCGAAGCAGCAAGTATGGGGCTCAAGGTGGACAAAAGCGTTCAGGGAGAGACGATGAAAACAGTCCTTTTCCCCCTCAAAAGTAGTAATGCCGCTGTGATCCGGGCCAAGATCAGGCCGCTGCTCGGTCGAAATGCCAAAGCGGTCTCCTTCAAAGAGAACAACGTCCTGGCCATCACCGCCTATCCCAAGACACTTAAATCAATCAAGATGCTTATCGACTCGATTGAAACGGCTGGCCAGAAAGGTTCCATGGTCGTCAAGCTCAAACATGCTGGCGTTAAAGACGTTTACGCCAACGCCGCGAGTATGGCCAAACAGCTCTTCCCTCAGACTATTCCCAGTGAGAAGGTCGGAGTTTTCAAAGATGAGGCCAGCAACTCCATCATCCTCGTGGGTAATGAACGCAATGTAAAAAAAATGGCCGAATATATCCATCAATTGGATCGGGAAGGCCAGAGTGTCACCCAAAAGATGTACGTGATCCCCCTCAAAAACTCCAATGTGGAAGATATGGAGAAGATCCTGGGCAAACTGGTGGCCCAGATGAACAACATGAGTACCAAAAACGCACACAGAGGCAAAGGAGCCCCCCAAAAAGCGATGGTAGTCGCCGATGTCGAGCGTAACGCCCTCATCGTCCTCGCCACGGGAGAACAGTATCAAAACATTATGCAGGTCATCCACCGCATCGATGTGGAAAAACCCCAAGTCTTTATTAAAGCCCGTGTCGTGGAGATCAACAGTAAAAAAGCAAGAGCCATTGGAGCCAAATACGGGATCACGGGAGGATGGCTCACTTCTCACGGGCTCATTTCCGTCGGAGGCAATATGGGCGGTGAAGCGGTCAATATATCCCAAAGACTTATGTCCCTCGTCCAACAAAGCGATGACAATGCCTTTTCATTGAGCGATGTCAAATCCCTCTTTGCCCTCGGAATCAATATCGACCTTCTTCAGCAAGACGGTGCAGCCCACGTTTTGAGTGAACCCTCCATCCTCTGTACCAATAATATGGAATCGGAACTCTTTGTCGGAGAGACCCGGTCCATCCTCACCAGTTCCACCGCCGGTGACAACAAAAATGACCTCTCCCGCAACAATTATGAACGGGAAGATATCGGTCTGACCCTCAAAGTCAAACCGAGACTTTCCAGCAACAACAAAGTGGCCCTCAAAGTCGATGCCATCATCGAAGATGTGGATGACAGCAGCGGGTACAACAGCCCCACCCCCACGACAACCAAACGGACCATCACCACCAACGCCACCGTGCGCAACGGACAGACGGTCATTCTCGGAGGCCTGATAAAGAATCTTACAGGAGCAGCCCACAACAAAGTCCCCTTCTTCGGTGATATCCCCATTATCGGGCGTCTTTTCCGGGATGAGGGGACCGCTCAGCGCAAAGTCGATCTGGTCATTTACCTCACCCCCTATGTTGTGAGGAGAAGTTCTGATCTTACCCGCTTGCGCCACTTCCTAAGTAACCTGGAGTCGATCCAACATCGCTATAGCCGCTTCATTAGGGAACGGATGCGTCATCGGGGGAACACAGGATACAATCAAATGTTCGACAAAAACGCGGCGCAGCAGCAAAATATGCATCCGGGAAGTGCTGTCCCTCATCCTCAGGCGGGCACCGGTTCCCAAAACCCTCTAAGCATTCTCAACTCCAGACCCTGATGGAAGAGACAATGCGGATTCCCCAGCTAAAAGACCGAGACTTCGAACCTTGGTGGAGCGAAGAGATCGATCATAAAACCGCCCTGAAGCATCATCTCCTCTTTGCACTGATCGATGAGAAACCCGTGGCAATCCTCCACCCGGAGCATATGGCCGAGGGACTCAACCAATTGGCACGTCTGGGACTGAAGATTCCGGCCTATCAGACCGATAAAGAGAGTTTTGACCGCCTCAAAAACAAATTTCTCGAACTTCAAACCAGTAATGACTTCGAGGAGATGGAAACGGGTTCAGAGGAACTGATCGAAGCGGAGTCGGAGCTACTGGAGTTTATCCAGAACGCCCAGGATCTCCTCTCCAGCGAAGCCTCAGCGCCGGTCATCAAGCTGGTCAACTCCCTCTTTTTCCAAGCAATCAAGAAAGGAGCCAGCGACATCCATATCGAATCCCATGAGCGCAAGGGGGAAGTTCGCCTCCGAATCGACGGGGCTCTCAAAAAACACTTGGACCTAGATCGGCGGATCACCCAGCTCGTGATCAACCGGATCAAGGTCATCTCCAGCCTCGACATCTCCGAAAAGCGGACCCCCCAGGATGGACGCACCCAGGTGAGCATCTCCGGCAATACACTGGATGTGCGGGTCTCGGTGCTTCCCACCTATCATGGCGAACGGGTGGTTATGCGGATCTTGATGCAGAGCGAGCATATCCCCGGTCTCGAAGAGCTCGGCTTTGATCCGGAGCTCACCGAAGCCTTCAATCGGCTCCTGACCCACTCCCACGGGATGATCCTCGTCACCGGCCCCACCGGTTCGGGAAAATCGACGACCCTACACTCTTTTTTGCAAACCATTAACTCCCCCGATAAAAACCTCATCACCATCGAAGATCCCGTCGAGTATAACGCTGAAAACATCAACCAGATCCAGGTCAACGAAAAGGTGGGGCTGACTTTCGCCTCGGGGCTGCGCTCCATTTTGCGCCAGGACCCCGATGTGGTGATGGTAGGGGAGATCCGGGACCGGGAAACCGCCCAGATCGCCGTGCAGGCTTCTCTGACCGGGCACCTGATGCTCTCGACACTCCATACCAACGACGCCACCTCCGCCATCACCCGGCTTATGGATATGGGAATCGAGAGTTATCTCCTGGCTTCGACCCTCCTGGGGGTCCTGGCCCAGCGCCTGGCCCGACGCCTCTGCCCCCACTGCAAAGCTCCGACACGACTCGATCCGGCCCAGGCCCTCGAAGCGGGGCTCGATCCCGAAGGCCGGTATTACCGGGCGGTAGGCTGCAGCCAATGCGACTACACCGGATACCGGGGACGCCAAGCCGTCGGAGAACTCTTCCTCATCGACGATGAGGTCAAAAACATGATGGACAAAGGGCTCAACGACCACGAGATCCGTGAGCGGATGAAAGCGACCGGCATGCGGACCATCTCCGACCGGCTCCGGGAGATGGTCATCGAGGGGAGCACCAGCTATGAAGAGGCCCTGCGGGTAGGGCTGATGGACGGGTGAAATGACCCGACGCGGCGCCTTCACCCTCATCGAGGTGCTGATCTCCATTCTTCTGATCTCTCTGGTCCTGCTGGGGCTCTATCAAAGCCTGGATGTCCAACGCAGCTCCAACCGCAATCTCCACGAGCACCTCGTCAAAGCGATGAACCGGGATCGGGTCGTCATGGCCCTCTACCGGGACCTCCTCTCCAGTGACGGCAACCTCACGCTGGTCAAAGGAGAGTACGACCGTCTCTGCATCAACCGGACCGCCCATACCCTCTACGACCTTCCCAACCCCCGGGTCTGCTGGCTCGTTCTCAAGGAGGGAAGGGAACTGATCCGTGTGGAAGGGGGAGACTACCGCCTGCCTCTTCGAAGCGGTGATCACGTGGCGATCGACAGGGTGATGGGCCCGATGCGTCTCTTTGACATTACCCGGCGCAAAGGAGAGGTCCTGGTAGCTATGCAGGAAGAGGGGAAAGAGCCCTATGCCTTTTTGCTCCAGGGCCTTGTCGCCCCCAAAAAGCCGCCGAAGAAGAAACCAGCACCCAAAAACGGGAAGAGGCAAACCCCAAACCGTTAAGCCAAAGATCAGAAGGAGGAAAAGGATGAACAATCTCAAAAGTATCTACGAAAAGGCAGGGCTCTTCTATCTGGGCAAGGATGTCGACCCCGACTCTATGGAACCTACCGACATCTTGACCCTGCTCAAGAACAAAAACTTCACCACCCACGCCGCCATCATCGGGATGACCGGCAGCGGGAAGACCGGCCTGGGGATCGACCTGCTCGAAGAGGCCGCCATCGATAACATCCCCTCCATCGTCATCGACCCCAAAGGGGATATGGGGGATCTCTGCCTCACCGACCCCCAGTTCCGTCCCGAAAGTTTCCTACCCTGGGTCGAGGAGGAGGCCAAAAGCAAGGGTGAAGCCCCCGAAACCCTGGCACAAGAGACTGCCAAGACGTGGAAAGAAGGGATCGAGAGCTGGGGGCAGGACAGCGAGAGGGTCGCCCGATTCCAGGCGGTCCCCAAGCACATCTATACTCCTGGGAGCCAGGCCGGGATCCCCGTCAACATTGTCAGCTCCCTCGAAGCCCCTCCGGCGGAGATCCTCGAGGATGCCGACAGCCTCTCGGCCTATATCAAAAGCACCGTCAGCGGCCTGCTGGCCCTCTTGGGAATCGAAGCCGACCCGCTGGAGTCCAAGGAGTATATCCTCCTCTCCCAGGTCATTATGCACGCCTGGGGCACCGGAGAGAGCCTCAACCTCGAAGGGCTGATCGGACGCATCATCAACCCTTCCTTCAAAAAGATCGGCGTCCTCCCTCTGGAGAGTTTCTACCCCGAAAAGGAGCGTTTCGCCTTCGCCACACGCTTCAATGCCGTCATCGCCTCTCCCGGCTTCGTCAATTGGCTCAGCGGCGAAGCCCTCGATATGCAAAAGCTCCTCTACGACGGGGAGGGGAGGGCGAAGATCGCCATCTTCACCATTTCCCATCTCAGCGACGACGAGCGGATGTTCTTCGTCACGCTGCTACTGAATAAATACATCGCCTGGATGCGGCGCCAAAGCGGCTCGACCCGTCTGCGGACCCTGCTCTATATGGATGAGATCTACGGCTTTTTCCCGCCGGTGAAGAACCCGCCCTCCAAAGAGCCGATGATCACCCTGCTCAAGCAGGCCAGGGCCTACGGTGTCGGCATCGTCCTGAGCACCCAGAACCCCGTGGACCTCGACTACAAAGGCCTGGCCAATATCGGCACCTGGTTCATCGGGCGACTCCAGACCCGCCAGGACATCGACCGGGTCATCGACGGGCTGGGAGGCAAGGCCGACGAACAGATGAGCCGCGAAGCGATCGCCAAATACCTGGCCAACCTCCCCAAACGGACCTTCTTCCTCAAAAGCGCCCACCTCGAAGGGATCCGCCTCTTCACGACCCGCTGGGCGATGAGCTATCTCAAGGGCCCCTTGACTCGCAAGGAGATCTCCGCACTGATGCAGGCATACAAAGAAGAGAGTGAAACTTCGGTCAAACCGACTGCAGCCGCTCCCTCCACCGACGGTTACGGGCCCGCTCCAGTGCTCCCCACTTCGACCCCCCAGCACTTCGAGCCGGACCCTTCAGGCACGCTCCGCTTTTCCCCCTGGTTGGCGGCCCATTGCCGGGTGGAGTTCCACGACCAAAGCCGGGGCTTCGATCACACCCTCGCCGAAACCGACTGGCTCCGACTGGAACCGGAGATGAGCGCCCCGAACTGGGAGGAGAAGGAGAGCGAAGAGCTCCCCTTCGAGCGCTGGCCCGTCAAGGCACCCGCCCAGGGACGCTTCGCCCCTCTGCCGGGATTCATCAGCCAGGACCCCGGCCTCAAAAAGAGCGCCAGAGCCCTCCAAAATGAGCTCTATCAGACTCTCCGCCTGACCCTCTACCGCAACCGCCGGCTCAAAATGGAATCCAAACCGGGAGAGAGCCGTTCCGATTTCCTGGTCCGGGTCCGCGACCGGCTCGACGAACTCAAAGAGGAAGCGTTGGAGAAGCTCAAAGAGCGCTACGCCGCCAAGGAGGAGCGGCTCAAAGATCGCCTCCGGCGTACCCAGGAGCAGATCGAGAAGGAAAAAGCCGACCGCACCAGCTCCCTGATCAGTGTGGGCGCGTCGATCCTGGGGGCGCTCTTTGGGGGCAGGGGACCCTCGGCCAGCAAGATCGGCACCGCCATCAACCGCAGCGGACGGGTCCTCAAAGAGGGGGGTGATCTGAGCCGGGCCCAGCAGCGTTTCCAAGAGCTGCAGAACAAACTCGAGGATCTGGAAGCAGAACTCGAAGAGAAGATCGACGCCATCGACGAGGAGTATTCCCTGGAGAACTACCCCGTCGAGGAGTTCAGCCTCCGCCCCAAAAAGAGCGACATCCACATCGAAACCATCGCTCTCGTCTGGCGGCCCGAGCTGTAGGAGCGGTCGCCTCAGCACTCTCTCAGCGAGAGCGGGTATAATATCGTCCCATTTTCTATCTCTGTAGGAAATAAACATTTCAGAAAGGACCATCATGCCTAAGATGAAGAGCGTCAAGGGCGCCGTCAAACGCTTCAAGATCAAGAAGAGCGGCAAGATCAAGCGCGGAACCGCTTATCGCAGCCACATCTTGACCAAAGTAGACGGCAAGCACCATCGTCAGATGCGCAAGCCCAAATATGTCGACCAGGCCGATGCCAAAAACATCAAAGAGATGATCGTCGGCTAAGACGATCCCGCAAGCTCCCCCGATCAGGGGCAAGTTCGGGCAGAGAGAATGCCCGACACCGAAATTTAAAGAAAAATTTACGGTAAAGGAAAGCAACAATGAGAGTAAAGAACGGAATGACCCGCCATCGACGGCATAAAAAACTGCTGAAGCAGGCCCGCGGATTCTACAGCGGACGCCGCAAGCATTTCAGAAAGGCCAAGGAGCAGCTCGAGCGCTCTCTGGTCTATGCCTATAGAGACAGAAGACAGAAAAAACGTGACTTCCGCAAACTCTGGATCATCCGGATCAATGCGGCCGCACGTCTGAACGACATGAACTACTCCCGCTTTATGCACGGCTTGAAACTGGCCGGCATCGAGCTGGACCGCAAAGTACTTGCCGATATGGCGATGAACAACCCTGCGGCATTTAGCAAGGTTGCCGAAGCTTCCAAAGCAGCCCTGGCGAAGTAACCCTTCGACGAACCATCACCCGGCTCCTCAATGAAGAGGGGCGAGTGAACGGTTCACCTCTTCCGTCAAATCTTCCATAATTCCGAACCATTTCTCCATAAAATTTTTCGTTTTGTTCAAATCGATCTCCACTTTATCGTGGGAAACGGCTATCCCTAGATCGGGAATAGAGACACTCGAAGCATTTCCGGAATCAGGATGAGGAGCGATCTCCTGGCGGAGCTGGCAGCTCAGCTTGTTCAAAACTTCACGGGCTTTACCTGTATTGATGACAATGCGGCCCGGCTCCACCTCAATCCCCAAACTTTCCAGCCGATGGGCCGTTCCGGAGTAAGGGGTGCTCTTTGTCACAGAGGAGGGGGGAGGTGCGGCAGGGTAGGAAGCCCTGGGCATCAGAACGGCCCCTTCCTTTTTCACTCCACTCTCCGATGGCTGAGCGCTTTTGGCCCTCTCCTTTTCCGACGAACTATTCACACCACATCCCGTCAATAGAGATAAAAGCAAAATTCCGATCCAGGGTCTCATCACCATCTTTGCCACCTCCTTTGTCGATCACTCTTCAATTATATCCTGACCTTTCATCGATCGTCCCTTTTATCAATAATTAATCTATCGTTGCCCAATCGTTGTTTTTTCGCCGCTATCATTCTATTCGTATTATGCAAATACTCAACCGTTCAGTCCCGTCCCACCAGTCTAGCGGATTAAAACAGAGTTCCTATCCTGTTTGAAGGATTATCTGTGCTATACTTGGGAAGTAATATTTTTTAGTATTTATTCAAAATCAAGGGGACGCAAGATAAAAAAGGATTCACTGATGAATAGGATAATCGTTTCTCTTCTCTTGATGGGAGCCCTTCCCGCCTGGGTCAATGCCAGCCGGACCCCCACTTCTCTGCCCTTGGAAGGCAGACACTATACGATCCAAAGCGGTGACTCTCTATCGGGGATAGCCCATCGTTTCCATCTGCCTCTGCGCAGCTTGCTCGATGCCAACAACCTGGAGGCCGACAGCCTGATTCGTCCGGGGCAAAAACTCCTCATCCCCGCGACAGAGCCGCAGGACTCCACCCAAAAATCCGTCAAAAAAGTCGCCAAAAAAGAAAAAATACAAAAACCAAAACACAAAGCTCCACGGAAAACGGTCAAGAGCGAGGAGACGTACAAAGTCCAGGGAGGAGACACCCTCTCAACCATTGCTCAGGAGCACGGTCTTACGACCCGGGAACTTATGGAAGCAAACGGACTGAAGCGAGGAGCCCTGATCCGCATAGGCCAGACGCTTAAAATCCCCAAGGCATACAAGAGTGAGAAGAATAAGAAGAACGCTCCCAAAAGCACCGTTGCCAAAAAAGAGAAGCAAAAAAGACAAACGGTCCGCTATACCGTCCAATCCGGTGATACCTTATTCTCCATTGCCCGCAAATACCATACCCCGCTCGAAGACCTTATGAGCCTCAATGGCATCACTCCGACGGATATTATCCATCCCGGCCAAGAGCTCAAGATCCCCGGAGTCTCCTACCGGCCTCACCAAAAAGAGAAAAAAGCGAGCCTCGCAGAGAAAAAGCCGAAGGCGCAGCCCAAAGCCCAACTCCTGACCTATACGGTCAAACACGGAGACAACCTCTGGAAAATCGCCAAAAAACACAAAATCTCCATCGCTGAACTGCGCAAACTCAATCACTTGAAAAAGGGGACTCCGCTGCGCAGCGGGATGAAGCTCGTCATCAAAGCCGCTCCGGCTCCCGCACCGACCGTCAAAAAAGAGACCGTCTATTACACGGTCAAACACGGAGACAGCCTCTGGAAAATCGCCAAAAAACACAAAATCTCCATCGCTGAATTGCGCAAACTCAACCATCTCGGGAAGGGAACTCCGCTTCGCAGCGGAATGAAACTCGCCGTAGGGAGCCGGGAAGTCTCCACTGTCCACATCGCGACAAAGCATCCTTCGAGCAAAAAAAAGACAAAAGTAGCTGTCAAAAAGAAAAAGGTTAAAAAAACACACTTGGCAAAGAAAAGCCGTTTAAAAAGGAAGAGCGCCGATCGAAGAATCCATAATGCCCTAGCAGCACTCAACGGAAGCGGGGGAGGCTCTAAAGGCGGTGACTACAATGTCATCCGTATCGCCAAGCGCTACCTCGGCCGTCGCTACGTCTGGGGAGCCGAGGGGCCCAATACCTTCGACTGCTCCGGCTTCACCCAATATGTTATGAGAAAATCAAAAGGGGTTCGCCTTCCTCGGGTTTCAAGAAAACAGGCCTATTACGGAAAGTATGTCACCTATCGCAATCTCAAACCCGGGGATCTCATCTTCTTCGATACATCACACCGGCGGCGGGGTTATGTCAACCATGTAGGGATCTATATAGGCAACCACAAGTTCATTCACGCCAGCAGCGCGCGGCATCGCGTCGTCATCACCAGTTTCCTCAACCACCCCTTTTATCGGAACCGCTTCAAGTGGGGACGCCGGGTCGACTGATTCGGCTCTAAAAGAAAACGACTCAATCCACTTCTCATCTCTTCTATAATATAATCGAAGAGCCGAGACTCTTTCCACGGTATTCTCTCAAGAGATACTATTACCCCACTAGGTAATAAGTAAGCGTTGAAATAAAAATGTAGGGAAGGAAGAATAGGGGAGGGGAGTGCGGATCTACTCCGCTACGAGGACCGCTCCGCGGCTGGCATTGGTAACCAAGGCGCGATACTGGCGCAGCCAGCGGCTGGAGAGGGGCTTGACTTTGGGTGTGAACTCCTTGCGTCTCTTTTCGATCTCCTCGTCGCTCAGGCGGACTTCCAGGATATATTTATCCACATCCAGATGGATCTCATCACCATCCTTGAGCAGGCCGATCATTCCTCCTTCGGCCGCTTCGGGAGAGACGTGGCCGATACTGGCTCCCCGGGTCGCTCCACTGAAGCGTCCGTCGGTGATCAGCGCCACTTTGTCTCCCAATCCCATTCCCATAATGAGACTTGTCGGAGCGAGCATCTCCTGCATACCGGGGCCGCCCTTGGGCCCTTCGTAGCGGATGACTACGACGTGTCCCGGTTTGACCTTGCCCGAGGTGATCCCCTCGATCGCCTCCTGCTGACTGTCGAAACAGATCGCCTTGCCGGTGAAGCTCCGCTCCCCGACGATGCCGGCTGTCTTGATCACGGCTCCCTGCTCCGCCAGATTGCCGAAGAGGATCGCCAGGCCGCCTACCTCGGAGTAGGGGTTTTCGATGCTGTGGATGATTTCGCTGTCGAGGATCTTCGCATCGGCAATCCGCTCGAAGAGGGTCTCTCCCGTGACGGTCAAATTGTCTTGCAGTACGCTGTCTCGACGTCGTTTCATCTCGTGCATCACGGCCGAAACACCCCCGGCCTTGTTGATATCCTCCATATGCACCGTCGTCAGTGAGGGGGAGATTTTGGCGATATGGGCGACGTGTTTGCTGATCTCGTTGATATCGCCGATGTTGAAGTCCACCCCGGCTTCATCGGCGATGGCCAGCATATGCAACACGGTGTTGGAGCTTCCACCCATAGCCATATCCACGGCAAAGGCGTTGCGCACCGCTTTTTCGTTGAGGATGTTGCGGATCTTGAAACGCTCATATTCGCTCTGCTCGGCTTTGGCGATTTCGCAGATACGCCGGGCCGCTTTGCGGTAGAGCTCTTCCCGCTCGGGAGTGAGGGCCGGGATGGTTCCGTTGCCGGGCAGGGCGATCCCCATCGCCTCCATCAGGGTATTCATACTGTTGGCGGTAAACATTCCCGAGCAGCTGCCGCCGCCGGGGCAGGCGTTGCACTCCATCTCGATCAGCGTCTGCTCGTCGATCTCTCCGGCCTCATACTGTCCGACCCCTTCGAAGACTGTCGCCAGGTCGATGGGAGTTCCATCTTTCAAATGGCCCGCTGCCATAGGGCCCCCACTGACGAAGACGGTGGGGACATTGACCCGCAGGGCTCCCATGATCATCCCGGGAACGATCTTGTCACAGTTGGGGATGGCAATCATCGCGTCGAGCTTGTGGGCGTTCATCATCGTCTCCACAGCATTGGCGATGATCTCCCGGCTGGGTAGGGAGTAGAGCATTCCGTCATGCCCCATAGCGATCCCGTCGTCCACGCCAATGGTATTGAATTCGAAGGGGACACACCCCTGGGCGCGGATCTCCTCTTTGATGATCTGGGCGACCTTGTTGAGAAAGAAGTGCCCGGGGACCATATCGGTATAGGAGTTGGCAACCCCGATAAAGGGTTTGTCGAAATCCTCGTCTTTGAGCCCGATCGCCCGGAGCAGACTCCGGTGGGGGGCTCGGTCATAACCTTTTTTGATTTCGTCACTACGCATAAGCACGTCCTTTGGCATAAAATAATCGTTGTTGATTATACTCAGTATAGCTTTGACATTTCAGGAATCTCTGTTATAATTGCAGTCCGATTTTTGAGCGCGGGAGTAGCTCAGGGGTAGAGCACAACCTTGCCAAGGTTGGGGTCGCGGGTTCGAATCCCGTCTCCCGCTCCATAATCTGACAACGATCTTTCATAATAAAAATCGGACTTTTTATAGGAACCCCGGAGCCCGGATGGTGGAATTGGTAGACACAGGGGACTTAAAATCCCCCGGCCATTGCGGCTGTGCCGGTTCAAGTCCGGCTCCGGGCACCACGCTCTTTTGACGGCGCCATAGCCAAGTGGTAAGGCACGGGCCTGCAAAGCCCTGATCCCCGGTTCGAATCCGGGTGGCGCCTCCAAACACATTCCCTCATTATCCCTTTTAAGCCGATACGGGAGATGGCCGAGTGGTTGAAGGCACTGGTCTTGAAAACCAGCGTAGGGAAACCTACCGTGGGTTCGAATCCCACTCTCCCGGCCATAGCTTCACCATTATTCTACAAAACTCCTCATTTAATAGTATTTCATGGTCCATTCCCTTTTTTGTTACCGTCAGGATTTTTCTTTCTTTGATAAGATACTGTCGGATTAGGCCATTGGTGTGTTCAGTGAGTCACCTTTCCAAAGAATGGTAAAGGTTGGCGAAATAGAAACCGGCTCCAACTCTTCGGCAATCTCTTTATATAATAATTCTCTTTATATAATAATTCTCAAGGAAATCTTAAATATATAATATTGTTTCTGCAGGATTAAACTGCAATCTCGTATTTTTTTGTTGAAGAAAGGGATATCCAAAAACCCGGTTATCTCTTGCTTACTCCTGTATTCTAGAAAATTGCACTCATAGGCTGACTTGACGAAAAGTGCCATATTATAGTCGTTGGAACATCCATATAAATTGGAATAAATACAGACTTTTTCTTATAATAAACTAAGCTTAATTGTATTTTATATATTATTTATTGTAAAAAATTAATATAGGAGAATAAGGGTGAAAAACATAGGAACTGGGTTAATAAGATTCTTCTCTGTACATATCTTATTTATAATGTTGTCCATAACAGCTTATGCAGGTGTTAGCGGTACCGTATGGCGGGATTTGCCGCTTAACGGATCTACGACAAATGTTTATGGTGTGAAAGAAGCCAACGAATTGGGCGTTGCCGGTGTGACGGTGACGGCTTATCCTGGAGGGCAAAGTACGACAACCGCCGCAGATGGGACGTGGTCATTGCCGACAACAGGCGATGTTCGGATAGAATTTAGTGCTTGGCCAGATTATTTAGAAGAGTCTCCTTCATCTACTGTACAAAATTCTTCCGTTCGTTTTGCCAGGGATGGTGATACTGTCAATTTTGCACTACATGATCAGGCGGAATATTGTACGGTCAATCCAGACTTGGCTTCCGTATTGATAATCAACGGCGGTCTCGGAAGCAATAAAAAAAGTATTGTTACTTTCCCTTATGATAGTGAGGGCATTTTAACCGGAAGCGGTACGACATATAACGGAACACAAAGGGCAACCAACGTAGATGTGGGTTCTGTCTGGGGATTAGCCTATTCGCGCACTACTAATAAATTGTATTCGGCTACTTTTCTTAAGCGCCATGTTGCACTCAAAGGTAATTTAGGAGATATACGTATTACGGATCTCGACTCCAATACCACATCACTCTTTTATACTATACCCAATGCGGGAGATATTCCTAGCAATGATGAAAGAGGGGTTAATGTAGGTGACGGTGATCCAAGCCACGATAATGATGTTTTTTCCGATGTAGGGAAAAAAGGTTTGGGCGGGATTGATATTTCTCCTGATGAGAAGTATCTTTATGTTGTCAACCTGAATGACAAAAAATTATACACTATTGAGATAGACTCAGACAATGATCCTACAACTAATCCAAGCTCTTCCGATGTTAGTTCTGTCGCAATTCCGGATCCTGGATGTACTAATGGAGAGTGGAGACCTTTCGGATTAAGGTCTTATCACAATGAACTTTATATAGGCGGTATTTGTGATGCGAGCTCTGGAGGAGATGTTCAATACTCTTCTGATCTTAGGGCAGTCGTTTATCGTTATGACGGCACAAATTTTTCCTCTGTACTAGATTTTCCTCTTAATTACCATAAAGTATCTCTTTGGGATGAAACAGTAGATGAAAACAACCCTGCCTCTTATTGGCATCCATGGGTAAAGCCGGCAAGTAGTACGACCAATCATACAGAACCTTTATTGTCTGATATTGAATTTGATATAGATGGCTCGATGATCTTGGCTTTTTCAGATAGATTTGGACATCAGATAGGGCATAAAAACTATTGGGTTGATAGCGATGATACTTTATCTGAAGCTGTTGCAGGCGGTGATGTACTTAGAGCTTGTCTTGATAATGGAACCTATGTTCTGGAGAGCAATGGTGTCTGTGGCGGTGTCACCGGTGCGGGCGCAGGTCGTAATAGCGGGCCTGCTGACGGTGGTGATTACGGTGAATTTTATGATGACAGGTTTAGCAAAAACAGCGATACAAACGGACACAGTGAAACCTCAAACGGTGCCGTCGCTATATTAGCAGGTAGTGGACAGTTGGTGCTTAATTCCATGGATCCAGTTGATTGGGACGGAAGTGGATCTGATCAAGACTATTTTCGTGCCGGAGGTCCCGCATGGTTTAACAACTCCGGTCCGGATGTCGGGAAAAAGACACGTGGATACCATCTGTTTAGGCATCGAGATTACAATCAAGTAGGTTGGGCCAAAGGTGCAGGGCTTGGTGATATTGAGCTGTTGTGCCCCCCTGCTCCTATAGAAATCGGAAATCGTGTATGGTTAGACACCGATGCCGACGGTGTGCAGGATGCCGGCGAAGCTGGTATCAAGGATGTGACCGTAGAGCTTTTAGATGAAAATGGAAATGTTATCGCCACAGCGACAACGGACGAAAATGGTAGCTATATCTTTTCAAATGACCTTGCCGGAAGCAGTACAGAGAGTCATAAATATAACGTAACAGATCTTCACCCGAACAAAACCTATACCATTCGTATCCCTAATGTAAGTGGGGGAAACAAGCAGACTGCGCTTGGAGATTATTCTTTGACAAAAGCAAATACGGGAGAAGGGACAAATACAAATTTAAATGACAGTGACAGTGTAGCAAATGGCGACAATGCTGACGCTCAGGTTCTTCCGGCAGATATCCCGATATCAGGGGCCAATAATCATAGTTTTGATTTCGGTTTTTCATATAAGATGAGTATCGGCTCCTATGTATGGACAGATACAAACAGAGATGGTCTGCAGGGTTCCCAAGCAGATGAGCCCCCTCTAGAGGGAGCCGTTGTGACGCTGCTTGCCGATGATGGTAATGGTAACTTTACAGCGGTTCCCGGCAGAACCGTAACAACGGGCTCGGATGGACTCTACTATTTTGGAGGACTACCGGAAGGCAATTATAAAGTACAGGTCGCTCCACCGTCAGGACTGGTACCTAGTCCTATCCAAAACACAGCTGACAATGATGATACGGCCAATGATTCTAATATCAAAGAGCGTAATGAGACTACACATACATACACTTCCGGGATGTTTACACTGACAGAAAGCGCGGAAGTCATAGAAGCAGGTAATATGCCGGGAGATGATGCCGATAACAGTGATGACTCAAATGGAAATATGACCATAGACTTCGGGTTTGTGCCTGTAGTCAGTATCGGTTCAACAGTCTTTTATGACAATAACAACAATGGCTTACAAGATGCAGGCGAAGCTGCTATACCTGGAGTAACGGTAAATCTCTATCGCGATGCGGATGCGGATGGTCATCCTGACGGTGCCGCTATCAAAACAATGCAAACAGATGATGAAGGAAATTATTTCTTCGACAACCTTGAGCCCGGTCATTATGTAGTAGGTATTGTACCCCCGGCAGATGCGCCAACCTCAAGTAGCCCGGCGGTTACCGACACACACGATGACCAAAAGGATGGAGATGACAATGGTATACAGGGGGCTCCCGGAGAGGAGACATTCTCTCCTTCTATAGAGTTGCGGGCAGGGGATGAGCCAGTGAATGAACCCGCACAGGGTGGAGATCAAGAGACCGGGCCGGATGCCAACGGGGATATGACCGTAGACTTTGGATTTGTCCCCTTCGTAAGTGTAGGCTCACTGGTGTGGTATGATGCCAATAACAATGGGAAACAAGATGCCGGAGAATCGGGCATTAAAGGTGCCACAGTAGAGCTCCTGGATGCCAACGGCAATCCGGTAACCGTCGACGGCAATGGCGAGGCGATCACGCCCGTCACAACAGATTCCGACGGTAAATACTGCTTTTGTAATCTTCTTGAAGGCGATTATACGATCAAGGTAACCCCTCCGGCAGGCTACACACCCTCTACTACCCAGCAGGCCGATGCCAATACCGATACAGATGATGACTCCAATATCGCGACAGATAATGGGGATGGAAGTTATACCTCTGGTACCGTAGAGCTCCGATTTAAAGGAGAACCGGAGAATGAGACTTCCCCGATAGACGGCAGCGATACTGGGTGTGGTTGTCCCGTAGGAGACAAGAGCAGTAATGCCACCGTCGACTTCGGATTTTATATACCACAGGTCTCACTCGGTTCGGTCGTGTGGGTAGATACCAACGATAACGGTATCCAAGATGCCGATGAGACAGGAGTAGAGGGGGCAACCGTTCAGTTGCTGGATCAAGACGGCAATCCGGTAACCACCGATGCCAACGGCAATGCCATTGCCACAATCACAACGGCCGCAAGCGGTAATTACTATTTTGGAAACCTCCCGGAAGGCAACTATACGGTGAAGGTAACACCGCCGGCAGGATTCAGGCCCTCAACAACCCAGGTTGCCGATCCTAACAATGATGTAGCCGGTGATTCCAATATTGCCACCCGCAATTCAGACGGTTCCTACACATCCGGTGTGATAGAGTTGACGAACAATAGCGAGCCTGAAGGTGCAGCCGAAGTAAGCGCTCTCCCAAACAATGGGGATGATGCCGATGATGCCGCCACCCCCATAGATGATACGGCGGACAATAACGGCAATATGACCCTGGACTTTGGATTTGTCCCCTTCGTAAGTGTAGGCTCACTGGTGTGGTATGATGCCAATAACAATGGGAAACAAGATGCCGGAGAATCGGGCATCAAAGGTGCCACAGTAGAGCTCCTGGATGCCAACGGCAATCCGGTAACCGTCGACGGCAATGGCGAGGCGATCACGCCCGTCACAACAGATTCCGACGGTAAATACTGCTTTTGTAATCTTCTTGAAGGCGATTATACGATCAAGGTAACCCCTCCGGCAGGCTACACACCCTCTACTACCCAGCAGGCCGATGCCAATACCGATACAGATGATGACTCCAATATCGCGACAGATAATGGGGATGGAAGTTATACCTCTGGTACCGTAGAGCTCCGATTTAAAGGAGAACCGGAGAATGAGACTTCCCCGATAGACGGCAGCGATACTGGGTGTGGTTGTCCCGTAGGAGACAAGAGCAGTAATGCCACCGTCGACTTCGGATTTTATATACCTAATGTCCACATCGGAGACTTAGTCTGGATCGAAGACGACTATGATGGAGATGCGACCACCGGTACCATCACCTATCCTCCTGAAGGAACAGTAGTTACCGCGACAGCTTTAGATGGAAGTACCTATACCGGAGCCACCGATGCCAATGGCCATTACGATATAGAAGTACCCGCAAACGACACCTACATTGTTTCCGTAGGAACACCGGAGAATACTATGCCGACAGCAGGATCCGATGATAATAATGTACCTAATGACAATTCTGAGAACAACAAATCTCATAATGGCGCCGGTACCACCGTCACTGTGGGCATCACCGACAATCTGGCGGTGGACTTTGGGTTTAGCACAACAGCATCCATCGGGGATCTTTTCTGGATCGATGAGAATGCAAACGGTATTGTCGATGATGGAGAACAGGGATACAATGGTGTTATTGTCACCTTATTGGATGCCGACGGTAACGTACTGGAAACCCAAACAACACGTAACGGCCCGGATGGAAAGCCGGGATATTATCTCTTCGAAGGATTGAGGCCCGGAAAAGCATATCAGGTACATTTTGATTATTCAAATGTTTCGGAGTTAGACGGATATGTGTACAGTCCTATAAAAGGAGGAAACAATAGCAATAAAGCAGATTACAAAGGCTTTACTGTACCGGTAATACCGCAAGCAGGGGAATTGATCTTGACCGTAGATGCGGGGATCAATTGCGGCTGTACCAAGGTTGCGTCCGACAGCGGTGATGCCATGAATCTCTTGACTGCAATGATGATGATCCTAATGACCCTATCTGTAGGATGGTTGTTCCTCAAACATGAAGAAGATACTCTCATCAATCAAAAGGATACTTAACAAAAAGGCTCTATTCTGGCATTGTGCTAGTCTAGAGCCTTTTCTAGAAACTAAAAAATTTATTGCATAGATGTCAACTTGATCAACTAAGGGAAAAGGTTTGATTAGGAGATTTTCAAGGCCCATTCACACCGCACAGGAGAATAACAGCCCTGTTTAAACCCCGCAGCTACCCTCGACACTGAAACTGTTTTGATAACCGCACTCGGGACAGGTGTAGGTCACGAGCCTGGGGCCGCAGCCTCCTCCCCTTTGATCGCTCAAAACGATGCTTCTTTGGTGGCAGCGCGGGCAGAATCCCCGCTCGATCTTTTTCAGCTCGGAGTTTTTTTCACGCAGGTAAAGGGCGTAGGCCAGGACACTGCCCAGCCCTACGATGATGAGAAAAAGGAGCAGATAGATATCGATAGACGATCCTTTTTAGGCGCCGAAGCGCTCCAAGAGTTTCTCGGGCTTGAGCTTGGTCAAATCCTCGGGGATGTTGACATCCAGCTTCGTCTTGACATCGGGATCGATCCGATCCAGCAGCTCTTTGTTGTGTTCGGCGGGAAAGGCGAGGTGCCAGCGCTTGGGCTCGAGTTCGCGGATCGTCTTCATAATGAAGTCGGCGATCTCCTTGAGCACCCGGTGCTCGATCTCGAGTTGCAGATTGTGGGGTTCTCCGCTGACACCCGATCCGTGAGGAGCCTTGTATCGTCCTTCTTTATCCGTGACCTCCTCCGAAATCTTCCTGTGGGCATCCACAAAATCCGCTGCCCGAACCAACTCTGTGCGCAGGGCCTCAATCAGGGTCCCCTTGTTATGCTTGTGGCTGGTGTGGGCATCGTCTTTGGGATCGATGACGGTCTCTTCATAGACCCGATAAACCTTCACTTCTCCCAAATCTCCCACGACGATCAAACTTTCAAGCAACTCTTCTTTTTTCATTTCATTCTCCTTCTTTTATTTTTTTGATTATAACACGCCTTTACCCCTAAATATGGGCAATATAGGTTCCTTTCCTCTTTTTTTATCCGACATAGACTCTTGGGTTATAATTGGAATGATTTAAAATATGGGAGGAGCGATGATGCTTGAGCAAAATTCTCGATGGAGGATGATATTGGTTCTGAGTCTCATCATGTTGGGGCTGAGTGGATGCGCCTCTAAAACTCCGACCGGAGTAATATCCGATGCGTCCATAGGCGACGTGGCCGGCGCAATGCTCGGCAACTCAAAAAGCATGGAAGCGGCTACCTCAACCGGGACTGACGGCAGTACCGTCATTAGAAAATGCGTTGATGAACAGAAAAATCAATAAAGCATCGCCGATTTGTCAAGTAAGAATCTCGGCAGGGCTTTGTTTGCTCTGTTTAAATCCTTATAGGTAGACAGAAATGCAGGGATAAAGGTGACAATAATTGATCAGATAAATAAAAAAGAAATCAGATTTTGAAAGATTGCGGAGATGAAAGCTAATGGTGGCCCCAAGAGGACTTGAACCTCTGACCACCACCATGTCAAGGTGGTGCTCTACCAACTGAGCTATGGGACCGTTGGTGAAGGGTTGGAATTATAGAGTCTGATTCCTTAAAAAGAGATAAAAGATCTCTAACCCTTCCCAATGACCCGGCAGTGAAGAACCTCATCGAGAATCTGACGGGCCACCAGCTCGGAGGCATTGACGATGCAGTCGACCCCGAAACTGCGGATAATCTCCTCCTGACTGCGGTTGCGCACCGCCACCACCGTATGGACTTCGGGGGCGACCCGGCGCAGGGCATCGACCACCAGACGGGTCTTTTCGGCGTTCTCGATCGCCACGACGATCGCCCGGGCACGGGGAGCCCCCGCCTCTTTGAGGATGCGGTCGGAAGCGGCGTTGGCCAGAAGGATGGGTTCTTCCCGCTCTCTCGCCTCCTGAACCAGCCGGTAGTCGTGCTCTATGATGAGGTAGGGGATGGAGCGTTCTTTGAGCTCTGCGGCGACCTTACGCCCCAGAGGGCCGTAGCCCAGGATCAGGACGTGGTCGCGATAGCCCGCAGAGCTGATAGGAATATCCTCCTCCGGCTCCCGGGAGAAAAACCAATCGGCGATGCTCCGCAGATGATTGATCACGAAGGGGGTGACGATCATACTCAGCACCACCGTCACGATCAGGATCTGATCAAGTTCCGGCTCGATGAGCCGGTTTTGGGCAGCAATGGCGAAGATCGCCAGGGCGAACTCCCCCACCTGCATCAGGGCCAATGCGCTCTTGAGCGCCGTGCGGGGTTGCAGGAATCGGCCCAGCAGGAGATAGATCACCAGGGCCTTCGCCAGCATTACCCCCGCGAGGATCCCCGGGATGAGGAGCCAGTGACTCAGGATCGTCTCCGGCTCGATCTGCATCCCGATGGTGACGAAGAAGATCCCCAGGAAGATATCCCGAAAGCTCATCAGGTCCGCTTCGATCCGGTATTTGAAGCGGGTCTCCGCCAGGGTCATCCCCGCCAGGAAGGCCCCCAGAGAGTAGCTGAAGCCCAGGATATGGGCCAGATAGGAGACCCCCACCACGATCATCAACGCGGCGACAAGGAAGATCTCTTCCGAATCGGTCGAGAGGGTCCAGGCCAAAAAACGCTCCAGCACGAAACGCCCCAACACGAAGATGATCAGCAGCAGCACCGCCGCATCGATCGTCGTCCAGAGCAGCAGATCGGCGACGGAACGCCCCGTGGCGGTAAAGAGGGAGAGCATCAGGAGCAGGGGGATCACCGCAATATCCTGCATCAACAAAATCCCCAGCACCACCCGCCCGTAGCCGCTGTGGAGCTCGTTGCGCTCGGTGAGCATCTTGAGCACGATGGCGGTGGAGGAGAGGGCCAGGGAGAAGCCGATGATGATGGAGGCTTTGAGGTCCAGGCCCAGGATCTCATGGCAAAAAGCGCCAAAGAGGTTGCCCGTAACGATCATTTGCAATCCGCCGTAGAGGAAGACCTCTTTGCGCATCGCTTTGAGATGGCGCACGGAGAACTCCAGGCCGATGGTAAACATCAAAAAGACAATCCCAAACTCCGCCAATTGGTGGAGCCCCTCGTCGTGCCTGGCGTGGGTGAGGCCGAAGATTTGGCTGATGATGGCCCCGGAGATGATGTAGCCGATGACGGTGGGGATCTCGTAACGCTTAAAAAGGACATTGAGCAAGGTCGCGATGATGATGGTGGTGAGGATGATCGTCAGCAGATTGTCCATAGGCGATCCTTTATCGGGCAAGGGGTGATGAGCGTCAGATGAGCGTCAAGTGTTGAGCGCTGAGCGTTGAGAGAGTGTATTATTACCGCACCAAGTAATTGATTCCTCACTCAATCAGTTACTCATTACTCGGTTGCTCGGTTGCTCATTACTTGTCAAAGCATATAGTGGGGAATATCGAGGGTCAGCTCCGCGACGAAGGTTTTGTCCACCTTGCCGCCAAAGCGGTAGCGCCCCTCTTTGTACTCCAGATAGAGTTCGTCGCCACTGCGGGGGAAGACGATACAGAGGTCCCGAGCCTTGCCTTCTTCTCTGGCGCGAACGTAGCAGGCGGTCATCCCGGTACCGCAGGCGAGGGTTTCACCCTCGACTCCCCGCTCGTAGGTGCGCAGACGCAGCTCATCCTCGGCGACGGTGTAGATGTTGACGTTGGCGTCGTACTTCTCCCGGAGGCGGCGGGCCATCTCCAGGTCGAAGTTCTCCAGATCCTCCACCTCGGCGACCAGATGGGGAACCCCGGTATCGATGAGCCACCACTGCAGCCCCTCCTCTTCGATATCCCGTCGGAGAATCTTGGGCTCGAGCATATCGGTGACCACATAGAGGCCGTTGACCTCTGCGGTGATCACCCCCGCGCCAGTGAGAAACTCCGCACGGTCATTGACGCTGATTCCTTTTTCGACGGCATAGTGGGCCACCGCCCGGGTAGCGTTGCCGCACATCGTCGCTTCACTGCCGTCGCTGTTGTAAAACTCCCACTCGAAGTCATATTCGGCGTGAGGGATCAGCACGACCATCCCGTCGGCACCCACCCCTTTGTGGCGGTCACAGAGCAGCTTGGCCAACTCGTGGCGGTCCCGCTTCTGATTGTCGTGAAAGATGACGAAATCGTTGCCGTTGGCGTTATATTTGGTGACGAACATTGCAAACCTTCGGTTTTGTTGGTTTTGTTATTGGTATATTTGTGTATTGGTTATTGGTATTTCAGTGCAACGCAACACCAATAGATAAATGTACCAATACACCAATATACCAAAACGTTTCATTCAAACGTTTTGAGAATTCCCTCTTTGACCCGCTCACACTCTCTGGAGAGCTGCTTCAGGTCCCCGCTGTTGTCGATCACCCAGGTGGCCCGTTTACGCTTCTCTTCGATGTCGAGCTGGGCGTCAATGCGCCGCTTCGCCTCCTCTTCACTGAAGCCGTCCCGCTCCATCAGCCGTCGCAACTGAATCTCCTTTGGAGTATAGACGACAACGCTCTTTTCGATGGGATACTCCCCGCTCTCGAAAAAGAGGGGAATGTCGATAAGGTAAGGTTTGCCCAGACGCTCCTGCTCTTCACTCCGGCGCAGAATCTCTTCGCGGATGGGAGGGTGCAGGATCGCTTCCAGGGCTTTGCGCTCTTCGGGATGGGCGAAGATATGGGCTCCCAGCGCTTTGCGGTCTATTTTGCCCCCCTCGGTGAGGAATTCGGCCCCGAAGCGCTTCACCACCTCATCGGCATGGCGGTCGAGCATTTCGTGGGCGATGGCGTCGGCATCGATGACCCGGAAACCGTAGAGCTGGAGCAGGGCGGTCGCGGTGCTCTTACCCGTAGCAATCCCTCCGGTGAGGATGACGGCGTGCTCGTAAGCCATCAGCGCTTGATAATCCCCAGATATTCCCGATTGACGAAGGTCGGGGTCTGAAAGGCGGCGACGGCGATGTCGCTGTTGTAGTAGCGGAACCCGTCGGTCAGGTCCGCCCGCTGGAGGTTGATATCGGCCGTGGGGTGGTAGAAGCGGCTGGCCAGGACCAGGTAGCGGTTGGGGAGGATCCCGTCGCTCTGCAGCTCCCCCTCGTAGCGGTAGGGCATCACGATCCGGTAGATCGCCCCCAGGGTCTTGAGCTCCTCTTTGGAGCGCTCCGGCTGGGTGATGATGTCGCTCATCATCGCGCTGGCGAGCCCCTTCTCATCCAAAAGCTTGGTCAGTTCGATCCAAAACTCCCGGTCGGCGCCGAAACGGTCATCAGCCACGATGGCCACATCGAATTTCTTGGCCCCCAGTCCCCGGAGCGCTTCGGCCGCCCCGTGGGCGTCGATATGGATGATCTCTTCGAAGATCGAATATTTCCCCAATTCCGTGCGGATATTGTCGCAACCGCCCACGACCAGGATACGGCGGGGGTCGGCGTGGGTACAGACAGGGACGTGCACCAGCATCTCGTCCCGAATAAAGTGAAACTCTTTCATAGCTCTGCCTTTCTGCTCTGGAAGTTTGGGCGATTTTAACACAAAGAGTTCCCAGCCCCATTAAAACGGAGAAAAGATGATAGAATTTATCCTATTTGTTACCAAGGAGCCTCGATGTGTGACCGCGAAACCCTGACCCGATCGCTTTATTTCCGCCACGCCTGCAAACGCTTCGACCCGGAGCGCAAACTCCCCGAAGCAGACCTCCGCTTCATCCTCGAAGCCGCCCGGCTGGCCCCCTCAGCCTTTGGAATGGAGGCCTGGCGTTTTCTGGTCATCCGGGACCCGGAGCTCAAAGCCACGCTGCGCCCTGTCTGCTGGGACCAGCCCCAGATCACCGAATGCAGCGACCTGGTGGTGATCCTGGGGCAGATCGCTTCGGTGGCCGATCCCGAATATTACAGTGCGATGTTCCGGCGCCGGGGGCTGAGCGAAGAGGCGACCCGGGCCTATATCCGACGCTACGAAGAATATATCGGCAAACTCCACTCCATACAGGGCTGGGTGGCCAAACAGTGCTACATCGCCGCGGACCATATGATGGTCTACGCCTCCCTCATCGGGGTGGACAGCTGTCCCATCGAGGGATTTGAGCCGAGAAAAGTCGACAAGATCCTGGGCCTGGACCGCAAAAAAGAGCGCAGCGTCCTCCTCCTGCCCCTGGGGTATCGCCTCCAGGAGCCGCGTGAGAAGAAGCGCCGCCCCTTCGAAGAGGTCGTCACCTTTCTTTGATCCCGGTGCCGTTTTCCTCAGAGAGGAGGCGCTATACTTTTTCAAAAACTGATGTTACGCAATTGGTCATTAGTCATTGGTCAATGGGAAAAAGCAAAGCTTATCTATCGAAGTGAAGAGCTGGGGGCAGCGACTTTAGTCGCTGAAATCAGCCCAAGATTTCTAGAACTATGCGACTGAAGTCGCATCTCCTGCATCAATGAACGAGAAAAAAATGGTATGACTTTTGATATCAGTCAAAAAGGAGGAGCGGAATGTCAGCCGACGGCAAGCGCGTGGGGCTCTTTGTCCCCTGCTATATCGACGACTTCTACCCCAACGTGGCCCTCTCCACACTCGAAGTGCTGGAGGAGCACGGCTTTGCCGTAGAGTATCCAAGGCCCCAGCACTGCTGCGGCCAACCCCTGCTCAACAACGGCTTGAAGGAAGAGGCGAAAGATTTCGCCCAACATTTCGTGGACCTTTTTGAAGAGTACGACTATGTGGTCTCCCCCGCCGGCAGCTGCATTTCCACCGCCAAATTCCGTTACGAGGGCTTGATCAAAGCGCAAAGGTTGGCCGCCTTCACCCCCAAACTCTTCGAACTGTGCGAATTTCTCCACGATGTGGTAGGCGTAGAAAATCTAAAGCTCAAACATTCCTTTCCCCATAGAGTAGGCCTGCACAACAGTTGCCACGCCCTGCGGGAGCTTCAGCTCGCCTCTCCCAGCGAACGCAACATTCCCCACTTTTCCAAGATCGAAGCGGTGCTCAGCCAGGTTGAGGGGATCGAAATTGTCCGCCCCGACCGGGACGAGTGCTGCGGATTCGGCGGGACCTTCAGTCTCCAGGAACACGCGGTCTCCGCGGCGATGGGAAGGGACCGCATCGCCGATCATCGCGGCAAGGGGGTGAGCATTATGACCGGCGTGGACCGCTCCTGCCTGATGCATATGGAGGGCTTGGCCCGGCGGGACAAAACGCCGATGCGCTTCGTTCACGTCGCGGAGATTTTGGCGGGACGGACGGAGGTGAGCGATGGTTGATCATCCCCGCAACGCCGAAGCCTTCCTCGCCAATGCCGAGCGGGCCCGCTGGCACGACCAAGCCCTCTGGTTCGTGCGCCAGAAACGGGACCGGGCGATGCACAGCGTCCCCGAGTGGGAAGAGCTGCGCCAAGCTGCGGAGCAAATCAAAGCCCATACCCTGGAGCACCTGGGCCACTACCTGGAGCGTTTCGAATCCCAGGCCCAAACCAACGGGATCGAAGTCTACTGGGCCGAAGACGCCGCCGAAATGCGTGAAATCGTCACCCGGCTTCTGAAGGAGCAGGGGGCAAAGCGAGTCGTCAAGAGCAAGTCGATGCTCACCGAAGAGTGCGGGCTCAACCCCCACCTGGAAGCCAAAGGGATCGAAGTGACCGACACCGACCTGGGAGAGCGGATCGTCCAGCTGGCGAAGCAGCCCCCCAGCCACATCGTCCTCCCGGCCATCCACCTACGCAAGGAGGAGGTGGGCCGAATCTTCGCCGAGCATCTGGGCACCGACCCCTCCGAGACCGATCCCGAGCGCCTGACCCGGGCCGCCAGAACCCATCTGCGCCAAAAGTTCCTGAAAGCCGACGCCGCGATCACCGGGGTCAATTTCGCCCTCGCCGAAGAGGGGGGCATCGTAGTCTGCACCAACGAGGGCAACGCCGACCTGGGAACGGCCCTGCCCGATCTGCACATCGCCTGTATGGGGCTGGAGAAGGTGATCCCCTCCGCCCGGGAGCTGGGGGTCTTCACCCGCCTCCTGGCCCGCAGCGCCACGGGGCAGGCTGTTACCGCCTACACGTCTCATTTCCTCCGCCCCAAAGAAGGCGGCAGGCTCTGCGTCGTCATCGTGGACAACGGGCGCAGCGCGCTCCTGGATAAAAAAGCGGAAGCTCTGCTCTCCTGCATCCGCTGCGGCGCCTGTATGAACACGTGCCCCGTCTATCGGCGCAGCGGGGGGCACAGTTACCAAAGCGTCGTCCCCGGCCCCATCGGCTCGGCCCTGGCCGGGGAGAGAGACCCGGGCGAATACGCCACGCTGCCCTTCGCCTGCACCCTCTGCGCCTCCTGCGACGCGGTCTGCCCGGTCCGAATCGATCTACACGACCGGCTCTACGAGGAGAGAGAAGCGTGTGTGCAGGTCCCCGCCTTCGCCCCCAAGCGCCGGGGACTGCGGATCGCCGCCTTTTTCCTCGCCCGCCCCAAATGGCGCCGGGCCGCGGTGAGGGGACTGGGCCGGGCCCTGAAGTATCTGCCGAGAAGACTCATCTACAACCGATTCAACACCTGGGGCCTGGATCGGGAGCTGCCGCGTCCGGCTCCCAAATCCTTCCGGGAACTCTATGAGGAGCGACAGAGATGACAAGCCGGGAAAAAATCCTCCAACGATTGGCCAAGCGCCGACAGCCTCCCGTCAAAGGACCGGAGTGGAATGTCCCTGTCACCGAACCTGAAAATCTCGACGAAGCTTTCGAGAAAAACCTCCTGGCTGCCGGAGGGCATCTGACAAGGGTGGAAGATCCCGGAAAGCTCGAAGAGGCGATCCGATCCGCCTATCCCGATGCCAAAGAATTCCTCGATACCCGCCAAGCACCTTCCGGGCCGATCGACCCCCGAAAGGCGAGGGACTTAACGATCCTGCAGGGAAAACTGGGGGTAGCGGAGAACGGAGCCGTCTGGGTGGAATGGCCCGAAGCCTATCCTCGCTCCCTTCTGACCCTCTCGACGACGCTGGCGCTGATCCTGCCCCGCAAAAAGCTTGTAGCTACGATGCAGGAGGCTTACGCCGCTCTGGAGCTTGGCCGAGTCTCCTACGGGATCTTTCTCTCGGGCCCTTCCAAGACCGCCGATATCGAACAGGCCCTGGTCATCGGGGCCCACGGGGCGATGGAATTGCGGGTTTTTCTGGTGTGAGGAGTTATTTGCCGGCGGGCTGGGAAGCTTTGGCCTGAGCGGCCGGGGTGTTCGGCGTTTTCCGCTTGGGATTGTAGGCGTAGTGATCCATCTGATATTTATCGTAGTGATAGATATCTTTCCGGAAGTTTAGGTTGCCGTAATCGTCGACAAAAGCGGTGAGATAGACGATATCTACGGGAATTTCGTGGAGGAGGCTGATGGTCTCTTTTTCCCGGGTCCCCAGCTGCTCCATAATCCCTTCCACATCGATATTGCTGTTGTAGAGCGCCAGGACTTTCAAGAGTTCGCGAGGCTTCTGGATCCGCATACAGCCGTGGCTGAAGGCCCGGGTGCTGCGGAAAAAGAGCTTCTTGGAAGGGGTGTCGTGGATATAGACCGAGTATTTGTTGGGGAAGAGAAATTTGATCTTCCCCAGGGCATTGCGAGTGCCGGGCACCTGCATAAAGCGGTAGGGGATGGTCTTGTTGTTGCCGACGTATTGTGACCAGTTGATCGTGCCGGGATCGATCCGGGGGGAATCCTCGTCCCAGCCGGCGTGCAGTACCTTGCCCCGCCGTTCATAGTAGTAGGGATCTTTGACCAGGTGTTTGAGCATTTCGGAGCGGACGATACTCTCGGGGATCTTCCAGTAGGGATTGACCACGATGTATTTCATCGTATTGTGAAAAACGGGGGTGGGGTGATCGGGTTTGCCGGTGACCACCCGCATCGTATCGACCAGATGCTGACCTTCGTAGACGTAGAGGCGGAAGGCGGGGATGTTGAGCTCGATCCGCACGGGAGCCTCCTGGCGCCAGATCCATTTGATCCGGTCCAGATTGAGCCGCAGCATTGCGATTTTATACTGCACACTGGTATTGAGCCAGCGCCGGGTCTGGGCATCGATCACCGGCGTGCCGGGCAAACCGTGGCGGAGTTTGTAACGACGCATCGCTTTTTGGAGTGTCTCGTCGTAAATGTCCGAATCGAGAGAAGCCGAAGCGGGCAGATCTCCTTCGATGCGCAGATGTTGACGGATCAGAGGGATCGCCGGATGGCTCTGCCCGGGCTTGATCGCCTTGAAAGCGGGCAGGGGTTTCCACCCGCCTCGGTCGGCGATCTCCAGGTAACGCTCCAGAGCCTTTTTGAGCTTGGCATATTTGAAGCGTTTGGGCTCCGCCTTGGCGAAGGCGCTGCGCAGGTCTCCTGACATCGTCGCCTCTACCAGCAGCGAAGCGGGGGTCATTTTGGGCCGGTAATACTCCCAGCCCACTTTGATCTTGTACTTCTTGGTCAGCTCCGCCCGCTTGGCGTCGAAGGCTTTCCAATCGATCCCCCCGTAAAGCAGATAGTGCATATAGTTGAGATAGAGACGGCTCAGCGCCAGCTCCATATCGATCTTTTGCTCGAGGCTCGAAGGGCGGGCGTAGAGATCCTGAAGCTCCCGGCGGAGTTTTCGGGCATCTTTTCGCAAACCCAGAACCGGAGGAACGGTCCGGTCCTGCTCCACCCGATCGAGAAGGGTCTTGGCAAAGCCGGTGGGGCCTTTGGGGCCGATCCAGACCGGAGTGTAGAAGAGTTCTCGGTAGAGCTTGTCGGCTCCGGGGTAGTGTTTGACCCGTTTTTGCAACGCCGCGGTCGCCTGATCGACGAAGGCGCCCTCCCGTGACGTCTGGCCGAAATCGAGAGGTCCGGCATTCAGCAGAGAAGCTCCCAGGAATATAGTGAAGATCAAGAGATATTTTTTCATAAGAATCTAACCGTTCCAGCGAATTTGATAAGATATAGTATACAGGAACTTTGCTCAGGATCCGGAGCAGAATTCAGAGCTGGGAGAGGGGTTACTCCTTCTCCACCTCGATCTTCTCCGCCTCCTCTTTGCGCAGGGCGATCAGGGTTCCGTCCACATCGATCTCCATCGTTTGCCGGGCCAGGGAGCACCCCTTGACCTCCAGAGCCTCTCCGGGGATGATGCCGAAAGAGTGGAGGCGGTTTTTCAATTCGGGATCGGCGTTGATCCGTTTGATCACGGCCCGGTCTCCTTTGTGCAGTTCGGTAAGCAGCATAGTCATCGATCCTTTCAGACCATAAGTTTGACGAGATTATAGGTCAAAAAGCTAAAGATCCAGGCCACACCCGTCGTCCCCACGAAGAGATAGAAGAGATAGAGCCAGCTGCCGGTCTCCTGCTTGAAGACCGCCATCGCGGCAAAACAGGGGACATAGAGCATCACAAAGACGATAAAGGCCAGGGCCACAGGCAGGGTCACGTGCTTACGGAGCTGTTCCTGGAGCGCCTTGGCTCCTGTAGCGGCATTGTCGCCCAGGGAGTAAAGGACTCCCAGGGTCGAAACCACCACCTCTTTGGCCGCCAGCCCCGCCTCCAGAGCGACACTGAGCTTCCAGTCGAAGCCCAAGGGCGCGAAAAAGGGCTGGGTCGCCTTGCCGATCTTTCCCAGGTAGCTCTGAGCGAGGAGCTCTTCCTGGAGTTTGCCCTGCAAAGCGGCCTTTTGCTCCGGGGCCGCTTTTTCGATCTTGGCCTGGAACTGTTTCTCCAGCTCAGGGTTTTTGGGATAGTTGCTGGCGAACCAGATCAACACCGAAGCCGCCAGGATAAACGTCCCCGCCTTGCGGAGATAGTCCATCGACTGCCCCGCTACGACATGGTAGATCAGCTTGAGAGAAGGCCAGCGGTATTTGGGCATCTCCATAACGAAAGGGTCATCCTCCCCTTTGAAGACGAAGACCCGCAGAAACTTCGCCGCCATCAAGCCGAAAAGGGCTCCGGTGATGTAGATCAAAAAGAGGATATTGCCTGCGTGCTCGGCTCCGAAAAAGGCTCCGGCGAAGAGGACATAGACCGGGATCCGGGCGCTACAGCTGAAAAAGCCCAGGATAAAGAGGGTGATGAGCCGGTCGGTGCGGCTTTTGAGGGTCCGCGCAGCCATATAGGCGGGCACGGTACAGCCGAAACCCGTCACCAGAGGGACGAAACTCTTGCCGTGCAGGCCGAATTTGTGGAAAAAGCCGTCGAGCAGAAAGGAGACCCTCGCCATATAGCCGGTAGTCTCCAGCAGGGCAATCCCGAAGAAGAGGATGATGATATTGGGCAGGAAGCTCACCACGGCCCCGACCCCTCCGATGACCCCGTCGGCGATCACCGAAGCCAATTCGCCTTCACCCAGAAGTGCGTGGGTCTCGGCCGCCATCCAGTCAAATCCCGCCTGGATCCAATCCATCGGGATCGAACCGAGGGTGAAGGTGAGCTGAAAGAGCCCCCACATAAAAAAGAGGAAGATGGGAATCCCCAGATATTTGTTGATCAGGAGGTTGTCGATCTTCTGGGTGAGGTTCTTCGCCCGCATTGTCTGGGTGCTGATGACCTCCATCTTCGCCCCTTTGGCAAAGGCGAAGTGTTCGTCGGCGAAGATCTCCCGGATATCCTTTTTACCGGCGTGGAGATAGATATGATCCAGCGCTTCCCTCAGCAGAGGCAGAAGCTCGATCCAGATCGGCTCGTCGTGCATCTTTTTGTAGATCTCCGTATCCTCCTTGAGCAGGCGGATCGCCAAATGACGGTAAGGGATATCGCTCTGATAATGCTTCTCTTCGAAGAATTTCACCAGTCGGTCGATCTCCTCTTCGATGAAGTCACTGTAGACGATCTTCGCTTCCGTTTCAGGCTTTTTGTAGACTTCGACGATCGTCTTCTTCAGCTCTTCGATCCCCTCCTTGGTCTTGGCACTGACCGGGACGACTGGCACACCGAGGATGGTCGAGAGCTGTTGATGATCGATCTGGATCCCCTCTTGACGGGCTTCGTCGATCATATTGAGGGCCACCACCATCTTTTTGCCCAGTTCCAGCAGCTCCGCCGTCAGGAGCAGGTTGCGCTGCAAATGGGTCGCATCGACCACATTGACGATGAGGTCGTACTTCTCTTTGAGGAGATAATCCTTGGTGACCTTCTCCTCCATCGAATAGTCGTTGAGGGAGTAGGTCCCGGGCAGGTCGATGATGTCGATCTCGTACTCGGCACACCCTTGGGCATCACAAAAGGTCGTCTTCACCTCCGAGACATCCACCGTCACCCCGGCGAAGTTGCCCACGTGGAGCTTGGCGTGGGCGATGGCGTTGATCAGGGAACTCTTGCCCACATTGGGCTGTCCCACCAAAACGACTTTGATCTTCTCTTTCACCATTTTGAAAATTTCCTATTTAAGAATTTGTTTTGATATTCACTATCATTTTATGTGCCGTATTTTACAAGCTTTCTCTAAAAAAAATCTTAAGTTTTCACCATTTGCCAGGGAGTGGAAAGTCCTACGCTTTCAAATCTCAACATCAGAACGTTCTCTATTGTGAGTAGAAGAGAAGCCGAGCCGAAGGAGAGTAAACCGGATTCCCCCTCTATTGGCTTGACAAATTGATCTTACTCGAGATGAGGGAAAGGGGTCAGGTGGGCTCGATCTCCCTAAGGATCTCCACAGCCTTGTCGGCACGGAGGAGAAAAGCCTTCTCCTCTTTGTCAATGGCGGTGTCGCCGTTTTTGTAAAGCCTCTTGACTCTTTTGACAAAGGCTTTACGCTTTTTCTTTTTGTCGATCCCCTGGGTAGAGAGGAACTCCTCGAGGCTGATCCAGCCGGGCAACTCCTCCTCCGCCTCTTCGGGTTCCAAGATCTCTTCGAGCAATTCCGGAGCCTCCTCCCGGCTTATATGCTCGATCCGGGCGGCGTAGAGGGTTTTCATCTCACTGAAAGCCTCTTTGAGCAGCTCCACTTCGCTGCGCAGGGTCGAGGTGATCATCTGGTTGGTCTCTTTGAGGTCCCGGATGGTCTCTTTGAGGACGGAGATGGTCTCATCCTTGGCGGCGAGGAGTGCCGCTGCATCTCCCGCCGGTTCCCGGGTCTTCTGCCCGGCGGCCGGGGAGTCTGCCTCCTGGACGATATAGATCTTTCCCTCCACGCTTTTGGAGGGGAGCAATCCCTTTTTGATCTGGGCATAGACAGCCTGCCGGGAAATTCCCTTTTGTTTAGCGTAATCGGCGGGCTTGATCAATTTTTCCATAAAAGAGGCTCCTTGATTGACTTCTTTGTCAATCATAACATAGGGAGGGTGACAGGCCGCTTTGTATGGGCATTCTCCCCTTTTGGAATCTCGGAGGGTGTCAAGTAGCGTTCTATTTTTGTGTCCCGTCCAGGACCGGGACGAAGAGGCAGGGTTCGATCGCTTCGGAGCTGATACGGCCGTTGCGTTTGTAGTAACGGGTAATGATCTGCAGGCCCCCCTCGTTGACCGGGGCCAGGAGGATCCCCCCTTCGGCCAGCTGGTCGAAGAGGACCTGGGGCACCCTGTCGGCGGTGGCGGAGAAGAGGATCCGCTCATAGGGAGCGTACTCTTTCCATCCCCGCTGCCCGTCGTCGTAGCGGGTAAAGATATTGCTCATTCCCAGGGCTCGGAAACGCTCTCTCGCCTCCCGCAGCAACGGTTCGATCCGTTCGATGGTGAAGACCCGCCGAACGATCTGGGCAAGCACCGCCGCCTGGTAGCCGCTCCCGCAACCGATCTCCAGCACACTGTCGACCCCTTCGAGCTCCAGGTGCTGGGTCATCTTGGCCACCGTCAGGGGTGAGGAGATCCACTGCGCCTCCTGCATCGGGAGGGCATCCAGGGTATAGGAGAGATGCCGAAATCCCAGAGGGACGAAGGCTTCCCGGTCCACCTTCAGGAGCGCCTCACGCACCCAGGGCTCCAGGGGGAATTTGGCGTCGATATCCTCGACCATTTTTTTCAAGTGCAACGCATTGACCATAGGCAATCTTCAGATGGGAGTGTTCCCATATTTTTTAATAATAATTTTAGCCCTCTTTTTTGAAAAGGTGCTTAAAAGCCCGCTATATGGGGCACAATCGAAGTATATGAACAAATGTTCACACCAAAGCGGAGTTTCAATAGACCTTCAGATACCGGCGAAGCAGCCGCACATTTCTCAGATCAAGATCCCCCCGGATCCGCTCGGCCATATCTTCCAATATCAAACCCCCGTCAGGAGAAGCGACCAGACTCGATCGGGCCATATCTTCCCGGGCGCTGTTGGCCACCAGGACATAGCACTGATTCATCACCCCCAATGCCCGGGCCAAAATCTCCAGATGGCGTTTGCGGGGCAAGCCCCACTGAGCCGGCACCAAAATCACATCGCACCCCTCCAGTCGCCGCCAGAGCTCTTTGAAACGCAGCTCGAAGCAGATCAACAAGCCGTAGCGCACTCCTCCGATCTCGAAAGGGCGGATCTCTTCCAGGGCACCGGGGATCAGGTAGCGCTCCTCCTCTCCCAGGGGAAAGAGCCGATGCTTCGCCTGCCGATGGACGACCCGGTGACTATGTAGAACGATCGCTTCGTTGACATAACCGGCATCCCGCTTCACCAGCCGGGTAAAGGCGAGGATCTTCTCTCCCACCGCTTCGAGCAATAGCGCCTCCGCCTCTTCTCCAAAGGCGACCGCTTCCTCCAAATGCTCGTAGTCATAATCGGTCAGACAGACCTCCGGGGCGAGAATCAGATCCGAAGTCTCCTCCTCGAGCGCAGCGAGGATCTTTTCCAGATTACGCCGATAGGGGCGCAGATTGTCCAATTGCAGGAGGGTCACGTCAAGAGTTTTTTTCATCGAGGCACTTTCCGTATCGCTTGGGATTAATGGGAAAAGATTATACTATCTCCTGTAAATTTCCTCATCCCGGAGTGAATCGATGGCTTCTGACGAGATCGAAACCTTCCGCCGCCTGCTGGAGTCCCTGCAGCCCTATCCCCAGATGCAATTCCTCCTCTTCGCCGAGAAGTGGGGCGCTCCGGAAGAGGAACTGCTCGACTTTTGCCGGCAAGAAGGGCACTCGATCCAACTCTACGCTCTGGGGGATCTGGCACAAAGGGCTCCCGAAGCACCGGAGATCCGTCTCCGCCCCTACCGCGTAGATCAGCCCCGCTACAACCTCCAGGGCCGTCTCTACAACCACGCTTTCATCACCGCCATTCCCCCCGAAGAGCCCATAGCCTTCGCCAGGAAGGTTTACACCGGCCTGGTCAATGCCGGGAGCTTCTATCTTTTCTGCTCCCCGGCAGAGGCTCCCGGATGGCAGGAGGCGCTGGAAGCGGCCAACTATGTCGCCGGAAGCCTCATCGAGCTCAGCCCGCAGCGCTGCATCGTCTCCGCCCGAAAAATGCACGGCTGGGGCGGATAATATAATAATGAATAACCGAGCAACCGAGTAATGAGTAACCGAGGGAGCGGATGATGACCTCAAATTACTCCCGATGACCAATGACTAACACAAAGGAATTTTATGGCCAAACAGCGATTTCGTGATGTGAAACAGGGACGGATCCAAGCCCCCGCCGAGAAGAAAAAGCGCAAGGGTACGGAAGAATCTGCCCATCGACCGGCAACCCTCCGAGAGCGTTTCAAAGCCTTTATCACCGACAGCTTTATGATCCTGATGCCCCTGATGTATTTGGTTTTCTACCTCGTCTTCGGGGGGCGGGAGGGCTTCGCCCAGCACAAACTCCTGGGCTGGATTCTGATCCTGGTCCCCTATATCTTCATCAGCGCCCTCTTTATCGCCCGAAGCGGCCGGACCCCCGGGATGCGGGCCTATGAGTTGCGGGTCGTTCTCTGCCACAGCGGCGAAAATCCCTCCTTCGCCGTCGCACTCCTGCGGCAGCTCCTGGCGGTCTGGGACTTTTTCCTCTTTACCTGGATCTTGCAGTTTTTCCGCAAAGACCACCGCACCCTCCACGAGATCCTCAGCGGTACCTGCCTGATCCACGATCCCGTCCCCCCGAGGTCTGCGCATTGACCCTCTCCGATCGCAAACGGGCCGGCTGGCTCCTAGGGCTCTTCTATCTGGCCTATTTCGCCCTGCTGGGAGTCTATGTAATCTTCCTGCCCAAGATGCTGGTCCAAAGCGGCTACAGCGCTTCCCAGGTAGGGATGATCTTCGCCGCGTCACCCCTGATGCGCTTCCTCCTCCCCTTCCTCTTTCGGCGCCTCGGGAGCGTCGAGCGCCTCCACTATCTCGGAGCGCTGATCCTTGCCTTCCTCTCGGCACTCCTCTTTTTCGCCACCCTCCACAGTTTCACCGCCTTTTTCCTGGCCAACCTCCTCTACGGTGCCGCAATGGGGATCGTCCTACCCTATGTCGACACCATCGCCCTGCAGATCATCAGCAAAGAGCGCTACGGCCGAGTACGGCTCTGGGGTTCGATAGGCTTTATGGCCATCGCCCTCTGGCTGGGCCGGGTGCTGGAAACGCCGCTGCAGAGCCTCGTCTACCTGGCCGTTCTGGCCCTGGCGACTCTGCTCACCGGCTGGCTCCTGGCCCGCTACGACCGGAGCGAACATAAAGCGGGAACCTCTCATCCCGGAAATGCCGCCTCCTTCTCCCTGCGGCGCTACTGGGCCTTTTGGCTCAGCGCTTTTCTCCTGCAGGTGAGCTTCGGGGGCTTTTATAACTTTTTCACCATCTACGAGACTGCCCACGGGATCTCCCTGGAGATGACCAGCTGGCTCTGGAGCTTCGGGGTGCTCTGTGAGATCGCTATGCTCTTCTGGCAGGGGCCCCTGCTCAAAAACCGGGAGCTGCTGAGCCTCATCGAATTTGCCGTCGCCACCACCGTGCTGCGCTGGATGATCCTCTGGCTCTGGCCCGACTCCCTGGCCGCCGCCTTCGCTGCCCAGTCACTGCACGCGTTTAACTTCGCCCTCTACTACACCGCCGCCATCGCCTACGTCTTCGAGCTCTACACCCAGAAGAAGCTGGCCCAGCAGTTCTTTTTGGGGATGACCTTCGGGCTGGGGGGCTCAATAGGAGCGGTTTTGGCCGGATGGATCTACGAGTGGGACCCCGACCAGCTCTTCCTCTTCGAAGCCCTGGTAGCCCTGGCCGCCTGGGGAGCGATCCGGATCCACCGCCGACGAAAGGAACACAATGCCCCTGCCCGATGATGCCGTGATCCTCGCCGGCGGCCGCAGCAGCCGGATGGGGGAGGACAAAGCGCTGCTCCCCTTCGGAGAGTGTTCCACTTTGGCGGAGTATCAGTATCGCCGGCTTCAGGCTCTTTTCCCCAGGGTTTGGCTGAGCAGCAAAGAGGACAAATTCCCCTTCCAAGCCCCGATCATCGAAGACAGGGGGTCCGTCCACTCCCCCCTGGTGGCTCTGCGGAGCCTGCTGAGCCGGATCCCCGCCGAAGCGGCCTTCATCCTGGGCGTAGACCTGCCTTTTGTCGATGAACGGGTGATCGAAACCCTCAAAGCGCAATACAACCGCCATCCAAAAGCCGAAGCCGTCATCCCCCGCAGCCCGAGGGGCGTTGAACCCCTCTGCGGGATCTACACCACCGCCCTGCTGCCCCGCATCGAAGCCCATCTGGCCGCACAGAACCATAAACTTCAGGAGCTTTTGGCCTCGGAAGGGGTCATTGAAGTGCCTTTTGAAAGTGAAGAGCCCTTTTTGAATCTCAACCGGCCCGAAGACTACAAACGCGCTCTTGCGCTGATGGAAGATGAGAATGAGTAACCGAGCAACCGAGTAATGAGTAACCGAGTAACCGAATAGATGAGGAGTCGACAATTATAAAAAATTCGTAACACGTAACACAATCTCTCAGCTCTCAACACTCAACGCTCAACCCTCACTCCCCACAGCTCCGGCACTCCATAGAATCACCGATCATCTCCTTGGAGAAATCGAGGAATTTGTTGAAAAGATCGCTTCGGTATTTGTCTTTGTGGTAAATGGCGTAAAAGTGGCGGCGGCAGTCGAAATTCTTGATGGGAACCCTATAGAGGGTTCCTTCCTTGATCTCTTCGCTCACCGCCAGGGCCGAAACGCAGGTGAGGGCTTTGCCGCTCTGTAAAAGGCTCTTGATCGATTCGGTGTGGCCCAGCTCCATAAAGATATTGAGCCGCGGCACCTTCTCTTTGATGTAGTCGAGGAAGACCGCCCGGGTGCCGCTCCCTTCTTCTCTGAGCACCCAGCGCTCCTCGGCCAGCTCGTCGATGAACCACTCCCGGCCGGCGATCTCTTTGTTGGCGGTGACGACGATCAGCTCATCCTCGCCGATCACTTCCCGGATCAGGTCGGGGTCGCTCACTTCCCCCTCCACGAAGCCCATATCCAACTCCCCCTGCTTGACCATTTCGGCGATCTGCTGGGTATTTCCCTCCTTGAGCTGGACCCGCACTTCGGGATACTGCCCCATATAGCGGCAGGCGATGGGCGGGATGAGGTAATCGACAATAGTCGTGCTGGCCCCGACCCGGACGGTCCCTTTGTCCTCGGTGTTCTGGAACTCATACTCGATATCCTCCATCTTCCGATAGAGGGGTTCGACGGCTTGATGGAAATTGCGCCCAACCTCGTTGAGGATCAGCTTTTTGTTGAGCCGGTCGAAGAGGGGACGGCCAATGATGTTCTCCAACTCTTTGATGGACATCGAGACCGCGGACTGGCTCAGCCCCATCTGTTTGGCCACATTGGTCAAGTGGCCCAGTTCCACTACATTGAGGAAAATTTCGATCTGTCTCAGGGTCATTTTCATTGGGATTCTCTTTCATCGTGCTGAAGGAGATCAACACTTATTTTTATTTTTAATAATATCAGAAAAATATTATACTTTCGAAAATTTCATCAAAATTACTTAAGGATATTTCATGCCCTTCTCTCCCGAAAAAAGGAAAGGAACTCTTAGCGGCATCATCTTCGTCGCCCTGGTAGCCGCCTCGGCCACCTGGATCGCCGGCCTCGCCCCTGTCAAAGCCCTGGGGCTCTCTCCCCTGGTAGTCGGGATCGTCATCGGGATCTTCTATGCCAACACCCTGCACAACCGTTTTCCCCCCGCCTGGGAGAGCGGCATCACCTTCTCTGCCAAGAAGATTCTGCGCTTCGCCATCGTCTTCTACGGCTTTCGCATCACCTTCCAGCAGATCACTGACGTGGGGGTGGAGGGCTTTCTGGTTTCGCTGATTATGCTCACGAGCACCTTCATCCTGGGAAGCTGGCTGGGGATGAAGCGCTTCGGACTGGACCGGGACACTTCGATGCTCACCGCCAGCGGCGCCTCGGTCTGCGGGGCGGCGGCGGTACTGGCCACCGAACCGGTCCTCAAAGCCGAGGAGTACAAAGCCGCCATCGCCGTTTCGATGGTGGTCCTCTTCGGGACCATCTCGATGTTTCTCTATCCGCTGTTCTATACCGCACTCTTTCAGCACGCCCAAGGCTTTTTACACCTGAGCCCCTCCCAATACGGCATCTATGTGGGGGGCACGGTCCACGAAGTGGCCCAGGTGGTTGCCGCCGCGGGGATCAACGGCCCCGGGACGGAGATGGCCAACAACGCCGTCATCGTCAAAATGACCCGGGTGCTGCTCATCGCCCCGATGCTGATCCTCCTGGGGCTCTACCTCTCCCGCAAATCGGCCAAAAGCGGTGAAAAAGGTGCCGTAGTCAAGCTGGTCATCCCCTGGTTCGCCGTCTACTTCCTGGGCATGGCCGCCTTCAACTCCCTGCAGCTCCTGCCCGTAGCGATCGTCGGCTGGATCAACAGTGTCGACACCTTTTTGCTGACGATGGCGATGACGGCGCTGGGAATGGGGACCCGCTTCGCCAAATTCAAGGGCCTGGGCCTGGCTCCGCTTTATACGGCCCTGGGGATGTATGTTTGGCTGGTGATCGGGGGATTCGTAGTAGTGAAGGCAGTTACGGCGATTTTTTGATCTTTAATGGAATATGATTTTGGATTATAGATTTTGGATTTTGGATTGAAGAATTCGTAACACTTAACACGTAGCACGTAGCACAAAAAAATCTTGCGACTTGAGACTTAAAGCGGGTTTTCGGGTTGCTATTTCATTGCTTTTTCTAGGAAATCAGTGATGAGTTTCTTCTTCATAGAGTCTCCAATACCCCGATGGATTTTCAATAAAGCTTTCATAGGAGAGAAGAGTCCACCATCCAAAGTATTGGTTGTATTGGCTATGCCAAGATGAGGATGGGTTTTATGCGTGAAGAGATAAGGAAGATTGCGTTCAAGACTTCGATAGGCCGAGCGGGGTCGATCATGGGTGTAATGCCATCCACGTGGAGAATCGTCAGGGGTTTTCTCTTCATAGAAATCTTTGTGCCGTTGGAGCCAGGCTTCCAGCATATAGCGGAAACGGCAGGGGGTTGTCTGTCCAAGATAGGAAGCGATACGCTTGAGATCCCTAGAGGCTTGATAGGTAGGTCTGCGCGTCAGATAACGAGTGAGAATGGCTTGTTGATGGAAATGGCACATTTGAACCGGAAGGTCGGCAAAGAGCCCAAACAATCCCCGTCGGCCATCGACGGTGACGGCCTGGATGATAAAGCCCTGATCCAGAAGGCTTTGCCGAAGCATCGCATATTCATTGAGCGTCTCAGTCTGAATGAAACGATACGCTACCAGTTGGCCACTCAGGATATCTTTAGCTACAAGAACACCAAAGCCCTCTCCCCGTTTTCCGAAGAATGTCGCATCGATAACCAAAGTGACCGGTCTGGGATGTGGTGAAGTCTTTGGCGGTTCATAGCTATGAATCTGACGTTGAATCCACTCCCGATCCTTATGATAGGTCCGGGATAAGGCTTTGAGGGTTTGGTGCTCATAGAAGTAGGCAGTAAAGAGTCGTTTTCTGAGGCGGGAGGGACGTCTACGAGAAGAGAAGCTCTGCCGGCAACTTTGGCAAAAATAGCGCTGAATTCCTGCTCTTTTACCATTCTTTTTCGTCGCTTTTGAACCACAGATAGGGCACTTTTTTACAAGCCATCTGTAAAAAAGTCCTTTTTAGGCACCATATTACCGAAGGTTTAAAGGATTTTTAGCAACCCGAAAAACCGCTTTAGCTCCGACTTGAGGGGCAAAGCCCCGTACTTGCGACGTGCGACTACTTCCTCCTCCTCCGATAACTCAAAGCCTCCAGAAGCTCTTTGCGGCCGATCATTTCAAACCCCACCAGGTCGGCAAGGGTCCGAGCCACCTTTTTGAGGCTGACGATGGAACGTTGGGAGAGGGCGAAGCGTGTGATGGCCTGCTCCAGGACTTTCTGCGCCTCCTCATCCAGGACACAGTAGCGCTCCACCTCCGCCTCGTTGAGTTTGCCGTTGAGCCGCTCCTGCCCCCGCTCCTTCTGCCGGAGAAAAGCTTCGATCACCTGGCGGTGCATCGTCGCCGAATCGACACTCCCTCTATCGCCGGCTTCCACCTCCTGCATCGTCACAAACAAATCGATCCGATCGAGGAAGGGATCCGAGAGGCGGTTGCGGTAGCGTTTGATCTCCGCTTCGCTGCATCGGCAAACCCGACTCTGGGCCAGGAGATTGCCGCAGGGGCAGGGATTCATCGCTGCCACGAACATAAAATCGGCTTCATAGCTGACTTTGCTGTGGACCCGGGCGATATGGACCCGGCGATCCTGCAAAGGCTCTCGCAATGCCTCCAATACATTTTTGGAAAAGTGGGGCAATTCATCGAAAAAGAGCTGCCCGTGGTGGGCGAGAGCCACTTCCCCGATCTTTGCCGTATTGCTTCCTCCCCCGAAGATGGAAGCCGACGTCGCCGTATGATGGGGGGCCCGGTAGGGACGCCTGGGTTGGAAGTCGGGGATCTGTCCGTCGAGGAATTGATGCTTGGCGATGGCCAGGATCTCCTCTTCACTCACCGGAGGCAGGATATGACGCAGACGCTTGGCGATCATACTCTTGCCGCAGCCGGGGCTCCCCTCCATCAGGAAGTTGTGCATCCCCGCCGCCGCGACCAACGCCGCCCGCTTGGCCACCTCCTGCCCTTTGACTTCGGAAAAATCCTCGGGGTACTCCCGCAGATAGTAGTAGCTCTTCCCCCCAATTTGGAGCGATTCCCCTTCATAGGCACTCTCGGGCTTCTCCCCCTCCATCCCGGTACCTTTCATCAGGCCGATCGCCTCCTGGAGGGTCTCCACCGGCCAATACTCGATCCCGGGGATATGGGAGAGATACGCCATCGCCTCCCTGGGGACAACCGCCCGCCTGATCACCCCCTGCTGACGAAGGGAAAGGATCAATGGGAAAAGCTGCGAGCTGCTTTTGACCCGGCCGTCGAGGCCAAGTTCCCCGAAGACATAGAGATCCTCCTGGTCGATCGACTCTTTGTTGAGGGCGATCAGCAGAGCGATAGGTAGATCAAAATGAGTACCGGACTTGCGGTAGTCGCTCGGAGCAAGATTTACGGTTATCTTGAGCGGGGGGAAGACGAAGCCATTGGTGATGAGCGCCGCCTTGACCCGTTCCCTGGCCTCCTGAATATCGTTTCCGGCAAGGCCGACCACGCTGAAGCCTGGTAAACCCTTGGTGAAGGTGGCTTCCACGGTAATGGGACGCGCCGTCACTCCCTCGAGGGTCGCACTGGCGATGGTATTGATGGCGACACGCTCTTCGATCAGCTCTTCCGTTTGAACGGGGTTCTCACTCATACTTCTTCCTCGTTGGTATTGCGTTATTATCCACAGATTTGATCAGGATGCACTGAGAAATGGCAGAGTGAAAGATTTTCTATAAGAAAAAGAAGAGGCCCAAACGGGCTATTTTTTCCCACGTAGGCGTTTTTTCCACTCTTTTTCGAACTTTTTGCGTTTGAGGAGGGAGAGTTTCTCGATAAAGAGCCTGCCTTCGAGATGATCCATCTCGTGCTGCACAGCGATAGCGAGGAAGTCGTCATCTTCGAGGATGTGTTTTTCTCCGTAGCGGTCCTGATACTCGATGCGCACCGCCTTGTAGCGCTCCACCTCTTCGAAATAGCCCGGGACCGAGAGGCACCCCTCCTGATAGCGGGTCTTCCCTTCGGCATCCAAAATCACCGGGTTGATCACCTCCAGGGTATTCTCTTTGGGCTGCTGGACCCTGGGGTCCTCCGAATCGGTGTCCACGGGGACATTGATGATCAAAGCCCGCACGGGCACAGCCACCTGGATAGCGGCGAGGCCCACCCCGTTTTTGGCGATCATCGTTTCGTACATATCGTCCAGCAGGGTATGAAGCTCCTCGTCGAAACGCTCCACGGGCTGGGAGATCTCTTTGAGCCGTTTGTCGGGATAGACGACGATGTCACGAATCATACTCGATTACTCCACAAAACTTTTTGTCAAAACCTTATCGATGAGGCCATACTCCTGAGCCTCTTCAGCGCTCATAAAGTAGTCCCGCTCGGTATCTTTTTCGATCTTTTTGACGCTCTTGCCGGTCTTCTCGGCCAGGATCTTGTTGAGATAGGTCTTCATCCGCAGGATCTCTTTGGCCTGGATGGCGATATCGGTCGCCTGGCCCTGGGCACCGCCGAGGGGCTGATGGATCATAATGCGGGAGCTGGGCAGGGCGTAGCGCTTGCCTTCGGCTCCGCACGCCAGCAAAAAGGCCCCCATACTCGCCGCCTGGCCGATGCAGATGGTGCTGACATCGGGCTTGATGTAGTTCATCGTATCGTAGATGGAAAAGCCGCTGGTGATCACTCCGCCAGGGGAGTTGATGTAAAAGTAGATGTCTTTGTCGGGATCCTGGGCTTCGAGAAAGAGCAGCTGGGCTACGATGCTCGAAGCCACGGCGTCGTTGACTTCGCCGCTGAGCATAATGATCCGGTCTTTGAGGAGCCGGGAATAGATGTCGTAGCTGCGTTCACCGCGGCCGGTCTGTTCGATGACATAGGGGATATAGCTCATAGAAATACCTTTGATTCAGGAAGATTGAACGATTTGAGAAAGAGGCCGTCGCCCGCGAAGACAGCAACGGCGATTGGAGTGAGAATACTATTTCTTTCCGGCGTTGTCAAGGTCGAGCAGCTTGCCGAAGAGCTTGTCTTCGATCATCCCCATCTTGATGGCGGGGATGAGGTTGTTCTTCTGATAATACTTCAGAAGGGCTTCGGGATCCTGGCCCGCCATCAGCGCTTCGTAGTAGAGCACCTGGCTGACTTCCTGATCGCTCACATCCACATTCTCTTTCTTGGCCAGGGCATCGACGATGAAGGTCGCTTTGACACTGCGGGTCGCGTCGTCACGGACCGACTCGCGCAGCTCTTCGATCTTTTCGGCATTGCCCTGGATCGCTTCGAGCTCCTCTTTGGAGAGGCTCTGGGCCTTCTGGTTGGCCAGGTTGTCGATCTCCTGCTCTACGATGTTCTCGGGCAGATCGAATTCGAACGCCTCTACCAGCGCATCAAGCAGCTTGGGCTTGAGCTCTTCGTTGTAGAGCTTGTTGAGCTTCTCGGTGCGGATCTGCTCAGCCAGCTGCTCTTTGAGGCTCTCGAGAGTCGCATCCTCTTTTTTGGTGATCGCTTTGGCCAGCTCGTCGTCGATCTTGGGCTCGGCTTTCACCTTGATGTCTTTGAGGGTGATTTCGAACTCGGTCTCTTTGCCCGCCAGGTTGGGCGCCTGGTAATCCTCGGGGAAAGTAACCTTGATGCGCTTGGTCTCGCCCTTTTTCATCCCGATCATCTGCTCTTCGAAGCCGGGGATGAACTGTCCCGAACCGATCTGCAGTTCGAAATCCTGGGCGCTTCCCCCCTCGAAAGGCTCTCCGTCAAGATAGCCGGTGAAGTCGAAGACGGCGGTGTCACCCTCCTGCAGGGGGCGGTCCTCTTCCAGGCTGACCAGCGGAGCCACCTGCTCGGCCAGAGTCTTGAGGCGCTCTTCGATCTCCTCTTCGCTCACTTCGGGGACTTCATAGGAGGGAACGAGCTTCTCATACCCTTCCACATCCACCTGGGGACGGAGGCAGATCTGAATCTCCGCCTCGATCTTCTCGTCACCCTTCTCGTATTTTTTGAAGATGGGCTGCCCGATAATCTCGGCAGGCTCGATCCCCGCCTCGGCATAAGCCTGGTTGAGCATATCACGGATCGCTTCACCCTCGGCATCCTCCTGCAGCTTCTCGCCGTACATCTTTTTGACGATGTGCGCGGGGACCTTCCCCTTGCGGAAGCCGTCCACTTTCATCTGCTTGCCGGCCTCCTTGGCCAGTTTGTCCACTTTGGCTTCCACTTCGCTGGTAGGGATCTCCCCCTTGATGAGCACGTTGGCGTTATTGATCTTTTCGGTTTTGATTTCCACGGAATTGGTCCTTTGTCGGTAATAATAAATGGCAACGATTTTACCAAAAAGTAGCTAAAAGCCTCATCTGTGCTACAATCGCTCCAAATTCCACACTCCCGAGGCAGAAAAGATGAGTGACAAGAGCAAGAAGATCGAAGCGGCCGTTCGGACCATTCTGGAGAACCTGGGTGAAGATCCCGATCGTGAGGGGCTGCTCAAAACCCCCCACCGGGTGGCAAAGGCTCTGGAATTCCTCACCGAGGGATACCACAAAGACCCCGAAGAGATTTTGAAAAAGGCCCTCTTCACCAGCAGCAACGACGAGATGGTCCTGGTACGGGATATCGAATTCTACTCCCTGTGTGAGCACCATATGCTCCCCATCATCGGCCGGGCCCACGTCGCCTACATCCCCGACGGCAAAGTCGTCGGCCTCTCCAAGATCCCCAGAGTGGTCAACCTCTTCGCCCGGCGCTTGCAGATCCAGGAGCAGCTGACTGAGCAGATCGCCGACGCCATCAGCGACACCATCCACCCCAAAGGGGTCGCCGTGGTCATCCACGCCCGCCATATGTGTATGGAGATGCGCGGCGTCGAAAAGATCAACTCCACCACCGTCACCTCCGCCCTCAGAGGCCTCTTCAAAAAAGACATCCGTACCCGCAACGAATTCTACGACCTCATCAACGCCAACGTCCCTTCGAATTTCTGAGGGGAGCGTTGAGCGCTGAGCGCTGAGCGTTGAAAAATTGGTCACTAGTCATTAGCCATTGGTCATTGGGCCAGCTGAGATCGTGTTAAGTGCTACGTGCTAAGTGTTACGATTTTTTGACAGTTGCCGACTTCTCACTTATTCGGTTACTCACTGATGTTATGCAAAAGTAATATCATTGGTACAGGAGCAGCGACTTTAGTCGCATAGCTCTAAAGATCATAGGCTAATTTCAGCGACTAAAGTCGCTGCTCCAGCACTCTTGCCGATCAATACCCTTTAATTTCTCCCAATGACAAATGACTAATGACCAATGACATAACATCGGTTACTCGGTTACTCATTCTCCATCTTCCATTTTCAATCTTCCATCTCAGAAGAAAGTCTCTCTTTCTGCTATAATTGTCGAAACCTGACAATATGACTCAGCATTAAGGAGGCCCGAGCCTATGAACGTCTATCTCGACAACAACCGCCTCACCCCCGTCGACCCCCTGGTCAAGGCGGTGATGGAACCATTTTTGGATCAGCCCTACGGCGATCTGGCGGCGCTGCACGATTTCGGCGCATCTACCCGCAAAGCCTACAACGAAGCGGTAGAGAAGTGCTACGCCGGAGTCCACGCCCCCGACAAAGCGACCCTGGTCTTTACTTCCGGCGCCGCAGAAGCCAACAGCACCGTCTTTATGAGCACCTTTTTGCGCTTCATCCTCACCGGGCGCAAGAACAACATTATCCTCTCCGAACGCGAACCCCTGCCTACCTTAGAACTGGCCCGCTTTTTCGAAGAGCAGGGATGCCGGGTCAACTATCTGCCGGTCAACAGCGACGGCGTTATCGATCCTGAAACGCTGACTGATTACATCACCCCCCGCACCGCCCTGGTGAGCGTAAGCATGGTCGATGCCGAAAGCGGCGCCATCAACCCCGTGGAGGAGATCGCCGAGATCTGCCGGAAATACGATGTTCCTTTCCATACCGACGCCACCCAGGCCCTGGGGCGCATCCCCGTCGATTGGGAGCGGATCGAACCCGACTTTTTGAGCTTCTCCTCCGAGACCCTCCACGCCCCCGCCGGGGTGGGCGGCCTCTTCCTCAAAGAGGGAGTCGAGCTCCAGCCCATCATCCCCGGAGGGCGGATGAAAGCCGAGCGCTACCGCAGCGGCCCCTGGAACATCCCCGGCATTATCGGCATGGGCAAGGCGATGGAGATCGCTTCCGATGCCCTGGGCTTTGAGGTGGAGGATATGCGGGACCTGCGAGACAAGCTCGAAGAGGCCCTGCGCGCCCTGCCCGGCGTGGAGATCCTCGTCCCCTGGGCCCTGCGCACCCCGAATACGGTGCTGGCGGCTTTCAAAGGGGTCGAGAGCGAAGCGATGCTCTACGAGCTCAACCGGGAGAAGGTCGCCGCCTACTCGGCGACGGTCCACCCCTTCGGCGACTGGAAAGAGCGGGCCCTGACCGACGCTCTGGGCCTCGATCCGGCGCTGCGCCACTCCACCGTGGGCTTCGCCCTCAACCGCAACACTACTGAAGAGGAGATCGAGCACACCATCGAGACCGTCAAAAAGTCGCTGGAGTATCTGCGCGGATTTTCCACCCTAAACCCTACTGAGGAGCAGAAATGAGCAAGCAGGAAGTCTTGGCCAAGAGCCACTGGGAATCCTACCCCTTCAAGATCGAGATGCTCGCCGAAAAACCAAAAAACAACGGCCGGCTCAGCGAAGAGGATGCCGCCAAACTCCAAGGACGGCTCTTTACCCATACCTTCGGCCGTGTCGAAACCGGAATGCAGCTGCGCTGGTATTGGGTACTCGACGGCGAAGAGCGGATCATCGCCGCCCGCTATGAAATCTTCGGCTCCCCCGAATTGAGAGCCTCCGCCGATATGGCGGCTCTGCTCTGCCGGAACAAAAGCCTCGACGAGGTAGCGAAGATCAATTACAAGTCTCTGGAGTATTTCCTAAGAGACCATCCCTCCAATCCGGCCCTGCCTCCCGAGAAGCAGTACGAGATCCTCTTTGTCCTCGACTCACTCGCTTCGGCGGTAGCCGCCGCCAAAGGCGAAACGCCTGAAGATTCTCCCATCGTCTGTGAATGTGCCGGCGTCACCCAGGCTCAGATCGAAAAGGCAATCCGGGATTTCGATCTCGAGAGTGTCGATGCGATCACCGACTACACCCGTGCCGGGGCCTTCTGCAAAAGCTGCATCGCCCCGGGTAGGGGGATGAGCGACCGAAGCCTCTACCTTGTCGATCTGCTCAAAGAACTCCGCCAAAAGATGGAAGAGGAGAAAAAGGCCTCCGGCAACGCCCTGCCCGACAAACCCTTCAAAGAGATGAGCATCGAAGAGAAGAAAGCCGCCATCAATGCCGTGATCGATGAGCATATCCGGGCGATGCTGGTGATGGACGGAGGCGATATGGAGATCCTGGATGTGAAGGAGAACGGAGAACACACCGATCTCTACATCCGCTATCTGGGAGCCTGCAGCGGCTGCGCAAGTGCGAGCACCGGCACCCTCTTCGCCATTGAAGGGATCCTCAAGCAGAAGCTCGACCCCAACATCCGCGTCCTTCCCCTCTAAGCGGGAAGAGAGGAAAGAGGATTTTGGATGATGGATTTTGGATTTTGAATTGGAAAGATTCGTAGCACTCTGCACATAGTATACTCTCTCAACGCTCAGCTCTCAGTACTCAACGCTCAACATGCCCAATAACCAATAACTTCAACATTGATCTTTGTAAGAACTCAAGAAAGATATGATAAGAAATGATAAAAGTGTTGAAGGAACAGGAGAGAGTTAGAAAATTGTGTTATTTATCGGATTTTTTCAATCCAAAATCAAAAATCCATAATCCAAAATCTTCCAAGATGGCCCGATAGGGCCGCTTGGAATGGGCCTTACTTCCCGGCAGGGGGAGTGGGCTTGGGATAGAAGAGATCGGCGTTGAATTTGTAGGTCCAGGGCAGACCAGCATTCTTCCATCCGTTGACATTGCGGCGATGGGGCTTGGTCTTGCTCATATCACCCTCGACACCGGTGACGACCGTATAGGCTTTTTTGAAGCCGGCTTTGTAGAGCTTGCTTGCCGTCATACCGCTGCGGTCACCGGAGCGGCAGATGACGATAACGGGATCATTGCGTGTCAGTCCTTTGGCCTTGAGCTGCTCATCAAACTCGGCGACCAGGTTGGGGTTTTTCCAGCTGGCGAACTTCTTCTTGCCCTTCTTGGTCGTCACGAACTTGGAGTAGTCGATATATTTGAAGGGAATGTTTTTGTCGATCCCCTTGGCATAACCGACGAAGACCAGCTCCGCAGGCGTGCGGACATCAACAAAGAGGACATGCTTGGGATCCTTCTGGATCATGTCATAGGCCTCTTTGGGGGTCAGGTAGAGCTTCTGGGGGGTCTGCTTGGCTTTTTTGGCAGGCTCTTCCGCTGCATTGGCTGCTGTCACCATCAAGCCGGCAAAACCGAGGGCCATCAGGAATGAGATCAATTTTTTTGTCATTACGACTCCTTTTTAATTTATGGAATTGAATATTATCATATAAGATATTAAAAGATTATTAAATATTTTAATACTTCTTTCCGGCTCCCAATGAGTGAAGCGGGAGCTAATCCTCAGGTAACGTTGCGAAATTTGTCGATCAATAGCTGCAGAGTACTGCGCCCGTTGAAACGGTTTTCGTTGAGGGTATAGACCAGATCGATCCGATCGCCGGTCTCGGGGAGAGCGGAGCACCGGAACTGGATCGCCTCCTGACGAAAGGTTCCGTCACTCAAGAGGACTTTGAAGTGCTGCCCTTCACTGCCCAGGACCCTCAGCGATTCGACCGAAACCCCACGCGTAATGAATTTGGGCCGGGGGTTCCCCTCTCCATAGGGTTCGAAACGCTCCAGGAGCCGGTAGAGTTCCCAGCCGAGCAGATCGAATCCGATCTCCCCCAGGATCTCCGGATCGGCGAAGGATTCCCTGGGACATCGGCTCAGCGCCTCTTCCTGCAAACGCTGCTTCCAATGCCCGAGCTTCTCTTCACTCACCGAAAGCCCGACCGCGGCCGCGTGCCCTCCGAACTTCTCCATCAAAGATCGCTGGGTCGCCAGAAGTTCATAGAGATGGCAGGAGCCGAAACTCCGTCCGCTCCCTTTGTAGGAGGCGCCGGAACGGGTGAGCACCAGCGCCGGAACTTCAAAGCGACGGGCAATCCGCGCGGCGACGATCCCCAACACCCCCTCGTGCCACTCTTCGCCTATAGCGATGGCCAGGGGAGCCTCCGGATCGATCTGAGCCTGCGCCTCCTGAAAGATATTCTCTTCCATCCCTTTGCGCCGTTCGTTGAAGCCCTGAAGGCGCTCCAAAAGTTTATGAGCCTCCTGCGATGTCGGGGCGCAGAGAAAATCACAGGCAATGGAGGCATCCTCCATCCGGCCCGCGCTGTTGATCAGCGGTGCCAGACCGAAAGCGATATCCTCAGCCCTCAAACGCTCCTTGCCGTTGCGTTCCCTCCAGGCGACGATAAAGGGGCTGTGGCTCCGCTCCAGGAGGCGCAACCCCTGATGGACCATCGCCCGGTTGATATGCTGCAGAGGCATAATGTCGGCGATGATCGCCAGGGCCGTCAACTCCAAAAGCGCTTTCATATCGATGCCCGCCCCCAGCCGGCGGTTGAGGGCCGCACAGAGGTACCAGGCGATCTGCGCCCCGCAGACTTCCCGATGAGGGAAGCCGCAATCGGACTGCTTCTGATCGACAATGGCGTAGGCTTGCGGCGGGGTGTCGGGAACGATGTGGTGGTCGGTAATGATCAGATCGATCCCCGCCTCTTTGCAGAGCTTCGCCGCTTCATTCGCGGCGATCCCGTTATCGACGGTGAGAATCAGATCGGCATGCTCCAGGCGGGGAAAGAGGGTGGGCGAGAGCCCGTAGCCGTCCCGAAAACGGTTGGGGATGACCCACTCCAGGGGAACTCCCAACGCCTCGAAGAAACGCCGCATAATCGCCGTAGAGCTCACCCCGTCCACATCGTAATCGCCTACGAGGACGATCTTTTCACCCTTTTCGATCGCCTCGGCGATCCGCTCTACCGCCCGCTCCATATCTTTGAAAGCATAGGGGTCCGGAAGATCTTTTAGCGAAAGGAACGTATCGTCGAAACGCTCTCTCAGCAGCGCTTCGATCTGGGCAAGGGAATGGAGGCGGGGGTAGGGGAAATCCATCAGCTCCGCTGCTTGGAAGCTGCCTCAACAAAGGCGAGGATGGCGGGGTTGGGATGCTGAAGTCTGGAGGTGAACTCGGGGTGGAACTGGACACCGAGGAACCAGGGGTGCTCCCGCACTTCGACCGCTTCGATCAATCCCTGGGATTCACCGGTGACTTCCATCCCGGCCTTTTCCAGCTGCTCCCGATAGAGGGGGTTGGCTTCGTAGCGATGGCGGTGGCGTTCATAGATGGTACTGTTGCCATAGGCCTCCTCCAGCTTGGAGCCGGACTTGACGTCACAGCGGTACTCTCCCAGGCGCATCGTCCCCCCGAGAGGCGAGGTGGTCGTGCGTACCTGGCGGGTACCGCTGGCATCGATGAATTCATCGATGAGGTAGACGATGGGATGTTTGGTGCTCTCGTCGAACTCCAGGGAGTTGGCATCTTCCAGGCCCAGCACATTGCGGGCATATTCGATCATACTCAACTGCATCCCCAGGCAGATCCCCAGGAAGGGGATCTTCTGCTCTCTGGCGTAGCGGATCGCTTCGATCTTCCCTTCGACACCCCGCTGGCCAAACCCTCCGGCGACGAGGATTCCGTCGGCATTCTCCAGGTATTTCTCGGCCCCTTCCTCTTCGATCTTTTCACTGTCGACCCAGTCGATTTTTACCCGGCTGTCGAGATGGGCCCCGGCATGGATCAAGGCTTCGGTGAGGGACTTGTAAGACTCTTTGAGATCGAGATATTTCCCTACAAAGGCAATCCGCACCTCGTCGGAAGGGTTGAGGATATGCTGCACCAGGGAGTTCCACTCATCCATCCGGGGAGTCAGCTCACCCAGCTTCAGCTGCTCGGCAATGGGGGTGAGGATGTCCTGCCGCAGGAAATTGATGGGAACCTGATAGATAGTCGGGGCATCAATCGCTTCGATAACACTGTCGAGATCGACATCGCAGCTGTAGGCGATCTTTTTCTTCAGGTCCGTGGGGACAGGCTGTTCGGCACGCAAAATCAGCATATGGGGGGCAATCCCGATCCGCCGCAGCTCCTGGACGGAGTGTTGGGTCGGTTTGGTCTTGAGCTCACCCGCCGCTTTGATATAGGGCAGGAGGGTCACATGAATATTCATCACATTGCTGCGGCCCAATTCATGCTTCATCTGGCGGAAAGTCTCGAGGAAAGGGAGCCCTTCGATATCTCCGGTGGTACCGCCCAGCTCCACGATGAGGATGTCTTTCCCTTCACCGGCGCGGCGGATACCGTCTTTGATCTCGTCGACGATGTGGGGAACCACCTGGATCGTCTTGCCCAGATACTCCCCTTTGCGCTCTTTTTCGATGACCGACTTGTAAATCTGCCCGGTGGTGAAGTTGTTGGCCCGGGTCAGGGAGGTATCGAGGAAGCGCTCGTAGTGTCCCAGGTCCAGGTCGGTCTCGGCACCGTCTTTCGTGACGAAGACTTCTCCGTGCTCCAGAGGGGACATGGTCCCGGGGTCGACGTTGATGTAGGGGTCGAGTTTGAGCACACCGACACGGAGCCCAGAAGCTTTGAGGAGGGTTCCGATACTGGCCGCGGTAATCCCTTTACCCAGGGAGCTGAGCACACCTCCGGTAATGAAAATATATTTCGTCTCTTGTTGGGGCATAAATCTTTTCCTTCGCTTAGGCAATAATAGGCATGATGATCGTAATGAAATTCTCATCCCGGACCATGAAGGGGAGGGTCGAATCGTTCATTCCGATGGTGAATCGGTCATGATCCACCTGGGCGAGAAAATCGAGAAGATATCGGCTGTTGAGAGAGATTTCGAAGCGATCGGGGATTCCGGTATTGAGTTCGATCTCGGTTTTGGCTTCGACGTTGTCGTCGGAGAGGGCATTGAAGAGAATGGCGTCACTGAGGAAAGTGATCTTGATATCGTTGGCGATGGTGGTCACCAGACGGATCGCTTCGAGCATCTCTTTTTTGGGAAGTTCGATCTGATATTTGAGGCTCCGGGGAATGATCCGCTCATAGTCGGGGAACTTACCGTTGATGAGTCGGGTGAAAAAGAAATAGTCGTCGTTGGTGATGATCAGGGTCGTTTCGTCGTAATGGATTTCAATCTGGTCGAGGAAGAGTTTCTGGATCTCCAAAATCGCTTTTTTGGGGAGGATCAGAGCCAACTCCTCTTCCGAGTTGTTGGGGATGGTGGCAACGGCCAGCCGACGGGTATCGGTCCCCACCAGGTCGGTTTTGTCGTTTTTGATATTGATCAGGGCCCCGTTGAGCTCATATTTGGGGTTGTTGGTATCGATAGCGGGGGTGATTTTTTTGAGATTTCGGATGAGATTCATCGAATCGAGAGAGATTTTGGGTTTGCCGTCGATCTCGGGAAAGGAGGGGAAAGCTTCGGCATCGAAAATGGGGAGTTTGAATTTGGAATGCTGCTGTTTGATCATCAGCGCATTGTCGAGAAGTTCGAGAATGATCTCATCGTCACGGAGAATGCGGATGATATCGAGAAGCTTTTTCCCGTTGGCGGTAAAGGAACCGGGATGGTCGACTTCGAATTCCCGGGTGACGATCTGCAGTCCGATCTCATTGTCGGTTCCCCGGACGATACACCGGTCCGGCCCGGTTTCAAAATAGACATGGGAAGTGATCTGGCTGGCGTCTTTCTTCTCCAGAAAGGGTTGGAGATTGATGAGGATCGATTCGATGACCTGTTTTTGAGCCCTGATTTTCATGCGCTCCCCTTTTATATTTGAATAGAGTCGTAGTAGCAGTCTAAAGGGATGAAAAGGTGAATAACCTTAGCAGGAACCCATTTTTCGGGATCTCCGCTTCCCTCTTTTTTTCGGGACTTATTCCGATCTCTTCACGTGAAAAATTATATCTTTTTTTTATTCAATTTTCTTTGTGACGGTTCCGACCTTATGGGAGAGCTCGTCGAGGAGGACTTTGAAGTTTTCATCACTCTCGGCGATCTCGTTGATCTTGCGTAATGCGTGGCTGACGGCGGAGTGGTCTTTCATCCCGAAATAGAGGGCGATCTGCGGCATGGAGTTGGGGGTGAGGTTCCGGGCGAGGTAGATAACGATGCGTCGTGCATTGACGACGTTTTTGTTCCGTTTTTTGGAGCGGATATCGGAAGGTTTGACATTGAGCTCTTTGGAGACGATCTTGACGATATCGTCGATGCTGATGTTCTCCTGCTTCTCTTTGAGCTGGTCTTTGATGGCGTTGCGGGCGAACTCCAGGGTGATGGGCTGGTTGAGCATGGCGCTCATAGCGTTGAGGCGGATGAGGGTCCCTTCGATCTCCCGGATATTGTCTCCCATATGGGTGGCGATGTAATGGATGATCTCCTGATCCAGGCGGATTCCGTCGAGTTCGCACTTCTTTTGGATGATGGCGATCTTGGTCTCCAGCTCGGGGGGCTGGATGTCCGCCTGGAGCCCCCATTCGAAGCGGGTGCGCAGCCGCTCTTCGAGAAAAGCGATCTTTTTCGGGGGGCGGTCGGAGGTCATGACGATCTGTTTGCCGGCGTTGTGCAGTTCGTTGAAGGTATGGAAGAGCTCGTCCTGGGTCTTCTCTTTGCGGCTGAGGAATTGGATGTCGTCGATCAGGAGCAGGTCGCAGTTGCGGTAGTGTTCCCGGAATTTCTCCATCGTCTGGGATTGGAGGTGGGAGAGGAACTTGTTGAGAAAGTGCTCGAGAGTCGTGTAGATGACCTGATCGCCCTGTTGGAGCCGGTAGTTGCCGATGGCTTGGAGCAAGTGGGTCTTACCCAGGCCGACCCCTCCGTAGATAAAGAGGGGGTTGTAGAGTTTCCCGGGTTTTTCCGCCACGCTCAGTGCCGTGGTATAGGCGAATTGGTTGGAACTGCCGACGATGAAGCTCTCGAAGGTGAAAGAGGGGTTGAGCAGGGCGGTTGCGGTGCTTTTGTTCTCCGGGGATTTCCTGGGGGTGGCTTTGGGGGCCCGGCTTGTGCCTCCTACCTGGATCTCGATTTCGGGGCGGATGCCGCTTTCGATCTCGAAGAGGTGGGCCAGGGTATTGAGGTAGTTGCTGCGGATCCAGCGGGCGGCGAAGATATTGGGAGCCCGGAAGACTACACGGTCGACGCGGGAAGCCTCGTCATCGTAATGGAGATGGCGCAGATAGCGTTCATACTCTTCGGGAGGGATTTCCTTGCGGAGTTTTTGGATGATCTTTTCACCGAGATTCATAGAGGGCTTTTTCTCCTTGGGACACGGGGTGTGTAGAATAGTGAATAGTTGACAATGTTCAGATGTGAATATGTGAATAACTGAGGCGATTCTACCCAAGATGGGTTAAA